>JABIPA010000065.1 GCA_018698675.1 bacterium | reverse complement strand
GCTATCCCAACTGTCCATATGCTCTATATCACTCACATCTTCAGCGACAAACGATTGTCTTATTCCATCATGATAGATGGTTACATGATTGTATTAATTGCCCTGCGGGAATTGCAACTCAAAACCCAGAATTGAGAAAAAAACTTAAAATAGACGATGCGTCGAAAAAGTTAACTAGATTTTTTAATGCAGCGACAGACCTTATGAAGATACTGACGCGAGCATGCGGTCACAATCATTTGAATAAACTAAATAGAACAGATCTAACGACATGGAAAAAAGAAATGCATGAGCTTTCTGGAGTACCTTTTAGCGGTATAAGTAGTTATAAATAAAGAATATGTCTTTTAAAAAGAAAGTTGATAAGTACTATTTAAAAACGATTCATGAAGTAATCCAGGTTGGACACTGGATTACGGATCAAGTAAGTGATGAGTTGAAAGAATTTGGGATAACGGAACCTCAATATAATGTCCTTAGAATTCTTAAGAAGAATAAAGATAAGGAAATATCAGTTCAGGACATACAAAAGAAAATGTTTCAAAAATCGAGCAATGTTAGCCGAATTATCGATAAATTACTTGAGAAAGAATATGTCGATCGAGCTGAATCTTCCGGAAATAGACGTAAGGTAGATATAAGTCTTACAAAGAAGGGGAACCGGTCTTTAAAAGTTTTGGACGAGAAGGTTTATGAATTTCATCTAAATATTCAAAAGAAGCTGAAAAAAGATGACTTGAGCGACTTATTACGGATTCTTGGAAAGATAGAACAATGACATTTATAATTAGAAAAGAAGGTTTAGCGATTCTAAAATCTGATACAATTGTATTCTGAAATCAGAAAAAAATACAAATTGGGAGCTTACAATGAACAAATATCTAGTAACGTATCACGCACCAGCAGAAACAATGAACGACAAGTCAAAAATGACCCAAGAAAACATGAATAAATACATGGAATTATGGAAAATTTGGACAGAAAAATGTGGTTCCGCTTTAGTTGATCTTGGAACACCTCTTGGTTTTGGACAAAATGTAGTAAATACAGGTCAAGAGGCTAGCAATAGAAATACATGTGGATTTTCTATTCTTCAAGCAGAGAACATGGATTCAGCGAAATTATTGCTGGAAGGACATCCTCATTTGGCATGGGACCAAACCTGCGATATTCAAATTTATCAACAAATGCAAATGCCAGGATAACGCAACTCATTTTATAAGATAAATCTTAATCTAGTCCTCGATCTATTTAATAGAATTGAGGACTAGATTAATCAATTGCTCCTATTTTATTAGTCTAAAGGATTAATTTTCCCTTCCGGAGAATTTGAACCAAAATATCTTTCGTTCATGGTACTTAAGGTATCATTCATTCCTTTATCTACAGAATAACGATCATCTTCTCGAATAGTAATGCCTTCTGGACCAATTTCTTTCCCAGAAATCAGCGTATTATGATAGTCAGCAGAAAAGATACCTATCTTAAATACATCAGAAAAACAGTTATAGAATTCACCCTTTTCTAAATAAGAATTACAGGTTCTAGGATCTAATTTAAAGTCGCCAGAGAACCTGTGAAAAACGTTAGCGTTTTTTTTGTTTTTATCAAACCCAGTATAAGGAGCAAGTCTCGTACCGGATGTTAATACGCAATGATTTGTTTGTTTATTATATGAAAACGACCCGGTTTCGGTTAATCCAGATTTATTGCTATATTTTCCTTGTTTAAGGCATATTTTCTTTGTGTCTCTATCATACGTAAAATTTCCTTCCCAAGCGTTTCCATTACTATCCGTTTTAATTCCCTCTCTAATAACGAATAGTGGTTTTTTTGCAGATCTAGCATTGATGTTAATAAAAAGTCCCTGATAGTCAGTACATCCGTGTTTATCTATCGTTCGTAAATTTCCAAAATAAAATGAGGATCTATTTTTAGGCGAAAATTTCCATAGTTCGGGATATTTTGTTTTGGAAGCTTTAGAAAAGCCTTCCTTGTTTACTAGTGTCGATACTAATTTATTAAATAAGTTGAGATCAACCTTTTCAGCCCATTTACCGAAATCCAATCTTTCCTCTTGATTTGAAAAAAGTCGATTTGTCATTTCGGTTACACTTACTTCGTTAAGTTTAAGGTTAACCGGTATCGTTTGCGTGTTACCTCTTAATTGCTTGTTTGGACTGATATCTTGGTCGTTGTGGTCGTAGGAGATTTTGTCTCCTCGTCTTTTTTTCGAAGGTGTCCAGGTGTTGTCTGATATAAAACTATCCACCGATACTATTTTCTTTTTTAGAACGCGATACGTAATTTTTTGAATTTCCCTGTCCATTGAATACCTCAATATTGTTACAACCTCTCTTTCGAGAGAACCCCTTCCGATAAATTAATTACAGAATTGTTAACAGGTCTAGGCGAGAATGTACATTGTTTATAAAGGTTGAGGGTATCTCTGCAAGCTAAAAGAACTCACTTTGATACCCCATACTATTATGCTTGAGTTTGGAATCTAAGAGTCTTTTTATTGAAACTCGATTGAATTGACGGTTTCATATTCCACCAAAAATCGTTTTCAAAAGAACCTGAGTGATTTAAAAGTTCTCCAATTTTTGGAACAACAAGTTTAAAGTTTTCTAATTTGGAAAATTTAGATAATTGTTCTACTGGGTCTGACCATGTGTGTAAAGCCAATTTAAACATTCCCCAATGAATCGGAATAAATACGTTTGCGTTTACATCTTTAAAGGCTTGGACGGCTTCTGATGGCATCATATGAACCTGCTTCCAACTTTCATTATATTGGCCCGTCTCCATAAAGGCTACATCAAAAGGACCGTACGTATCGCCAATCTCTTTGAAGTGGGTGTCATAACCTGAATCACCGCTAAAGTAGATATTATGGGTCTTATCTTTAATCACCCAAGAAGCCCAAAGCGTTGAATTTCCATTAAAGCCTTGTCGTCCAGAAAAGTGTTGAGCTGGTGTCGCTATAAACTTAAGGTCTCCAAATTCAGCAGATTCCCACCAATCTTTTTCGGTAATATTTTTTTCCTCAATTCCCCAACTCTTTAAATGACTTCCTATTCCTAGAGGGGTTACAAATTTTACGTCTTTACCAACAAAATGTTTGATTGATTTAGTGTCGAGATGGTCATAGTGATCATGCGATATTAATATAAAATCAATTTTAGGAAGATCGTTTAAAGCTATAACTGGTTTTTGAAACCGTTTAACCATTGATTTGATAGGGGAGGCAGCTTCCGAAAATACAGGGTCTACTAATATAATTTTTCCCGACATATTTAGTAAAAAAGTAGAATGACCTAACCAGATAGATTTTAGCTCTTTAGCGGGTCTCAAAAAATCGGATATATCAGGTTTAATTTCTGGAAGCTTATGAGTGGGTGTTTGGTTCTCTTTTATCTTGAACCATTCGATAATATTTGACCATTTAAAGTTTTCTTTTTGCATTTCTGATATTAACTTTGGACGTCGGTTTACAAATCGTTTAGTTTCCTTATTAAAATTTACGGAACTAGAAAATCGATCTAAGTCCGCTCCTTTTGGATTTTTTCCTAGTTCGTCCCAATTATAAATTGCTATTGCAATTAAGATGATGATTAGAATGATTCCCATTAGTATTTTCATTTTGTTCTCCATTTCTCTTGTTGTTTAATGTTTCTATTTGATAAGGTATCCACAAGTGTTTACTTTATCGAAACAGTTTTCTAAAGTTAAGAAAGTAAACACTGTTGTTTACATTATGTTGTTTTAAGAATGTTTGGATAAGAAAAGGAAAAATGAATGGCTCAATCGGAAGATAAAAAATCACAAATATTAAAAGCTGCAACTAGCGAATTTTTAGCTAAAGGATTAGATGCATCATCAATGCATCGCATTGCTGAGTTGGCTCAGGTATCTAAGAGAACGCTGTACAAGTACTATCCTAATAAAGATTCTTTATATGCCGCATTAATCGATGAACTCTTAAATAAGGTTTGTGGGTTACCTGAATTGGAATTTGTAAAAGATGTTCCAATAAAAAAACAACTGGAAACAATTGTAGAGAACAAAATAGAACTCTTTATGTCGCCATTATTTTTGGAAATGTCAAAAATTGTATTAGGGGAAATGATGAAAAGCAGGAGACCGACGGACGAACAACTATTGAGGATGTCTCTTACCGAATCTGGTCTCGCGAATTGGGTCGAAGCTGGAAAGAAAGCTGGCGTCATAACGTCAACGCTCACTAGTGAAAAGATCGTTGGTCAATTTCATTCTATATTAAAAGGCCAAGTATTTTATCCAGTACTATTTTATTTTTCAGATACAAAATTAATTGATACTGAAGATGTTAAACGTACAACTGTAGATTTCTTTTTAAATTTGTTTTGTAGATAGCGTGATACTTTCCACCATTACATAAAATATCTGTTCCCGGATTACGCACCCTTTTCCAAAGAATCCGCAAGCTCATTGATTTCTGAGCCAAACGTAAAATTGGCAGAGGACAATCGACCGACAGCGTATTCTTCGTTTCCACTTCTATCACTAGGTTTTTGAATATACTTAAAGTCTTCTGGAAAATAATCAGAGGTTGGAACACCTAATGTTCCCTTTTTTAAAACTTCACGTTTTATAGATGCACAGTACTCAAATTCGCCGTTCATCACATCACCATTCCTTCGAATCCATTCGCCTTTGACTAAAGCTAAAACACCGGTTTCTTCGACATATTGAAATTCTCCAGTTTTTGACAGAATTCCATTTTTAAATATTTGACCTTCTTTAAAACGAATCATTTCATCGCCATCAATAACCTCAAATTGCCCTATGTGTACAGTTCCGTCGGCATAAGTTGCCTTGCCCTTCACTTTTTCACGAGATAATAAACTATCTTTAGATCTTACTATTTCAATTGAATACCGAACCCCTTTTTTAATAATTTCAAAATTTTCTGTAGGATGTGAAATGGTCCCATCGATTAAAGTCTCAGTCCCAGATGGATCAAAAACGCCTTCTAAAATAGAACCATCGGTCTTATGAATTTTGCCTTTTTTTACTTGAAAGCAATTATTTTTATTCAAGAATATAAAATCACCTTCTTTATCCAACTTTTCTCGCCCCTCACCGCAACTACGAAATACTTTACCTGAAATTAATGTGAGCTTCGAATTTACAAGCTTATATTTTCCTTCAGTTCTAAATTCATGCCAAGAAAAATTGTAACTTGAAGGCGTATAGGTGCCTTCTACCAAGGTCCTACCCGAAAACCTACCAGTTTGGCGGGGTCCTCTATCAGATATCAGCGCACCTTCCAAATAATTATATCTCTTATTTTTCAAATCCCATTCAACGGTGCCCTCAAATTTACTATAATTGGTACCATTAGATTTACTATCATTAACATAGATACATGTATCTTTCTTTCGTATATCCCCATCCTTTGAAAGCACATACTTTTCCAAATACCCCTCGCCAATACATCGGCTATAAACACGAACACCTTCGTCTCTATCTAAACTTTTCTGATAAGAAATTCGGTCTATATTTACTTCATACGGCCCGTGACTATCTCGCCCTTTTCCTTCGGTAAAAATATGTCCATACTTCCCCCCAAAGTCTACCCATTTACCAAGTTCAAAATTCCCATTAGAATTCACTTTTATTCCATGAATCAATATTATTCCGTTATTAATGTCGGCAGATGTTTCTCTTCTATCAAAAATCACACCTCCTTGTATCCATCTAGTTTTTGTAGTAAGAATTTTTTTGATATTACAATAGTTAACAACCTGTCCACTAGAATCTTCAAATTTCCAAATAGATGAATTACCCGTCTTTGAGACAACTCTGAAAGAAGATTCTTTCATAACGTCATTTAACAGGTTCAAATCTAAAGATTTAGCCCATTTTTTAAATAATTTAGAATCTATTTCATTGAGAGAATCAATATTTATTTGTTTATCTCCAATTTTGGTAAAACAAGATTTTTGATAGTCAAATTTTTCTTCTTCAGACAACAGCGACTCATTTAGTGATGGTTTAGTCTTAGCCTTTCCATTTATAAATTTTGATAAGCGATCTTTAATACCTTTCTCAGGAATGTCTTTTTTCCCCAAGACATTGTCTAAAAACATAGATCTCGCCGAGATAACTTTTTTTAAGTACATATTTTTTAACATAGTCACACCACCCTAAATTCATCCGCTATATAATTATCGGCGAAAATATAAATAAATTTCAATAAAACATCGAATATGGCTAAAAATTTATAAAATATTTCATATAATTGTTTTTTTTTTAAAATAGGGAAATATATGTTAGGACCAAAAATTCGAGCAAATATTAAATTAGAAAAACATTCTTTCAATTAGAATGAATACAGTGACGTGTCAGTTTTTACATCGCTACCAAAATAATTTTGAATTTTACGACTCTGTTCCTGATTTGCCGTCGTCATATTTTTATTTATATTGTCTATTTCACTGACTCTCTTAAACATTTTAAACCCATTAATTTAAAAACCCTATCGAATACTAACATCGCGAGGGTTATATAAAAGCATGTCTTCCTGAACACTACCTTCTTCGGACTTAAAGGTTTCACCTAGATTAGAAAGTGTTCTTTTCGCAGGGTCTAACTGAAGTAGGGAAAGTAACATTTCCTTCATGATGGGGTCTCTATTAGAAAATGTTTTCTTAATTAGTTTATCTATTTTCTTTTGAGTCAAATCTTTGTAAGCGTTGGCGGAATAAGGTTTTTTTACGAGAAATTCGAATAGTGTCTTTGACGTGAATAATTCAAATAAAACGGCACCTGTGCTCCATAGGTCTGTGGCTTGAAAATCAATCATACTTCGTTCGCAAATTGTATTGTTTTCATAGATTTCAGGCGCCATATAGATTGGAGTTCCACGTGAAGAGTCGATTGCAAAGTTTTTAAGTTCAAAATCAACGGATAGATCAAAATCCGTAAGTTTTATCTGGTCTATTCCTCCGTGTTTTTTTTTGAAAAATGTTAGAATATTTTGAGGTTTAATATCGCAGTGGGCAATATGGTGAGTATGAATATTGTTAACACATTCCAATAATTGCTTAGCAAACGTTATAGGATCCTTAGCTATGTGCTCTGACTGATCTTTCATATCGCCATCAGACAACTCATATACCAGATAGTCTCTCGTAACTAGTTTATACCAATCCTGACATTTAATTTTTGTGTTTTGAAAATGTAGTAAGGGTTGAAGAACATATTCAGGATCACATCTTAAAGCCAAGTTTAACTCGCCTTCGTCTACGGGGCGCATATCTTTCCCAGATCCTATGTTTTTTAATTCGTGGGTATTTTCTTCTGTAACGGAATACACGCGTAGAGCATAATCGGTTGGATTTAAGGAAGAAGACATATCTGTATTTATGGTTACTCTGTGATATCGAGAACTGGTACTGTCAACGATATGAGAAGATGATATTTTTTTCTCCTTACCAAACTTACTTTTACTTGATCTTGTTTTATTTAATTCTAGAATTAACTCTCTATTATTTTTCTTTAAATATATGGTCTTTTTTTGAGGAGTTCGTGTAATTTTTGAAACATTATACGAGTTAATCTTTTTTCTAATTTCTGTATTGGCGAAGTTGTATCGTATAGTTCGAATTTTTTGAAGCAGTAACTTGGGGGCTAAACGTCTCTTAACTTCTTTTTGAAAAATGTTTTCAAGAATATATTTCGCTATTTTTGTATTTTCCTTGTTATACGACTTACCTAAAATAATATTTATGGCTTTGTTTACATCTTCTTGAGTTGTACTTCCTCTATTTAAAGTGTGTTCCATACTTATTAATCGTCTATCTTTTGATGAACTACAGTCCAGTATATTTTGTAAAACGAAGCCTAAACATAAAGTGGCGTGTGCGTCTAAGTACAGTCTTCCAGATGATTTACGGTGGTTAATTAATGTGTGTTTTAGTTTCGAATGATAAACGAAAAAATCATGTTCAAGTATGTCGTTTAGCCTGTGGGCTGGCTCAATATTTTCTTGTAAGTCGCTCACATGTTCTAAGAGCTTCAAGGCTAATTCGATAGGCTCATTTCGTTTTTTTCGTTTAAAAGGCCGTTCGAATTTGGAATATTGTGAAACCCGTGGGTTTGATATCGATAAAAAATTGCTTGTTGGTGAAACTGGCGCATATCGTGATTTAAATAGCATTTTTTTCCTTAATGAAGCTAGTAGTTCATAAATTGATTTAACTAGCCTAGTTTTTCGTTTTTTATAAATTAAAGGCTAAATTCGTTTGTGAATTTATATTCCTTTGTATATACGTTATCGTGAAATTTTTCATAAATTTCATTATATTCGTAATTATAATTTATCCCAAATTAATAAACCGTTGTCTAATCAAAATAAGAAGTGCTTTTATTCTCATCTATATAAAAATGTTTAATTGAACATGTCACTTTTCCTAAAACACTGTAAATTGGTATCTTATTCTATTTAGGATACTATTTAAAAATGGAGCACATAGTTTTATGAATTTAGATGATAAAAAAACAGCTTTAAAAGTAGCGTCTGAAAGACGTCGAGATTTCATTGATGGAAAAACGTCGTCCCAGGAGACGGGTATAGATATTTTTCGTGAATCCATAAATAGCCTACACTCGATTGATTGGCCTCTATCGAAAATATCGATTGCATTGGGATTAAATGAACGTCTGCTAAATAAAATTTTAGCTGGAAGTCGGTCTTTAACGAGTAAACATTTGATGAAATATATTTCTAAATTAGAGAAAATAGATGCCGATGGATTTAACCTTCAAAAAGAGAGCGATGGTAACGCCGATAGTGCTTTAATCGATAGCTATAAAATAAAAGATGTGACGGAGGGGTCTAACAACGAGGAACTTAGAATTGCTGCCGTGGCACTTAAAAACCTTCGTTTGGATCACAAATTGTCGCAAAAACAATTAGCCATAAAGACGAATCAAGAACAATCATTCATTTCGAAATTGGAAAAAGGTTCGGTCCCTATTGATCTGGATCTATCTAAAAAATTTGCTAATATTTTTGGAATCGATCACCGAGTATTTTTGTAAAATAAAATTTGTAAAACATAAGAATATCTTATTCTCCTGTTATTTGAGTTGCGATACTTGTTCTAATGCTGATTTCTATAGTCTTAAGTGAAAGGGATCTAGCATATGAATTGGCATAGGATGAACGTTGGTCAGCAATTACTTTTGTTTGATTCATCTTTCTATTTACCTGAGAAAGAGTATTAAGTTCTTTAACAGTGTTATACCCTTGAGTAGTTACAAATGCTAATAAGGGGGCCGTGGAAGGTTGTTCGTTAATCCCAGGAAGAAATCTAAATTGTTTTTTACTTTTCATTCTATTAATCAATAAGTCACGTATTTTATTTTCTACAATGGGTGACGATTCTTTGTATTCCAATTGACTATCTGTAAGTATGAATCCATTAATAATGTCATTCGCAATGATATGTTGACGACGAGATTCCATTAGTTCTTGCATTGTATATAAAAGTCCGTCGACCCGCTCAGCGTCATCTCCAAACTCCGAATCTGTATCCGAATCAGGATCATCATAATCAGTCACATCGGCTATTTCGTTATTGTCTAGATAAAAAATTGTATCTAGGAGATCAAACATATGTTCAGATCCAATTTGTCCAGCTAAATCTAATGACGTATTACCCTCGCCATCTTGCGTATTAATTAAGGCACCATACTGTAGTAAAATTTGGCAAATTGGATGGCGCGCAAGTAGTGTAGCCATATGAAGAGGACGACGGCCATCTGTTCCTTCTTCATTAACGTCTGCGCCTGCTTTAACTAACACAATCACAGTCTTCAAATCTCCACGTATAATAGCTAGATCTAGGGGCGTCATCCCAAACTCATTTCGAATGCTTAAGTCTGCTCCATTGTTAAGCAATAAAGAAACGATGTCATCCCGTTCTGCTATTGTCGCCATTAATAGAGGTGTTGATCTATCTTTGTCTTTTTGGTCAAGAGGCACACCTTTTTTAATAAGGGAGACAATGATGCCGGACATTGAAATTTCTTTAGGTGGTCTAACATCAACACTGCAAATACGGTGTAGAAGGTTTATATGTGACTCTTTATTTAAATTATTTTTAATCCATTGCTCCGTATTCAATGTCTTCCTAGTTTGGTGCCCTCTGACCACTTTTTGAACCGTTATAGAGCTATTTGTAAATTTAATATTTGTTGAAGGTGATACTTGCATAATCAAGTTCCTTTTATGCACATATTGAGACTTAGCGCCTCGTTTAATTTTGTGCTCGTTTTACTATGTTATCGTCAAAATAAATAAAATATTTCGTTTTATTTCATGAATTAGGTTTTGGTTATAAGTAAGTTTCTTAATGTATTTTTAATGTAAGAAAGGGCGTAGAACTTTTCTGGATAGTCTTCAAAAGGGTGAAGTTGGGGCCATTAAAGATTCGGGGTTAGCCTTGTTAAAAGGTATGTATGAAGAGAATACCCCAGGGCAATTGGAGGAAAGGTACATATTTTTAGGCATACATTAGTAGTTGATTCTGTTCCAATGAAAGCAATTATAAGAGTCATGCCTTCGGGTGGCGTTGTAGCGACGTTCTTTTCAGCGTAAATTAGGGGAGTCTAAGATGAACAATAAACATAAAATATTATCAAACACTTTTGATCAGGAGGGATTTAATATGGATTCTTTTAATAGTGTTTCTGATTTGGCCGATAAATTTAGCAAAAAGTTGAAAGATGCAAAAAATTACGACTATGAAAAAGATACAGTTAGAGTATTTATGAACGAACTTCGTGAATTGTGTTTTGAACTTTATGATTCAAGTAATTTAGATGAAATAAAAAGTATTTGCCTTGATGAATATTCGGTCAATACGATTGGAAAAATCTATGAATCTGACTTAGAAAAAAAATCTAGGTCTATGATGGAGTTCTCCGAAGAATGGGAAACTCTTTGTCGTATGAGAAGTAGTGTTGAATTTTTCAATGTTTTCGTAAATAAATTGGGTTTCTCGGAAGATTTTCTTATTGATGTGGGGGACGCTGACGACGGTATTATTCAGGGTATTCATAACAATCAGTCTGTAGATAAAAATCGTGTTCCTTCTGGTGTTCCAATTACACATTGGTGGTGGAACGGTGAAATCCCCGAAGAAGGTTAAATATAGGATAATTAGTTTTTCATTCCCTTATTCTTTTATCTTCCCTAGGAAGATGGTGTACAACTAACATTCCCGGGTTATTATATTATTTCAGACACAAAATTAGTAAAACTCTCCTATGTTTCGAAAAGCGTAAGTGAAATTTTTTTCTAAATTTCTCGATAACTAATTATATTTAGTGTCGAAATGAAACCTTGGGAGGGTATAAAATGATTAACGGTATAACAACAAATAACGGTGGGAATTTAACAGGTGTACAGCAAAGAATGGGCGATCATGGTAATCTTAGAGGAGGTCTTTCTAAACAATCTGCCGTAAATAATCTTACAATTGATAAACCAACCAATAGTTCTGCTCCTAACGATTTTTCTTATCCAGGGATAGGTAATTCCACTAAATTCGAAGAATTAAATAATATAACAGACGGTATTATGAGAAATATGACTTTAAATGACACAGAAAACAAAATAGAGCCACTTGCTACGAATCAAGTTAGTGATAGCAGTGGAAAATATTCTGACGAGGAAGTCGCTGGCATGTTGTATGGAACCATATTTGGTATGTTTTTTTTATTTGGGTGTTACGTTTGTGTGAGAGGGTCTAACTAAAATTTCATGGTAGTCTGTTGTTTCAAAATAAAGTGAGCAGCAGACTATATTAAATATTATGTATTTGGTTTGTTTATGGAATAGATTATCTCTCCTTCACACTTCAGTTCTTTCTTTCTTTCTTTCTTTCTTTCTTTCTTTCTTTCTTTTTTTCTCTTTCTAACTGGTATATTTTTTTCAAAAAATGACATACATCGAATATCTATTTTATCGGTACCTATCCTATTAACCCCAGTAAAATTATTCGTAAACACGTTAATCTACATTCATTCATTTGTGACTTTTAGCAATAAGGAACAATCAATCTTACAAAAAGAAATGATATGAATTCTAATATATAAATGTGATATACATTTATTTAAAAAAGTGAAATTTATGAAGTCTAGTTTCGATAACTAAAAACGAACGAATAAATAAGTAATTAAAAATACAAAGTAAGGACAAATAAAAATGATAAATGTGCCACCAATTGAGGCAATTACTAGACAACCTACCTCTACGAGTAATTTATATTCCTCAGTAAATGAAGAAAAAAATGAAGATGAGATAGTTTTATCTTTGGAGAATCAACAACAGCCATACAGGCAAAACCAAGATCTGCGTTCCCTTCAAAGCATTCAAGAGGATAATAGATCTAATAACAAAAATAGTGACATTCCCTATGAACAAGAAGGAAGATTTCCGACCTCTTCAGCTCCCCCACATGAAAAACAGCCAGCAAATCAACAAACCGTAGCTGAATCTGTCGATAATAGTAACGGTACTCAAATGGTTGTGACAGGAGAAGCTATTCGAAACTCTGATTTAAACACTAAAACATTCAACTCTCGAGCGAATAACGCCGTTAGCCTTCTTTTAGTAGCACAAAAGGGCCCAGCTGAAGGTAGAGAAGCGCGGGTAATGGGAACATTGCAGTCTATTATACAATCGTATTCTGAAATACTTGTTACAGATAAAGTAAACGACCAAAGCGGATTAACAGATGGACAAAAGGTAGCAGCTGCGAACATGTTTCGTTTAGCAGTAGTCGGAACTCAAATAGGAAAATCTGAGATTTCAAGAAACTATAAAGGAAATTTACTAGATACTCTTAAAACTGAAATTAGTAATTTGAACAATTCGGATAGTTTTGGTGAAGTGAATTTTAGCCGAGATAACTTTTCAAATATGATGGATTACTTACATTCTAGAGAAATGGAAAAAGCTAAAAAGTCATGGATTCCACAATATTTTACTGCCAAGAAATTACTAGAAAAGAGAATATCTGCATTTAACAATATTAAAGATTCGTTGAATATAGATCCACCTAACATAATCGCGTCTACGACTAGGGGGTCACAAACGAGATCTGTTCAAAATAGAAAACCTCTTTTCAAAATACCTAAGTTAAACCTACCAAAATTTAAGATACCTTCTCGTATAAAATATATTGCTAAAGAGGCCCGTGACATATCGTACCTGTTTGGAGCAGCTATATACGAAATTTGTGTAGCGATACCTATAGTAATAGTTGGTGTTCTTGCATCTATTATACCTTTATACGCTGTAAGCCTTTGCAGCAAGAAAACAGCACAAGATATGTTTAAAGGGCTTTCAAATATAGGAGAGGAGATTGTTTTGGCTCCCGCTAAATTAGGAAGGTATCTTAAAAGAAATTATAACTTCTTTTAACGTAACGTTTTTGGGGACACTGTTTTTATAAATGATGGTGTCCCAAAAGAATAATATTTAATAGAAATGTATTTAATTAATAGTCTAACTATAAACTAAACTTCAAAAAATTTTCTAATTTAACAAAATAGTTCCTCTCTCTTAACGGATTTGTGAAAATGAAATTTTAATAGGACTAAAAACAGAAAATTGCTACTATCTTTTTGTATATTCCAAATTCAATCAATCTTAAATAAGAAATAGGTCAACCAACCAAGCAGTTTCTTTGAGAATATTTACGAATTCATTTGGAACGAGACACCAATTTTAGAATTAGGAGAACAGAAGCAATATGTTTGGAAGAATAGTACCTATTTGTGGGTTTAAAAGTAGTGGAAGCGTAGCCTTGAATGCGGGAAAAATGCATTTAACAAAGGAATCAAGAATTCAGAAAAGTTAGGTGCTAAGAAATACGGAACGCTGGCGGGTCTTCAATTTAATGGGTTTAAGAGAGCACCTATTCATACTCCTTTAGCCGGGAATGCCCAACAATGGGCACTAAATATTAAACATCATTCAACAACATCAGACTTACCTAAACTTTCCTCTGATCCAAAAGATTATGACAATAAGGCTTACATTCAAAATTATCATACGACTCGGTTAATTAAGATGCTTGAAGACTTTTCTAAAGGAGAGTTTGGAATATATTCTGATTTTAAAGGAGCTGTAAAGGTCCCAAATGCATTATTGGAAACACTTGTTGATGTCATATCCATAGAGTATATAACGTCTCTAAAAGACCTAACTCACAGTTCAAGCACTCCTTTTTCTCCTTTAGGTATGGAGTTTATGTCAGGACTGCTTGCCCTATTAAAACATTTAGATTTAATCGAAGTCGTTATGAAAAATGATGGGATAACTCCAAAGGAAGTTACCCTAAAAACGGAAGATAAGAAATTATTGGATGTATTGATACGCGAATACTACAGAAGTTCTAAATATGATTTTCAGTATGAAAAAGATAACGGATGGACTCCAGAAAAAAAGGCAGCTGAATTTGCTAATCATGGCCAAGGGATTCACCCAAATGATGGCGTAAATAAAATAACAAACCCTTCAAATGTACCTACCAATAGTCCTGATGTAAAAATTATACCTGGAGAATACCGTATAGGTGATGATTGGACGAAGTTGAGCGGTTCCTTATATGCAAAACATAATCAATTAAATAATATTTTAAGTGTCGCCAGAAGTAGTGAGAAAGAAAACCTTCTCGCCAATGTAATTGATGAGGCAAATAAGTGGGTTAATGATAGATGTATTATTCAAACAAGCCAAATTGCACTTAATATCATAAATGACTGTAAAAAATTGGAAAATACAATAGACATGACGAAAGAGGAACTAATTAATCATGTAGAAAAAATTTGTCATAACAACAGGGTCCTTGAACCCATCTTATATGGAGACTCTGGAAGGCATACGGATAAGTATTATTTAGCAAGGGCAGCTATGGACTCCATTTTAGAAGATGGATCTCAACATCCCGTTCTTAGTTTTCAAAATAAAAACGGTAAAATTCTAACATCCCCTAGTAGACATAAAACCGTAGAAGGGGAGAGCGTAACTACGTTAGATACAAATGATGTTACTCTTGCAACCGCTCGGTTTCTTTTAGGGGCAAAAAAATCTCAAACTACAGAACACGAAGTGATTTTGGAAGAAGATAGATCCGTAGCTCACTCACTGGATCCATGGTCCCAAATAAATAACATAGCTTATCTTCAACAGAGTACAGAAAGCCTTGCTACTCCTCGTTTACTTGCTCAATCGCTAGTCTCTTTATCCGTCGAAGGGGTGGATATTGGACCTATCATAAAGCGAATACTGGAATTTAAAGGTCTACTAGATACCGAGTATGAACGAGCGATTAACGACAAGTCTTCAGGTTTGGACCACGTAACATTAGAAGAGGCCAAAAATATTTCTAGAGTTGGTCTTGTAGAAGAGCTAGCTAAACACGGAAAAGTCCGGCACTTACCGTTAAACCCAATCGGCCCTCGTGGAGAACGAGGTGGTGAAATAGAAAGCCGAACGATTAAGCATCGATTTGATAAAGGCTTACATTTTTTTCCGCAGGAGTTTGTTGGCGGTGACAGTAAAAACGTTAGTTATAATCTAGACGGGTTTGAAGATTATGATGACCAAATCCATATTTCCGGAAAAACGGCTGAGTCTATTCAGGCCAATTGGGGAATGGGTTATTCGGCAGCGGGAATGGATGTCTTATTAGATTTTCCTCATCGGGCCTTTATGGATATTGGAAGGGCAACTCTTACGACATGGTCGGAACAATATTTTAACAATCAAGGAATTGTGCCAAAGATGCCAATGGTTAAGCTCATTAACGGAAACCCCGCCGCTCTTCAGATTCATCAAGACAGAGTATCTAGGCCACTAGGTCCAAATGAATTCAATATATATTGTAGTTCAGCCGGATTGTTGGAAGCTCTTTATAATAAGGGGTTTGAAATAGCGGACAAAGGATCGTTGGGATACTTAAATGTACATCCTTCCATTTACCCAGACCGCCCATATACTGAAGAGACTATAAATGAGATCGATTTAAAAGACATTATCGTCCGTTCTGATCTCGGAGAAAACGGAGACCCTCAAGTGTGTATTATAACCTTAGATTCCGGTGTGTATGATGCTAGACAGGCAATTGCTGACGGTAAAAAAGATCCTAGCCATCCTCTTCACGGATTAGATTGCTCGATTGTTGAAATTATAAGTTCAATTGTTCCCGAAGAAGCGATACTAGACTATATGAATACTCTTTCTCATGGAACAAAAGTTTTAAGTTATGATCCTAACTACGAAAGTAAGGAGCTTTCCGGACTTAATACGGTAATGACAAATCGGGATAATAGTAATGGCATTGTATTTAAAGTGTGTTCATTTCCAACAATGCTTGACCCAAATAGTATCTATACCAAGCAAAAAGGATTCTTTGTTAAGAAGTATATGCAAGAGCTTTTTGGATTAGGGACGATTATTGATGCAAAAGTGAACCTTATCGATTCACCTAAACGTTTAGGAAGTGAATCTTTAAGTTCAGACTATGAAGTTACTTATCCGGCCTTACCAGAAGGTGTTGATTCGGGAATGGTCGCATCTATAGAATCGATGGGTCCAAATGAGGACGGTAATGATGTCATTCACATCGTTTATGAAACCGGTAAAACAACAATTGAGTTAGATGTTGTCATGGATCCAGAAAAGGGAACAAAGATCCTTGTTGAGGTTGGGCAAGATTTATTTAGCGATACTCCAATATCAAGCACAGGTGATATGCCGGAAGTAACCGTCAAACAGCCTTCTCTTAGTATTCCTACAAACGTACGAAAAGCAAACGATATATTCTCTGAAGTTATTAAATTGAAGCCTAGAGATAAAGTTATGGCAAATCGGTTTAATGGAAAAGATGACGGTATGATATCTGGAATGATGAATCTAAGGGTAAAAGATGGGTCGTTAGATTTCAATCCAAGAGCACTAAAAGCAATCGCCTTATCCTTGGATACGTACCGTAAATATAACTTTAAAGTTATGAGTGAAAAAGAAAAGGGTATTTTACAGTCAATTAATATTGGATTCGCTATGGAGGCTATTGAAGACGAACTAAATGAAGTGGTTATTCGGGACGTTTTAAATAAAAGTTTAGATGAAATCCGGGATGAAATTAAAGAGCTCTATCAAAAAGCATTGAATAATAAATTGGCAGCCGAGGATTTGGATACGTCTGATGTCGCCTGGGTGTTGAGCACTCTTAGCGAGTGTGACCAAGCAAAGTCATCGGTATCTAGCGGAATTTTGGGTTACTTCACGTTTGGTAAAGTGAATAGGCAAACCGGGACCACTTATCTTACGATGGCATTTAATCATGAAGATATAACAGGAGCCGCAGCACAACGTCTTAAAAAAGAACTTCAAAAGAATCTTTCAATTATATAAATAATAAAAATAGTTAAGAGATTTAAACCGATTTATAAAAGGCTATTCATTAATACTATGAATAGCCTTTTTTTTTCCTGTCATAGTTTTGAACACTAAAATAGTCGTCTATAAAATGAGTACCGTTCTTAATAGTCTGTTTGCGAATAATAGTTTCACGAATCGTTAATCAAACCTTAATAAACAAGCACATCCATATCTAACATTTGAAAGATACTCTATTTAGGACAGAAAACTATATGTGAGTATGAATTTAGAAAAAAGAAAAGTTTGTGCACATAGAAATAGTAAAACTAAGTATTAAGGAGAAAAAATGATAAACAAAAGAATAAGAACTATATTGAAAGGTACGGTTTTAACGGGGCTGATAGCGTTAAGTTTAGTTGGATGTTCTAATCAAGAAAATGTAAAAGAATTACAAGGGGCCGGAGCAACGTTTCCATATCCTTTATATTCTAAGATGTTCGATCACTATCACAAAGAATTTGGGACACGGATAAACTATCAATCTATCGGATCGGGTGGAGGAATACGACAGCTAAAGAATAAAACCGTAGACTTTGGTGCTTCAGACGCGTTTATGAAAGATAAAGTATTAGCTAAAGAATCAAATCCAATTTTACATATCCCGATTTGTTTAGGAGCCGTTTCTGTTTCATATAACTTACCGGGAACGAGCGAACTTAAATTAACAGCAGACGTTTTAGCAGATATCTTTCTAGGAAAAATTTCCAAATGGGATGATGCGAGAATACAGTCTATAAACCCAGAGACAAAGTTACCAAATTTAGGAATTGTAAGTGTTCACAGGTCAGATGGAAGTGGAACAACATTCATTTTTACCGACTATCTAGCAAAGGTAAGTTCGGAGTGGCTTAATCTAGTTGGTCGAGGAAAATCAGTAAATTGGCCAGACGGATTAGGTGGAAAAGGAAATGCTGGAGTTGCAGGCATTGTTAATCAAACGCCAGGTGCTATCGGATATATTGGGCACATTTATGCAGAACAGAATAAAATGGGTGTAGCTACTATAAGAAACAAGAGTGGCGAATACATTTCACCATCACTAGCATCGGTATCCAATGCAGCAAACACAGAGATTCCTGCCGACACAAGAGCATCTATAACGGATACTGGCGCAAAATATGGATATCCAATTAGTGGATTCACTTGGATACTTAGTTATAAAGAACAAAAGTTTAATAAAAGAACCCTTGAACAGGCCAAAGAAACAAAACAGCTTCTAGAATGGATGATTGGAGACGGACAACGTTTCACAGAACCTCTCTTATATGCACCACTATCTGAGTCAGTTGTAAAAAAGGCCCAAGACATAATAGATTCAATGACGTATTCGGGTAAGGCTCTTTAAATAAGATGGGAGCCCAAAACTTTATAAGACTGACTGAAGCTAAGGACCTAATTTTTAAGAAGGTATTAGGTCTATGTGGACTAATTGTAATTGGTTTAGTTTTGGGCATCTTTCTTACCCTTCTTTCAAAGGCAGCTTTATCAATGGAGCATACGGGGCTTGCCTTTCTATATCAAACGGTATGGGATCCTGTACGAGAACATTTTGGAGCCTTACCTTTTTTTGTTGGTACGATGATCACCTCGATATTGGCTCTCTCAATTTCGATACCCTTTTCATTCGCTCTAGCTATATTTTTAGGGGAGTATGTAAAAGACGGGCCATGGAGCTCTGTCTTCAATACTGCTCTAGATTTGTTAGCAGGTATTCCATCAATTATATACGGATTTTGGGGATTGTTCGTTTTAGTCCCTATCGTAAGAAGCTTTGAAAGCGCGATGGGGGTTTTGCCTCATGGAGTAGGAATTTTTAGTTCTGCAATTGTATTAGCGGTTATGATAATTCCATATTCTGCATCTATAAGTCGTGAAGTGATTTCACTTGTTCCGGAAGATATAAAGGAAGCGGCATTATCTTTGGGCGCCACGCCTTTTGAGTGTATTACGAAGGTAATTTTCCCATACGCTAAATCGGGAATATTTGCAGGGGTACTCATGTCTTTTGGTCGAGCAATTAGTGAAACAATGGCAGTGACAATGCTAATTGGGAACTCGAATAAGATTCCTACTTCAATTTTCAGTCCTGCAAATACCTTAGCTAGTATTATTGCAAATGAATTTGCTGAAGCATCCGAAGAGCTCTATTTATCAAGCTTAGTTGAGTTAGCGTTGGTTTTGTTTTTTGTGACGGCCGCGTTTAGTTTAATCGGGCGAATCATTATTAAAAAATGGGTGTTAGACAAATGATTAACACAAGATCAGTAGAAGCAAGGCTAATTAAAAATATTGTTTTTAAATCACTCGTGTTTAGTATGTCTTTTATCGTCTTAATTCCATTGTTTTTTATATTATTTTATATCGTAAAAAATGGAATATCGGCATTTAGCCTTGATTTCTTTTTAAATCTCCCTAAACCTGTTGGCGAAATTGGAGGCGGCATATCTAATGCAATAGTAGGAACTCTTTTATTAATCGTAATATCTTCATCAATTGCAATTCCTTTTGGAATATTTATAGGCCTCTATTTAGCGGAAAATAAAGTCGGATTATTGCCTGAGTTAACACGTCTTTGTGTCGATACGCTTCAAGGCGTTCCCTCAATCGTAATGGGAATTATTGCTTATGCTTGGATAGTCATTCCCATGGGAAGTTTCTCCGTTTTATCAGGGGGTATTGCCTTGTCGCTCATGATGCTTCCCATCGTCGTTAAATCTACGGAAGAAACAATGTCTCTTATCCCTGAGTCATTAAAAGAAGCAGCGTTTGCATTGGGAGCTCCATATTATACGACAATGATAAAAGTCGTGATTCCATCATCAAAAAAAGGAATATTATCAGGGGTTCTCTTAGGAATTGCTCGAGTTTCTGGAGAAACTGCCCCTCTGCTATTTACGGCATTTGGTAGTCCGTTTATGAACACTGACATATTGAAACCTGCTAACTCGTTACCTTTGCTTATATTTAATTATGCAACTAGTCCGTATGACGATTGGCAGAGTTTAGCTTGGGGCGCATCGTTAGTATTAGTTTTATTTATTCTAAGTTTAAGCATATTGGCAAAGGTGGTAATAAAAAAATGAAAAAAGAAACATGTATATTAGACATTAAAAAATTTAACCTTCACATCAATGAACATCACATTCTTAAAAACCTCGATTTACCATTTTATCGAAAAAAGGTAACAGCTATTATGGGGCCATCAGGGTGTGGAAAATCAACATTAGTACGATCAATAAACAGGCTGAACGATGCGATACCCGGCGTTAAAATGAGCGGAAATATGTTTTTATACAAGAAAAACCTTCTTGAAATGAATCCAATGTTAGTGAGACGGAAGGTTGGTATGGTATTTCAACGTCCAAATCCATTCCCAACGATGAGTATCTATGAAAATGTATTAGCGGGATACACCTTAAACGGACTAAAACTAGATAAAACCGAAAAGGAATCAATTGTAGCTGACTCTTTAGAAAAAGCCGCCTTATGGGATGAAGTGAAGGATAACCTTCATAGAAAAGGAACGTTCTTGTCGGGAGGGCAGCAACAACGGTTATGTATTGCCCGAGCCCTTGCTATGAATCCAAAGATACTGCTCCTAGATGAACCAACATCCGCATTAGATCCAAAATCTACTGCACGAATAGAGGAACTTATTATAGAATTGAAATCAAAGGTATCAATTATTATGGTTACTCATAACATGGGACAAGCAGCAAGGATTTCAGATTACACTGCTTTCTTATACCTAGGCGAATTGATCGAATATGATTCTACAGAGGTTATGTTCGACTCCCCCAAACATTCGCGAACAAAAGACTATTTGAAGAGGAAATTTGGATGAAAAAAAAGATTTGTATCATTGAAGATGAAAAAGACATTGTCCGACTAATTAGCTACAACTTAGAAAAGGAAGGGTATGAGGTTATTAGTTATGGAAGCGGAGAAGACGCGTTTGAGTTCATTAAGACAAATAGGCCAAATCTAATATTGTTAGACATTATGATTCCTGTTTTAGATGGATTTGAGGTATGTAAGCAATTAAAATCTAGCCCTGATACCCAATCGATTCCTTTAATCATGATTTCGGCAAAAGCAGAGGAATCAAATATTGTCACAGGATTAGAGCTTGGCGCCGATGACTACATAACGAAACCGTTTAGCGTTGCTGTGTTGATAGCACGGGTAAGAACGGCTTTACGTAGAACGATAAAAACGGCTGATACATCCGAGAAGGTATTATCCTTTGAAGGTTTAGACATTTACCCTGATAGATATGAAGTTTATGTCGACAAAGAACAAGTGAACTTTAATCATACCGAGTTCAAATTATTATGCTGTCTTGCATCTCAACCTGGACGTGTTTTTTCTCGACTACAGATGATAGATTTTATGAAAGGTGAAAGTTATTTTGTAACGCAGCGGCTCGTAGACGTTCTACTTGTTTCCATCCGAAAAAAATTAGGAAACGCTTCATCCCTTATCCAAACGGTACGTGGCGTTGGATACAAGTTTAAGTCTCAGGTATGAGCAATAAAAAGCTAATTTGGCAGCTCTATCCTTCCTATCTATTGGTAATAGTTGTTACCGTTGTTTTAATGCTAATTTATGCATCAAGTACCTTAAAATCATTTTACATAAACCAGACGGCATCAGAACTAAAAATACGAACGACACTGATGGAAAAGCAATCGGTAAGTTATCTATCTGATAAAAACTACACTGAACTAAATGATGTTCTTTTAAAGAATGGTCAAGAAATAAATACCCGTTTTACAATTGTTGATATCAATGGGGTCGTACTTGCTGATTCTGATGAAGATCCTGAAAATATGGATAATCATTCAAAACGACCTGAAATCGTGCAAGCATTTTCAGGTAAATGGGGAGTTACGTCTCGGTATAGTCAGACCTTAGAAACAACAATGCTATACATAGCAAAACCGATTAAAGTTAACGGGGAAATTATTGCATTAATTCGCAGTTCAATACCGATTAAATCTCTTGATATTGTCTTGGTTAAACTTAAAAAAAGGATGATAGGGTGGGGGGTTATTATTAGTATTTTTTCGGCAATGATTGGATACCTAGTTTCCAAACGAATTAGTACCCCAATAAAAGCGTTAACAGACGGGACTGATGAATTTTCAAAGGGTAACTTTGACTATCAATTAGAGGTGCCTGAAACGGAAGAATTTAAAAAGTTAGCCGACGCACTAAATAATATGGCCATCCAGTTAAATAATCGAATGACTACTATTATGGACAGTTCTAAGGAAAAAGAAGCGACGTTATCTAATATTAAAAAACTTGAAGAAATGAGAAAGAACTTTGTTTCTAATGTTTCCCATGAACTAAAGACACCAATCACCTTAATAAAGGGATTCTTGGAAACATTGATGGCCGGGGCAGTTGATAATAAGCTAGAAAGAGAAGAATTTTTAAATATTATTCAAGTTCACACACATCGGTTAGACATTATCATCGACGACCTTTTAAGTTTATCCAGAATTGAGCAAGAAAATGATCATAATGGGATAGAGAAGTCATCGGAACGAATTAATGATGTGATAAAAAAGGCGATCGATACCTGTACGCCTAAAGCAAACAAAACTGGGATTGCTATTACATTTGAATCAAAAGAAGATATCTATGCGGAGATAAATGTCTCGTTAATAGAACAAGCGCTTATTAACTTAATTGATAACGCGATAAAGTATAGTCCCTCAAAAGAAAGTATTCGTCTCAACTTAAAACAGACAAAACAGGAAACGGTTGTGACGGTGACTGACAATGGGTGTGGAATTCCGGCGAAGCATTTATCTCATTTATTTGAACGCTTTTATAGAGTGGATAAGGCGAGGAGTAGAGAACTGGGGGGAACAGGGCTTGGTTTAGCAATTGTTAAGCACATTTGTCAGGCCCATGGTGGCTTCATAAATGTAGAAAGCAAAGAAGGAGAAGGAAGTTCATTTTCAATCTCTTTACCTGTTGGATGAATTTAATTTGGGTTTAAAAAGCTAATCTTTTTACTGATAGAAAATTTCGAGAACGGGAAAGAAGATTAGGTAGGATAAATTCTTACCTAATCTTCAAGATAGTCCGGTTTTACTTTACTTTTGTAGCTTCGATACTAATTGTAATTTTCACGTCTTCACCAATCAATAATCCGCCCTTATCAAGAGTCTTATTCCAAGTTAATCCATAATCGGTTCGATTAATTTTTAATTCACCGTCAACACCAATTTTTTCGTTTCCCCAAGGATCCGAAACAGGTCCAGAAAATTCTACAGGAATTGATACTTCTTTCGTTATTCCATGAATAGATAGGTCTCCCTTAACAACAGTTTTTCCAAGTCTAGATTCTACTTTTTTACTGGAAAAAGTAATCGAAGGAAATTTATCTGCGTCGAAGAAATCCGCTCCAATTAAATGGGCATCTCTTTTTTCGTTTTGAGTGCTTAAGCTTTTAACGCCGATATCTCCTACAATTTTAGTGTCCTTCGCTTTTCCCTTTTTATCCCAATCAATGGTACCCGTTACATTTTGAAACTGTCCGCGAACTTTACTTATTCCAAGATGTTTTACGCTAAACCCAACGTCACTATGTGATGCATCAATTTTATATGTACCCGCGTAGATGGATGAACTTATCATTGCAATTACTGCTGCCAAAACTATTTTTTTAATCATTTTAATTGTCTCCTTAAATCTATATTTCTACATAATCCTATCGTGAATAACGATACCAAAATACTATTAATTTTATGTAAACATGATATATTATCTATATCATGTTTAACTTAAATGATGTGAAATCGTTTATAGCAGTTGTGGAAAATGGAAGCTTTAAAGGTGCCGCTGATGCGCTACATAAAGCCCAGCCGGTAATTACCTATCAAGTAAAACAATTGGAAGCTTATTTGGGCTATGATTTATTTGACCGGAGTCAATACAGAGCCAGGCTTACAGGGGAGGGGAAATCATTCTTTCCAAAGGCCTGCCTATTGATAGAGCACGTTCAAGAATTAGAATCGTCTAGGTTAAATAGTAAAGAAACCGTTGAAGGTCATATTTCTTTAAGTGTATCGTCTCTTTATCCTAAGGAAAAACTGAATGAAATATTTGGAATGATACAACAACAGTTTCCCGATACGTCATTAACGATATCGATTGATACACTTGTTGGAATAAAGTCTGTGCTAGAAAAAAAGGTAGATATTGTTGTCACTGAAAAAAGCGATCCTAACGTCGCATTGATAAATGAAGAAACGCATACCGTCAAATTATTGCTGGCATCTGCTTCAAATCATCCCTTAGCGATGGAGAAAAAAGTAGATACAAAAGATTTATTACGGTTTCCTCAAATTGTCCTTAAAAGCTCTGGAATGAGCGATGTAGATGACGAAGGAATTCTCCGTCACGTAAAGCAATGGTTTGTCAGTTCAATTGATATCAAGCGAGCCCTTATTATTAATGGATTAGGGTGGGGGTATTTACCTGAGCATATGATTAAAGATGATATAAAAAATGGGAAAATTGTTGGAATAGAGTCTAAAACCATGAAAAATGTTAGCGTTACATTAGAAAAGATTCGATACAAAAAAACTACGGTTGGCCCTGTCGAGTCTGCCCTCTATAATGCTCTCTAAACTATTAAATCCCTGAAAGAGAATGGAATATATTATATGAAGCTATATGAAAAATTTAAAACCTTAACCGATATTGGATGGTTATTTTTAAAATTGGGAGCGACCGCTTTTGGAGGTCCGGCCGTTCATATCGCCATGGTTGAAGATGAAGTAGTGGAAAAACGAAAATGGATGTCGAGAGAACATTATTTAGACCTAATCGGAGCAACTAATCTTATTCCGGGGCCTAATTCAACAGAAGTTGTACTTCATTGTGGTATGCATCGCGCGGGTTTAGCTGGCCTATTGATAGCAGGTATTTCGTTTATATTCCCTGCTTTTTTAATGACATTAGGACTATCGTGGCTATACACAAAATCAGGAAGCATTCCGGATATAGAATTATGGCTATTTGGAATAAAGCCCGTGATGGTCGTCGTTATTTCTTTTGCTGTCTTTAAATTAGGTAAGAAAGCATGTAATTCAAAGCTAAAAGTGATGATTAGTTGTATAGTTTTTGCGCTTGCTATATCTGGACGATCGGAAGTATTGGCGCTATTGATAGGAGGGATACTAGGAATTATTATTAGCTATCTCCCCACGAATAAAAAAAGACTTTTTGGAATTTCATTTCCTATTTTGCCTCTTCTTCCCGAATTTGTAGAGAAACTAATAAGTTCAAAGTTAGGAGTACTATTTTTAGAATCATTAAAAATTGGATCTATATTATATGGGAGTGGGTATGTACTAATTGCATATGTAGAGCATACATTCGTCGGAGAGCTTGGCTGGATGACTCCTGGCCTCCTACTAGATGCGGTCGCAATTGGTCAGTTAACTCCAGGTCCAGTTTTAACGACAGCTACATCAATTGGATATTTTATGGCAGGTGCTTGGGGAGCTGTTTTCGCAACACTCGGTATTTTTCTTCCATCGTTTGTTTTTGTTTTAATATTAAACCCATTGATTCCAAAATTGAGGAAATCAAAAATAACGGCTGGCTTTTTAGATGGGATAAATTCTGGTGTGATGGGGTTAATAGTTGCAGTGATTATCAAACTATCCGGACAGGTACTTATTAATTGGCAGGGAGTCCTTATTTTGGTATTTGCACTATTATGGATGCGTTTGAAACCTTTTAGTCTTGGCGTTCCTTATTTAATTGGAGCAAGTTCGCTTCTTGGTTGGGTTCTTTTCCTTTTTTAATTTAACCGGCCTTTTTATTCAGCTTTACTGTCTCAATAAAATTGAAATTTTAAAATATTTATATCGATAACTATTTAGTTAAAATATTCAAAAAATGAGACATTATAATGGAAAACAAAAGATCACTTCATACAATTTTAAGATCCCTAAAAAAAAAGACAATTTCTATCAACGAACAAATCTAATACCGACAGGCTGGGAAAAATCCTAGTAATTTAAAAAAAAATGGAGTTTTTGATTTTCTTTTTGGACATAAGGTAAAGGGAAATGTCTCATTTAAAGAGGCTTCCATTCGTGAACGCGTAAAGGAAAGAAATAGTATTCCAAGATTAAGGCATAGTAGTCGGATACTTCCTATAGACGATCCCAATGCATTCGAATTTTATAGAAGTATTGATTTAAAGTTAATGGAAAGTTTACTAAAAACTATGGTTCTTTTAGATTTATCAAAAACATCTTGTCACTCTATATGGGAAGTAAGTCGCGCGGACGGAAACAAAGTTTTTTATGGGAGAATTATAGAAACCGATAGAGACCAGATCTCCAGTGTCGAAGGTATTTTTATAAAAAGTGAAAACGCATCACCTTCATACTATCTTAAAGAAGGAAGAGCTATTGATAAACTAGGAAATAAAGAAACTGGCAAATGGTCGTATAGTAGAGAATCAGGAATCAATTTCCTTTGCAAAGGAAAAAGGGAAACGAAAAATGATGTTCAGATAGGTGTTTTTGAACCGAATGTAACTCTAGGTTCAAGTATACTAGTCGCTGGAACAAGAAAAACAAAGCAAACTAAAATAGAAGAAGGAACGTTTGTCTATTCAAAAGAAACAAACGCGGTTGAATTAAATGAAGGGTCTCGTTATTACACGAATAGTTCAGCGAGAGTCGACGGTATTTTTAAGTACTCATCTGAATTAAAACAACATCTACTCGTCAATGGCAGAGTATGTCTATCAAATGGAGCGTTTAAAAAAGGCATTTTTGAATACGACTCGACTAAAGAGAGGATACGTTTTAAAGAAGGTACCTACTACGATAAAAATGGAAACAAATACCATGGAAAATTTACATATAATTCATTTCTTAAAACAGATATATTAAATGACGGAATACATTGTTTCGAAAAAGGGGTAGTGAGTCGCAATGGGACGTTTGAATTTGATCATGAAAATCATAAACTACTTCTCATAGATGGAAGAATTCTATTATCCACTGGCCAAGCTTTCTTTTTTAAAGACGGTCAGATAGTTCTTTAATGTTACCTAAGACTATCTCCCTTCTTTAAAACTATATTTAATTTCCTCTAGTAAAAACCTCTGTAGTTGTACTTCCATCAACGTCATTAAAAATATAAGTAAAATTCCCATCAATATCCCAACTATATTCTACAGATCCTGTAACACCACCATACGTGTACGTAAGCGTATATCCATCTTGTGTAGAATTTTCGGTTAAGCCAGTAATCAAGCTGCTACTGATAGCATGAGGATTCCCGTCTCTTGGTGGAAAAGCGCGAGCTTGAGGCGTAACTTGAGTATGAGGAGCAGTTCCTTCAAGATTAACCGTACCTCTGAAGGCTCCTAGCATGAAAGGATAGGTTGTTGTTCCATGATAATGGTAACTTCCAGAATATTCGTGTCCGTTATAGGCATCTAGGGCAGCCATTTCCAAACCGTCCGGTTCTAAACTACCGTAAACAGGGTATCCGTCAAATGCATAAGCAATAATTGTAGGACTATTTGTTTCTTCTAAATGAATGGGGGCCGTATGGTAATGATAATCATCACCTCGTCCAGAATGTCCGCCAAATTCATCAAGTTCTCCAATATCTTTTGATATTAAGCCAGAAGCATTAATTGGGTTAAATATAGGAACACCATTTACAGCAATCCCTAAGGCACCTCTCTGAAAATCGCTTTCGATAGATATAGGTGAATCCGCATATTCCGTCTCAAGAGGAATGGACCACGCATTGTCTCCAGAATAAGGATGAGGTAATGGTACTTGAGCAATCCATGCTTCAATTCCTACCATCATTTGATGACCTGGGATCCCGTCAGAAGAAACGTAAAAATATGTATCGTCATAGTCAGTACTAACTTGAGAATATCCAGCAAAGGCTGCCGCCATTTCTGTTGTGCTATTTGTAGACTCTTCCGCTGTTTCTGAATCCGAGTCCGAGTCCGAGTCCGATGCTGATTCTGTTAAGCACCCAGTCAAACTAAAGCAAAGTAGAGAAGCAATTGAAAATATTTTAAGAAGTGAATTTAAATTTTTCATATTTTTAAAGCCTTACGTCATCGAATGTTAAAACCGCTGTACCAAGTGTTTCCACGGAATCAATAGCCTCTTTAAGCGTTGTGTAGTCTACAGAGACAGAACTTTCAGTAGGTAAAGACGAAGGGGTCGCAGAAAGAGCATATACTGTGATTGTGTATGAATGAGTTCCTGTACTTTGAGAACAAGGCGATGTATAAGAAATATTTTGACCATCTTTGTCCGATCCCATGAACCATAGACCGTCGTCGGCTTCGCCTTCTGCCATCGATAATACAGACGGGTCTATATCCCATAGCAATAAATATGAGTTAGGAACTGAGTCAGTACTAGCACCAGTAGGAAAGTGATGCATAATCACTGCCAAAGACCCTGTGCCTTCGGGAACATTGCTCCATGACAAAGGAATAGATGCTTCAACACCATTTACCTTTTACTTGCATTTAAAGTTTGATAAAAGTTGACCATCACTGATGGCTTCACTAGTTAAGGTAAAGGTTGAACCTGATTCGGATTCAGAATCATCGGCATCAGTTGTAGACGTTAAGTTACAAGATGTTAAAAAGAAGAAAGCCAGACATGACAGCGTTAATAGTACTGAAAGGGGAGTCGATTTTTTTTTCATTTTTTAAGTTCCTTTAGATTGATGTTTTAAGAGTAAGTAATAGATATAATCAGTATACGTTTAAAAGAGAGGAATTAAAAACTTTATAACAGGTTGATGACTATCGATTTTATATAAAAGGAATCAACTTTGAGTAAAAAATAGATAGAAGAAATTAATTTATATTAAGAGAGGTAAGGGACAATTGATTCAGTCGGAGAGGCTAAAACAGATGAGTCCCGGTCTGAGCCGGAACCAATCTGTTTGCCAAAAAATTGTTTTATTTAGAAAAACGCTTTTTAAAATTTTCCCATTTTACCAAGCCTCTATATTGAATAAGATATAAAGCAGGTACTAAGAATAATGTAATTACTGATGCGAATATTAATCCCCATGCAATTGCCATAATCATAGGAACTAGAAACGCGTTGTCTCCTCCAAATCCATAAGCTGTAGGAAATAAACCGGCTGCTGTTGTCAACGTTGTAAGACAGATAGGCCTCAAACGTTTGGTAGCAGAGTCCGCAAGTCCATCCATGGTAACTTCATCGTCTTTTTTGGAGTAGTTCATAAACATAATCATTATAAGAGCATTGTTTACAACGATTCCCATAAGACCAATGAGACCAATAAGCGCTACAAATCCAAATGTCATACTATGCATATAAAAAGCAAAGACAATACCTGTAAACGTAAATGGAATACTAGACATTACCAAAAATGGCTGAAGGAACGAGTTAAATAGTATAACTAGAATAAAATAGATTCCTAGAAGTGCAAGTAGTAGGGCTTGGAATAAACTTTGCATCGCTTCTTGAGTGTCTTTCTCTTCACCACCAAAAATAAGTCGAATTGTAGGATCTTCATCAATACGTTCTGAAAACTCTTTTTGAATAGCTTGAGTAACTTTTCTAGACGTATTTACTTCGGTGTCTAAATCACCATATACGGTTACGGACCTGTCTCCATCGTAGTGATTAATCATCAAGATGTTATCCGTAATTTCAGTCGTAATAAGTTGTCCCAAAGGAATAAGTTTTCCACTCTTACTAGGAACTGTAATTTCCTTTAGGGTCGAAATTTTTGATTTATGGTTTTTACTTAAACTAACTCTATAATCTAAATCTTCTCCGTTATATCGAATACTTGTAACTAAATTGCCATCAAAAGCAGTCCGTACTGTTTGAGCAGCAATAATCGGATTCACGCCCAATCGAGCCATTAGTCCATAATTGAATCTAATTTCTAATTGTTGCTTTCCTTCACCTTCGTTGGTCGTTACATTTTGAGCACCTGGTAGTTCTTTAATAAACGCTACCAACTCTGAAAGGAACTTTTCCCTTAACGGATCGTTATTACTTACAAGAGAGGCGGTGATAGCTCGTCCAACAGGAGGTCCGTCTTGAACAACATCAATTTCAATTTTCTTAAAACCAGGAACCAAAAGAGCTTTTTCACGAATCTCGTCCATGATCGTTTTTGCATTTCTGTTTCTACTACTAATAGGGGTCAAATGGATTAGAATGTTTCCAACGCCACTATGATTGAGTTGAGGACCGAAACTCGCGATAACAGGACCTTTTTCTCCAGATGTCGTTACATATGAATAAATTTCGCCATTCCGGTGATTATCCAAAATAGTCTCAAATTGTTTCGCTTTTTTCGCTGTTTCTTCTAAAGACGTTCCTCTAGAAGATTCATATTTTATAATCCCATATAGACCATCAGACGAATCAAAAAGAATAAATGTCATTTGAGTCACAAGAAGCCAAATAGAAAAGGCAAACATTCCGATAAACAAAAACAATGTCACAAACTTGTTTCGAAGTGTCCATAAGACACCTGCTTTATAATATTTTTCTAATGCTTTAAACGGTCGAAACTTTCTTTCTTTAGCAGGTTTTAATTTTATGTGAGCCATGTGACTTGGTAAAAGAAACAAACTCTCAATTAGAGATGCTAATAAAATCAAACTCACTACAACTGGCATGTAAAACATAAATTTACCCATAACTCCAGTCATAGCCATTAGAGGAGAAAAGGCAACAATAGTGGTTAAAACAGTAGCAATAACCGGTAACATAACTTCTTTTGTTCCCTGAATAGCGGCGTCTTTTCCAGATAAACCTTTCTCTCGGTATCTAAAAATGTTTTCAGCTACAACAATGGCATCGTCGACTAACATTCCAAGAACAATAATGATTCCCATCATCGTTATAAAATTAATAGTACCACCCATTTTTGGAAGGATTAAAAAAGCCATTAATATAGAAACTGGAATCCCCATTGCCGTCCAAAATGCTACTTTGATATTAAAAAATAAAATTAACATTATTAAAACCAATACGAGTCCAACCAATGCATTCTTTTTTACCATATCTAGTAAGTTTTTAGATTCTACAGAATAGTCGACGATTAGTTCGGCATTAACGCCTTCAGGAAGCTTTTCTTTAAATGTTTTAAGGATTTCTTTACATGCAGCTGATGTTTTTAATACATCTGCCTTTGGTTTTTTCTGAAGTAAAATTTTAATTGCTTTGTCACCATTCAAGCTAACCAATTGATCCGCTGGCTCGAAACCATTAATTACTGAGGCAACGTCCTTGATTCGAACACTGTTTCCTTCAAAACCTGAGCGAATGATTACATCTCCTACATCATACGGCTCTTCAAACTCCGACATAACAACTATTTTTTTCTCGTTGTTAGGAACCTTTAAATCTCCACCCGGTATTCGGATGTTATGATTTTGAATAGCTACCACAAGATCATTCAAGGAAAGGTAATGTTTATCTAAACGCTTTTGATTCGCTTCAATTTTAACTTCTTGTTTTAAGTACCCTACGTTATAGATAGATCCAACAAGTGGTTCGGCTCGGAATAACTTTTCCAAAGTTAAGGCATATTGACGTCTAACGTGGTAAGGAGCATCACCAGTGATAGCGATTTCCATAACAGGAATACGGTCACTATCAACAGCTTTAACAAGAGGAGATGTTTGAATCTCGTTTGGGAAATCATCAATTTGATCAACTGCTTTTTGGATATCTGCCTCAACTTTTTCGTAGTCGGCTTTCTCTTCCATCAAGATGCTAATTTGAGACAAGTTTTCTAGAGACGCAGAATTGATTAAGTCGATTCCACTAACTGTTTTTAACTGTTCTTCGATCTTACTGGTTACTTTAATTTCGACATCTTCAGGAGAGGCCCCAGGGTAAACCGTTGTGATGTTTATAGCTCCAAAATCCACGGTAGGGTACCCGCTATTTTGAGTATTCATCATACTGATAGAACCCGAAAGCAAAATAAATACGAGAACGAGATTTACGACCTTTGGCCGATTTATGAAAAAGCGAACAATACTATTTAACATAAGAATCCTTTATTAATGGTTTGATATAAGACAAATAATCATCATTTAGCCCAGCAAGTTGATTTTCAATATGCATTTTTTGAAATTGAAGTTCTTCAACTTGAAGCTGTGCTGACAATGCTTTGTTTTGAGTATCTAATACAAAAAACAATGAAGCCGTCCGGCCTTGACGATGTTTTTCTTGTTCAAGCAAAGCTGTTTCCTTTGCCAATTTTTCGAGTGCTTTAGCACGAACGATTAATGTGGAAATGGAGTCAAATTGCTGATATAAGATATTAATATTATCGGTCAAAACAAGCATACTATTCTCATTAGATTTAAGTAACGAATTATAAGATAACAATGCACGTTTGTAGTTACTGACGGCTAACGTGTTTTCTAAAGGCAAAGAAAGAGAGAGTCCTGCTTGGACAGAAAAATCACTTGCAATAGATCCTAAAGAATCAGAAAAACTAGATTCCGCAGAACTAAGTTGGTTATTAACAAATACTGACAAGTCCGGTTTCAATTGATTTAGGTTAGCTGAAACAGTTAATTCTTGTACCTGTTCTGATAACTTAAACATCCGAACCACGTTTCCAGACGTTGCTTGATAACTTAAACTACTTCGTCTACTTCGAGTTGGAATCAATGAATCAATTAATAGAGTTTTTGGGTCTACTGAAAGGTCTTCAACTTTACGGCCTATAATTGTCTCTATCTTTTGAATTTCTTCTTCCAATGCAACTTTTTCTCGTAGATATAACATTTGTTTGGAAACTTCATTCTGTTGAGCTAACACCAACTCGCTTTTTTCCGCGGCTCCTCGTTTAAACTGAAGAGTTGTAACTTCCTTTTGCCTTGTCGCTGTTTCAAGTTGTTTCTTTAAAATAACGGTTTTTACTTCAGAGAGTTGCCAATTTAAGAAATATTCCATCCACACTAATGTTAATGCTTCTAATTCTTCTTCGTACCTTATTTTAGCTAGTTTTTCACCTATCTGAGCTGCTTTAATTGGATATTTATCAATAATACCTTGAGCATTTTTCATGAGAGGTTGGGTTAAACCGATAGAGAAATTTGTTCGGTAACTATCTGGTGTAGCGAATCCTCCAAAAGAGGGTTGGTCTGAAACTCCAGAATAACTAATACCAGTACTTAGCCGAGTACCCGTAGATGAATAAACTCGAGAACCTGTTGTTGAAATTGTTTGAAAGATTCCATCTGAACTAAAACTATTAAACCCTTGAGAACCAAGTCCTCGTGTAATGTCGGAAGATAATGACAAATTCCAATCATCGATTGCCTGAACGCCATTAACTTTCTCGGCTTCTATCCAATAGTCTAATGCCGATTTAACGACTAGGGGATGATCTTTGAGCGATTCTGCAATAAATTCTTGAAGAAGTACTGACTGTGAAAAAAGTTGCGACGGTGTCGCCAAATATGCCAATACAACTGCCACTGCGATTAGTTTTTTTAAATTATTTTTATTTGCAAACATAGTTTTTCTCCATCCATTCTTTTAGCGAACTATTATCAAATAGTTCAGGCCGTTCGACAACCTGTTGTATCCATTTTTTTTCTGCGTTAAATAAACCCGTTCTCTGCTCCAAATACAGACTTAAACGTTCAGCCAATATTGGAGGTGAGTCTGGGCATTTACAGCGGCAACTGGCTTGCCCTTCTATTAATTCCTTTAATTTTTCTTCAACTATTTTTTTGTATGATTTTGCAAATATTTGTATATCTTTCGGCGTTTGTCTAGTATTGAAAATTAGCCCCAACAAAAATCCGTAAAAATGAGGAAAAAGGCCTTTAAATGCTTTCTCCTGCAATGAATCAAAATAGTCTCTCCCTAACTGCGTTACAGAGTAGGATGTTTTGGTAGGTCGTTGACCCGACTTAGTCTTTGAAACCTCAATAATGTGTCCGGATTCACTTAGCTTCTTTATAGAATGGTAAATGGATCCGGTTTTTAATCCGGTCCAAAGTTGAACTTTTCTATTTTCTGCTTCTTGAACAACGTCATATCCACTTGATTGTCCAAATTGTTCAATAACACCAATTGTTACAAAATCAGAAATATTCATAAAATCTCTTCCTTTTTTTCGGACAACTAAGCGTGTCCATATTCATTTATTCTAATTTAATTAAACGATATTAAATATTCAAATTTGAATAATGTCAATGTGAAAAATAAACTTTGTTTTAATGAAGACGAAAAAAGCGATTTACAATCGAACATGAATCAAAAATTTCGTGTAAATATATTCTGCAAATCTCAGACGTTTTGTGCTTTATATACCGCAGCAGAGTTTAATTTAACGAAGAAACGTGTATCAATTCTTCGACATAATTTACAAATGAATTTCTTACCATAATATTAAATGTATGTTCTTCAACATGAAAAATAATTGCCTGAGATTTTCCAATAAGAGTTTGAATGACACATCTTTTTTTAAAAACATCTTTATCTAAATCAACGGTGCAAATTTTTTGAAGAATTTCTCGGATTTTTTTACCTTTAAATTCCAATATGGTTCTATTATGGCTTACGTCGACGAAAAATAAATTATCAATACTTGAAAGACTCTTTAAAAGAGGAGGGGTAGTGCCTATGTTTTCTACAACCAGCCATTCATCTGGGCCGAGCCATAATATAGAGCTGTTATCTGTAACAATAGATGAACCTGGTAGAGTCGGTAACGAAATCGAAATATTATCTGCGCTACCACGCAAACTTATTTGATTGTGATGAGGCAATCTCTTTAAAATTGTTTGATTACTCTGCATGTTGCCTATCTCCTTTTGGATCGTAAAATACGGGCGATGTCACTTCAACGGGTATAATAGAACCTTCTATTGGTGCATACAGAGTCTTTCCTTTATTCTCTAGACCTCCGTTTATCAACGCAAGAGCAATGGACCTTTTAAGAGTCGCCGAATAATAGCTAGATGTAACGTGGCCTTCCATATTAACGGGTATTGAACCATGAGGATCCTTCACAAGTTGAGCCCCTTCTGGCAATACAACTTTCGGATCTTTCGTTATAATTCCAACCAATTTCTTTCTGTTTTTACGAGATGTATCTTTACGTAAAAACGATCGTTTACCTAAGAAATCTTTCTTCTTTGAAACTATCCAATTCATATCCAAATCCAAAGGAGTAACAGACCCATCTGTTTCCTGACCCGCAATGATAAACCCTTTTTCAGCTCTTAGAATGTGCATTGTTTCGGTACCATATGGGGTGATGGCATATGGTTTGCCAGCTTGGTATACCTGTTCCCAAATTTCTTTTCCGTGATACGACGGAACATGTAGTTCAAATGCCAGTTCCCCAGTAAAGCTAATGCGTAATACACGAATGTTAATTCCATTTAAAAGAATGTCTTTTGATGTCATGAACGTAAATGATTCGTTGCTAAACGATTCTTCTGGAAAAACATGCTTCATAACCTTTTTAACATGTGGTCCAGAAACGGCGATTGCACAGTATTGTTCTGTTATTGAGGTTAGGTAGACTTCCCAATCTGGATATTCTGTTTGAAGCCAATACTCCATCCAATCAAGGACGTTAGCGGCTCCACCAGTCGTTGTCGTCATATAGTAATGATTTTCAGCAATTTTAGCAGTAACTCCGTCATCAAAGATCATTCCATCTTCATGACACATCAAGCCATATTTAACAGAGCCTACCTTTAGTGACGAGAACATATTTGTGTAGATAAGATCTAAAAATTTTCCTGAGTCTTTTCCTTGGATATCTATTTTTCCTAAGGTTGATGCATCCATCATTCCAACGGACGTACGTACGGCTAAACACTCTCTATTTAAAGTTTCTTGCATAGATTCATGTGTTCGAGGAAAGTACCAAGGACGTTTCCATTGTCCTACGTCTTCAAAAACAGCCCCATGATCGACATGCCAATCGTGAATTGGTGTCGTCCGAACCGGGTCTAATAAATCGCCTAGCTCTTTTCCGGCCAAAGCACCAAAATTAACACAGGTATAAGGAGCTCGAAATCGTGTTGTTCCAACTAGGTCTATAGGCTTATCAAGAGCGTTTGCCAAGATGCCAATAGCATTGACGTTCGAGGTTTTTCCTTGATCAACACCCATGCCAACCGTGGTATAACGTTTGAGGAGTTCTACAGAACTCATACCTTCCTTTGCGGCAATCCGTATATCTAATGCTGAAACATCTTCTAGAAAGTCTACGTAACTTGATTTTCCGATACCATTTTCGATTTCCCATTTTTTAGAAATAGAAGATATATCAAAAGAAAAGTCACCGTTACACGCGCCAATACTCACATTATTTTGTTCGGTAGTTGTCGGAACAAAGCATGCTTTATCGTCGTCAAACGAAAGTTTTCCACCCGCTTGACTATGTAAATGTACAGAGGGGGTCCATCCACTAGAAACAGCTAATAAATCGCAGGATATTATTTGTTTTACCCTATAAACGCTTTGCTCATCACTTTTGATCTGAGAAACAGTAACCGACTTAATATGATTTTTCCCTTGTGCTTCTAGTATTACTGATTGTGTAAAAATTGGAATATCCGTCCTTCCTTCAAAAGGCGATGTCTTTCTAATATCAATAATAGCTTTAACATTAATGCCAGCGGCTTTCATATCAAAGGCGACTTGGTATGCAGAATCATTGTTTGTAAATACAACAGCGTCTTTTCCACATCGAACGCCAAATCTACTAATATATGTTTGAACCGAGTTTGCCAACATAATCCCTGGTAAATCGTTATTTTTGAAAACAAACGGGCGTTCGATTGCTCCTGTAGCAAGTACAACTTGTTTAGCGGTGATATGCCAAATACGCTGATCGATTTTTGAACTGTTTACGTGTTCAACTGCACATAGATAGTTATTATCGTAGTAACCAAATACTGTCGTATGAGTTAAAACGTTTATTTCTTTACCTAATTTTTGAATACGTTCTTTATTCAAATAGAGAAGGGGGTTTTCGTCCACTAGCAATATTTTGAGGGTCGTATCATTAGTAGATTGTTTATCAAAGATGGAATGGTCTTTTGTTTTATGCGTTCGTAAAAATTGCTCGGCATATTCCAAGCCGGCTTTTCCTGCGCCAATAATAACTAGGTCAAAGAAGTCGTTGTTACGTTCATATTCCCGGTCGTCATTTATAATATCGCATTTTCCAAGACCACCCATTTGCCTAATCATCGGCTCATACAATAGTTTCCAAAATGACTTTGGCCACATGAATGTTTTGTAATAAAACCCGGCGAATAAGTATTTTGAAAATAATTTATTTATGGAAGCAATATCAAATTTTACGCTAGGCCAGGCATTAACACTTTGTGCAGCAAGTCCATCGTAAATAAGTACTTCGGTGGCTCTCATGTTTGGCTGACTTTTTGGAGTGTTTTTACTGATCTGAACAATAGCTCCAGCTTCCTCGGTTCCTGCAGACATAATTCCACGGGCTCGATGGGTTTTAAAGCTTCTTGAAACCAGATGAATTCCATTGGCTAGCAATGCAGATGCTAATGTATCGCCGTCGTATCCATAAAGTCGTTTATTGTTGAATGTAAATGATATCGATTTTTCACGGTTTATAACGCCTCCCGCGGTTTGTCTAAATTTTTGTTTAATCATATGTTTTCTTCCATGCTTAATTGTGAAGGAGTCGATTGTTTAATTTCATTTGTTACCGTGTGTCGTTCAATAGAAAACCATCGTCGACATCCATGAGAATGATTCCAAAGTTCGTTATGCCACCCAACGGTATTTTTTTTAAAAAACAGGTATTCTGCCCATTCTTTATCGGATAGCGAATACGGATCTGCTGGACGTTTTTTATTTTCTCCACCATAAGAAAATTCTGTTTCTTCTCTATCGCCACAATAAGGACATTTAATAATTAACATGAGTGTCTCCTCGAGTTTATAGAGTTAATGGGCGACAGCCGCAGCACCATGTTCGTCAATAAGTGCTCCTGAATAAAAACGTTCTAATGAAAAGGCTTTGTTTAAATCGTGAGGGGCATCATTAAACATAGTGTGTGCAAAAACCCAACCGGATCCAGGTGTTGATTTAAATCCACCCGTACCCCATCCACAATTTATATAGAGACCATCAACAGGTGTTTTTCCTACGATTGGGGATGCGTCGGGACAGGTATCTACCATTCCTGCCCAGGTACGCATGACACGCATTCTGCTGAATAGAGGAAACAGTTGCATACATGCAGACAGCTGCTCTTCAATGACATTAAATGACCCACGTTGGCCATATCCGATATATTTATCAACGCCGGCTCCCATTACGAGTTCGCCTTTGTCTGTTTGACTTAAATAAACATGAACAGCTCCAGACATGACAACACAATCCAGAATTGGTTTAACAGGCTCGGATACATATGCTTGAAGAGGGTGTGTAGCAATTGGGAGTTCGAATCCAGCCATCTTCGCTACATTGGAAGCGTAACCTGCAACAGCGATCCCAACCCGTTTTGCATTGATTCGACCTTGAGTCGTTTCTACACCTACTACTTTGTTATTAGACACATGTATATCTGTGACCTCGCAATGTTGAATGATATCTACACCAGCGTCACTTGCAGCTCGTGCGTATCCCCAGGCAACAGCGTCGTGTCTTGCAACTCCACCGCGACGTTGTAGAGTGGATCCTAGTACCGGATACCTTGCATCAGGGGATGTGTTAATTATTGGACAATATTTTTTCACACCTTCGGTATCCAACCATTCGGAATCAATTCCATTAAGCTGATTTGCATAGAGCCTCCGCTTAGCTCCACGAACATCACTTAAATTATGGGCTAGATTTAAAACACCTCGTTGGCTGACCATTGTATTGAAATTCAAATCTTGAGAAAGGGTTTCATACAACTTCAAAGAAAAATCGTAGAGGTGGGCACTTTCGTCCCAAAGGTAATTCGAACGAATAATCGACGTGTTTCTACCGGTTCCGCCACCACCTAACCATCCTTTTTCGATTACCGCTATATTAGATGATTTATGTATTCTGGAAAGATAGTATGCGGTTGCTAAACCGTGACCACCCCCACCAATGATAATGAAATCGTAAGTTTTTTTTGGCGTAGCGTTTTTCCAAAGTGGTTCCCAGTTCTCATGGTTTTCATGAGAAGCCTTAATGTTTCCAAAAATACTTAGTTTTTTACCCATTTTTTTTTCATAATATGTGATTTTTTTATAAAAATCCATATGTAAAAAGTAAGGGGTAATAGATAAATATATTAACGAATACATGAATTGAAACAATGTTTTTACACTAAAACTTGCAATTATAACGGTAAATAAAATTCAATATTACGAATTTAGTAGATATTTTATAAAAATTAGTCGGTAATGGGAGTTGAGTATGCGACTTTTTTAATTCAAAAGCATGCAGTTTAGAAATTAGATAGACGGCAATGAATTACCTTAATTAGTATTATCTATCATTCATTAGATTATTTAGATTCACTATTTAATAATATAATTTATCGTTAATTTTGAAATTTTTTTTAAAACAAATCGATAATATACTAAACGTATTAAAAAAGACTAGAATTCTAATATGAAGATGAATCACAAAATAGTATCAAATTATCTAGAAGTATTCGGTAGAATTCAAAACCTGTCACCGTCTATATTAAACCAAAGCGAAAATACTGATGCCTCTTTAACCACCAAAGCAAACCTTAGTCAAAACAAAAGAAGAGCCTCTGAAATGGAAAAGGTTTCAAAGAGAAAGAGCGAAAACCATTCTAATAAAACGGGTGACGAAGATTTACATGTCATAAAAAACAAGAAACCTCGTAGACATCTAACTGTTACACCAATATTGGACGCTACAAAAAAAGAACAGACAGATATGCTTGAATTTAGACGCTTATTAACACACTTAGTTCAAACAGACACTTCAATATCCTCTTTCAAAACCAAAAAATGGATCCAAACGCAGATTTTAGAAGAACCAGACTTAATAAATACAGAGCAAAATTTTAAGAAGAAAATTAGCGATGTTGCTAAGTTATCTCAATTAGTATTCTATATCAGTAAACATCCAAACAAGAATATATCTAAATATTTAATAAATATAATATTTAACTATGTGGAACCTATGTTAGACGAACATAAAACAAAGAACACGAGATTTATTTCAACTCTAATTCAATCGCTTTCAAAATGTGAAAATACCGAACCTGTGAGACGATACGTTGAAGGCTTTTGTCTTAAGTTAAATACAAAAAATGCATTGGACAGCGTTTTTCCAATTCGTACAGCTAGCCTTCTCTACGGATTAGCCCATTTTTCCGACATAGAAACAGTGAATCAATCTTTACACAGACTCAAAGAAGGACTTATCGAGAAATTAAAATTAGAAACGTATGAGTCGTCTCAGGTAGGTGTTTTATTTCAGGCATTCTCTATGTTTAATGATTTAGATTTAGCCTTAGAATTCGTTTTTAGCTCTGGAGATACCTTGATTAGCAACTTGTATCCAAGAAAGAATATGTTAGGCAGTAAAGTACCGAATCGTTTTGAATCTCGTACGGTTTTATCGATTTTTCGTTGCCTTTCTAAGTTTAGCGAAGAAAAAGGGGTTCAGGATTTGGTACGGAAGGACTTGGAATTTTGCATATCTAATATGTCAAAAAATGAACAATATTCGAGAACCTTGGGACACCTTCTTTTGGATCTTAGTTCCTTTTCCGATGTCGAAGGAATTAAGGAAATTCTAAATGAGAATATTGAAGCATTATTTGAAACGTCTAAATTAGGAAATGCCTACAAAATCGACATTACACAAATCAGCCAGGGGCTTGCTCATTTTAAAGACTGCAAAAACGTTCAAAACGTGTTCGGTAAAAATATTTCCTTTTTCACGACTAACTTTTTAAATGCGCCTATGGGGCCCAACGACCTTGCACTTAATAGTAAATCAGGGGTTGTTTCGAAGCTAGTATCATCGATTAGTAAATTCAATACCCAGTCACCGGTGCCATACGTGTTTTCTCAAAATTGTTCTAAGTTAGTAAACATGTTTCTTGAATTTGAATCTGACCCAGAATCTAAAGCAGGACTGATTAATGGTCTTTCAAAATTTTCTAGATATAGGGACGTGAGAAACGTCTTGAGAACAACAATAAATTTTATCTTACCTGATGGTCATATTTCAGGAATTTTTCCCGAACATATAAGTTCAAAATTAGAAGCCTTGAGTCACTTTTCGGATATCCCCGAGGTGAAGAAAGTAATCGCGGATAATATTGAAAGATATCTATCCGATTTTAGTACATTAAATCCTAGTCCGCTAAATGTTGCGTTGGCTCTTCATGCATTAAGTAGCTTTACTGATTTAAACGAGATTTATATTTCGGTTGATAGACATGCTCTTAATCTTTTGAATTTAATCGACATAGATAAAGTGAGTAATCGAAACAAAGTAAAACTATTATTTGGTATATCCGACTTTCATGGAGAGCAACCCTTAGGTAATGATCTATTAATGTTTTTAAAAAACAAGCTACTCTCATCCATAGATATGGACTCTCTGTCTGAAGGGGATAGGTATTCATTAAGATGTATATTTATTAACCTAGACTTCTTAGAGAAATCAAATAATCAGATATTAGACGACGAAATACCTGATAATGAAGGGGTACAATCATTTTTTCGCTTAACCCGAGAATTATCAAACGCAAGTGACGTAATTATCGATAATTCCATGATGGTTGAAGAAGCAGATTCGGTTCTAGAAACATTGTCTTATGAAGAAACGATTCCGGTAACTGATGAATCTGACATCGTTCAAGGCCAAGTGTTTTCAAGAGAAAGTAAACTTTCCGTGTCACTAACAATTTCTAAAAAAAGAGACATAAACCCTATTGTTGATGGCGAAAAGATTTTACCAAGAGTCTATGTAATCGTTCCTACTCAAGGAATTGTTAATGGTACAGAAGAATCAGATATGGATATCATTTCGTGGTTAGATGCATTTAGTAATTCCGTGCATGACCCACGTAAAGAGGAAAAGCTAAAAACTCAATATGTTTTTGTAATTGGTAGAAACGATAAAGAGGGGCGAACCTCCGAAGAAATAGGAGCCTCGTCCGAATTTGATAGCTCACGTTTAGATAATTTTTTGGAGAACACACCCAATTTGGATGCGCAAATTCGTTATGTCGATTTTACCTGGAAAACGTCAACTGGAAAGGTTCCTTATGGAAGCCTAAGGAATTTACTTTTAAAACAAGTAATGGAAATTCAAAATAACCGAATAACGTCAGGGTCGAGCAGATCGAAGGTTTGGGGGAAAACGTATTTAATTTCTATGGACGGTGACACGGCGATGACAAGAAATGCATACCTACATCTTAGAAGTTCTATGGGCACAACCGTTGAGTCAAAAATAACTCATTTACCTTATAAAATAGACTCAACTAACGGAAGCGAACGGGCGAACTCTACAAATACGTCTCTATCAATTGCGTCGGATATCAATTCTTCTCTTGTACTTGAAAATACAAAAGGTGAAAGAAATAGTTTCGCATATCTTGCAGAACCAACAATCGGTATATCTGGTAAACGGCTGGAAGAAGAGTTTAAGTCTAATGGCTTGTCGCCTGTTCTGTTTGGAATATCATCTTCAGATGGAGGTGCTTTGAAAAAAAGTTCACCTAATAGTATCCACGTTCCTCCTCCTAATAGTCTGAGAGCGTCCGTTATCTTAAGCCGATGGTCTCGGTTTTATATGCCAATTCAGGCACCGTCCGACCCGAGTGGCAAGTACGACTCAGGAGAATTGCTAAAGATAGTAAATCTACTGCGTCATCAATCACAAAATTCTGTAGGACTTCATAACATTAGTCCAGGATTAGCATTAGTAACAGGAAATAATAAAGCTACGATTGAGATGATTAGCAAATATTTTAACTATCAACGAATACTAAAACATCTGAAGTTTTCTCCGGAAAAAGCAAAAGGGTTTATTACGTCGATAGTGAATGCAATTGAGAGTGAAAAAGATTTGGTAACGAACTCTTTTTTAAAGGACATTAGGCGAATTATATTAAAGGAATTAGAAAGCATCCAAAAAAAAAGGCATAAAGTGGACCTCATTAAAGGGCTTTCTATATGGGGAATAAGTGTAGCCGACGCAATAGGTAAAAGGTTTGGATCTGAGCTATTAGATGATAATTATTCTATTGAAAATCTAAGCCAAGAACAAAAACAAGAATTTTTAACCAGTCACCCCGCGTTAAAAAAAACACCTACAGTTAGAAAAATAGACAAAGGAAATGTAGAAATTCACGACGACTCATGCCCAAATAGTATGGAAATATTGGCTGATGGATCCAGTGAACGTTCCGGACAAGATCAAGAAAATCAAAGGGTTTACGAGGAAGTTTTAAAAGAAAAGGACAGCTCCATGATTGAGTTGCCCCCTAGATCGATAAATCCAGACTTAGAAGCTGAGAAAGAAAATAACGATGATTATGATTCGGATGTAGACCGGAGGGACCTTATAACTTCTCAACAAACAGAACCCACATCTCCAATACAAGGGAATATTCCGGGAGTAGGTCTCATAGTAGATACAGCACCTCCGAGTCCATTAAGTGAAATGGGTCGCGACGATTCTCCAGAAGTTGAACATAGATTAGAAACCCCTATGCACGCAAAAATGGTTCCTTCAAAAATGAACTACAAAAAACAATTTTATTACTATGATGAAAACATAGCCTTGGAACGGGATAAATTAGATAGTTTATATCTTAAATATGAAGACGGTGCAGAAGCTGTAAAATCCCAATTAGGAAAGAAAACAAAAACTCAAAAGTCTGTTGATATGGGTATGGCAACGTTAGATAGACACTACTTTAAAATTGAAAATTCTTTAGAAGAAAAAGACAAATTCTTATTTATTTATCTTCTCCTAAAACTGCGTAATTTCCAGGTTAACATCAAAAATATACAAAAGGTTATCATATACCAAATGGACGAAAAAATTTCATTCGAAAGTTTGTGCAAAGAATAGCGTGACTTAATTCGTTTTAATTTGATATGTTAAAAAATATATCAAATGACATATCTGAATAAAATTATATCTTCACAAGGTGATCAACGAATAGTTTTTAAGCCTGTATTTATTAAGTAAGTGGAAACGTTTTATAGCGGCTGCATTTGAAGTAATTATCACCATTAACGAAAAGTATTTTAACTCTAATCACGACAGGATAGACCCATTTAAGGAAATTGTTAATTATGGGCTGACTCATTTTAACGATCAAACCAAAGACGTTCTCGATGATTTTTTTATTAAACATAAAGATAAACTTAAATCCAAAAAATTTGATAACACCACAAACGCATGCTTCGCCTTGTTAGAAATAAGGGTAACTCGGAATTCTCTTTTTCGGTCATTAAAAGAGTTATTTCTTTAACCGAAAATAAAAAAACGAGTTATCCCATGTGGTTTCAGTTTTTGTTCGAACTAGAATATCTTCGATTTGAAGACGAATGAGAGTTTTTAATCAATCCTTTATAGCTTTTCTTTCGAGTGATTTTTCCCTCGATTAGGGTCTCAATTGCTTCTAGTTTTCTCTTATCCTTGTGAGAGTAAAAACTAATGGCCATCCCGGACTTTCCGGCTCTACCCGTTCTACCTACCCGATGTATATATTCTTCACTATTGTTTGGGATATCAAAATTAATGACCAATTCTACATTTGGTATATCTATTCCCCGTGATGCCACGTCACTTCCCATTAAAACTTTCACAAAGTTATTCTTAAAGCTTTCAATAACTCTGTCTCTTGCCGATTGGTCGATTTTAGAGTGAATATAACCAACATCACGTCTACCTTGTCGTGTAAGCTTTTGAGCAATATCAGACGTTCCTTTAATAGTGTTAAAAAAGACCATCATTTTACCCGGGTTACTCTCGACTAAATGTTTTAATGCCCAAAACTTTTCGTTTTCATCCATTTCTACTAATACGTGTTCAACAGAACCAGCAACACTTGTAGGGTTACCAATAATTATTTCTTCATAACTTTTAGCATAATGCTTGGCCATCTTTTTAATTTCAGGAAAGAGAGTTGCAGAAAATAGAACCGTTTGATGTTGGCCCGATAATTGAGCGTGAATTTTAATAAGATCTTCTTCAAATCCCATATCAAGCATTCTATCTGCTTCATCTAAAACCACATAACCTGTGTAATTAAGCCAAATTAAGCCAGTGTTAAGCATATCGAGTAGCCTGCCTGGTGTTGCAACCAATATTTTAGGATATTCTTTTAACGCTCGTTTCTGAGCTTCTACATTTGTTCCACCAATAACAAGAGCTGACGTTAGAGAAGGATCATCGAATAACAATAGTGTTTTTTGTATTTGCGTTGCGATTTCACGGGTAGGGCATATGATTAGTGCTTGGTCTAATTCATTATTATAAATTTTGTGAATCATAGGGATTAAAAATGACAATGTCTTTCCAGAACCAGTTTCTGAGGAGCAAAATATATTTTTCCCACTAATCGTAATTGGAATAGATTTTTCTTGAACTTCAGAAGGAATTGTAAATCCATTTTTAGTTAATTTTTCAACTAGGGTAGGGTGAAGTCCAAGTTTGTCGAAGGTCGTTGTTTTTCTGGGTTTAGGTACTGGCTTAGCAGGACCATCGTTTGCTTTAAATTTCGAGGACTGATTGTCTCCATCTTTATTAGTGTGGTGTTTCTGATTATCCTTTTTTCCATATTGTTTGGACTTATGTCCCTCAGTGGATTTTGTAGAATCATACGCTTTTTTTTGTCTATTAGGTTTTGAGTTCCTGTTGTCACGAGACTTACTATCTTTTGTATGACTTCCATTTTTATTTTTATCTAAGCCTGACTTTTTGGATAATTCGTATTGTCGTTCTAATTCAGCCGCTTTCTTTCGTCGCTCCTCGTTAGTGAGTGTCTTTGGTTTGGCTTTTTTTGATTTTGTAAAAAGTGAAGTTAACGTTTGTAGTATTCCGATGATTTTTTCCTTTGTGTGAACATAGTCACATTTATCTATAAATTTTTATCTATTTAGAATACCTTAAATTTTGAAATAACTAAAACCCACTAAAAAATATTGAAATATTTACGAATAAATATCGATAACTAGTAAACACTTAACAAGAAAAATGTATAATAGCTTGTTTCTTAAAACTAGAAAAAAAATAATAAAAATAACTATTGAATTGGAAAAAAAATGCCCTATAAAATTATTTCCCTACCTTCAAAACGAATCCGCACCACTCAAACAAACATTCCTGTTTTAGTCGTACTTTGCTCGTTGATGGGGTTAATGGCGGGGAAAAGCGTAACAGATACGTTCGAAGAGAATCAATCATCTATACTTATTATGAATGCAACTGCGATTTTTTTAACATTGGCGTATCTAGGACTATCAAATGACCCATCAACAAAAAAACAACAAAATGTACGACAAATTATTGCATTATCTTTAGCTTTAACTTTAAACGAAACACTTTCGGAAACGACTCAACTGTTACATTCATTAGATTTTGGAAATTATTCAACCCAATATAGGACTAATATTACCCAACCGATACCTGAAGAAATTAACTTATTAGAGAAAACGGTTATGATGAATCAATTAAGCGCTACACGACATATTGTAAGTACCGAAACATCAGGAACTAGGGAACGTAGGTATTGGTTTAAAAATGGTGATAACGATTCGACACTCATATCAGGAGACGAATACGATATAGATGCTCATACCTTTTTCAAATATGACCTAAAATACATTCAAACTCCACTAAGTAACATAAGCTGGGTATCTTCTACAAATCTCCACTTTGGAATACATGGAACATTTTCTAACATCAGTAATTTAAATTACTTCAACTTTCACTTTTACCAAGCAAACGAACTGTCAGGCCCCACACTCCCTATTAAAATGAATACAATTAACCTAGATGAAATGGAATTTTTTAGAAAAAGTGATGAAGAGTTAATAGAATTCCTTAAACAAACCATTCAAAAAGTTTATGAAGACTATGCAACGGCAATTATTATGGTAAAGCCTGGAAGTACGTTCTTTCGTCCATTAAAGTTGTTGATTCTTGAAATGAGAAATAAGCAATTTTTTATGGATTCATGTCATGATGATCTAGATGGGACTGATCACATAACATGTGTACCAGGTGTAGATATGTCTAACAGAGAAAGTTTTTACAAAGACTTTCAAGAAACCGTCGACTGTTTCTCATTTCATAACCCAGAAACCCCTGTTATAGAAATCTATACAGATAAGTTCTTAAAAAGACAAAGAAATAGGGATAAAAGGGCCTTAAATATTGATCGAATTAAGGAAACGCATCCAATCGAAAGTACTCACATATTAGATATATCTAAAAATAATGACTTTCAATACAGGACATGGTTTGAGGGAAATCAAAACCCACTATCTCAAACGATAATATCTACAGATTTCTTTATACCTGAGATAAAACAATTTACTAAGTTCAACGAAAAGACGTTCTCATTTCCAATCAAAAACATTCAATCAGCGTCCATTGGAGGGTCCGCTGAATTACTGGGTAACTTCCCTGGAACCCTTGAAAACGAATATTCTCACACTTTAAAGTTTAGAAATGTGTCCCAACCCAGCCAGCCTCAATTCCCTGTAGAGGACAACGTAATTGACTTAGATAAAATTGAAATATTTGAAATGTGCAAAAAAGAAATAAAACATGCACTTAATGAACTTATAAATGAACTAGAAAAAAACTATAGCTCAATTACTATTAAAGCTCACAGACAAAGTACGCTTTTCAAGCCTCTTGTAGATTTAATAAAGAGGGACAAAGCGAAACACTTTTTTATAGATACAAAATATACGGACTTACTCAAACTATCACATGTAGACTGTTTTGGAAGTCAATGTAATAAAGAAGAAACGTACAAAGACTATCAAACTCGAGTTAGAACCTTTAAGGAAGAAAATCCACAGTTAACTGTGGTTGAAGTTCTATTTCAAATTCAGACAAAAGGTGATTTTGAAACGTATAATAGACAACTTTTACCACCTTTTTTAACCGATGGAGAGACTGGACTCTGCCCAATACTTAAACGAACCGTACCGTACTATGACATAGATACATTTAACGCCGACTGTAATGCTGATTTTGAAAAACATAAAACACATTTTTCATATAACGCTAGTCAAATACGAGGCGTACAAAACATTCTTTCGAAAGACGCTACTTATTTTGAAAAGTTTTTGCCTCTTATTTCAGATAATTTACACAGTGCTCCCGATAACAAATTCTTAGACAAAGATTATCCTGATCGACCGAGACATATAGACCGCCGAACCCAAGTTAAGTATCAAAACATCTTCGCTAAAGACCGATTAGATAAAAATGCAGTATCAAAAACTGACCTTGCAAAAATTGCAGAAAAAACGATTAAAAACGTTATTACAATGAACCTTTCCGTATTTTCTGGACAACGAGCAATATCAAGAAATGTAATTGATGTAATCGAGGAACAAACAAATCTAAATAGTGACGTTATTATATCTATAATAGACAGCATAAAAGACAAAATCGAAGAAGAATATGGTGTTAGACTTTTAATATTCAATCGAGGGTCAATGGACTTCGATCTTTATGCTGTTAATATAAACTTGTATAGCGAGTTATGGAGAGAGTATATAGGGGGCCCAATCGGCGATATTGAAACTTGTTTAGATAATAATTTTAGCGAATGCCAAGAAAAGATGAACCGACCAAAATTGGATTTATTTATTGGCAAATGTTTTGGTATTCCAGATGTAGCATCTAAATATTATGTGATGAACGACGAAAAAGCAGGTGGTCTTCGAGGGATATTGGATAATTTTGAAATAATGCAAATAACCCAAGCAAACGAAAATAGTCCTTATACGCAAGAAGATCCCTTTATGCGCTGGCCAAACGCGTTAGAAAAGGAATCAATAAGTAACTGGGTTGAATGTAGCGCCTCATATTTCAACAGGATTAAAAGTGAAGCAATACCATCTCACGATAATTTTTTATTCGAAAACTATCCAGAGAGACTAAGTAAATCCCATATAAGTGATTGGATGACGTTTTTCGGTCTAAAAAAGAAAAATAGTTAAAAAATATAGTTCCACTTTAAAAATGCATCTAATTTGTTTTCAGATCCTATCTGTTGTTTCTGGACTACTGATAAGGTCATTACCATTTTTAAAATCTCTGTTTTTGCCGTAATATCCCATGTCGTGCGATCCGGTTCGTTTTCATAGCGGGTGTCTCGTTCGTTAGATACTTTTATGGACATGTCTAAGTTTCTAGATGGACGAAATGTATAAATGATTGATGGCTCATAAGTCATGTAGGAGTCCGAGTCCTCAATTCTCGAAAAAGCCAGTGCAAAACGCAAGATAGAAGGGGATAGATTTAGTTGAAAAAAAGCTCCGATTTCCTGGCGTGACAATGCTGAATCGTTTCCGAAAATTACTGTTTTATTTTCACTATTTAACGTGAGCCCTAACAAGTGTCTTTGTATCTTGCTCGTTAGTTCGGATTTTATCCGCTGATTTAGTAGGTGCTGATTATCCGTTTGGGAAGATGATTTCGCATCTTCAATTTCAGATTGAATACTTAACGATAACAAATGGGTCAGACGAGTCTGCATTCTGACAATTTGAGTCCTTGAAAAACTAGATGTGTCCGGACTAATTATCGGGTACAAATCAAAACTATTTCTACGTTGCTGTTTTTCGCGATGTTGGTACGACAGACTGGAACCAAATAACGATAGTCTTGTATCCCAAAGCGACTCTTCATTCCAGTTTGGGTAGTCTCCACTGCTTTCAACATCCTTAAATTGAGTTTTAAATGTATATCGAGATTCTAAATTTTTAAACGGTTTGAGAACAGTTTTATAACTTCCATTCCATTTGGCGACATTAGTTTCTTGAGAATTAAATGTTTCTTTTAGGTTTTCTAGTGTTAATTTCGATTCATTGCTCCATATTGAAAAGGGTTTCCATGCGGCAGAAATATCCGCAAGCACAGAGTTTGGAATATCGGTTTTTGTTCTAAACTCTGTAACACCTCTTAGATAGTTTTTAGAATCATTGGAAATCGCAGACATCAACCGCAACGACTTTTCGATAGATTGCTCGTCGGACGTTTTTCGGTCTCTTACTTTTAGTTCAATTACATTTTTCCACTTTTCCATTAACGAAAAATCCCAATGGGTTTGCGATTGGAGTTCACGAAATCCATTACTAGAACTAATAAAGTCAGTCTTTCTTTCGCCCTTTACTTTTTCTGATATATTTCCTCCAAATAGTGAAAACGAAAGTCCAGTTTCTGCGGTGAGGCGTTCATAGTTTTGGGATATAGCAGCGGAATTTGGACGTTCGGAATATAATTCTTGGCCTCCTGTCAAACTTATAGTAAACGGACCGAGCCCCGTTTTTCCTATTGAATCTATTACCCTGGTATCGTATTGAGTATCCGAATAATTCTGTCTAGATTTTTTTAGATTTAAAGATAAACTATGCCTTTCCTTTCCTAACCTCGTGAATGCACTATATCTATAGTCGCCGGCTCCTGCATTTTTTCCCGAAACGGGTACAAAGCTAGACGAAGCTTTAAATATTTCCGATTGCCATGAAAAAAGGTCTGTCTTTAAGTTTTGACTTAGAAAGAAGGCGGATCCACTGGATGTGTCTTCATCAGACTTATTTTTAGTCCAGGACATTTCTTGGTGTAAGTTTAACGGACCAATTGTCCAAGAGAAAATTCCTGTTCCTTGATGATTTGTTAAAAATACGTCCGTTTGCTCTTTCTTTTGAAGGTAGTAGAGTCCCGCTTTTATGTCATCGGTTTTCGTCTCAATTTTTGTTCCCCACACTTGGTCCTTAAAAAGGATATTATCTGTTTGATAAATGGCGATGATTTTATCTTCTGTTTCAACTACTGTCGTTAGGAAACGGATGTCTCCTGATGTGTAATCTATTTCATAATCGATACCTTTTATTTGGATTTTTCCATTTAGTTCTATGGCTTCAGATCCTGGAATAACTGGCCGAGAAATAAGCGTGAATGGACCCTGACTATTATTACCCTGAAACTGTTGTTTCTTTAATTGGCCCTTAGGTTCGGAAACGATCACACCAAACGTTGTATTTCCAACTTTAATCTCGCCCTCAATTCCGTCAAGTGTATCCCTATATTGCATGAGCGTATGATCGGCGAATAGGGTTTGAAACTCTCCTAGTTTTGCCTTGAAATTTGGGTTGACTATTTCAAATTGGGTTTTGTTTTCATCTTTTGTTCCTCGCGACGATTGCCTGATGTCCGCGTTAATAGTTGTGTTGAGTCCGGAACCCGAAAGTTTAAGACTAAGCTCTTCCTGTCGTTTTATCGTATTGGTGCCAGTGTCAGCTTTAGAATAGGAGAAATCAACACGTTTATATCCGGATACCAAAAATTCGGCCTGACTCTCTTTTTTTATATGGGTTAACCAAGAGTCTAAAAGTCCTCCCTCAGGGTCACTTTCGTGAACGATGTCTTCTTCTGAGGAGTTATCTTCTAGAAGGTTTTGTTTTTCAATGCTTGTCTCTATCTTATTTATTATCTCTTTGATTGATACTATCAAATGGTCTGAATTTTCAATAAATTTCAAGGTATCCATATCTACAGTTAAATCAAAAACGCCTATTTTATTAGCAACGAGTAACGCATTGTCAAAAAACATGTTCTTATTTAGAGAAAAATAGAGATGCAAATCTTTTAAGTCTTTTAAACGTGATCTATACATTGTTTGTTGCTCGATTAGCTCGTCTTCGTATATTTCGGGGGTTTCTTTAAATGCGTCCGTTCCATCTTCTTGGGTAGTTTCAGAAAGGCTAGTGTTGTTTTTTGAAGCAATCTTATTATGAAGAAATACTTCTTTATCAATACCATTTTTATGCCTTAAAGCTTCATCTATTAGTTTTTGATTAACGGATATCTTTTCTTCAAGAGCAGTTGTAGACAACTTAATAATTTTTTCAAAACGATCTAATATGGATAGACGTTCCTCTATTCTAATATTTTCCGTAGATACAGCAGGTTGCGTTTCTATTGAGGTGCCGTGACTATTGTTTGTTGGATCTAAATCTACGCCAATTATTAAATCAGTAGAGATAAAATTTAAAAATAAAATCAAAAAGAAACTATAAACAAAACGGCTCAATAGTTATCTCTTTCTATATTTTATAATACCGTGGTTTTCTTGATCCGTTATGAAGACGGTATTGGCCCATATATACACATCCTCAGGAGACGTTACGGAAATCTCTGATACTATGTTTCCACTTTCCTTTAAAACAACAACTCGATGGTTATCAGGATCTGCAACATATATATTATTATCTGAATCTATTCCGATTCCTTTTATTTCGCCTAAACCAACTGTTCCTTTTTCAAATTTCGGGACAATATCTCGAAGCCATTGTCCCGCCAAGTTAAATACTGCTAGCCGTTTGTTTCTATGGTCTGAGATCAATAGGTTTTCGTTAGAAAGACTAAGGATATCCCATGGCTCATCTAGTGTTTCTTCATTATTTCCCCAAGACCCAAAACTCTCAATAAAATAGTCGTCATCAAACGATTGGATTCTATTATTTCTTGAATCGCAAATATGGATGGTTCCTGCCGCCATAATCAGTCCTCTTGGTTCGTCAAAGGATCCATCAAAAATTCCAAGTTCTCCAAATTCCGATAATTTAATTCCAAGTGTATTGTATTTAATAATCCTCTGATTTTCCGTATCGCTTACACTTAAGGTCTGCCCGTCTAGTGAGATTCCCCAAGGGTTATCTAAGGGCTGTTCTGAATCCATTTCAAATGCCGTGAATTTAACAAAGTTTAAATCAGTTTTTATAACTCTGCTGTTCCCAGAATCTACGATATATAGAAATTGGCTATCACCATCAATTCCAGTAGGGAATTGGAAGTAACCAAGAACAGATCCAAAACCACCATACGATCCAACATAATCAAACATGAGGGGCCATTGTTTTTCTTTTGAATTAATAGTATCGGAAAAAGTAACTGAGTATGAGAAATAAATACTCGTGAGACAGACCAATAAAACATTTAATTTCATAATTCAACTCCTATAGAAAATCGGCTACTCTCTCCTAATCTATTTTCAGAGGAACCTATAAACGCGTAATCAAGATGAACACCTTCAATATTTATTCCTATTCCGGCATTTGTGTTGGATTTCTGAAAACCACAACGAATAACTACATTTTTAATAAGAGTGACCTCAATACCTGCTTTAGTTTCTATTGAATATTTCAAATCTGGATATATCACTTCTTCAAGCAAAAATGCTATATAAGGGGTAGAGTAGCTTAGACCCACGTGCCATTCGGGTAAAAATTGGTCTTCAAAGTTAGTGGCCCAACTTTCATAGGAAAATAAGTTCCTACAATAAACACCTAAATCTAAATTAGGAAGTGCCTTTACATACATACCGGGTGTTAACGATACGCCATATGCATTTCCTAGTTCTACGGAATCCAGTCGTTTTATATAAGCTATGGTGGAAAGACCAACATTAATCGAATCATTGATTTTTAAGGATGTCGCAGCTATTAATCCTTCGGCCCCATAATCTGAAAAACTATCTGGTTCCAAATCGGTATTTTGGTCTACATTTTCTGATGCAACTAAGGGAATATCTGACGCTTGAATCTGAACCCAGGATAAGGAAATAGGTAAATCTAAAACTGAAAACAAGGTCGTAACAGAAAAAACATCAACAGACTCAGATAGCTTGCCTTGCAATGTAAAAAAACGAAAATTATTAACATCGGGTAAGGTAGACGGGTTATAAAAGGCACCAAAATTATTATCCCCAAACGAAGCAGTAGATTCTACCAACGCTAAATCTTGCGCTACAAACCCTACAGAGAATAGGTCCAGGTTTTCTCCACTAATTTCTTGAGCAAAAGGAGACCCTACCATTGAAACCATACAAAGGATTACGATCAGTATATTTTGAAAAAAAGAACCTTTCTTTAAACGAATATTATAGTTTAAATACGTCATCATTAATCGTTTGATTTACCTTTATCATTTTATAAGTAGTTGTTGTTTTAGCTGCTAATGCTCGACTTCCAACAACTAGCATTAGATCGACTTTTGACGATGTAAGAATATGAATACCGTCGATTAATTCATAGGTTTGCTTCATCGTGAAAGAGGTTCCACCAGGGAGATACATAGACATTTGAGCAGGAACATACTTCGTTTTATCTACTATAATTTCCATACGAATATTATCCATATGTCCTTCTAACATTGCCTCAGCATCGTTTTCTACCCTGAGTTGAAATTTTGCATCAAGTAGGGCATCTTCTGGTTTTATCTTTAAGGACGATTGTTTGTTTCTATTTAGTGTTAAGTCTTTTCGTGTAATCGCTCCAGTTTTGATGTCTTTTTCGGTGAGAAGGGTTTCTGTTTGAATCGTAATTTTTCTATCAGGCCGTTGGATATCTTTACGGGTATTTTTTCCTTGTACGATAATTCTCCCAATCTCTTCTTGTCCATTTGGAGCAAAATCACCCTTAACCGTTTGAGTATATACGCCACTCCAGTTCCTAATCTTTTTCTGATTGTCGATAACCCTATCAATAATTTCCTCTGCTGTAGATGCAAAGGCCATAGAAGTGAGTAGCATTATTGATACTAATACTAACGTTAATTTGTTTGTTCTATTTGTCATAATTTTTTCCTTTTTTATTTTGTTTAATTCCTAGTCCAAAAGAGATTCTTTGGAAGGGAATAAATGGTTTTAGATTGATTTTCGCAGGGAGAGCCGCATATCAAAGATATGCAAACGATGTGCGAGAGTCCATATGGAACCATTTAACCCTTCCAAGTTATTTCATTTTAAATAGTTTATTAATCGATGTTTTCGTCTCATGTTCGCCTTCGACAGTGAGTTTATAAATATAAACGCCATTGACTACAGACTTACCATGTTTGTTATTACCATCCCATTCAACCGAATGATATTCCTTAAAAGAAGAACTTGCATCGGTATCTCCTTCAAGCTCCCGAACCAAAGCTCCACCAATACTAAAAATTTGAATCTTAGCCCTGTTTACCGACTTTGAAAGCTTGTACCGAATTGATGTTCTTTCTTTGAAAGGGTTAGGGTAGTTTAATACACCATCAATTTTTAATGGAGGATCAAGAACAAACGATTGAACCGCGGATTCTTCGTTTAATTCTGGAATGGATACCGATGCTGACCAAGCGCCTGGAGAAAGACTATCCATCCAAGATGGAGTGTAGGATGCTTTTGCCAAGCCAGATTCTACTGTCCAATTTATTTCACCAGGATGTAAGTCCCAGATAAAGTCTGGGGTGTCGATTGGTAGGGTGTTTCCTAATTCTGTGTTTACTCCGTCGTGCCTTAGTTTGATTCTGTGTGTAAGATTTGCAGACGGTGACAACCATGTAAATTCGGGGGTTCCTGTTTTTAATACCTGGTTGTTTGATGGGCTTAGTAATGTTAGATCGGTGTCTGCTGTCGCTGACTGTATTGAAATATTTCTTACAGATTGTGCTGATAAAGATGAATTTGTAATTGGTTCCATTAGATAATTTAAGTATGTCGTATAAAATCGGTTTTCCAATGGAATCTCTACCCATGATTCACCAGATGTTTCGTCTTCGTCGATGTAAAGTTGTATAGACATAGAAGCGTCAATTTCATTCTCTCTATAAAAGTGTTCGAAAAGATGAAATCCTTGTGAAAGTACCTTTGTTTCAGATAACGATATTGAACCATGGTTCCAATCACCGAGAACAAATGTTTCATCAAGAAACAAAAGAGAGCCATCATCACTAATTAGATCTATTTTATAATTTGCCTCTTTCTCGATATATAGGTAGTTTCTTGCATAAGCAGAAAAATATTCAGCGTCACCAGCAATAATTTCTCGAGGTCTATCAGTACCCCACGAATATTCTAAATTATCGTTAAATATATTTCCCGTCCACCAACCATTTTGGTTGCTATCAAAAGGACTATCATATGCTTCATTACGTACTTGGTTATCAAAAAATTGATGATAAGTTCCGCTTGTTAAAGCAGAATCTAAGGTTTTTAACATACTATTTGGTTCATTCCAATCTTGATATAGCCATGTCGAAGGAATATCACGCCAAGTCGACGTGCCTGCTTTACGAATACGAATTCGAATATAGGCACCATGATCATATTCACAATAATTGAAACTAAAAGGTACTGGGAATTCGGATGTTAAATTCAAGCTATAGGAAAGGGATCCATTGTCAGATCTAGTTCCAACAAATTCTCCGTTAATATGCCCAGTGAAAGAATCATCTACTGAAACCTCGATTTCATACGTACCTGATGGTTCTGATGAAGGTAACCGTAAGAATCCTTTATAACTCTCTGCAAACATATCCATACCTACAGAAAAATTAAAATCTTCATCGGTTATGGTATCACCTCGATCAAAAACGTGATGTTGTAACGATGCAAGCGTATTTGTACCTAAACTGTAGTGATCTTTTCTTACACCTTGTACCAATAGATGATCATTTTCAACAAACCCTTCATAAATTTTGGGTATTTTTAGTTCATGTTTTACATTATTTTCACTAGTAAAATAAATAGAAACAATATCAGAACTAAAAGAGGGTTTAAAATTAAATAAACGAAGAGACGCGCTTGATAATTTATGGATATAAGACTTAGTCCAAGACAACCCGTCAGTACTCCATTTTACTATTAATTCCTTTTCCGAAGGAACAACTGCCCACATTGTCGAGCCCGATTTCCCAAATAAACCTGGTTTATTCTTCCCACTGTAAGCAGTTGATCCTGTCCCATAAAAATAGTCAGTTTCTGGTTTATTGTATAATACCTTGATAGTTCTTAATGAGAATACGGTCTCTCTTACGTTATCCTCGACGGTTAACCTGATTTCGTAATCTACATTGTTTTCTATTGAATCAAGGACCCATTTTCCAGACTGGTTTTTTCCGTCCCATGATGTATTAAAAGGTAAGCCACTAGGCGTTGTTCCTGAATCTAAAACCTTTATGCGTGAATTCCCTCTCCAGATTTCTACAGTGTAAGATAAAGTATCAGAAGCAATATCTGTGACAGTAAATTCCATGGGGTACTTAATATCATGCATTACATAAAAATTAGCCGTTGCAAGATTATATGTTTCATCTAAGATTGTAGGTGGAGTTAAATCAAGGTAGAAATCATGAGATATATCTGTAATATTTCCGGCATTATCTCTCGCTGACAATTGAAGCGTATTCTTTCCTTCACGAGGAATAGTAGTTGTCTCACCATGAAATGAAGATATCCAACCTTGACTTGTCCACTTACGAATTTTATAGGAAAAGAGGTCAACATTGTCTTCAAATGTTAGTGATATAGTAGGGCTTTCACCTAACCATCCAACAGACCTGGGTGAGATATCAAGAAATGGAGCATTAGTATCTTGATTATAGTCTCCGACCCAAGTCGTGCTTTCATTTAATGCGTTGTCGAACACCGATATGGCTAATCTATTCATTCCTTCAGACGGAATTGTAAGTATGCTGTTTTCAGCTAAATTTGAAGAAGGTTCTCCATTCCAGCTATATTTAGAAATCCCCCAATTTATTCCGGATCCTGGAATTAAATCTGAAGCTGTAGCTGTAATAGGTCCAATTTCGGATGTTTTCCAACCACTAGAACTTTTGTCAGCACTAACGGCTGGCCGTCTCGTATCCTGTTTATAAGTCCCAGACCAAGCCACTTCATGACCTGCATGATCTTTAACATAAAGATACAAAACGTGCTCCCCCTCGGAAGGAATATATACTTTCAAATTTGAAGGGAAATTAGTCCCAACTTCCGAAGACGCCTCCAGATCCCAAGAATAAACCGCCCGTTGAATACCAGATCCTGCTTCGTTTAACGAAAGTGTAATATCACCAATAGCGTTTGTATACCAATCCGACGATGCTTTATCAGCTTCTATAGTTGGGGGAATCGAATCAACTTTATACAAACCATTCCAGTAAGAAATATTACCCGCAACATCAGCAACCTCAACATATAAACGATGACTACCTTCCGAAGGGAAATTAATAGTTAATCCACTAGAAACAGACGTCTCACCTGATACATCCGAATTATCCCACCTATATTTAATGTAGTTAATCCCGGAACCAGGCGTTGCGTCAGTAGCTGTTAGGGTGATAACCGGTACAGTAGTTTGCCAAGCGGAAGATGCACCAGTTACTAATATTTCTGGATAACTCGAATCCACGTTATAAACACCAGACCAAGGCTCACTTGCATTTCCCGCCACATCCCACGATTGAACAAAAAGCGTATTCTCTCCTTCGGATGGAATGGTTATTGTGTCGCCATTGCTAAATTCGGTTCCAGCAGATACATCCGAATCGCCCCACCAATATTTAGCTGAATATACACCAGAAACAGAATCAGATGCAGATAACGTTATATTTCCTATAATTTCGATTCTATCTCTTCGCCACCCAACATAGGATTTATTTGCGGATGCAATTGGATGAATCGTATCTATTTTATAAATACCTGTCCAAATTGCACTTTCCCTGCCCGCCTTATCATTAGCATAAATATGTAGATAATTCGTTCCTTCACTATACACATTTATACGATACCCATTAATAAACGGGGTCCCTGCTCTAGCGGCATCTTCATCACTATTTCCGCCAAGATAGTATCTCGATTCATTAAGTCCTGATCCAGAACTATCATCCTCTGTAGAAAGAGTAACTCCAGTAACGTAACTTGTTCTCCAATTGGGATCCGAAAGCGTTCCTGAAACCACGGGATTAGACCTATCCTGTTTATAATCTCCACTCCAAGTCGTTTCATTACCTGCCACATCCGTTGCTTTCAAATACAACGTATGACTTCCGTCCGACGGGCCATTAATAGTTTGCCCATTTGTAAATGACGCAGGTGAACTCATAGAAGAATCATTCCATTCGTATGACATGCTTGATAGCCCGGACCCAGGAGATGTATCTGAGCTAGATAGAGTAATTGTGCCTATCGTACTTGTAGACCAATTCGAACTCGATTTATTGGCAGAAACTATTGGATGAAGGGTGTCTTGCCGATATATCCAATAGCTTGATGAACCGACATTTCCTGCAGCATCCGTTGCTTGCGTTCTCAACACATGCGAACCTTCGGAAGGAATAGTTACAGAGTTCCCAGAATTATATGTCGTTCCACTAGAAAAGTTACTACTGTTCCACGTATATCTATTTATTCCCAAACCCGAACCAGGCGAGGTATCATTTGCGGATAATGTTATCGGTCCTATCGTAGTTGTTGACCATCCTGATGGAGTAGGTGTGTGCCCTGAACTTGGTGCATGAGTATCTTGTTTATATTGATGTGCAATTGTTTTTATATTTCCAGCGTTATCAACCGCTTTTATCCAAAGTGTATGGTCACCTTCAGATGGAATCGTTACGAGTCCATTTGCGGGAACCGGAACAGCCGAGCCCCATGATGAAGAATTCCATAAATAGATAAGTTCATTTACTCCCGTTCCTGAATCACTAGCCGAAATAGATATATTTCCAATTGCTGATGTTCTCCAAGCCGTTGATCCCGTTGGCGAAACAGTAATGACTGGATCCGAGCTATCAAAATGAGTAGATACCGTTTGAACTGGAGAGGTATTTCCAAAACCATCTTCAACCTTATAAGCAATTGAATACAAGCCTTCGGAAGGAAGTGTAATCGAATCAATAACTTGGCTAACAGCTCCATTCGTGTGGCTTTCTAATTGCGATACAAGTTCGAAAGACCCCTGGTTCAATTTCCTCCAAATTTTTAATGGGAGATGAGTATCAGAAATAGTTGAAAGGGTAGGGCTAACCAACGCCGATGTTCGGGTCGCGTATACCGAACCCAAAGTAAATGTTGGAGCATCAGTATCAACAGAAATAGAATAAATGATTTCCTTTGTTAAGCCAGCCATATCCTGTAAATGTAGTGTCAAGTTTTCAATATACGTTCCAGAGTTTATTTGGATTGTTTTAGTAGCCGTCGACGTAAATGACTGAGATTGTCCAAGAAAGGTAACGGTCCCTTCATCAAAATTCACATCGTTTGGAGTTATCGTTAATTGAAGATCTTGAGTCGTTTCGATAGTTGCACCATCTAAAGCCAAACGCCCACCAATCCAGTTAACAGAGGCATCCGGGACAATCGTATCTCTTACCACGGTATCGTATGTAGAAGCGGATGTATTACCGGCGGCATCCTTTGCCTGAAACCATATCCGTTGGCTTCCGTCGACCGGTAAAATTGTTACTGTATTTGAAATCAATGACCCGGTAGACGTAGGTATCGGTGTTAGTAAAGATGTCATGGATTGGGCATACATGTCCGTATCCGAATTATCAGATATTACGTATGATACGCCGACCGTATTTGATGATGTATGATCAGATAAAATCGATGCAGATTGGATAACAGGCGATGTATTATCAATCGTCCCAGTCCGTACATCACTTTCATAAAAATTATTGGCCAAATCGGTTACAACAATTCTAAAAGAATAAATACCATCGTCAACCAAGGTGCCTAACTCGTCTCGTCCATCCCAATACACATCAATAGGCGTAAAGGGATTAGTAACGTTAGACTCGAACGTTCTTTTCAGAGTTAAACCGTTAACGTCCAAGCCAGATGTCCCTTGGTATATTTCGGTACGTTGAGTTCCCCAAATTTGAGTACTAGAAAAAAGATTAAACGACTGTTCGGGATACATTTCTCTAAAGTCAGCACTTGTTCGAATAGCATGATCTAAAACCTCGGTTTGAAACTGAAGATGAACTCTATTATTGATTCCCAACGAAGGAGCAACAGGACTAGATAAATTTGTAGAAATCCAATCGGGAGTTAAGTCCATATGTTGAACTTTTATATAACCATCCGTATTACTAACGGCGGCATTACCAGCTCTATCGGTAGAATAAATCGAGGCCCTATAAAAATGCTCCTCGCGTCTATTTCCAACTAAATCGCCATTATCGTCTGTTCCATCCCAAACAAAGTCAAACCAGGTTCCTTCGTCATCAAGTTGCGTGTATGTCGATAAAGATTTCACAAGCACATTTGTACTTACTTCTCTAATATCCATGACGGGGTTTAATGCTTCTTCGTTCATCTCAAATCGTAAATTCACACGGTCTTGTTCGCCTGAAATGCCGTAGGGTTTAATAACAGCATAATAAGTATTATTCCTATCTACAGATAAACCGTTCACTACTTCATGACTAACAATAACGGGCGCTTCCAAATCGGCAGTCGATAAGAAATCACCAGAATCAATTGAGTTCCCCGCATTATCTTTTCCTGACACGGCATTTAGTCGAGTATCCAAATTATTATGGTCAAACGACAATATATCCTCTTTAACCAAAGTTGCTGTAAATAGCCCAGAGTTAAATGTCTGAACGGATCCAACAGGCGATAATTGTACAGAAACGCCATCAACCAATAGTTCAAAACTTGGATACAGGACGTGCTCTGTCATATTTATAGAAACCATAAGATCTCCAACGCCTAATGATAGATTTTGCGCCGATAGTTCAGAACTCGTTAGATAACCGTTAAAGTGATCCATTGAATAGGATACATCTTGAATTAGAGGAGCCCTAATATCGAGATCTTTAGACGATGAAAAATTTGATATTGTATTCCCAGCAAAATCCTTAAATCCTACAATTTGTAGAAGGTGACTCCCATTTCCGAGCGTGGTTAATGTGGATTGAGAAAGACTTGCTATCCAACGTGTATCAGATTCCTTAATCACCGTGAGTGCTTGTGCCCCAAAATTCACAAGACCTTCTGTAACCGGTTCGCTAAAAATGATGACTATCGATTTATCAGAAAACCAAAGTGGAGAGCTATCTTCCATTCCATTAGAATCCATTACTTGAACTGAATGAATGACGGGAGAAATTGTATCTACTACAAACCCTGGTTCCGATTGCTCTAATCCCATATTACTTGCCATATCCGAATAGCTTTTAACCACGAATGCCGATTGACCGTCGTCTCCATCAAAAAACTGGATAGTTCCTGAAAGGTTAGAACCACCGTCAAACACAAATTGAGACGCTCGTTCTACACCAGGTTCTGTAATAAATGATAGTGACGGCAACTGGCTTGGATTCAAGTCTTCCGAAAAGGTGGCTGCAAAACTAAGTGTTCTATTTGAACTAACAGGGCTAGATATAATAGTTAAATTCGTTAAAACAGGAGCCGTTTGATCAATGACTAAATTATAAGTCGACATCGACGATTGATTTCCTGCTTTATCATCTAGAACAGAAGACAATGAGTGAGTTCCTTCTACCAAAGAAAGAGAAATGGTTTCATTTCCATCAAATTCAGGATTAGTATAGAGAGTCGTTTCCATCGAATCGACGGTGTCAAAAAGCGACAAGTGTGTATCGTGTTCTCCTGTAATTCTCACATCAACTGAACTCAAATTTGTTAAACCAGCTCCATTTATAAATGGGTAAATCGATTCATCAAAAACGGGAGAAATTGGTGCTATCGTATCGACAATTATGGTCGTGTTTAGCGTTGTCGATAAATTTCCTGCTTTATCGATTGCGTCAATTTGCAAAGAGGCAATGCCTTGTTGTTGCGGGTTTATTGGGTCTTGATCGTCCTTAATATCTGTTTGAAAAACGAGGTCCGAATAAACACCGTTTGCTTGAATAGAAGTCAATGACATCGGGTTTCCGTTAAGTAAGGCGGTAATCGCGGTTGGTCTTGCCAATAAACGATTCGAATCATTTAGAGAACCCGTAGGGTCACTAAGGCCCCAAAAATGATCATCTAATACGGATACACTAACCTGGAGAGGCCCTTCTTTAGCGTAAGAAATAGTTGTCGGAAGTCCCGAAATTTGGGGTGACGATAAATCAACTAGAACAGTAAATTCTGAATGAATTGATTCATTTCCTGACAAATCAATTAGTTTAGCCGAAAGGTGATGAAACCCTTCTAGCAACGAAAGCCCCACAACATCGCTCCCACTAAAAGATCCAATGGTCATCAACAATGACGTTTCGCCTTCAAACGCATCATATAGTTCTAACCTAGACCCTGATTCCCCAGAAATCTCCACGTCCACAGCGATATCATTTACAAGCAAAACCCCAGGTTCTTCCAAATTCGATTCACCGACATGATTTGCAGGTTCATCGATAAGTGGAGATACGGGAGAAACAGTATCAACAAAAATAAATGGATTCGTGATACGATTCAAATTCCCAATACGATCTACGGCTGTAACAACAAGATCCAATTGCCCTTGAAACGACGAATAATCAATCGAAGATTCTGTATCCAGAGATAGGCGATAAAGAAGCGTCAGTTGATCGTTCGACGATGTGGATTCGACAAACGATAATTGGCGTCCACCAAGAGAAACCGATACAGCCGATGGATTTTCGGCAAAATTATTCGAGTCATCTACAGAGCCTGTTCCAAGTAACGCTCCCCAAAAATTTGTATCGGAAACTGTGAATGACACGTCAAAATCACCAAACGATTGATAAGTGGTTTCAGTAGGAAGGTCCGCTATAACTGGCGGGGTTTTATCAATAACGAGTTGGATTGATGTGGATGGAGACAAATTTCCTGCCAAATCGATTTGTCTCGCTGTGAGTAAATGAGTTCCCTCAGAAAGAGTAAGGTTTAATACTTCGCTACCAGTCGAATTTTGAATATCGACAAGCGGTGATGACACACCATTAATTTCGTCATAAAGTAAAACATCAGACTGATTTTCTGAAAAAAGATTTAGGGTTACAGACGATTGAGAGAATAGAACCGTTTCATTTTCGCTAACGGCGTGAGTTTGATTCAATTCATCAGTATAAGAAAAACTAACCCCAAGTGGAGAAATAGTGTCAATGACAAAGCTAGAATTTGTCTCCGTCGCAGAATTTCCAATTGCATCTGTAGCGGTAATTATTAATGAGACATCTCCTTGAATAGATGTTAAATCGACTCCGTTTTCAGGATCATCCGATAGTGAAACTAAAGATAACCTATAAACCAAATCCATAGTGTTACCATTTACCGTAGCTGTCAGTAATGTCATTGGTAACGATCCAAACATCACAGAAATAGCGTTCGGATTCGATTGTATTTCCGATGAATGGTCGAGAGATCCTGTCCCATGAGATGACCCCCAGAAATTAATGTCCTCAATAGAAAAGGAAACGTCAATATCACCTACACTGTGATACGTCCTAATAGAGGGTACATTGCTTATCACTGGACTCGTTGTGTCAACAATGACAGTAAATGTTGATTCTTGAGAGATATTTCCTGCACGATCCGCTACATAAGCCTTAAGCAAATGAATACCTTCTGTAAGGTTCAAGGACACGACTTCGTCACCATTAAATTGGGAAATAGTTTTAAGTTCTAGATTCTCGCCATCCTGTTCGCCATAAATAGAAAGAGTCGAAAATTCTTCCGCAGTTATTGTAAAGGTTGGAGTGACTGTATCGATCAAGATATTATCTCCTTGAGTTAGTATTTGTGTAATACCATCAATTGATCTTGAAAAAATAGCTTTATTTGGAGCAATTGTGTCTATAATAAACGATTGATTAGATGTAGACGTGACATGACCAACAGCATCTGTGAGCGTGATAGAAAACGATGATAATCCTTGGGTTGAAGGAAATGGGTCGGACTCACCATATATTGGTATTTCATAGGTAAGTAAGGAATCACCCCCATCCGATAGAATGCTTTTTACGATCAATGGATTACCATTAAAGTCTGCAACAATTGATGACATCCGATTTTCTAATTGATCCGTGTCGTCTGCCGACCCTGTTCCCAATGATGGACCCCAAAAATTAATATCGTGAATTGAAAACACAAGATCAAAAAGACCCTCATTCTTGTAACGTATCTCTTGAGGTAAACCAAAAACCACTGGAGGTGTTAAATCAACAACAACGGATTGTTCATATACATCCGACTCGTTTCCATGATCATCTGTAAGAAATAAATCTAAATGGTGAATTCCTTCAGAAAGTGCCACCGAAATCGCCTGGGGGTTCACGCTGTTTTCGATTGTAACAAGGTTTAAGCCATCTTCAACGACTGTTAACCGGGTTCCTATTTCTACGTTAAATGTCGCGGTATATATTGATTGGTCTATCAGAGACTCCGCTGAAAGAGGAGAGGGCGCGACTGGATTAATCGTATCTATAAAGATAGTCGAATTTATAGTTGAGGAGATATTTCCAGCTTTATCTAAACTACTCAGACGCACGATCCCAATTCCCTGGGTCTCATTTTGTGGAATTGAATACGTGGCATCGACGAAGGTTTTTCCATCTAATCCGGTTACTCGATCAATTACGAACGGTTTTTCGTTAAAATAAGCGCCAATCGAATTTAACCGACTCGCCCAATGTAGCGCGTCAGATTCGGAACCTGTAGAGTGTTGAGAGCCCCAAAAATGCCCATCCGAAATAGAAAAATTTAATGATATCGAGTTACCTTGCTCATAGTTATCGAGAATTGAAATATCACTAAAAACTGCCTGGCTCAAATCCACAACAAGACCGTAGTTTGATGAAGATGAACGATTCCCAGCTTCATCAATAGCGATAAGTTCTAGATAATGATTTCCCTCCGTAAACGAAAGGTGCAATTGATAAACGCCGTCCAATCGGCTCGAGGTAGCGATAATAACACCATTATCAAGCATTTCAATTGTTGACGATGGGTCGGACGTGATATCAAAAGAAATATTGCTTGAATTAACAAGAGGTTCAAAATTCAATATAGACGGTTGATTAGGATTAACTGTATCTATAACTAAATCCGTCCATTCATGATTAAGTTGATTACCAGCAAAATCCTGCACAATAAAGGTTACATTTGCAGGTCCTTGTGTGTCAGAGTTAGAAATCGATGTCTCAAATATAAAGGTCGTCGTTTGATTCAAACTATCATTCTCACTTTTATACGACTTAAATGATAAGGTTCGCTGGTTAATCGATGCTGAAACAGTTGGCATCGTTTCTTCATATGACCGACCCCATAAATACGAATCGGAAACTGTAATTGAAAAAGTAACCGTTTCTTGGGTAAACGAACCGCTCGGACCAGACGCAGTGATAAAGGTAGGTGGGGTTTGATCGATGATAATATCATGTGTAGCCGAAAGAGAATGATTTCCAGCATCATCTGTCAATTGGGCTCTTAAAACATGTGTACCGGGTTCCAAAAATAAATGAAACCCATGAGGAGTATCTTCGACGTCCGTTGTGAACTGAAGACTATCATCTAAAAACATATTTAGTTCGGAATGTTCCTCTCCAGAAACTCTAAATTGAGGGTTAGAATCTTTAGATAAGAAAACAGGGTCTAAAAATACAGGAGGTAACGGCTCTACGGCATCAATAAAATAAAGATCATATGAAAAGGGGACTAATTTATTACCCGCTGTGTCGAAAATATCGTCCAATAAAAGCGTACTTTGACCACTATCTAAATCATCATAATGTACGTTAAGTCGTAGGTCCGTCGTAGAAAGAGAAGATAGAGTATGTGAAACGATTTCTCCTGACCCATTTTTAATCGTAATCGAGGCAGAAACTGACCTATCAATTGATTCGGAAAAATCTATGCGTACGTGATATGAGCCCGACGGTAAAACAGATGTTTCAATTGAGGGATCCGTAACATCTGGCTCGTCTTCTAGCACGACATCCGTAACCTGAATCGTCGTCAAATCAACAAATAAACTAGATTCCTCGTCCAATGACCGATTTCCAGCAGCATCCGAAAGAAATACCCGAAGGTCATGAGCACCTTCTCCCAACAATATAGAAACAAGCTGAGGTGATGATTCCATTAGACCTGAGTGGATTACATTTTCGCCCTCATAAATAAACAAGGAAGAATTTAACTCACCAATCACATTAAATGTTACTGTCGACGAATTGGATGTTGGTAGTAAGCCAGTAAGTTGAGGAACTAGAGGAGAGATTGTATCAACACGATATCCTTCTCGCACAATTCCTGACATCTGGTTTCCAGCCAAATCGATGCCGCCACTGATTTCAAAAACAGAATCTCCATCATCGCCTAATTGATAAGAGAGTTCGCCTGAAAGTACCGTTGAGCTAATAAAATTATAACTAGGAACGAACCGATCGCCAGACTTTAACCGAACACTAATTGTAGGGCGTGTATCTGTGTCCATAGGCTCAGAAAAAATGACCGAAAACAAACGTTTATCATCAAAGGTAACGTCTCTGTTCCCAAGCAAGTTCAGCTGATTCACAGTAGGAATCGTATGATCAGCGACGAAGGAAAAAGATGTTTGTGACGATGTATTTCCTGCAAGATCTGTACTATAAGCTACAAAATCATGAACGCCTTCAGAGACAGAAATAGTAAGTTCGGTCTGAACATCTACGGATGTTATCGAAGCCGATAAGATTCCATTATCATTCAAAGTTAGCGTCGACCCTAACTCCGAATCCACAGTAAAGGAAATTTCTTTAAGAGGTGTCAAATCCACTAATCCGTTAAATTGAGGAGCTGCTGGTATAACCGTATCAATTATTAGGTCGCTTAGTTGAATTGAACTGGTATTTCCAGATTTATCAAATGCGGTGATAACAAGTTCTGCCACACCATCGTCTAAAGGATTCGTCTCATCAAACGGAAAAATATAACGAAGTTGAGTTTTATCTTGAAAAGGCGTTACCTGGTCACGAACCATAGGCCTATCGTTAACTAAAACGGACACTGCGTCTGGTCGGTCTTCTATTTCTTGTGCGTCTGTTTCCGAACCGGTTCCTAGATTCGGCCCCCAAAAATGACTATCTTCAAGGGTGAAACTGAGCTCAACATTTTGGCTACTTTGGTAATAGGTATTTATCGGAAAATCCAAGATCAAGGCTTGAGTCGTATCTAATACAAGCGATTGAATCGTTTCTGAGGTATTACCTGCGGTATCTGTTAGTACAACTCGCACCGATTGATTATTTTCGTTCAATTCGACGGGAATAGAAATATCTCCATTAAAACTAACCTCTGTATGTAAAAGTGTTTGAACGTCGTCTCGTTCCATAACTAAATCGAGGGTAGTACCAGATTCTCCAAGAATATTGAGGGTCACAACCGAATCAGCCGTAAGAAACGACGCGTTTTGGGTTCTATCATAGGTTTCAATCTCAATAGTAGGAATTTCTGGACGAACAGTATCAATAATTAAATTATCTGACGATTCTACACGTGTATTTCCTGCTGCATCACTAAGCGTAACCCGAAGTGTAGATGGTCCATCCGGTGCGAACCCTGCCTCAAAATTAAGGGTGTAGTTGAGTTGAGTCCTATTTCCTGAGGGAGACGTTGACTCCAATTCCATTGGTGTTTCGTTAAATAGGACGGTTACGGCATCGGGTCGTGTTAGTAGATTGTCTTCAAAATTGAGGCCTCCCGTTCCATTAATAGGACCCCAAAAATTTAGGTCTTCTATTAAAAGAGAAATAGAAATATCACCAATCGTTTCGTGACGAGGGCTATCCGGAAGTCCACTTAATAATGGCTGAATCGTATCAATAACAATTACTTGAGTTTGAGTCGAGACATTCCCTGCAAAATCCGTGGAACTCACCGTAATAAGATGCTCGCCTTCTGCTAAACTCAAGCCTACGGTCGTATCCCCATCAAAATCATTAATTGAAGTTACAAAGGTAGGGGACATTTCCATTTCATCATCGACCCTAATAATCGTCCCTGATTCCCCGATAATTCTGAGCGTATGGATATTTTTAGTACTTAAAATAACACCATCAAATAGGGTCGTGTCCTCGTAGTTTTCAAATGAAAGACTAGGAACAATGGGAGCAACTCTATCAATTAGTATTTTAGTGTTAGTAACTTCAGACAAATTTCCAGCGGCGTCTGTTGCCTGTATAACGAGTGTCGAAATCCCATCAAGAATAGAAGCCGCTCCTGTTTGAACGAGCTCAGAATCCGTAATAAGTGGTTCAAGAACAATTCCAAATTCAAAGGTTGATGCTCCATTTTTAAGACTTGAATGATGTAAGGTCATTGGAACCTCGTTAATAAAGGCGACGACTGCTGATGGTCTTTTTAAAATTTCCTCCGTAATTAGATCTGAATCTGTTCCTAAACTCGGGCCCCAAAAGTGACTATCGGTAATTACAGCAGATACCTCAAGGTTTCCTGTGCTCTGATACTGAAGCACATAAGGTAAGCCCGAAATTAATGGATGGGTTTGGTCAATAACAAGCATATGTTCATTTATAGCTGATGAATTACCCGCTATGTCATAAAGAGTCGTCGTTAGCTGATGATCGCCTTCATCTAAATTAAAATTAAATGTTTCGTCGCCATCAAAATCGAACGAATCAATCAATTTTGTTGCGTCACCATTTATAAGATCTAAATAATGAAGACTTGTCATGGCATCTCCATTAAATTGAAAAGAAACATCATTTAAATTTGTTAAATAAGTAGGCATACCTGTTATCGCATTTATGCTATTTATCGTGTTTTCATTCTCGACAGTTCTTGTATCGCTAAGAAACGTAACTGTTGGCTTATCTGGCGCCGCTCTATCCAAAATAAACGATTGATTCACCACACTCACACTATTCCCAGCTGCATCATTAAGATCGATTTGCAAATCAACACGACCGTCTACAATGTCTTCAGATAATTGATGCCCGCTATCAATGGCCTCACTATTTATACTTGGTTCTATAGACTCTTCATTTATTTGAACGGGTAATATGGAAGAAGCGAATCTAAAAATAGTTTGACCATCAACCTGAGAAGCATCAGTAAACGGAATATTTTCTGAATTAAAATACACAGATAAGGCCGAAGGTAGATCCGTTAAATTGGATTCATCATCACTCGTATTACTAGGTGAATTTGCTCCCCAAAAATGATCATCATCAACGGATACAAAAATATCAAATTTTCCATCCGAAATTTCTATCGACGACGATGGTGAATTTAAGGATAAACTTGCATAAGACGACGATAATGATGTCAACAGAGGATCCGTCAAATCAACGACTAAAGAATGTGTTGAGGTAGGAGACACGTTGTCAGCCATATCTGTAGAAAAGGCTTTCAAACTATAAATATCTTCGTCTAAATCTAAGCTTAAATAATGAGGATTCTCTGAAACGAGAGTATCTGAAACCAGGCTATCATTTGCAAAAAGACTCAATAAACTTCCCTGTTCAGCGTCAACAAGAAACGTTTGTTCAATCCTTCCAATAATATATGGTATTTCCTCAAGACCTGGTGCCCGTGGTTCTATTGTATCTATCAACATTGAGGTATTCGAAGACACCGATTCATTTCCCGTTTTGTCTGTTACCGTTACGACAATATCTGCCGTACCTTGAGTTGTATCATCCGAAATAGTGATCGAATACAATCGTTCAATCGTTGTTTTGGAAAAACCGATGTCGTCTATGTCCGAGATCGTTAGTGTTTCTTCTTCCATTACCATGGATTCATCGTTGAACAAAACGCTTATCCCGTCAGAAGTAGTCGATTCGGTATCAGAATAACTAGAATGAATCCCATCATTATCTGAAACTGTAATAGAAACCGTTACTGTACCTGTACTATGAGGCCCTTCATCAAACGAAAAATCAGAGATTACTGGTGTAGAGATATCAACACGTATGCTTCCAGATACCCGTTCCGATTCATTCCCGGCACTATCTTTTAAAGAAAATTCAAGGTCATGAACACCTTCACTTAAATCTAGAGTGACCGATTGAGTTGCTGTTTCCATTTGACCTTCCTCAATTACCAAGTCAGATTCATAAACGATATAGGTTGTATCTATCTCACCATCAACTATCACCAAACTATCGCCACTCGTTCGAGACGATACATCGATAACCGGAGCCGACGGGACAATAGAATCTAAAATGAGTGTCGCGACAATATGGTCCAGAGAACTAGACACCGATTCTAGAAGTAGGTCCGCATACGCGATATCTTCAAGACCAGATACCCATACTCCTGATACCCCAGAATGCCCAATGTCTAAGCTGTCAAATGTTAGGGCAAGTGTACTGTTCAATGTAACAACATCAAAACCAACGTTAAAGGTAGAAGGATCTTGCCAGTCGATAGTCGACGGACGAATTGATTCATCACCAACAGCAACCCAGGAATCTCCCAACACCGGGCGCATAGGTTTCGAAAAACCAAGCGTTACTGTAAATGATGAACTCGCGATGAGAGGGACATCGATACTCGTTAATGTCGGTCGAGAGGTTTCCTTCCAAACATACATGTTATCAAGTGTATTCGAGGTATTCTGAGCACTATCTACACTTTCTAGTTGAAGTAAATTTAATCCACTAACTAAAGGAATATCTACTAAATATCTCGACATAGAATCGTCCTCATCTGTACCCGATACAAAAGAGGCGTCACTTAATTTTTGATTTAAAACAAGCTGATAAGAACCAAGTTCCTCGTCAAACAACGATACGTTTAATTCAGAATCGGTTTCTGCATCTACAGTCACACGTAAGCTCGTGTCATACGTAGCAAAACCAGTTGATACTATTGAAGGAGCAGAAGGGACTAAAGTATCTATCGTTATATTTCCAAGCAAATGAGTTCTCAACCCAAAATATTCATCTTCTAAGCTCATTTGAACCGGATAGATTCCGTCTTCTAATTCGATAAGTGAAACAATTGGAACCTCAATCTGAGACGATTCTTTCGCTTTTACTCCAACGGAAAAAAACGACTTCCCATCCATAACCGCATTGACCTCTACGGTTCCAGAATCATATGTTTTTAGGGTTTGAGATGCGGTGACCGTTAAACTTAGTGTACCTGGATCATTTAATGCCGGGTTAAATGACCATAACGTATCATCACCTATCACATCTAACATGTCTCTAATCATCAAAATTGGTAAACTTTCTTTCGTAAGTTCTTGCTCGTTTCCATCCACTAATGCAGCAACAAGCCAATATTTACCGTCTTCCATCTCAACGCTTTGCTCATCAATTCCATCCCAAATAACGGATATCGATTCACCATTTGATACCACTTGTTTGTCTCTAAACTGACGGAGTAAACGTCCACCGTCCGATTCTATCCACGCATTCATGAGATAGCTTTCTTCCGAGCCAGAAATCAATAATTCTGCGTCAAACACATCGTCAATTCCATCACTATTCGGTGTGAAAAATGTTGGACCTTTATAGGTAATTGAAGCTGTTAATTCGGAGTAAGCAGAAAACGGTAACCAAGTCTCTGAAAAATTTTCTGCTGCGTCTGTTACCTTGATATGAAGTTGATAATCGCCTTCAAGAGAAAGGTTTAAGCTGTTATCTGAATTTTTTATGGTCCAAAAGTCAGACGATACCTCTTCATAATGAGGGTTCATTTTTAATCGTCCAATATAGGATTTATCTGCTTTTGTTAGGTTTATTTCAATTTTCCAAGACGGATCCGGATCAACATTCGTTATTGTAACCGATCCTTCAGGACCCATTGCGTTCGTTTCTAATCTTGGAATAATATCTGGACCACGTGATTTAAGTTGGAGTCGTAACTTATTTGAAACATCCGAGCCATCGGCAGCTACTGCATCGAGTTGAATTTCATAATACCCATCAGCTAATAAAGCTCCATTGCTATCTTTACCTTCAAAGATAATAGGATGATCTCCCTTTTCAATCGACGCATTATCCCAAATGGTTTGAATAGTGCTTGAGCCCGATGTTTTCACGATTTTAAGAGTCGCATCTGTTAACGACTGTGTGGCATGAACAATAAATGACTTTTCTCCTAAGGCCGGATTCATCGCTTCAAATTCGGCCTCCATCCAAACATTCGGAAAATCAAGAAATTGTTCTATAGTGAAAGACGAAGTTTGTGAATTATTTACCATGTCGGTTATCGACACTTGAACCGTGTACAAACCTTCTTCCCAATATGCAGACGGCGATTTCAATCCCTTCCACAAAATAGAACCAGCCGTATCAGACGACCAATTAACGGGAAGCGACATACCACTTAGCTCATTTCCTGAGGCATCTAAAATAGATATCTGCGTATTCAAAATTTCTTCCGACGTTGTAAATGAAAGATTCTTTTCACCATCCGCATAGGCTTTAAAAGAATATGTAGACTCTGAAAATGTCATCGTTGGTTTTATGGTATCAATTGAAACTGGAAATTCTAGTTCTGACGAACGGCCAAAAACAGATATTACGGACAATTTAAGAATATAATCACCATTTGATTCTGGGGCCTCATACGAATAAGACCCATCGCTGTTCGAAATTTCTGTAAGAGGTGTGAGAGGTCCAGAGGGTAAGCGAATATCAACGGACATTGATTGAATTACCTTAGGTAATTCAGGAGAAAGCATGAGTGAAATAGGGTAGAGTGGCCCTGCAATCGGAGCGACCATTACGTTCGATAAATCGAGAGGTTCATTTTGTATAAGCAGAGGATCATCACGAGACGAAAGTGTCTCTTTAATAATCCGACCGTCTACAACTAACTGACTAAGAATTCGATAGTCACCATCTTCATAGTCAGGCGAAACAGGAACGGTCCATTCGGTTGGTAACCCAGTCAGTACACCATCATATAAGACGGATATTTCTGATTCTTCTTTTGTTAAATAAACACGAGCGGTCAAGTCTAATGCTGGGATACTTGGATAACTCAGCATAAAAGCGAGGGGTTTATCGACCGAACCAAATGTATTTGTAAACGTCAAGGAAGGATCTGGAATCGAATCGATAACAGTAATCGGCTCCTGACCAGAAAGAGTTAAACCCGCGGTATCCGTTATCGTCCATCGTAATGTTTCTGTTCGGAAACCTGTTCCATTTTTCGATTCCGGTAGTGGAAGTTGAAAAGCGGAGGTTGAATTACTTGATACCAATTGCTCGCCTTCTGTTAAGCCAGATTCATTAAGAAATGACCATGAAAACAATACGGATGAACTGCCAGTTTCTATAACATGAAGAGATACATCAACCTTAAGAGTATCTTCATTAAACTTGTATACCGTTTTTGATATGGAAAAGTCGCTAAGTGTCGGCGCCGTTCTATCTAAACGAATATTTTTATTGAATTGAGACACATGACCCCATTTATCACGTGCTTGAATAACTAGTGGATAGGTTCCTTCGGCTTCACCTTCAAAGGACAAAATGCCACTAAATGATTGCTCTTCGATAGTTGCTGTTACGCGCTTTTCACCTCTATCGATACTAACGGTAACTCCATCTGGAGTCTCAAGATCGTTCACTGTTCCTTCGACCACAAAATTTCCAGATGCAATCCAAGGATCTTTCGTCGCTAACAAATCAGAAAATAGAAGCAAAGGAGGGGAGCCATCAACTTGTAATCGTCCCATAAGTTGGGTCGTGTGACCGCTTTCATTTTTTGAATTTATTGTATAACCCAGTGTTCCAGAACCAGTTAAGGCAGATAAATTGGATGTAGAAACCGTCTCTCCCTTCCAATACCATTGCTCGTCAGTTAAGTTTCCAATAGAAATGGATTTACCGTCATAATACGATTGGATATCCTCAACCGGCCACACCCCGTCATGTGTTGGGAACGATACGATAGGAGCCTGATGATTAAACTTAACGGTCGTATTCCAAGACGATACATTTTTTAGGTCATCTTCAAAATTAATTAGAATGTTATACGTACCTGTCGTCGGTAAAACAGATGGTTTCCATTCCCATTTGAATTGGGTCGCAAGTTCCGAATACTGTGCGTTAAAGTCTTTGTCGTTAATACTAGAAAAAACAGCGGTTTCTTTACCTTTTTCGGATAGATAATTAATAACTACAGACGGTTTTACAGCACGATTAAATATTAGATCAAGGTTTAACGGCTGATGTTTATAAACCGACGTAACGGATCCCCATTTAGAATCAGATGTAGTAGACCCTGACCGTGATGATAATATTTTTGGTATCTCTGCGATTTTCATAGGAACGGGCATGTCAGTTACGACTCGAACAGATTGTGTGATTTGTCTTAAATTTAGACCATCGAAAACCTTAGCCACTAATTTATATAAAGAAATCCCATCGGTCCATGCCCGTTTAGGAATCGTCGTAACCAACGGACTTTCTCTAGATTCCGCAACCCAATAATTATTAGGTGTTACGCTGACCTGTGCAATTAAGTTACTGCTCGTACTTAATGAATCCGTAAAAAGAAGCGATAAGGGAATTCCGTTTTCCGCCTGTTCTGCGTTTATGGACAATACGCCATTAAACGGTGGATCCCAAAATGCTTGTGGTGGAGTATCATCTTTAATTATTTCAGCCGAGTCCTCTACGATAAGCCCAGATTTATCTTTTAATTGAAGAGATATCAAATAAGGTCCATCTTTTCCCTCAAACGATCGATCGATAAAAAATCGTCGCGGATCTATCGTTAGTTGAGGCGTTACATTAAACGATTCTTCTACCTCATTTCCTTCTGAGTCTTGTACCTTAATGATTAACGAATGAAGTGCGCCGTTATCAGACATAGAAAACACCCAGTTTTGATTACTTGTCATACTAAATCTAGGTTTAATATCAAACGATAGGTTAGGTTTTTCATAATCTAGAAATAAACGTGTACTTGATATTTGTGCCGTATTTCCAGCCCTATCTACCATACTTAATACAGATTCATACCAACCACTATCTAGTTCTTTATTTGTCTCTGTGAGTCCATTCCAGTTAAGCGTAACCCCGGCCTCTGTGACATCTTCAAAAATAGACGATATGTGAATGACTCCATCGAGATCCGATATTTGCCACATGACGGTTCCTATTTCTGAGGGAAACATCTTTAAGGAAAGTGTTTTATCGGAATCTTCTACGGGTGAAAAGTATACTTCTGCGCCCCAGCTTGGAATATCTTCCATCCCAATTTTTAAAACTTTTAATGATGGTGTCGTTTGATCTTTTATAATTCGGGCCGTTACATACGGTCTGTTAATAATATCTAGTTCGTCTTCTTTATATGTTAGAGTGACATAGTGATCACCTTCTGGAAGCTCAATATTCTTTATTCTTAAATTAAACGACGGCGAATCTATTAACCATTCCACACCAGAGCGCCTAGTAATTTCTGTAGGTGGGGTTTCGTCGTCTGGGTCTGAGAAATAAGGATCATCATCGTCATAAAGCATAGGGGTCACCTGGCCTTTTGGAACCTTTTTTTCGATATAGCCAATCAAGTCCGCTTTTTCTTGGGTGTAGATTTCTGATGTGAGAAGCGTTGGTTGATCAGGGATGACGCCTTCTATTCCTGCATATATTGAAAAATGTTCGAGAAAAGCGGTAATTTGGTAAACTTGTTTCCCGTTTCTCATGACCATTCTATCTGTTCCTGTAGGGAGGGTTTTTGCCTTTTCTAGTTTTCCTGATTCTGAAATGTGATAAATATGAACATCGTCTAAATTAATCCCTTTATCTGTCACCCCTGGGTAGGTACCATTTTTAATCGCAGCATATTCGTCTTTTGTATATTGGTAGATTATCTTAGCGTTTCTAGACAACGTAAAATCTGCACTAGGTGTTTCAGGTAAAATTTCTACAATGGGCATGAAATCTAAGTCTGAAATATCAGGTAGATTCGAAATATGAAGTTCATCTAACTGAACAGGGGTAATAGTTAATAACTTATCGTCTGGAAATGTTTCCTTTTCTATCTCTAATTGAACACGTCCATATCCCGCGGTAATGACGTCAAAGGAGTTTTCAGAATCTTTTTTTATCGGCGTACCTATATGAATTTTTTTGGTGACTACGACGCCTTCTTTATCGATACGTAGGAGTTGTTCTCCATTTCGTCGAGACAAATCTAAATACAGGTTTTTACCTTCTTCAAACGTTCCTATCTTATCCCATCCGTTTGGACCAGAAACACTAAGTACGCCACCTATAGCAGCGTTCATTGGTGAAATCGGAATAAATGCCTTTCCTGCACTTACCTTTGTTAATCCAATCTCAAAAAAGGCGTCAGCAGGAACAAATTGGCCATTGGTAATTGACTTAACAAATAAATCAGTATGAGGTTTTCCATCACGATCTAAGAGGTCAACGTTCCAAGACTCTATATCAAGATGAGGGTTTCCTTGCCGATCATTCCAAAATAGGGAGTTTATGTTTTCACCTTCCTCTTTTCTACGCTTAGGGTAACTTGATTCCATAGAAATTTGGCCAGTAGCGCCATCAACAAAATGAGGATCTTCCCAGCGTGATATAGTATGTGAAATCCACCCTTCATCATGGGATCCCAAATTCGGATCTAAGGAACTATCCCAATCGGATTCCCAAGTATTATTAATAATAGTAGCGACAAGAGAACTACTTCCAGCGGACTCAGAGGCCGATAGAAGAGCCATATCATCTCTTTCACCATCAAATATTACAGAAAGCTCATTAGGTGTAGATGTCACTTCACTAATTCTCAATTTATAGTCATTTATCAGAACATTTACAGGGAAATTTATATTATTATTAAACCGTTTAAACAAATCTGAAGCAGAAAATAAGGTAATCGTCGAACGTTCCCCATCCCTAGTTAGCTCTCCTTCATTTCTGGAAAAGGTACGGTGAAACGTTTCCTCGAGTACGGCGTCATTATCAGAGTTAGGGATGTGTATTAACGCGTCCGTATACAAATTAAAAACCCCATCACCGTCCGTTTCTGGGCTAAGAAACAACTTACTAATTTTAACCTTTCTAGCCTGTCCCTTAAGTAAGTTATAGACATCATTTGTTTTACTATTAACAAGTTCAAAGGCTTCTTGCCCCTTTGTGTTGAGTAAACCGACGAGTCTTTTTTGAAGTTTGCTTTTTGGCCATGGTAATAGAATTACCTGTTTTTTATCAGTTTTTACCGTGTAGTTAAGACTAACTGCTTCCAAGCTTCCTCTCGTTTCATCTTCCGTAATTATACCGTCTACAATCGTTGGTTCCGGCTCCACAGTATAAAAGGACCCAACTTCATCTTGATTTACCATTAAAAGTTCAAAATGTTCACCAAGTAAATACGTGCGATAACTAGCCCCTAAAGTAGGCGTCGTAGTAACCGGGTAGTCCTTTTCAAGCATGTTTTTAAACACATCTTCAGGAATATCTTTACCAGGAGATACAGTACGTACTGCATAAATATCGTTCATTTCCTTTTTATACTCATCCAAAGGTTTATTAAAATAACGAGTATTAGGGAAACCTAGTGTTCTGTAATTGTTAAAATGGTTTTGAAAGTCAAAGTTTGCATCCCCATTTTCTATATTTGCATTTACGTATCCAAACCAGGGATAAAATCTATTATTCACCCTTGAATAATTCATATTTTCTTCAAGACCGACGTCCCATTTAAAATGAACCTTCACATCCTTTCCATTTTCTCGCCAAATGACGGTTCTAGCAGAAAACATGCCTTTTTCGCTTACGACGTCATTTGAGGGTTTGTCAATTAATACCTCTTTCCCTTTACTTACAAGACTAAACATATCTCTTCGCTGAGAAGGCCATCCTTTAAACGTTAACTTGGCCTCTAATTTATCCATTTCAATCCACTTATCTTCGTCGCCCTCAGTTTGGACGTCTTGCACTAAAAAACGAAGATGAAGTCGCCAATCATCAAATCCAAGATCCGGTTGACCTCCCAACAAACCTGGATTAAATTCTTTATAGGCTAAATCGGCGACACCTTCTAAACGAATCGTTTCACCTAAATCATCTTTTTCAAAGGTATAATCCTGATAGAAAACCCTTTCATTAATATGATCGGTAGCCCCTTCCCATCCATGATCCCAACCGGTATACCCGTGATATATCACTTGACCCTTTATACGCGCCTCGATTCGAACCTTAACCGCGTCAAACCATCGATGCGCTACAAATACATAAGGAATATAAGGATAAGCCGTCACTTTTTCCAACGCGTCTTCTACATTGATTTTGAATGAATAGTCTATCGGGGGATAGACCTTTCCAGAGGCTTTCGCTCTCCAAATAAACCCTGCATTACCGACAATATTTGAACCTATTTGTTCATCGTTCAAGCTAATAGACGTCCCGATAGGATTTATGTAACCTTCCATTTCACCCGCTTCAATATTGCTATTAGTAATTGAAAATTCAGATGTAAAAGTTACAGGTTCACCATCCCCTAAAGGAGTAACTGTAGCCGAAAAGAGATATCTTCCATTTTCTACAAATCCCCATGATCCGCCATTATATTTCTTACCATCCCATTTAATCGAATGGGCATAGTCGTCGGATACTGGATGTATGATTCGGTCAGTAAACAACGGAACCATTTCCTGAGTAGACCCATCGTCTTTTAACTCTAAAACCTTCACCGATACCTTGGCTGATTTGGATGGATTTAAAAATAGGTTTATCCAATCTAGATTTTCCTGAAATTCAAATTCCGGTATAGCCGACGAAACACTTCCGTCTTGAACATCCATAAGGTTTTGTTTACTCCATCCCGCATTCACAGTAAAAGGCGTATTAATTACTATTGATTGGGTTGCCACCTTATACCCACTTCCTTCTTTAGCGATTGCGGTCGCATGTACAAGATATTCGCCACTTGCGACATATCCAGCCCCATTTGCTATTTTTTTATCCCAATCCACAGAAACACTACCAGCATCTCTATTGTCTAAACTTATGCTACCCATATTGGCCTGAATATTTCCGGACCCTAACAGTAAACTAGACGAATTTAGTTCATAAACCGAGTAATTTGCTTCACCAGAAGACGTCCATATAGAAAATGAAGGATCAGAAACACTAGACCCTTCTGGCGGAATAAAGGTCATAGTAAAGGTGTCATTAACCATCCCTGATACACCAATATTTAATGCAGTATCACTTACTGATAAGGGGGTCTTTAAGAACGTCGGAGAGGAGTCGATTCCTGAATATGAACCCAGTTCAATTCCTGTACCACTTGCGCTAACTAGGGATATATCAATTTTAGTATCTGATTCCGAAGCTTTATATGTGATCGTCCATATATTTTCATTTGTATCGCGATACAAATGAAAAGAGTCCTCTTTTATAATAGAAGGTGTGCCTAAATAGTCAGGAGAACTTGCATCCCCAAAAAAATTAACGGAATAACCACTCTCTACTGATTTGATATTAATGTTAATATCCGCCTCTCCAGATGAAAGAGACACGTCAAATTTAACATTACCGGGTTCCTCTGAGGGAGAATCGCCGTATGTATCAGCTAATCCGTTTATACTAAGCGTACCTAGCCTATCAGAGATTTCTAGATCCTCTGTTTTTTTAGAAACAGTTATTACTCTGCTTGAAACGGCAGTAATTCCTAAGCCATTTTCATGTACAACAAGAGCGATGGTATAGTCTCCATCGTCTAAACTTAAAGGATTTAAAAAGCCTAGAATATCACTACTTCGTTTTTCTACGTTTCCTTCGTGCTTTTCTCCTATTCCTTTTGGTCTATGCCTAGAAGGAACCCATAGCTCGTCAGGACTAGCTTCGAAGCCATTCATAAAGTCAGAAAAGTTTGAGTCTGGTGAATCAGAAAAGTTTGAGTCTGGTGAAAAGGGGAATATGCCTGGTTTAATCAATAACTCAAATTTCTCCATCCCAACGCTATTGGTAAAATCAGGGTCCATCACTTTCCCTCTAATCGCCGTAATTCCGTCAATACTATCTTCTTCACCAGGAAAATCTATCGAAGGAGCAATCCCATCCTTAATCACAGGAAGTCGTGATTCAGACCGATTCCCAGATTCATCCGTTAACACTAAAAACACGGTACCGCTCCCTTTAGGTAAATCCGTTGCATTCAGCATAAATTCATTCTCGCCAGATGTAAGCGACTCAAAGGATAAGGACGAGTACGAGGTATCACTACCGGATTCCTTTAGCTCTAATTTACCAGAGACTCCCTTTTGTATATCTTCGTCAGATACCTTCAAAATAAGGTTAATCGACTGTGCTTCCTTGGACGTCGCCAATATTAGAGGCCGTCCCGTAAATAGTTCTATTTTTGGCGCAGTTCTATCGATTAAAAAGTTTTGGCTAGGAAATGCCTGATTACCAGCTTCATCCGTTAAGACCATCGACACGTGGTGCCACCCATCTTCTATTGATTCTAATCCTAAAGGAATATCGATTTCGACAAGGTTCTGGTTATTGTTTATTGTTGATTCTACAGAATACGTCATGATACGTCGTTCGGTCCCTTTTTCGGTTTCACTTGGTCCAACCCAACTTAAGGAAACAAGGCCTTTAACGGGTTCATTGAAATAGATATCCGAGGAAATATTTATATCTGTTTGATTGTATACCTCAGAGAAAAGAGGCGAATTTGGCTGAGATAGTTTTGGTGCGTTATTATCTAGTGTTAACGTGCCTTCGCCTGTACCTTCGTTTCCGGCCTTGTCACGAGCTTTTACTCGTAAGGTATAGTCACCATCTTCTAAATCTTTAAGTGTTGAGATATCTATTATCCAGTCCGAAACGCCATTGCTGGCTGTAACAACATTTTCTCCAAAAAAACCGTTCGCTAATAACGCCACGGTTACGTCTTTACTCTCATAATCTATCGCATCTTGAATGTCATATAGAATCGTTAAATTCCCTGACACACCCTTTGTTTTCATCGGAGGAGGGGACACGACATTTATTGTTGGTGGGTGGGTATCTACAGTAAATTGATACCGTAGAAAACTATCCGTACCATAGTCATCATGGGCCTTTGCTACCACGGCGTATCTGCCATCTGATAAATTGGGAAGCGTTGCAGAAACGTTTAATCGGTTAAGTCCGGCTTTCTCTTCATAGGTTGTTTGAATCAACTCAACGTCTTTCCATTCCTGCTCAGGCATAACATCTTCAGAAAGGTTTCGATATTTAAGGGAATCAACGGCAATATTTCTTGCAATTGTTTCTGAATACTTCATATTTTGATAGGAAAATGCGAGCTTTACCGTTGAGTTGTTAATAGAAGCATCCTGTGCAGGTTTAATACTATCTAATACGGGTTGGATTGTAATTCCTGTTTTTAGGATTTTTAGAATTTGGTTACTTGAATAGCCCGCTTTATTACGCGCTCGAAAGGCTATGACATTTTGACCCTCTGCTAAATCTATCGGTCCTATTTCGAAGTGGCCATAGTCGTTTAATGGGTTAATTTTTTCCCATCCTGAAAAGTTGATACTCATTTCTAGTTTTGTATCCGGATGTCGAGGTGTGAAATCCATGAGTGTTCCACGGAAGATAACTTGCTCGGATGTTAAAACGAGCGCGTCTACGGATTGGGGGTAGGTGTGCTCAGCATGTTGAACTAAAAGTCGTTTATCGTTAGCTAAATCGGATTCGTTTTGATCCGTGGTATCTTCGATATTGAAGGTGCTTAGGCGCTGGAAAAGGTGAGTGACTTGCGTATTTTCGTCGCCAAATGTTGTCGTGTAAGGGATTACTTCGTTTGATGTTGGTTGACTACCAGCTACGAGTTGATAACTTGGCCATAGAATTTTTGAGCCTGCCCAGTTTGCACTTGGAAGGATTCCTTTTAAGATGGTGGCGGGTTTCGTAACGTCATCATTTGGAATAGTAACTACTCTTGGAACGATTTCAACGTCTATTCCTTCTGTAACGCCCTCAGATTCTAAGGCATCGGGGGTTCGTTGATACACGCCGTCGATGACGACGATAGGGGTTTCGTATAGGCTTTTGTCCATGTCTTTGTAATAGTCGTGATCGACTGCTTTTTCCATTACGGATAGATGACGGGCGGTGTCGTTATATATTTTCGGAATATTTTGGGAAGCCATCCCCCCATATCCAAATATAATGCCTAGCCGTACATACCCTTTAATATTCTCTGGAATCATAACTCCAGAAAAAATTTCATATGCAAGAAAAGCAGAATCTAACGAAACTAACGTAACCAGATACCCATTCATAAGTTCGTTTAAATAATTGGTTGGAACAGACGAATAGATATCGACCCCTGCAGCGCTTAATTCTTTAACTCCTTTACCATGCAAGCTATCATAATCGACTACAACATCTCCTGGTTTTGTAAATACACCACCAATACCAGCCGTCACTAACGATAAAAATCGTTGACCGTTATTGAAATTAGACCAAAAATCAGAAGAAACTAATGTAGCAGCAAGGTATGGGTTATCATAAATAGTTGTTCCAATACCCATTGGTAAGGCATCGCCTAAGATCTGTCTCGAGTTAAACCCAGCATTATCTGCTAAAGCTATCCCTGATTCTACAAACAACGCTTTTTTAGTTAATTCAAAATCCAAAGAAACAGACCCTTCTCCACTAATGATTCGATATTTTGGCTGCCATTCTCTACTCGTTACGTTCGCTGCTTCAATACTCTTTTTAAGAGGACTTAAGTCAACTAAATCTTTCTCAGCTCCAGTCCAACCGACATTAGTATTACCGTTCATCGACTCATCATTAATATTGGGAAATTGGTTAGTAATAATATTACCAGCTACGATCGTCGAAATCTTTGAATATTTTGCCATAATTTTCAGACCTTCGATAAGACTTTGCCCGGGTATATTTTGACTGCCCAAAGAGGTCGCTATTTTATCTATTTCCCCAGCACTTTTTAATATGTCATCCACACTTAATTCAATTCCAATACCTTGACCTTTACCTCGAATAATAACTCTTTCAAAAATTTCACCTATGAGTTTTTTAAGCTCGTCAGAGGTAAACCCAGGTCCTCTTAAACTAGAAATGCTATCTACCATCCCTTCAAAAAAGGCAGCGATACTCGCGATACTTTCATTAAATCGACGTCTATCCATAGAATTTTCGTCAGCCCCAATGTTCCATATACTAAAAACTGCATCGAGTATTTCAGGCGCGCCATTAGCGATAATTACAATAATATCCGAGCGAGATAACTTGGCAGGAACTCCTGGAATATCAAAATCAAATGCAGGCTGAATCAACCATTGTAAAAATGAATCCTCTGCGATCATTTTATCCAAGTCAGCTTCAGAGGTTGCTGCTGCATACATACCTATCGCGTTTGAAATCATAGCCGTTGGGTTTATCACCGTTCCATTACCAATTGAAGATGGAGTTATTGGATCCCCTGTAACAAAATCCTTAAATCTATCTGAATAGCCGTCCAAATACATTTCTTTTTCCTCGTCCGTTAAGTCGATTCCAGCGCCCCCTTTTTTGGAAGGTTCCTTTAATTCAAAATTAAATCCATTTATGTTGTTAAGCATCTGTTGAAGAACAGATAATGATCTAAAAAGGACGTACCACCGTATCGAACTTCCTCTTAGTGTAGGGTTGATAAACACGACTTTTTCGACTGGCCATGTATAAAAACCAAGAGGGTTTTCTTCAAGGTTAGTTCTTAACTCATCACTAATTCCCACATCAGACCGGTTATTGTCTCCAGAAAAATAATTTTTCTCTCGATATAAAGCTCCACTTTGGATGTAGCCTCGGGCCGCGAAGTTTCCTTGGCTGTGGGCGAGCATGACGAGTTTCTTGGGGAGGAGGGAGGAGGGGATGTCATTAGGAGAACCCCATAGTATTTCCTTAGGGTTAATCAGTGTATCGCTAAATAATAATTCTCGATATTCAATTTGCGCTTGTTTAATCCAAGTATTACCGGATCTCCTAGTAATCCCAGTCGTTTTAGGAATGCCATCTATTTCCCCTTGGTTATTAGGAGCGTTATCATAAGCCCCAGGATTATCATATCCAGACAACCCAAATTCCAGCATGTTTTGTTCGTTGTAGCCTGACATATCTGAAAAACTGTAGGCTTTGAGGTATTCCTTGGGGATCTCTAAATCATTTTTGAGATACCCTCCCCATTTGTTAGAATCATCAAATGTGAGCTGTCCTTTATCATCTGGATCCGACCATGTATAACGAAATGAATTGATACCGTGAACCATAAAAACCATAGAGTCTTTATATGAGGGCATATAGGGTTCTCCCCCAATTGCCAGTTCAAACAACAGAAAAATAGAAATAAATAAACAGAGTGCCCCTTTTTTCATCTTATTTAATAAAAGTTATCCCGCCGTTTTCTATATCTAATATATAGATTCCTGCTCCAGCATTACTAAATATAGATTTCGCACCCATAACGATCTCTTTTCCATCCGGACTTAATTGCTGGTTTGTAAAATCTTGGTAATTGTATGGGGAGTAAGAAAATGGAGTATTTGTTTCTTCACTTTCTCCTAGCGTATATTCGTAACGCTCGCCAGCACCAAAACTTAGAACTTTTCCAGATGAACTAAGATAAATTTCCGGTACCATGTTCAAGTCATATAAAAATCGTTCAGAAGTAGAAAAATTAAATAAAGCTAGTACTATGTCTCTGTCTCGGTATAAAATGGTATTATTACTATGCCAAATACCACTTCCACCCAATTCGTTATGTAATAATAAATCCAAACTTGGGACATCAAAAAAACTCATTGAAACTGAAAATTCACTCCCATACAACTTACTCTCATCAGGACTAAACTTAATATGATCAACTATTGGGTCAGGAACAATACTTTGCAAAAGTTGTCCAGAAGAAGAGTATAGGTCAAGAACCCAGCCACTAATAACTCCAACATAATTTCCAGAAGGACTCATTTCAATACGACTAACTCCACCTGTAGGCGTCTCAAACAAAAGCTCTTCATTACTTCCATCCTTGTCCATAATAACAATCCCAGTATATCCACCCACATATTCGGAATTACTAATTAACGTCCTCTGAAGCTTTACAACCTGTACCTCAGCAACAATACGCCCATCAGGCGTCCAATTCGGTGCATGATACGTCTTAGTCTCCGTTACCGGCCATCCACAACTCACTAACCCAAGTAGGGTAAAACAAAGTCCAATTAAAACAAGAAAACGACAATAAATATTTTTTGACATACAATCCCCTAACTTCAAAGAAAGTCTTCTATTTCTAGAAAAGACATAATCGATACTACCAATAAAAAGTGTAAACTAAAAGGTAAAATAAAATATACTAAATTAATTTAAGTAACGTTGATACCCCCGAAAGATATAAAACTTAGCTTTATATATAGGCAATATACACATAATTTACTTTCTAATCCAGGACTTAATTAAAGGAACATAATCATCACCTTTATTCCCCACAAAAAAACCAACACCTCTTAGGAAATTCATTTTTTAGAAAGAAATAAGTAAATAAAAAGAAATATAAAATTTAATATAAAAAATGTCAGGATAAAAATTAAGTTTTTAATTTATCAAAACAAAAGTTTTTTAAAGAAATATATAATAAAAATAAAGCAAAAAAAAAACCAATGTTAATCAAATAAATAAAAAAAATTATGTAGACTAATTAATATTACGTAACTTAATATCTAGAAAATATATTTATTTCGTGTAAAATCTATTCAGGTATAAAAATATAAATTTGAAATCAAAAAGGGACTACAATGATAAAACAAAAGCACATAAAATTCACTATAATTATGTTTACACTATTTACTATGACAATATACTCACAACTAATCGCTGATGAGTATGGAATTATAACCGGGGTAAACGGGTCGAGATTAGGTTCAACAGAACTTGTCCCTGGAACCGCAATAATTGGAGGATCTATAGGGATATTTCGAGAACATAAATTAAACGATCTATTATCAATAGTAGGCGAAGTAAACTATATTCAAAAAGGAAACGAAAGGGATGATAATCTATTTTTTGGTAGTTCTGATGAATCAACTTATCATAAACATTATTCATATACAGAACGGCTAAATTACTTAGAAATCCCGATTTTTCTAAAATTAAGAATTGCCAACTCTAATGGAATATATGCAGGTTATTTCTATTCTAAATTGATTGATTCAGATAAAACAGTTCCTTATGGAACACCGAATGAATCCCCAAATATTAGTAGATACGAATCGATTAAGGAATCAGAGGACCACGGTTTTGTATATGGATTCATGACCAATGTAGATCCTACGTTTAGTTTTGACTTAAGGTTCATAGGTGGAACAAATGGAATCTTTGATTCAAAAACTAATAACCAAACCCTTCTTTTTAGTGCGCGAAAAATAATATCTACAGATTCAATAGCCTATTTATCTACAAAAAAAATATCCAATAATTGGAGCATAAAAACTGGAGGAACAATGTCAGATATAGTCGGAGGAACAGAAATATTCGACCATGTTAATGGGCATCATATTGGAATTGGTAAAAACTTTATGATAACAAATTCAACATCATATACAATTGAATTAAATTGGATTCAAAAAGGGTTTAAAAAAATGGATTCATATGGAGATGTAATCGATACCCTTATAAATATAAGTAATAGCATAGAAATCCCACTAATACTCAAACAAAATATAGGATTGGGTTTCAATATCTATGCAGGAGGGTATTATTCAAAATTAATTGAATCTTCGTATCTAACCAATACATTGTCATCTGACAAAATAGATATAACAGAAACCTTGGCCAAAGATAATTTAGGTGTAATTATTGGTGCATCATATATGATTACCCCTGATTTCGAACTAGAGATTAGATATAACCAAGGTTTGACACCGATCGAAAAACAGTCATATTACTTCAATAGAACTGTCTCATTTGGAATTAATAAAGCGTTATAATTATTAATAGAAAGTTAAAAATTGAACAATTTACGTGATTTTAAATCAGTCTTAGAGAAATCCAATTAAAAAGATAGGTCACTTGGAACACTCGACCTTAAGCATATAAGATTTTATACGACGGTCTTACATCTATTGATACTCTCTTATTTTACGTTACTTTTTAAGAGGAATCAGTATAGCCTGAAATACGATTCTAAATTTAGAAAATGACGGGTTAGTGGAAGAGGGGGAAGGTAGAAATAATTACACCTAGTAAAACATTTAATAATCCAATTACAAAGGAGCCTATCTCCTTACTAGGAATGGGCTTTGCCTAGTCTCAAACCCTAGAAGTTCAGCCTAGAATATCAAAAAGAAAACTTATCGATTCAAAAGTGAATAATCAAGATGACTTATCCCCATGGTTTATCGTTCAGTCAACCCAATAAAAACATCTAGTTTGAGGAAAAATTTGGAAAACTTATGAAAGACCATTTCATCGGCTACTAATAATATAACCCTCTTAATACTGACCCTAGTTTAGAAAGAAGTTATAGCCTTATGGCTCGTTAGCTTAACCATGAGTATTACAATTTGTAAAATGTTGTTATTCCTAAAAAATTAACGCTTTTTTATAGAAGGGACCTAAAAAAAATTATGAAAAATCGACTGAGTACCCCGGAATATTTTAAAAACAAGAACTAATAAATTTTTTAGACCCTTTTTCAAATCCATTTTCTCCTGAACTAAGCGATACAGCACGAAAGGATACTAAACTTACAAAACTTATTTTATGGTTCAACTCATTAAAAAAAGACACTTATAAACAAAATGCTAGAAGAGTATATCTTTCAGAAAGAATGAAACAAACGGAAGAAAAAGCTGTTAAAAATTAAACAGATAAGTAAGGTCCAAATAGGGACTCTAAATAGACAAAGGAGTAGACGCAAGAGAATCAAAGCATGAGAATACCCATTTATGACTTTTTTGAGAACGAAAGAAAACGACAACCATTTATTTTAGAATAAAAACTATATACACTAAAGAAAGATATGATTTACCAAATACCAAAAATAATCACACCCATCGGAAAACGATTTTTTTCCAATACAAAGTTTCCAAAAACTAGTCAACTTGGACCTAACCAAAATAACGGCCCGTCATCTTCAACTGTTACAGATATTAAAGCAGGCGCAATAAAAACACCTAAAATTCCGTTAGAACCTATACAACCCTCATTTACACCGTCAACACTACCAAAAATAAGTCATCGTTCTCCAAATCCAAACGGATACGCGTCTTCAAGTGACGTCATGCAAATACAAGATCATAAATATTCAATAAAATTTCCTAAAATCAGTCACTTGCCATTTAGCGAAAGGGATACGCAAGCATCAGGATTTTGTTTTGACCCCAAAAAAATCAAAAAGGCTACAGATAAAATCGCTGGGAACGAAACAAGCTCGGACTCCAATATTAAACCTGTTAAATAAATATCTAGTACTAAAAATATTATAATTGTTTAATAAAAGTGTGAAGAGACCGGAATATAGCTCTAAAAAGACAGCTTTCCACCACTACAGTTAATTTTCATCAATAATTTGTAGCTTAATATTAAGTTGTGCGTCCGTACCTTGTAAATGACCTGACCATAAATTATTCTGTTTTTTATATAATAAATTAAGGGGGTTATTTATGAGTTGTATTAAACGACTGTTTTTAAAGATTTGTTTTATGATTATTGTATCCGTTGGATTGATTGGGACATTTTCTGGGTGTGAAAGACTTTCGAAATTTTAGAAGACTCCGATTCAACGGTACAACTAGATACAGAAACGACAGAATTAGCTCGTGAAGCATTAATGGTGATTTCTGGGGCTCCTTCTTTCAAGGTTGTACGACAGCGAAGGTAATTTAGAATAGTATCCGATTGTGACACTTTTTTCATTACTGCCAAATAACAGACGAAATACCTCTTGTGAGTCTTCGAAATAGTTATCGACAGTTACCAAAATTAAAACGTATATATAATTCTTATAAAATTCCGATAATGGATTACTTTCAAATTTTGTCCTTTATATTTTGTTAAAATCTAATAGTTGTATTCGGTAACTGCAGCTTTAACCAGAAAATATCCTCAGAAGATATTGGGTTTCCACATAAGTACAAATCTGTAAGGTTGGTTAAAGAAACTAAAGAACTTACATCACTTATTTGGTTGTAATCTAATCTCAATATTTTAAGATTGGTTAAAGAAGATACTGAACTTATATCAGTTATTTTATTCCATTTTAGATTCAATGTTTGAAGATTAGTCAAAAAAGACAATGCACTTATATTTGTTATGTCATTGGTAGATATAGACAAGGTTTGAAGATTAGTCAAAGAAAACAATGGTACTATATTAGTTATTTCATTCCAATCTAGATACAATGTTTGAAGACTAGTCAACGAAAAAAACGCACTTATATCTGTTATTTCATTGCTAGCTAAATTCAATGTTTGAAGATTAGTAAAAGAAGCCAATCCACTTACATCTGTTATTTCATTGCCATTTAGCTCCAAGGTTTGAAGATTAGTCAAAGAAGACAATGCACTTATATCTGTTATGTAATTGTACCCAAGGTCCAAGGTTCGAAGACTAGTCAACGAAGACAATGTACTTATATCTGTTATATCATTGTCATGCAGATCCAAGGTTTGAAGATTAGTCAAAAAAGACAATGCACTTATATCTATTATATTATTCCATTTTAGCATCAATATTTGAAGATTAGTCAAAGAAGCCAATCCACTTATATCTGTTATTTCGTTGTAATTCAGATCTAAATTAATTAGATTTTCAAACCATTCTACGCCTCTAATGTCAAAAATCTGGTTAAAATACCCATCAATTACTTCAATATCATATAAATCCTCTTTATAAATGGGTGCATAAAATATACCAGTAGTATCTCTAATCAATTTTAAGAAGCTTGTGTCCGGAAAAGCTACTTCGCCATTAATATCAGCAAACAAATAAGCGACTTTAGAGCTATTTCCAATTTTATCTACGGAGTAAAACCCATAATAATAAGACGTATCATTATCAATAAGTTCATCAATAAATGAAGTTTCAGTTGTAGTAAGTAAAATAGGAGAATCTTCTAAGCCTTCCTTCGTAAGTGATCTTTTTATTACAACATGGCTAAAATCCCAATCAATAGGATTCTTCCATGTAAAGGAATTTTGTTTATACCATCGCTCCATGTTTAATTCAGATACTTTATCTGGAGGAGCCATATAATCTAAAATTTCGATTATTAATACATCAGAGGCATTTCCAAAAATATCCACCGATTGAAATCCATAAAAATATCCCTCAGAACTATCACTATCTGTATCAAGAAAAACTTCCAAATTTGTGGTAGCATAAACTTCACTACCCTCAACACCATTCTCAATAGAGCTTCGCCTTATAACAACATAATCAAAATCAATATCCTTAGGATTCTCCCAATTTAGTACAACATTTTCATCATTAATTCGACGTGACGTTAAATTCGTAATTACTGAAGGCGCGGATTTATCAATAGACGTTTTAAAATTAACATATGCTAAAAGATTCTTGTTTAGATCTAAGGAACTAACCGTATAAAAATAGCTCTTATCATCATCGGTATTTTCATCCATTACCCGAATTGTACTTGAAGGGATAAGCTCAGTAATCGTAGTGACTAGATTGATCTCTGAATCAGAAAAAAACATCTCATTTGAATATGTGATTTCACTTAAAGACCGATTAACCGTAAGGGTAGACACACTAGTATCAGCAGGGTTATCCCAAACCAACTCCGTTTTACCAAGTTTTCTCATGTAAGAATAATTAGTAATCGCCACTGGCCCATCTATAACTGGTTCGATCTTTAATAGTTCCTCTAAGCGAGAACATCCTGTTGACATCAATAGATACGAAAAGAAGAAAAGAAGAAGTAAATATTTAAACCAATTTTTTATTTTAGAATTTCCCACAAAATTGCCCCCAACGATTCATATGTAAGTGTAACTGAGAATATCCCTTTTACAAATGTATTTTAATATTATCATAAAATATTCGTTTATATTAGAATCATAAGGAAGCATGAATGGTCATGCTATATTGCATAAGTTACCGATTCACTAAAATACCAACAAACTTAAAAGAGATTTACAAAATATATATGGTATCAACAGAAAAACAAAGTAAGTGTCACGCCATTTAATGAGCAAAAGTTTCTGACTCAATTAATAAAGATACTAGAGAATAATCAATTTATATTTAAAATAAGGAAGATGAGTCATATACTAAAGAAAGATATGATTTACCAAATACCAAAAATATTTACATCCACTGGAAATCGATTTTTTTCCAATCTAAAATTTCCAAAAACTAGCCACCTTCCACATAGTAATAGTGCCACAGGAGCGTCTGGGGCATGTTTTGATCCTACAGAACTTCGGGCAAATGCAGCTAAAAGAGAAGCAAGTTCCCATTTAAATACCAAACCAGTTAAATAGATATCTAGTACTAAAAATAGTCATCATCTTTATTCTTTTTAGTGAACTACCAGTAGTTAAATCACAACTCAATATTTTGCAAAATTTAAAATATATAGAATATATTTATAAGTAAGGGGTTTATGTTTGAAGAATAATGAATTTTTAAAATGACAATTTGAATTTCTGGCAATAACAATCGTTTGGAGGAGTTAGTGATGATTTGTATATCTAAAACAAGTTATATTAGTGCTTCGACGTAGAGTTTATATCTTTTAATGCAGTAAAATAAAAGATTGGAAATTAATTAACTACAAAAATCAGTCAAGGTTTGGGAGCACTTTTTTTATTTCTAAATTTTTCAAGAATTCTTTTTGAGAACCTGTTATATCTGGTAAGTTTTTATAGATTTCTTTAATCAACCTGTTATTTGATTCTATAATATTTGTATATTTTATTTCATTTTTTGTATATTTTTTTTCAATACTAGGAATATGAATCCCAGTATACCCACCCACATATTCAGAATTACTAATTAATGTCCTCTGAAGCTTTACAACCTGTACCTCAGCAACAATACGTCTATCAGGCGTCCAATTCGGTGCATGATACGTCTTAGTCTCAGTAACCGGCCATCCTCAACTCACTAACCCAAGTAGGGTAAAACAAAGTCCAATTAAAACAAGAAAACGACAATAAATAATTTTTGACATACAATCCCCTAACTTCAAAAAATGTCTTCTATTTCTAGAAAAGACATAATAGATAGTCCAAATAGGGACTCTAAATAGACACAGGAGTAGACGCAAGAGAATCAAAGCATGAGGATACCCATTTATGATTTTTTTAAGAACAAAAGAAAACGTTTAGATTAATTCGTTACTATTGTAAGTATTCAAATCTACTAAATAAATTGTTCTATATAACGTTTTTAAAACAATTCTTTATCAAAAATAAAAGACAAAGAATACGCTAACTACTATGTAATTTATATAACGTGAGACCCTTAAAAAAGAAGATGAACGATTTGTTAACTAAACTGGAATCGCATTTTGGTACTAATAGAGCAATCAGCTACCGATAATCTCCTTTATCAGTAGCTGATTTTTGATTTATAGAGGATATTTTTTTACTATTCAGAATTATTCTAATGAGACAGTATTTGAATCACTCCCTTTAAAAGGGATATAAAACGATTTTAATCCTTTATTTTAATTCTAGGTCCAGGATGCACCATTGTTCCTAGACATGGACCTTCGAGATCATCATCGTTACTAGAACGAATATCTTTTAATGCTTTTTCAATATCTACCTCTGCTATTTCAATATGTTGTTGATGTGGATTTGGTAAAGCTCTTCCGGCTACTTGCAAAACTACATCTCCTTTTTTAATTTTATTGGAGGACTGTGTTGAATGTTGGCTAATTCCTCTATGAGGAGACACCCCTGTATTGATGTTAGAGACATTAGCAACACTAATTCTAGTGACATTTCTAATCTGATCTGCATATTGATTAGATACTTTTCCTGGAAATAAATCAATCATAATAATTCTCCTTCTTAGTTGCTTTGAATTTATATATTTATTATCGAAAAAAAATGATAAAAGTTTCATACAATAATATTTTAACAGCTCCGAAATTCCAAAGACTATTTAATTTCAAAATATTTTGAACTAGTACCTTCACAATTTCGTTAAGTAATCCCCTCTAAGAATCATGAATAATTCAATATATTTAAAAAAAAAGATATTAGACTTTTTTGGACAGACAAATTGATTTATCAGTATTTATAATAAATCAAAATGAATTATCATTATGGTAAAAAGAATTTTTTCAGAATGTTTTAGAGAAACAAAAGTTCCTATAAGTTTTAATTAAATCAAGAAAAGAGATGCTACTATCAGTCGCCTGTAATTGGGACCCCGTTCTTATCAAAAACATAAATAAACTTGGTGTCGTTGACCTATATGGTAGAGTCAAAAATGATCTTTTATGGGGGAGGGCGTGTCGAAGAAGACCTATCCAATTTTGATTATGGAAAAGCTACGGCATAGATTTCAGGAGAAAATCGTGAAACACAAAATTTACATACATCTAACGAAGTAACAATAAAATTTCAGCCCAATAAAAGATAAAAGTTCTTAAGATTATTTATCACGACACATTTTTTTTTTAAGTTATAGCGAAAAAGGGTTATATTAAAATTAATTGAATTTTTTCCTTTAATCCATCGATAACGTATTATAGGAATGAAAAACGTGTGCAGTTTACTTACGACTTGGAGAAATTGATTGTTTAAAATATTGGCTCTTTCTAATACGCGATCTGAACAAATTCCTATATTAACAAATCTGGAAAATAAAGAATGCATCCCTGAAGAGATATATTGTCCTATCTTATTAGGAGACACCGAAAACTGGATTGAAACCGTATGTGGGCACCGTTTCGACAAGGAATGTTTCGATAATTTGACTACATTTCATCAAATCCAAAACTTTAACTCTATGCCTTGTCCTTGTTGCAGAAATGATCTTGCTATAGAGCCTATAGAACAAGGTATTTTTCTAAATGATGAATTAAAAATAAAACGCGCAGAACGTTTTTTAAAAAACCGTCCAAAAGAATGTTTAACAGATATTCTCATCGATTTTCATATCTTAATGAAAGATGGATTTGAGCCCCTAATGACAAGTGTGGTTGATAGTATCAAAATTACTGACGATGTAATCAGCAAAGCAAACTCAGGAAATATTGAAGAACTTAGTAGAGCCATAGCCTGGAATGCAGCTTCATTTTTTACGAAAAATTTTACAAAAAAAATAATTGAAGAAGCCAAACAACGTGAAATACCTTTTCTCGAAAAAAAACTTGGAAATTCCTCAACGGATCATCTATTAATTCAAATTATTCTTAACCAAATTGGGTTCAAAATCGGGTCAGCTCTACCGAAAAAAATAAAGGATATGTACGCGATTAAGATGGTAGATTTTATTCATCCAAAAATTCAAGACGTCCTAGCGAAATCTATTCGGCTTTAATTATATATATATATAGTTGCTGATTTGTTTTTTAGGCTCTCTAAAATAAATAAAAATTCATTTTCATTGTCATTCATGTGATTTCTATAGAACAAGTAACAGAATTCCCTGCTCATGTTATGGGTTTGTTGGCCCATTAATACCAGCTTAATTCATCAAATCAAAACGTTGACTTCTACACAAAACCATATCAAAAATTAACACCCACATCCATAAATTCTTTGACAAACCAAAATCAAACTAAATACTATTAACCAAACATAACTTTCATAATCAAGGAAAAAAAAATATGCAACTATCAGTCGCCTGTAATTGGGACCCCGTTCTTATTGAAAACATGAATAAACTTGGTGTCGTAGACCTATACGGTCGAGTCAAAAATGATCCTTATGGAGGAGGGCGTGTCGAAGACGACCTATCCAATTTTGATTATGGAAAAGCTAAGGAATACATTTCCGAAGTAAAATCCCGTGACATGAAATTTACATACCTATTTAACACAATGACCCTTTCAAACGATGAATTCTCCGACTCTGGCAAAAAAAAGATAATTAATTACTTAGAAGAAATAGCCAACTTAAACGTAACCACAATTGCAGTCACACTTCCTTATTTAGGAGAACTTATAAAAAAGTACGTCCCTCATATCAAGATAAACGTTTCGATACTTGCAAATGTGACATCCGGTACTCAAGCCAAATATTGGGACGATTTGGGAGCCTATTCAATATGCCTTGCCTACGATGTAACTAGAGATTTCAAGGCATTAAAAGCGATTAGAAAAGCTGTAAAGTGTAGACTTGGCTTACTTGTTAACGATCCGTGTTTATATAGATGCCCTGATTTATTTCACCATAATATGGAACGAAGCTTGTCCAACAAAACATGTGGAAGTAATTCTAAAAAAAATTACTTTTATCTGAGATGCTCTTGCTCAGCTATGAATAACCCTACAGAATTTGTACGGAGCATGTTTGTCCGGCCCGAGGACACGTCGTCATACGAGGAAATAGGAATCGATTATTTTAAAATTGCCGAACGGCTAAAATCAACGAGATGGTTAACTAACGCAACAAAGGCATACTATGACCGAGCTTACGAAGGAAACCTAGCAGACATATTAACGATGTACTCTCAATTCGATTATCAAAAAAAAGACGCAAAGCCACTTACTTCCGATTCTTTAAAAAATCCCGAATGGATGAATGAAGAGTTCAAAGACGGAAACTTTTTAGGATTCCCCTACATTGATAACCAAAAACTATCTGAAATAGAGTTTCTAGAATTCTTTAAAAAGCATGATTGCAAAAACTCTACCTGCGACAAGGTCTGTAAATATTGCGAAAAATCGGCAAAAGAAGTGGTCTCGTTCGATAACGACCGAAAAAAAATCGTAGCCGACAACTTAGACCTAGCATTAGATAACTCTCTCTAAAAAACAAAGAGATAAGTTAATACCTTAATATAACCCGACAGCTATAGACATATTGTTGATTTTTTATAGTTAGTAAAGGTATTATGTCTCTGTATCCAAATTAGAAAATTTTTTTATAAAGAGGGAAAATATGTCACTTCAAGTAAACCCAATTCAATCAGTTGACCAATCCGTTAAAGGCTATAAGGATAAATCTATTGAATCGCCTCAACAAGAAAAGTCTGTAGAAACTGAAGCCCCAACACAAACATCTCCTGAATCGGCTAATCTTTTTGATACCTTTGCTGCAGCAGGTATCACCTTTTTAAATGATACATCGAATGCTGCACATCAATCCAAAGCAGGATGCTGTAGCGGTGGATGTTGCTCTGGCGGTTGATGTTCTGGGTAAAAGATATTAAGGAAACATAAAATTGGCAGACACTTTAAAACCTTCAAAATTTAACCATTTTATAAAATTCAATCCTCAAGGTGATCACGTTCTTTACAATGCAGGAACGGGGTCTATGGTTCTTATTAATGAATCATCTGTTGAGACTGTTAAAAGCGTAATTACACCTACAAAAAAGGATCAACCCACCGACCCACAAAATGTCATTCAGACGGCGCTATCATACGGGAAATTTCTTATTCCAAATGAATCTGACGAAGTTAAACAATTGGGTATAGATATTAAAAAATACCGAACAAATACAAATAAATCACTAAACGTTATCATTGCGCCTTCTATGGAATGTAATTTTGGATGTGTCTATTGCTATGAAAGTACAGAAATGAAAGCAAGTACTTATAGAATGAGCCAAGAAACACAAGATCAGATTGTAAGTTTTGTAGAAGAAAAGCTTCCATTGATTCCTAAACTGTTTATCGAATGGTATGGAGGCGAGCCTCTCATAGGAATCGATATCATAGAATCTTTAAGTAAGCGATTTATGAACTTAGCTAAAAAATATAATACACCATACTCTTCGCGAATAGTGACAAATGCATCCTTACTTACCGAAGAAAAAATGCAAAAGTTGATAGACTATAAAGTAACCCAAATGATTGTCACTCTAGACGGAGTAAAAGAAATTCATGACACGCGAAGAATCTTAAAAGGCGGACAAGGTACATTCAACCGAATAATGAAAAGCATAGAACTAGCAGCCGACCATATTAATATTACAGTAAGGATCAATGTAGATACCGACACTAAACGAGTCGATGACCTAATGGCCTATATTAAAGAACAACCATTTGCCAAGAAAATAACATTATACTTAGCCGACCTTCACCTTAAAGAAGAAGATACAAAATCTACAGCGAACACAGGCTGCGGTTCGGCTTGTTCTACAGGCTCCAAGACATCGTTGGAAAGCCTTTGTCTTGGTGGAAAACCAAAAGAGTGTGCTGAAGCACTAACCGTATTAGATACAGCTGCTAAGACCTATAGCCTAAAGAACTCACTAGAATTGTCATCCTTAAGTCCAAAAGGAAAAAGCTGCACTGCAACAGATGTAAATGGAATAATTATTGGTCCTCATGGCGAGCAATACATGTGTCCAAGAGATATCGGCGATGAAACGTTAGTAATAGGGCATATCAAAGACTTTTTTTCTGAAAATAAAACATATTCTAAATCATACGAAAATGATCCAACAGAACATCCCGTATGTAAAACCTGCGATGTTTTGCCTCTTTGTTTAGGAGGATGCAGAAAACGTGCTCTAGATTTAGATACGACAGACTGTAAACCAATAAAATTTCACATAAACCAAACCATATTAAGAACAGCAAATGAAAAATTTGCAAAGCAAACAGTAGTGAGTAAATAAATGCGAAATCCTACATTAGTTAAATCAGAAACATCAACATATCAGGCATCCCGGTACAATCATTTTGTCCCTATAAATGATAAAGGGGATCATGTTTTATACAATGCTTATTCAGGAAGTTTAACGGTTATTAATAGTGAGGTTGTCCCAAAAATTTCAAGTGTGCTTTCAGATAGTTTAAACGAAGATGATTCATCCCCAATAAAACAGGCCCTTATACATGGAAAGTTTTTGATCCCTTCGTCTTTAAATGAACTGGAAAAAATTAGCAAAGAATTAATGACCACACGAGTAAATAAGAAAAAAGGGCTAATGCTCGTTTTAATGCCTACCTTACAATGTAATTTTAACTGCGTGTATTGCTACGAAACTGAAGAAATTCGGTCCCGTGTTGATAAAATGTCAGAAGAGGTTCAAGAACAAGTCATTCAACTCGTAAAAGAGCGAGTTAAAGACAGCACATCCATTAATATCGAATGGTATGGAGGGGAACCTCTATTAGGGTATGACGTAATTGAGTCCCTCAGTAAAAAAATGATCCAAATTTGTGAAGAAAATAATACGCCTTTTTATGCACGCATGATTTCAAATTCATTTCTATTAACCAAAGAAAAGTTAGATACGCTCGTTGACTTAAAAGTAGAAGAAATCATGATAACCCTAGATGGTCCAAAAGAAATTCATAATATGCGTAGACGACTAAAAGGAGGGCAGGGCTCCTTCGACAAAATAATGAAGAGCATCGATATCGCATCTGAAAAAATGAGGGTGATCGTACGAATACATATAGATAAAGATACGGCAAATACCCATGAACTCTTAGATTACTTCAAAAATCACCCAAATAAGCACAATTTAAACATCAGTCTTACGGACCTACATCTAGATAAAGAAACTATAGAAAACAGACCAAGCTTAACGTCCTCTTGTTCAACATCATGTTCTTCATCTGATTCATGTTCGACCATCAAAGAAAAAGTTTTTATGGAAAACACAGAATCATCAAAAATTAAGTTAAACTTCTACGATACATTAAAAGAAAACAAAATGAACACGTACTCATATTTTGGAGTCGGTCCAAAAAAAGGTGTGTGTGTCGCTGAAGACAAAAATGGATTCGTTATTGGTCCAAAAGGCGAATTGTATGCTTGTTCTAGAGATATTGGAATAGAAGATCTTATTACGGGATACTTAGACGATCATGTTAGACAAAACGAAGATTATGAGGAAAGCTATTTTAAATTCGACCCAACAAAACAAGACCCGTGCATGTCATGTAATATCATGCCAATGTGTAGAGGCGGTTGTGGAAAACGAAATAACGAAGTAGGTGAAATGGAATGCCCACCAATAAAATTTCACATCAATGATATTTTGATTAAACAGGCTCACGCTAAGTTAAAAAAAGTAACTAACGTTAAGTAAAACGTTTAAGGTTTTTTAGTAAAATGTTCACCAGACGTTTTAACGTCACCAAGTTTATTACCTATCGTCCAATATTCTTTAATTTGCGCTAAGTAAACAAGTGGGTTCAATTTATTAACATCAATAGAACCGTCATTTTTACAAACGGATTCATCAATATGTGTCTCAACAATTTCACCAAACACTAATTGCCAACAATCGATGGTTACTTCCTTCACAACTTTACATTCCATATTATAAGGACATTCTTTTATAATTGGTGTTTTTATATTCAAACTATCCTCTGTAGAAAAGCCAATTGTTTCGAGCTTATTTTCATCGCTTCCTGACACTAAACCACAATAATCTGTTTCTTTATAATGCTCGGCTGAAGGCAAGTTCACTGTAAATTCTTTATATTTCCTTATTAGGTCCAAAGAATGGCGACCTTCTTTCAAAGATATCGTTACAATAGGTGGACTGTAAGTCATCATACCAATCCAAGCGACGGCAGCGACATTTAGGTCATTAGATTGTCCGGTAACAACGAGTGAGGCAGGAATAGGGAACATAAGGTGAGAGGGGCCCATCGGAATCTTTTTATATAGCATAATAAAAGGATATACTAATAGATAAACGAGTGCAAAAAAAATACTGCCCGAGCCCATAAACATGATAAAACTTAACGCAATAGAAAAGATATTTTACAAACTAAATGAGGCATTTCCCTTCAACACATTCATAACGGCCACCCTGAACGGTCACATCGATAAACAGAAACTGACCATAGCATTAAAAATACTTAAAAAAAAACACGAACTATTAAATGTTTCAATCAATATAGACTCTAAAATTGATCCTGTCTTTTCTAACGACAATACGAACCCTATTCCACTTGTACAAATCGATAATAACCTAGATTATGAATCGAAGCTTTTAAATGAACTACATACTCCATTTAATTTACACAAAGACTCTCTTGTAAAATGTTTTATGTATGCCAATGAATATGACGACGTAACAAAAATTGCTTTAGTTTCCTCTCATATTATTGCGGATGGAATGTCAATTTATATGATGATAAAAGACTTACTATCACTCTATGAGGCATCAGATAATAGTGTTCAAATACATCCCCAACTAAAACACCCAAATTCACCACTTCAACTCTATCCATTAACCAATAATAAAGAAGAACTGGACGATGCTAAGAAGGAAAATTTTAAGGATTTTAATACGTGCAAACCAGAAAATAGTAAAAAAAGCTTATACCCAATCCGAAACTGTAGAACAAATTTTAAACGATACCAATTTAATGAAACTCAAACAAATGCAATTAAAACCTATGCAGCCAAAAACAAGCTAAGTATTCAGTCACTTATTAAAGCCATTTTGTGCCTCACATTAAGCGAATGGATAAAAGAAGCAAACAATTCTAGTGAAGAAATGTCAATCAACTGCCGAACCCTAATTAATTTAAGACCCTATTACACGCCACCCTTACAAAATGAACAAATGGGTAACTGGATATCAAAAGTTTCATTTGATCCGTTTAAAACAACAAGTCAGTCGTTACTTTCTACTGCTAAAAATATTCATGAAACGCTTAAAGACGTATTAAAAAATAAAACGTGGGAAGACTATGTCTACAAGCCATCATTTAATACACTTAAGGGAATCGAATTTGCAGATCGATTTTCGAAAAAACAAGCATTCATATCTGTAAGTAATTTGGGAGATATGGATAAACTAATAAAAAAACAATATACCACCTTTAAACTAGTGGATATCTTTCATTGTCCGGCGGTGCAAGGAATATACGCAAACAAATGGGGCTTTGCAGTTCCTGCAGTAACATTTAATAGCAGACTGTCTCTCATTTACACCTATGTCACACCTTACCAGTCAGAGAATCAAATAGATGAATTTATATCCAGAACACTTAAAAAAATGACTTGTATTTTAGAGAAACCCTAATGAAACTTCTTTTTTACTAAATAATCACATAAGGAATTCTTATCAATAGGTTCATACACATCATTCATTTTTGAACCCAAAACCTGAGTACTAAGATCTTCGAGTCGTAGTGAATTATTGGATATCTTTGAAATTTCGTCTGCCGAGTAATGTTTTGATAAATCATTCATAAATCGAGAAGGGCGTTTAACAGCACGTTCACTCGCAGCACAATATTTAAAAACCATGGAAACCCTAGGATTAGGAGAATTATTATAATAAGGCCCTCCGTGAAGGATATCAGAATCGAACATAATATAATCATTTGGTTCAGTGATTGATAAAAGTTGAGCCGTATTTTTTAAGCTATCACGCTGGCTACTTAACATAGAATGAAAAAAAAGATATCTCGAAAATTCAACAGGAGGGTCTTCTAATGAAAGGTAACGACAGTGCATGTCAAAATCAGCCCCACTATTTTTCACAAATTCCATAGTATCCGAAGGAAAAAGCTGATCCTCTAAATGTGTTTGAGGAAAAAATCTTAAAGTAGCTGTGTTTTCGTCAGACCCTGACAACCCAATCCAAACGTTAACCATATTTTCTGCAGTAGAAATATCAGAATCATCTGGACGACGCCATAACCGAGATTCCATATCTTTATGAAGAGCACCACTATACGAGTATCCTGGGATGGTAAACAAATCACCTCGAACCAATAGAACGTTTTCTCCCAGAATACTTTCAATTTTATGCAATAAATGAGGATCCATACTCAATTTAAAAGCGCTTTCAGAAAAAAACTCAACAAACCAATTTAGTTTCTCTTTTTGTAATCTAGGCAGAGCTTTTTCCTTAAACTGATTCAAATACATGTATCCGTCATCAGAAAAATCTTTAAACGATCCAAGTACACCTCCACTTTTAAACAAAGACGTCTCAAACTGGCTTAAGTAACCATCACCATCTAATTCGCTAGTCTTGGTACCATTCCAATGCTTATTGAGCCTTCGCGGAATAGAATGGTAACTAAAGCAATGTTTAAATTCAGGAAAAAAAGAAGAAAACTCTTGCCGTTTTTCTGAGGAGCAAGATGCAAAATCGATATTTTTTAAATGTGTTTTTAAATAAGTAAACCGTTTAAGTTCAAAAGAAGAAAGTTTACGATCTATAACATTCTTTGCAAATGATAGGGTAAGTTCCAGCGCGTCCACGCCATTCCCGCCTTTCATCCAGCCTTTAAACAAACTTGGCCTTATAATAGAGTTTGATTGTTTTTCTAATGAAGCACCAATTTTTGTAGTCATTTATAATAGTTCCTTAAATTCATATAATTCCATCAAAGTCTAATACTAAGATTTGGTAACAGATCCTCTAACAATTGAATATCTTCCGAAGAAATTTCAGTATCACGTATACGCAAGATTTGAAGGTTGATCAACGTTTCTAAAGCACTAATATCTGATATTGGATTATCTCGTATATTTAAAACTTTAAGATTTTTTAAAGAAGACAAGGCGTTAATATCACTTAATTGGTTATCAGAAAGATACAATACTTCAAGTTTGGTTAAGGAAGATAAAACATTAATATCGTTTAGTTTATTACCAGATAGATTCAAAGACACAAGATCTGTCAAAAAAGATAATTCAGTAATATCATTTATTTCAGTATAACCTAAACCTAATTCTTGTAGATTAATCAAAGAGGTTAAAGAACCAATATCACTAATTGGGTTATGATCTAATTCCAATTGTTCCAAGCCCGTCAAAGAGACCAACGGGCTAATATCAGATATTTGGTTGCCATCTAGTTTTAATCTTCGGAGGTCGGACAAGGACGTTAAGGCAGTAATATCAGTTATTTGATTGCCAGAAAGACTCGCGAAATTAAGGGTAATCAGAGAAGATAAAACGCTAATATCTTCAATTTGATTGTTAGATAAAAACAATGATCGAATGTTAGAAAAGGAAGACAACGCACTAATATCTATAATTTGATTTCCATATAAAACCAAACTAGAAATATTAGTCAAAGAAGTTAGATGACTAATATCAGTAATATTATTATACCCAAGATCTAAAGATTCGATATTAGTTAAAGATGACAACCCACTAATATCACTTATTTGATTGTTATCTAGATCCAAATTTGTAAGATTATATAGCTCTGATAGCCCATTAATATCGCTTAAGTAATTACCCCTTAAATTCAATCGATTAAGACTAGTTAAGGATGTTAATGAATCTATGTCACGAATTTTATTATTATATAAAACCAAAGTTTCAAGACGTGTTAAAGAAGATAAAGCCTCAATATTTCCAATTTTATTTGAAAACAAGTTCAAATAAGTTAATTGCTCAAGCCATTCTATCCCTCTTATGTCATAAATAGAGTTTGTATTTTCTTCGATGGATTCAATCTCTAGTTTATCAATGTTAACCAAATCCTCTTTATAAATAGACAGCCCAGACTTTCCAATAGCTTTTTTAACCAACTTTAAAAAATCGTTATCCGGAAAAAATATCTCGCCTTCGAAATCAACAAATAAATAAGTAACATTAGACGTATTCCCAGTTTCATCAACCGAATACAAACCGTAATAATAAGAGGTATTATCCTCTATAGAATCATCAATAAAGGAATTTTCACTTAGCGTTACAATTAGGGGAGCATCTTCTAATTCTTCAACAGTAAGGGATCTTTTCAATATCACATGCTCAAAGTCTAAATTTCCAGGGTTTTTCCAGCTTAAATAGTTTTGCTTATACCATCGTTCCGCTTTCAATTCAGATATGTCGTCGGGGGGCTCTATATCTAAGTTTTCAGAACTAATAAGCAATTCAGATAAATCGCCGGAGAGATTCACACTTTGAAGTCCATAAAAATATGTGGTGGTATCAGGGCTAACTAGGTCTATAAATTGTTCTGCATTTGTCGTTGCATAAATCCCACTATCTTTGACACTAGTCGAGTTTATGCTTCTTCTTATAACTACGTAATCAAAGTCAGGATCGTTAGGATTATTCCATTCTAAAACAATGTTTTTATCTACATCACGAAACGAGAATAAATTAGTAATTGGTAGCACTTGATCATCGATAGCAGGTTCTAGATTCAATAACTCTTCTAATCGTGAACAACCTGTTGATATCAATAGATACGAAAAAAAGAAAAGGAAAAGTAAGTACTTAACCCAGTTTTTCATACTGAACATTTTCAAAAATTTCCTCCAAGCAATTAATCATTAAAGAACACTTAAACGTTACATTCCATAAAAATACTCACGTAATTTAACCACAAGGCGTCCCTATGTATTAGAATCCCAGTAATTAAAAACAATCTGAATTTCACAAATTAATTAAACCATCCTAGTTCTAAGAACATCTATAAATAATGGTTCGTTTAAATTAATGGATGCATTTAGAAATCCCATCTTACTTCGTCTTGGTACAGTTATATAAGTATCAACCTTATCATTTTCTTGTAGATAAGAATTCATGTATACCGTCAATTTCGTTCTATTTTTAGCTTCGCTTTTATTGGGAGATATGGCATCCACAAAAGAGTTGATTCCTGGATAGTGTGTGTCTGTAATGGCATTCATCGTGATCATTATTACGTTCTGTTGAGAAACATCAATTACATTCTTTTTCAAAAGCCCACCAAATATTTCAGCCAACTTGGTATCTGTTGAAGTCAACGGGAATTTACACACACATTTAATATCAAGTCTATCTCCTATATCCGAGATCCTGGAGTTAAACGCTTCGGTTTCTCCTTCGTCATTGCTATTAAAATTAATAGTTACTATCTTAAACTCGGATACTGTGGTTTCGTTACTAAGAAAACTTGGACTTGATTGCAATCTACAATTCATTTGGTTTATATACCCTGAATTAGCAGATGGATTTACGAAACCAGAACTTGGATTACCTGTACCTATACCAATATAAACGATAAGAGGTTTTGTATTGTCTCCCAAAAATTTATTAATTTTGTTTAATGAATTTTCTAATAGTTCATTAAATAGTCGTACGTCTTCTTCACCAAGATCAACTAAAAAACCGCCGCCTTCTCCAACAACGATTTGTTTTAAGGAATCTTGAGAAAATACGGGTAGGGCCGGGGTGTTTATCGTTGTTAAGGTCTCTTCACTATAGCTAATAATCTTATTTATTTTTGTCATGTATTTAGCCTTTTGATTTTAAAATATTTTAAATATAGAAATGTATTATGGTAGATACTATACAACATACATCTGAATCCCACCTAAACTATGAGGTATAAATTTTTTTTATAACTCATGGATAAAAAAAATATTCAGATAGAAAAGTTTAATGCCTTAAATGGATAAAAAACGCCCTTAGACCGATAAAGGTTGCTTAATTAAAATATATGTTTCAATAAGAAAAAATATTGGAATTCATCAGAACAAACTGATGCTCATCGCATATACATACGATAAATATAATTATCTGACGTAACTTACTATCTTTACAAATAATTAGTTGACGCATATACTCCTTGAGAAAATAAATAACAACGAGGTATATGATGAAAAAAACAAAACAAATAAAATTCTGGATGATAATATTGACGATGTCTATATGGGGTTCATCTTCAATAATGAGTGAGACAAATTTTGGAATGAAAGCTGGGCTTACGACGTCTAAATTCACAGGAGAATCGACATTAGAAAATGCTGACTCTATGGGAGCCACAATGGGTATTTTTGGAAAGCAATCTATTATGAATGGAGTGTCTATAATTGGAGAATTAAATCTTACTCAAAGAGGGGGTACTCAACACCAAGAAGTCGACGGTTCAAAGTATTCAGCAACGTACAATCTAAATTATGTTGAACTTCCTATTCTATTAAGTGTTAACGTGACGAATAGACTAGGTGTGTACGCCGGTGGTTATGCAGCTAAGCTACTAGATGCCGGTCTAAAATTTCCTGGTTACCCATCAAACGACGTAACGGATATGTTTAATTTCAATAAAGACGACTATGGAACAATAATTGGAATCAGTTACGACATAGACTCTTCATTCTCATTTGATTTAAGACTAACACAAGGTCAAGAATCACTTACTCCCGACTTTAAAATGTCTAACCAAAGCTTTTCATTTTCTGCGAACAAGTCATTTTAATAAAGCCCAAAATAGATTAATAAGCTTACAGGCATCTTATATTAATAGATAGGGACTCTCACGAAACAGAGAAAAAGCATTTTACGCGATGTTGTCAAATACCTGAGATGGGCAATTTCTCGCACGACGTGGTTTGGTATGTCCAAATAAGTCGGGCGAAAATTGCCCAGATTAGATATTTCGCGACATAGCCATATTTACTATTCCTAAATACCGAAGTATCCTTTCGCGATATGAAAAAAATAGTCCCTTTGTTAAAAACAGACCTCCTTATCCAAAAACCATCAACTAGAAAGATAGAATCAGACGAATGTGCGAGTCCAATTAGCTCTTGTTTCGACCCTGACTTACTACCAACGGGTACGTTTCATGGTGACTTCCAAATTATGACACTAAAAGATTTAAAAAAAGGTTACTTCACACCTAAAATAAAGTCATACCAAACAAAACAACGATATTTTAAATCTCTTTTAGAGGTTGCAAGTGATACGCCAGAATTTGTGTTATCTCTATTTGATAACGACGAAATCCAAAATATAGAAATGAATCACTTTAGAGAGGAAGCGCTACGAAAACTAGTTAAAAAGGCAAAAGACTCAAATAGTCTAGAACATTATCAACATTTACTAGATCAACATTTATCTATTACCAAAGCGAATTCAAAAATTAACAGACACAATTTAGATGTTCTTTCTTATAAAATATTTAAAATCGCATTCCAAGACAAAGATATCCGCAATCACGATTTTAATTTATGGGGAGATTTAGAGTTATGTCGTAAAGGATGTAAAAAATCCTTCTTACCTATCCTCAGGCTCTCCCTGATCTTCAATAAACTTAAAAAACGAGATATTGAAAAAGCTGTAGAATTGGCAGCAAAAATAAACCCAATCAAAACATATAATTACTTCCTAATGATATCCACCATAGATTTCGAGGAAGGAATGCCTAATAAATATAGAGCTAGATTATTAGATGTTCACAATAGATTCAAAAATAAAGAATTACTTCCATCTTTAAAAAAGAATTTTCCTTTCGATTGGAAACTAGCACAATTTACCGAAGCAGATATCGAACCTTCAGAAACAAGTACCCTGAAATCGGTGATGTATTTACGAAAATACAAAAAACATCTAATCAAAGGGATAAACTTCTTAATTAATGACGATTTTAAAAATGCGAGAACAGAGCTTGTAAGAGCTAAACCATATGGAATAGGGGAATCAACGTCTTACGCATATATCTGTCTTTCATGGCTTTTGGAAGGGGACGCAAGCAAAGGGGTAGAACTATTACTAAAAGAAACCGATTGTTTCCTATTAAATAGGGATCCAAAAGAATTATTTAGTGAGTATATATCCTTTATGTACAAAAGTGTTTTCTTTAATGTAAACCATCCGCCTGTGACGACAAAGGACCGCGTACAAAATCAACTCTTAAGAGAATTACTTAAAACTGTTAATTCACAACGTACAACGGTAAATTCATTCGCGACAATTGTTCCTCTTTTAAACCAATGTAATGAAAGCCTACAAATAAATTCGAACGTACTTCCTATGGTATTCCAAATACTAAAATGGATAAAAAGAAATTCGACATTTACGTTTGATATGTTTGAAAATTCAGACAAACGTACAAAAGCCTTTGAAGCCCTTAATATTCTTTTGGCCGGATCAAGGTCTTGTCTATCAAATTTGGTCGACATAGACGAAAGAGTAAAAGACATATTCACACACCAAGACGACGACCTAACGCACACATATATTTCTGGATTCCAAATCTCGCTTATGCCTTTAAATAATTTAAAAAGTGGAGAAGTGGCCCCTGAAGTAAGTTTTTCTGATGACTTCTATGGCGATATTTTAACAGATTCATCAAGGCACGAATTTGCTGTGGAAACAGCATTAATTGCTCATGATTTTTTAACATCCCTATTATGCCTCGCTAGTGATTTTTCAAGCTTTTTCGAAGACAAAAAAATTGCATCAACAGTTTTTCCTGAGAATGCCCAATTTGGTGCCTTTTTAGTTATTAAAGGAATTCAAGGTGGCATCAACTATAAAAATCGCCAAAACGATCTATACCAAATTGGACTCCAATACCTAAATACCTATTTATCGATAGATACAGAAATATCAGACTACCGAATAAATGAAGAAACCTCCTCTTGGGCAATATTTTCTGTAACATCTTTATCTCCTGAAAGTATCGTTAAAAATAGAGAATTACCGAGGTTAGAGAAAAAAATCAAGTCAAATTACTTCAAATCTATCCAAGATATGCAATCAAAAACACATAAAAACATAGGTCCATATTTAACAGGAATAGATGCAAAGAAATCGATGGTAGTCCCATCAAGAAATTCAATTTTTCATGCAAGAGAAGCAATTAGCGCCTTAACAAAACGGGAAGAAAAGGGTGCCATCGTGTGTATTCCCGGTGACGGAAGTCCGTACTATAAAGTATTTGAAGAAGGAGAAAAATTATTTGCCTGGAAAAAAGGCGAATCCTTTGAAAACTGGGGAATACGTTTAACAGAAGCTGTATTGCCTGAGTTTCAATACGATAAACCTGTTGAGTATAGTAATTTGGAATCACCCGAAGAAGGAATTGAAATGCCATCAAAGTGTAGTGAAACACTGTCCGTACTTAAAGAAATTCAATTGTTCTGGAAAACGTTTAATTCCGAAACCCAATTCAAAAATGAATTCATACAAAACGGTGGCTCGGAAGATAATGAAAGTACAGATTTAGTTCCATTAAAATGGTGCCAAGACAATAAATCGAAATGGTCAGCCATTATTGACGACAATACACCAGAGGAATATCCAAATTTTAAAAAACTTTCGGATAAACTAAAAAAAGGTATAAAAGAAATAATTCAAGATAAACGTCACCATGCCTGCGAAGTTATCGTGCTTAAACAATTATGGGAAAATATTATTTCCAAGCTCCCTAAAGAAGATATCCTTCTTACATGTGTATCGTTACTAATAGAAAACACTCACGCGGAAAAAAAGAACTATTTCGTTAGTCTATACGTAGGTAGCAAAGAACTTGCAGAAGAAATTTACAAAACTCTATTAGAATATTCATCCAAGTCGGTCATATCTTACGGAATATTCAATAGAGGTCCAGACCATTGGAATGTAAAATCTGCTGAGGAATCTACAAAAAACCTTTTGTCTGACCTAGAAAAGTTAACCGGTTGCTTTCACGGCCCAGAAGTACATTTAAATGGAAAAGGACCAACTCAACCTCACTATAATGCTGGTGTTTATAATGGAGGAGCCAATCCAATTAATACTCATATCTACTATCCTGAATAGTCCTAGAATTAACTATTCTTTTTCCCATCAAAATTAAGAATATAAGGTCGTTTAATAGATTGATTGTGCAAATCTAAAGGCGGTTCAGCTTCAGTACTCGCCAAAATTGTCGCATGCCGATAATTACTCCGACTAATCCCGTGCTCATTGAACCCAACAATAAACGCCTTTTTTACTTCCTCTGAGACATCAGGACACACTACGATTTGGCAATCATTCTTAACCATAAGAAAAAGAGGGGACTCCTCACTAACAGAATGAATGACCAATTTTGACGACGGGTTCTGTTCATGCAATTCCGTTACCTTTTTAATAACGGCCTCTCGTAAAACGGAACTACCCACTTCTTGTTCTGGACCACAAACAGAGCATGATAAATAAAGTCCTAACGATGCAGTAATACACACAGGCAAAGATACAGGTAAAGCTAATCCAAGTCCCATAGCTCCATATTTTGCGCCATGGATAGATGTCCCCAACACACTAGCATGAGAATCAAGCCCACCACACATGACTATTTCCACTATTTGAGCATCAGGATTAGTTTTCTTAATTTGAGCTAAACTTTTATCAATAGAAACTGTTACGGCAGAAACATCATTAAAATGAGCAAGAAACCTATCTCCAGTATTCATAACAATAGCTACGCCAACGCCCGAATGAATATTTGATGTTTGTAATGATTGCTGAGTCGTAGCGATAACAGCAGTCCCTTTTTCAACAAAAGACTTTTTAGTCGAACGTTCTACAGGGATATTAGATAAACAATTGTTGAAAACTGTACTCAATGGAAAAGCAAAGCAGTTGGAAGCGGAATCTATAGTAATCATATGTATAAGTCCTTTTAGTTAAAGATATAAAAACCTTTGTAAAATATTTATCGATAATTTTCAATGGGGCAAGATATTTATAGATAATGAATTGAAAAAGAAAAAAGCAATTTTTAAGGTGTTTTTAGAATTAAATAACCAAAAATCCTCGTTACGCCAATTTTAATGACAGTTGCTACCAAACATAAGCAAAGATAATTTAAAATTGAATATAGAGCATTGAATATTACCTAAATTAAGAGTAATTATAGTATAGTCGAGAAACAACAAAAACTATCGAAAATTAATCAATATCTTTTACAAAGTGAGACTCGTAAATGAATAGACATAAAGTAATTGCTATAAAACCAGATATAGTCTTCGAATCTAGTGATGCAATTTCATATAATTGGAAATCCTTAGCAAATTCTATTTTTACCTTTATTTGCTCCTATACATTCCCCACAATTGATTTGTCAGCACAAGAAACTCTGAACATTATCATTGGTTATATAAAACGGGATGATCCAACCAACAAAACAAGCGCCCAAAACTACGCGGCACCTATCCAAACAAAAGAGGCTCCTTCTATACAAGAAGTAAAAAACACGTTCCATTTAACAAGAAAAGAATATTATGAATTAAAAAACAACATCAATATATTAGTTCTGTTAAGAAACAGAGTAGGAACAAAAAATGATAAAGAAATATGTGAAATCGCATATTTTACTTCGGGATGCAATATATCAAGAGCCGAAAAAAAGTTAAAAGAACATTGCAAAGATTCTGGAACGTCGTCTGCGTTTACAACCCTAAAAATAACACTGTCACAGATAGCTTTTGATTATGAAGAATCCAAACGAAAAATTTTTAAACAAGCTCAATGCTTTAAAGTCGATAAATACCCGAAAAAAAAGGCAATTATAAGAAATTCAAATATACAGGATGAATTATCAGAATCCTTTCAACGGGTTTCGATACCACGAGAACAACGATATAGGAATAAAAACACCGCAAAAGTATATAACTTATTGAGAACAAGAATAAATAACGATAATGATAACGAAATATGCAAAATTATATTTTTTACATCCCAAAGAAATATTGAAAAATCCTCGGTTGCACTAAAAGAAGCATGCAAAAATACTGGAACCCACTCGGCTTTTCAATCGTTGAGAACCGAATTACTAAGAGTTTATTCATCACATAAAGAATCAGAACGAGAAATGCTAAAACCTAATGGAATATTGACGAATTTTAAGTAGTAATTTTACGGATCTTTAGATACATTAAATCGACTTTTAGACACTCAAGTCCAAGGATATCGCTTGAGTAAAAGAAGAGCCTATCTTTGGCCACCAATAGGGGAGTCGTAAAATCGGATAAGAAGCGCAGCTCGATGCGCCGTATCATCTTTATGATAAGCAGGTTTCATTCCATGGAACACTCGCTTCTCTCTTTCATCAACAACATAACCAATACCTGCATCAACCGGTAATTCGTCGATAAGTTTGAAAGGTCCCAATTTATCATTTTCAGAATGAAACAACTGCATGTTTCCACCTTCAATTCCAGACGAAGAAAGAATCAACGTCGCCAAATACGTTATATTCCTAAGTCGTTTAAATTGACTGTCTCTATGGGGATTGAAAATAAATGGGAATTTATCCGTTTGAATTAGTTTTACCTCAGCACGAACGATTGAATCATCACCTATATCATTTAAAAACGTGCTTAAAACCTCTCTAATAGTAGGGTCATCAAGTATTTTAGGATCCGAATAGGTCTTTTTTTGATTACTAGAAACTAAAGACTTATCTGTGTCATAGGTCAAATTTAAAACGTCATTTACGATAGAAATGGAGTAGTGGCATATCGCAAATTTACTTGAACGATGAATTTCATTTTTAAAGGTTACTCGATTATCTTTTAAGAGTGATAGTTTCGGAACTAGTTTTTTCGATAAACCGCAATACGAGTCTGGATTTAAAAGCATATAGGATGTGTATTTACTAATCATAGACCATTAATTATACCATTTTAGGTACCCACAAATTTTTATCTATATCGAGAATAAATTAACTAAAAAATATATAAAATTAGTTATTAAAATAAATGAAATTAATCATTAATAATTTCGATAAATAGAAATAATATGAAAAAAAATCTATCATCCGAGGGTCTGAACTCTCTTCATAACGAACTAACTATTCCTAAAACAAGTGTCACACAAGACGCAGGTATCAATAAGCCGAACTATTACGATTCTACAGGAAACAAATCTAGATTTACTTAAATTCATAATTAACTGAAACAAACATACATATAAACGAAAGAGAGTTCAAAATGAAAAATCATAAAAAACATCCCCAAATGTCTAGAATAAATAAAAAAGTTATATCCAGTAACCCAGGCAACAAAATTTTCGATGCTTGGAGTATTCAATATGGATTTGACAAAAATAACCCAGAAATGAATTTAAGTATATCAAACCTATTTGTTCCTGAAATTCTTTTACTGATTTCATCAAATTCATACAACGACAATGAAACGGCGGCATTTGCATTAGTTCTTCCTTTTTTAAAAAATGACGAACACGTACCAGGGCAACTAGAAAAACAAATAGAATCCCTATCCAGTTCTACAAATAGTATTCACAGATACACAGCGAGCTTATGCCTAAAAAATTTAATGCTATATTTAAAAGACAACAGCAAATATCATTTCCAACATATGATATTCGATATGGCAGGATCCAAAAGAAGTAAGCATCAGAAAGTTGCCCATGATGCACTAGTTTGTTTAACAAGTAATATAGAGCAACATCACTATGAAAATTACAGATCATTGCTTTTTAATATGGCTCGATCCGGCAACTCACGAACAAGACAATTTTGTGCCGAATTTATTATCGAAGAACTAATCGGAGTTCCCAAAACAACGTTTGAAAAAAGTGTTCCACTCAATAAATTTATAATAGAAACATTAAGCAAACTATCTTATCTTACAGAGTCAACTATAAAAGACACATTCCAACGAACCTATGTTTATTCAATTGATAAGGCAAATGACGAAAACACATCCGAATCTATTTCAAAATTCGAACAATTTCTTAGTTTAAGAACGGATGGTCAGCATATATTAAACGGAAAAATAGTCCCATTGATAACAAAAAATGGATTAAGTGATAAGTATTTCAACCTAATGCTTAGTCTCACAAAATCAAAGTCAAATCATTCTAAAAAATTAGCATTCTATTTCTTATGCTATAGCTTAACATGTCCCGTAGCAGGAAGTTATAGAAAAGGAATGGGATATATAGCGGAAGTTTTAGGAGACAAACATCATGATAGCGTATCCCTTGCACTATTAGTTTTAGACAAACTTAGACTATCAAATCAAAAACTGTTTTGGGGCACTTGGGATAATTTAATGCACGGATTAAAGTCAAATACCTTATGCTCTACCATATCAAAAAGAATCAATGCGACAAAAAATATGGACGCCTATTTAAATGACGAACTACTTCGATGAATCTCATTTTTAAATTAACACGATTTTACCAATGACAAATGAAAGTAGTCACCAAAAAAATTATACATAAAAAATTGAAATTATTATAATATTCTTACGATAAATAGATATATTATGAAAAAATTAGTCGCATATCAAAATTCTCTTATCGAAATTGGAATTCAAACGTTTTCATCTGAAATCGAAGAATGCGCAAACCTGTCCCTAACAGGAATGAACATATATTCACCTAACATTTCTGATGTGCTCACTAATGATGCTCTAGATTACGTAAATAATTACCTAAATATTCCGAAAGAAAAAGATAAATTAATTCTACATATTCAATCCAAATGGGAAACTGAATTGAGTAATAATGAAAAACAATTAATCGTTACCAACTGGAAAAGACATTACGAAACCATGTTTAGTCAGTCATCAATAGATTTCAACGAATTGAACTTAATACCTAGTTCAACAGGTGAATTAGTAGATGAAATTCATGAAAGCATAAAAGAAGCCTTAAAGTTAAGAGGAAGTGATCAACCGCTACTATCTCTAAAAAACAGTAAATTCCCTAGTTCCTATCAAAACCATATTTCAAAAAATGAATCGGATAAATTTACTATCGATCGTTTACAAGAATTTGAATCGAAAATTATCAATACTCAATACTGCGACATGAAATTGATGAATAAGTTATATGCATACAAAGACGAACTTTTAGCAAAAAAAGATAACGAGGGTGTTAATAGCCCCGTCCTACCTCACCTAGATAAAATAATTGTACGCATCGAAAGTGAACCTCTATATAAACTATCCCATTTCCTTCTAAATTATAGTTCTGAAAGAGGGCTAAATATTAGTTTAAAAGAGCTAGAGAAAATTTCTTTACACGCGTTTACCGAATATGAAAAATTAAATGAAGGAGATCGGTTATCATCTTTAATCCCAAAAATTCTTGCAGATAAAGCCTTCTTTAATAAACTACAGGAACTACCTGAATACTATAATAAAACATTCAGCTATTTAGGTGTAAGTTCAACTTATGAATCCACTCGAGTAAAAGCCTATGAACTAAAAGTCGGGTCTAAAAGTAGATATATGATTGGCGCGACAAATAGTTCTGAAGGACGAATATACTTAATAAGCGACATTCAATCAGCTCTAGAATTACCAGACGATCATACGCTTCTTTCATATCAAAATCACGCAAGAAAGTGGTTTCAAATTCCAGGTTTTTTTGAAAGTTGCGATGAAGTCAAAGAGGATGAGCTAAATACTCAAGATACATCCATAACGATAGAAGACTACATTGAAGACCTCAATAAAACGGATAATCTTTTTACTAAGCTAAGATTAGATATCCAGAACGACGAATTCAACGATATAGACGATGAGGATGCTGATTATAAGGAGAAAAATGAAAACGTTACTGAATCAGGAACGGAATCTTCTATATCGGTTAGAAATCAAGAATCATTAGAAAATGTCCTCCTATCTATTGCAAACGTTTTAAATGAAAAAGTCTCCGACTATCAAATATTCCTTGATACATTTATTCAACAAACATTTTTAAAGAAACGTATTCCTAATATGAACGACGTCTCTCTCCAAGGCCTGACGACCAAAATAAGCGCAAAAGACATAAGAGTTCTAAAATCGCACCTAAATCAACTAAAAAAGGACATTTCTGCACTACACACCGATACTGGAGTACAATTAACTACCGAAGAACGTATCAATATGGTAACGATTCCATTAATAGAGAATAGATTGCTATTTTACAAATCGATTTGTGAAGAAATTAGAAAAGCGGATAACACGGCAGGGAAGTGGATCGAATTTGGAATTGATAAAGATGTTAAATCTAAAGAACGAATAGTTTTTTCAATGCTAACACCAGACGAAAAAAGATTAATTCTATTCACTACAACAGAACCTGTCATAAGAGAACCCGTTACGCAAACGACTCCTAGAAGACGAAATAGACAACTTATTATTGAAGCCAGGGAAGCAGAAGTTAAAGCTCAAGAAGTGTCCATTGTTAGAAACACGGAACCAGAAGTTCACGTAGAAACCGCTAAAAAAAGTAATTATAGAAACTCCATGATTTATACCTTACTATCAATAATTACTGGGTATTTAATTTATAGATGCTTATATGAACCAACTAGTAAAGTTACCCTCGAAATAAATAGAAATCCAGAAAAGTTAAAACTAAATCCTGAAAAATGGATTTCCGAAGAGGACCTTAAATATGAAGATGATAGCCCAATAGGCGACATAAAAAAATTAAAACCAAATCCTGAAAAATCAATTCCCGAAGTGAAACATATATATGAAGGGAATAGCCCAATAGATGACGTAAGCTGGATGGAACTACTCGAGTCAGATAAATCATTGCAACATGATGTCGTCTCTAATTTAGAAAACACTACACTCTTAACACGAGTATTGGCTAGCGAAGACGATGTTATCACCAGAAAAATTTTGAAGCTACTAAACGATATAACAGCCGACACCGAGAACGCGGATAAATTGGGAGAAAATATATTGATCATAAATGCACTAATCAATAAATTAGATTCAAATAAACCCTTTATAAGAAATAGTGCCATCAATGTCTTAACGAAGGTCTCTGAAAGTCTAAATAACCAAAACGCGTTAATATCAAATACTAAACTAATCAATGCTATGGTAAAAGGTTTACAAACAAGCGATTCAACTTATCATCGTAAGCTGTTATCCATAGCCGGTACTTTGAGTAAAAATAAACAAATATTTTTTTCAAAAAGAACAATTTTAATTAAAGAAATAGGACAGTTCTTACACCTTGATGATGACTTTATCAAAGGACAAGCTAAAACAATATTCATTCAACTAATGCACAACAATCTTAGTCTCTTACAACTTATCAAGATCCCTGAATTTACTTCATATCTTTCGACAATGATTAATAGTGCAGATCCAGACCTAGGCCAGCTAGTAGGAACTATCATAAACGATATGAGTAAAAATCCTGATTATAGATTGAGAATGCGGAATGACGGTTTATTTATGACAAATTTAATTGCGCAGATAATGTTTTCCGGCTTTTCCTCTGTGAGTTTTCATCTATTCAAAAATATAGTTGCGCCTAATAATAAACTAGAAGTTTCATATCCAATCGCGAATATTGGTTCTAAATTTAATAGGACAAATGATCCTATTAAAAATGAAATGGATAAAACAAGTATGGCAATCGTTGCATTTAGAATGATAAGTGAAGAAAATATGTCAGTTGATATATTCCAAAACAGGGCAGACATAATTGATGCAACATGCTCGATATTAAGTAGTAAAAGTAAGTTGACCTTTCAAATTGGGGTCCACATGATTCATTACTTTTCAAAGTTAACACAGCATAAAGATATATTTGATGAGCTTAGCCAAATTGATACAGAAATTCTCAATCTATTCGATAGGTTACCTAATGAAGAAAGATTGTATCTTTTTAAATCTCTAATTAAGATGTCGCTTGTCCAATCTCTTCATAAATTTTTTAGTAACTCTCGACCATTACTCGATAAATTACTTTCACTATATAAATCAGTACCTTATTCCGAAAAAAGTCTAATAGTAGAACTCGTGAAAAATCTTATGATTTCTGATGAAATAAAAAAGGATATATTGGTAAATGTCCATTATACCGCCTCCCAAGACTTGCAACAAAAACTAGAAAATACTTGGTAAGAGTCAGTAATTCCATTAATAAAATTAAAATTGATAAAAAGATAGTAATTTCATATGTTTATTATGAAATGAAAAAAATTAATGAATAAAATAATTGCTCAACAATCAAAAAGTAGTAATTTAACAAATAATGAGCTAATCAAAAAAATTACTAAACGAATAGATAATTTCATCACAGATCGTATTCATAATCTGGAAATGGGGGATGCACTTTTAAAGAATGAATGCCTAAAAAAACTAGCTTCTGAGTTTTCCATAGTTCTAGAATATAAAGCCGCCGACATGTTTTTTATATATGACGAACCAGGAAAAGAGATTCTATTAGAAATATTAGAAACACCAAGTAGTCCTATTAAACCAATCGTGTCTATCCCATCTCCAAACCATATCAACAGAAACGAGGATACAATTAAATCGTTCAATCATAACAATTGCATAATTACTATTTGTTGTGATGGTGTTTCTAGATGTTCCCCAAAAGGAGAGGCCCCTGTAAACGGATTTGAAGCATCTAACGAGCTTGCCCAACTTTTAGAGTCTGAATTTAGATCTAACAGGTTAGAGAAACCTCTTAATAATTTAAAAAACATATTAAATTCAGAAAATAATTTCGAAAAAATAGAAAAGGCTTTAAAAAGTTTATTAAGAAATGTCCACCAAATACTAACTGAAATTGAACTAGATGAAGCTAGAAGTGCAACAACATTAGAATTAACCATTGAGTTAGAATCTGAAAACACACCTTATCTTATTGCGATATCATACGGAGATTCCGAGACCCTTCTCTATAACAAAACAGAAAACACTACTACCCAACTAAATTCATCGTTATACAAAAATGGAGCTCAAATTAACAAAATAGAAGACCTTATCGGAAGACAAACTCTATCCAGATCCGTTTCAACAGTTCAGAACTATATAAACGGAACAGGTCCAAAAGAATTAGGAAGCCTAACCTGGGGAAAAATTGATGAAAACTCAAACATGTACATAACATGTACGGACGGTCTAACAGACGCTTTATCAAAAAGGGTTAAATCGGGATCAAACGTTAGGTTAGACAAAACCTTTTTAAATGACTTGTTAAAGTTTTCGGAGTCTCAAGGATATTCAGACGAAAAAACAGCCAAATTTCTAACATTAATAGCCGTAATAGTCACTGCCAAACCAGATGACATTTCAGTTTGTACCAGGCATGTTTCCAAAAAATCAGACCCTAATAATGTACCCTCGAGTCCTAATATTTATCCCCCAACGAACTGTTGCCGACTTAGCTAAGTCATCCAAAAAAAAGTCAGCCCCTTTACCAGGGCAATATTTCTCCTGAAGCATGAAAAAACACGCCGGACGTGTTCAAAGATAATTCTTTAATTCGTTCAAGAATCATATCTACAGACTCAACAACAGTAATAAGTCCTCTATTATTCGTCATATCCGTCTGAACTGCCCCAGGATGAATAATCCCTACAGAAATATTACGTGGTCTCAAATCAACAGATAACGATTTAGATGCAATATTAAGGGCGGCTTTAGACATTCTATATCCAAGCCGTGACCCAGATGTATTGTCTTCTACAGACCCCATTCTGGAGGTAATCATAATAATCTTTCCACCATCAACTATATCGCCTAAAAAAGCAGCGACAAGTTTAACAGGTCCCAATGCATTAACCTCAAACTGATCAGAAATTCGGTCAATTGCAGCAGAATCCAAATCATAAATATCTTCCTGGCTTAAAATTCCAGCGACGTTCAAAAACAAATCTATCTTCTGTCCATTAATTTTGTTCACCAAAGATTTAATAGATAAATTATTTCTAATATCTATATCTCGATGAATAGATACGGGTAATGCATCTAGTTCTATGGAAGAGGTACGACAAACTGCTATGACATTATCTGAGTGACAATATCGCTTTACAAGCTCAAGTCCAATACCTTTATTTGCCCCTGTTATTAAAATAGTTTTTTTCATAAAAAAAAGTTTATCACATTTTTATTCCAAAATAAAAAGTAAAGTTATACCTGCGGAAAGAAAAAATCGGCTAATTAATTAACCGCGAAACAAAGAGTATATTCTATATATTTAAAATATAAACGCTAATAAAACTGATAAAAATGACACTCCGTTGGACCATTAAACAATTTTCGTTTCTTAGTCGCTTTTTTACCGTATAACATTTCAAATGATTTATCGGGAGTAATAATATAAGTACTCCAATCTTTAAAATGCTCTTGGCACGCGTTCCCTAGGTCCTTATAAAGTTGTTGAACCTCTTCTTTTTCCCCTAATCGTAACCCATAAGGAGGGTTCGTAATTATTTTTCCACGTTGTCGTTTAGATTGGACATCTCTGAAGTCACGATTTTGAAAAAAGATATTATCCAAGCCGGCCAATTCAGCATTCTTCCTAGCCACACTTAATGCCGTATGATTCGTGTCTGACCCATAAACCCTAAAGTCAGCATCTCTCTTAATTTTAGAAAGTGCATCTTCTTGAACATTTTCCCATAATTTTTTAGGAATAATTGGCCAGTTTTCAGCCAAAAATCCTCTATTTAAACCTGGCGCAATATTTTTACCAATCATAGCCGCTTCAATTAATATGGTGCCACTACCACACATCGGATCAATTAATTCATCTTGATCCGCACGCCATCTGCTTAAATAGACAAGACCAGCCGCTAATGTCTCACGAAGAGGCGCTATATCCATATGCGCACGATATCCGCGTTTACTCAAACTTTGCCCTGTTGAATCAATACTAAGCGTTACTTGGTTTTTATTTATCTGAAGACGAATAGGGTACTCAATACCATTCTCTGGTAAAGCACTTACATTATGTTTCTTTTGAAGTCGCGTAACAATCGCTTTTTTCACAATTGCTTGGCATTGAGATTTACTATGTAAAACAGAGTTTTTTGAACTCACTTTATAGATTGGAAATATGTCATTTTTACCTATCCATTTTTCCCATTCCAAATCGGCCGTTTTATCAAATAGGTCATCAAAGGTATCTGCAAAAAAACTTCCCATTTTTAAATATACTCGCCCGGCGGTCCGTAACCAAATATTTAGGTGGCAAAGTGTTGTCAAATCTCCCTCTAATTCAATTTTACCGTCTTCGATAATTAAGTCCCTGTATCCAAGATCTAGAAGCTCTCTTTTTAGAACGGCTTCCAACCCCATAGCTGTAGTCACAATTATTGATGTTTTCATGCAAGGTATTATGTCATAATACCGAAACAGATACGACCATGAGTCTAGAATAAAAAAATAAACAATAATGAAAACTAAAAATTCAATTCTTAACAAGGATCTTTATGAACTACGAAATACTAAGTAACAGACTTAAAAAACGTAAAAAACACCTGTCAAAATGGGCAAGGAGAAACGGAGTCACTGCCTATCGTGTTTATAATAAAGATCTAACTGAATACCCTTGTATTGTAGACATTATCGACGATTGTGTTGTCGTTTGGATTTATAAAGCCGAACAGGAAAAAGATATAGTTGACGCAATTAAATTAGCATTTGAAATAAACGAGTATTCAATATTTGTAAAATTCAGAGGAAAACAAAAGGGACTACAAACCCAGTACGAAAAAGAAAAATATAGTAAATTAAAGGAACCTTCTACTATAAAAACAATTGAAGAAAATAGTCTTAAGTTTGAGTTGAACTTAAGTGACTATGTCGATACCGGTTTATTCTTAGATCATCGGAATGCTCGTTTACTTATCGAATCATTGTCAGAAAATCAAAATGTACTAAACCTGTTTGCTTACACTGGATCTTTTACATGTTATGCGATTAAAGGTGGAGCAAAAAAAACAACTACTGTAGAGCTTAATCCAAAGTACTGTGAATGGATAGAGAGAAACCTAGCACTAAATGGAACTAAAGTAGGGTCTCAAACAAAAGTTATTCAAGACGACTGTCTTCATTTCCTTAAAAATACCGGAACAAAATTTGATCTTATCGTTTGCGATCCGCCAACCTTTAGCAATTCAAAACGAAAAAACGTTAAAACATTTTCAATTAAAGATGATTACCCAGAACTTTTAAATGCATGTATTTCAGCACTTTCTTTAGGCGGTAAACTATTCTTTAGTACAAACGCAACATCATTTAATCTGGATCCTAAAAAATTACCTAAAAATTTAATCATCGAATCTATTACAAACAAAACAATTCCAGAAGATTTTAAACAATCGAGTATCCACAAGGCGTGGATACTCACAAAATTATAAATTAGATTTTATTTAATTAAGAATTAAACTTAAGACCAAACGAATAGGTGTTGATATGTGCGGCCGACGAATCTGACAGACTATCTTGTAAATCGTCGTGAGGTTTTGAGAAAAAGTTAGTAAATCCTGCTTCAAAAAACAACCCAAAATCGTCCGTTACTCTAAACGATAGCCCTGCTTTAAAATTATTCCCAAATGATAATGAATCATAACCATCCGAAAGAATATAGTGAGCAGAAAGACCTGCTCCTACATAAGGTGATATAGGCGCCGTATAAGACCAATAGTATTTCAATACAACTTCAGCTGAAACCATTTCAAGGTCCTCAACGTTCTTATTACTTCCTTCATATTGAGGAGAATCCGTTGTTAATTGACTAGGAGCTTCCAAATAAAAGGCGCCAAGACCAATCCCAATCCCTCCATCCGTAACCAAATTCATATTCAATCCACCTTGATTTACGGAAGTATAAATATCCTCACTATACGTATTTGGATTACTATAATTTTTATATGACGACTCGCCCGTTCCACCTAAAAAATTAACGTCCATTGATAGCCCAAAAATAGATGAACACAAAACAAAAGTACCTACCGTTAAAAACATAATATATTTCATATTTACTCCCTCATTTTAATTAATTTTTACTTTACGACGTAATATTACTTAATTATCGTTAAATATATCCACAAATTTCATGAAAAAAACGATTTTTAATACAACATGTCCAAATACTAAGACATAAAAAGGAAAAATAGGGACATTTTTAAAAAAAATGAAATTTTTTTATTGAAACCCCGATAATTTAGTGAAGCAAGAAATTTATCGGTTTTTTACAAATGACATAAAAAAGGATATCAAATATGAAATTTGCAGAACTATTCTCAAATCGAACACCAGAGCAAACCAGAAACGATTCTAGAAAAAAAGAATTTAAAACAGAAATCAAAAGAGAACTAACTTCCGAAAAAGTAATAGAACATGTTGTAAGCCACCTACAAGAAAACAATTCAACATTTACCCAGAAAAACTATTCCGACCTATTTCGAGCAGCAGCCAAACATATCGAAAAAGTTAATCACTCAAATAATGATAAAGTCGCCGGAATGAAAGAATTAATTAAAAAAATTGAAAACCATTTTCAATCTATCCCATCAGAACATCAAAACTTAAAGTTTCTGATTGCAAATGCCGCTCAAAATAGTAGTGTCCAAGATATTTTTGAGCCATTTGAAGAGTTGGGATTTAGTAATTCATTTCCCCTAATCAACACATATTTAAGACTGCACGAAGCCAATCAAGTTAATAATGCAATGTACTGTTTAAACGAGCAATTTGGGCTAAACATAATAGATGTAGGGAAACAAAGAATTTCGTCAAAATCATCAAGTGAATCAACTATCACAAAACAATGTAGTGATGATGAACTCCTAGCGGAATTAGACGAATTTGAATTAAAAGAAAATTTATAAAAATCATTTTTTACAATTACCCATAAAGAAAAGGAGTATCACATGACATTTATTAGCAGTTTTTTAAATTTATCTTCGCGAACTAGAACTGGGTCCGAAATTCCACCTGAAGGAAGAATTGAAGCAAGAATCTCGCAAAAAATAGAAGTAGAAAGAACATGTGAACGTTTAATCGAATTAACTAAAGCAATGTTTCAAAAACCAAAGTACAGAAATCATTTCGATCAAATTATATTAGAAGGAGTTCAAAAAATAAATTCCATTTCTAGTGATATTGATAACGATATGTCATTTTACAAAAATATGTTAAGAGAATCGCTATCAGATATTAATATACAACAACCTCTGATGCAGACTCTTTCCAAGAGTGAAATAGTAACTGTTATTAATGAGGGCCCTTTAAAGCCAGAAACAAAAGATTTAGTTACCTACGCAATTAATAGTGAAATAGTTCAAATCAACGAAAAAATTTCTGGATATACCGAAATCCAAACTAAAACGTCGGAACAAACTATCCTATTAACTAACCTTCAAACATCACGAGATACCTTATTAGATATACAAACATCTGTTACTAACGAAGAGGGCATCAATTATAAACTTGTAGAATGTATACTTAATAGCCAAATAACAAAATCAAATGATATAAAAATATCAAAAAACACTGAATTCATCGAAAACAACAAGCAACAACAAAAAACAAAAGCGGTAATAGATCTCGGAAAAGATCGAAGAAAAAATTGCCTAACAAAAGAAGAACAAGAACCGTATACGAAAAAAATTAATACTTTATCAAAAAGACTAGAAACCGAAAGAGAAGAAGGAACCCAAGTTAAAATCGAACGAGATTCCTGTTCACGTTATATAAAACAACTGCAAGAAGTTAAAGAGAACCTTTTTCTAGGCATAGGCGAATAGATACTTTTTACACATAAACTTTGAGAGAATAAAGTGCCCCCCACTTTAGATTCGAAAATTAAAGACGTTAGCTTTAGAAATTAGCTAATTTCTTTTTTAACTAAATAACCTGTAATTGCGCCTGAAACAATATATTTCACCATAACAGCAATAAACCAAACTACTGCAATTTTTATTGTTATTGGCATATATGAATAGGTACCTAAACTCATTCCAATTCCAACCAATAGACCAATAAATCCTCCAAGTTTTATCCCGTTTTTCATTGTCTTTTCTTTAATCAACTGGCAGTAAATTAATACGAATACTAATGCCGTTAGTACAGTAACTAATGTCATCATTCCGTTCTTCATCTCTGCAACAGGTCTCCATAGCGAAGCTGTAGCCGTATATTCCCCCATTAGTAATACACCGTGAAATAGAAAATCCAATGCAGACCAAGCGACAGATATTAATGCAGTCGCAATTAATCGTTGTTTCATAATATTCTCCTTTTTTTATCAATTAATATTTGAAGTCTAATAGGTATCTTATAAAAAGAAAATGTTAGATATAAAATTAAAAGATCAACTATCAAAGAACAAAAAGAAAAAACAGTCTGCCATTACGAAAATAAATATTTTATTTCAGTAAAAAATGAAATTGAGAAAAGTTTGGACCGATAACTAAATATAAAAGGGGCAATAAACGACTTGGAGAAATATATTATGCAAATTCAACACAAAATAATTGCAGACAATTCTAATCTAACTATACAATTTCTAGGGGATATCACCCTAGACACTGCGCGATTTTCTCCAATTGTAGGGGCTATACCTAATCAATCAATAAAAAACTTAAGTCAAGGTAATAATTTACCACCAATAGTTTTAGAGGGAGAAAATTCACAGCATCTTATTTGCAAAACCACGGACTTAAACGACATTTTTAACACCTTAAAAGAATTGGCCGCTCAAAATCCTGATGATGCAAAATGGGTTAATGTGTATATGTTAAATGATAAACTTTACACATCAAGAAGAGACTTCCGGACATATATTAGCCCAATTCGACGCATTACACCTTTAATCGCTTTTTTAAGTAATCATGAAAACAAAGAGATCTCTAATAAAATTATAAACACTATTTTAAACTACGTTGATATACGTTTAATCCCAAATTGCGATAAAGACACAATTAATGTGTCAAAAATGATCAACGCACTCTCAAAATTCAAGAGATCTAAAACAATCGAAGACTTCGTAGACGCTATGTGTAGAAAAATGAATCCTACCAATTCGATTTGTGAAGGAAGTCCAACTCAAGTAATAGAACTTCTGGACGGTTTGGCAAATTTTTCAAATAGCAGTGACGTGTGTGTGTGTAAATTTGTTGAAAAAGGATATTTTAAAACAACTTAATAGTTTGCACTATTCATATCTAAATCTTGATCTCATAGCTCCAGGTGTAGACGTTATCTTTCAAAAAAAAGTTGAACTTTTGGAGATGCTAAAACAACAAATCCAAGAAAAGAAACTACCGATTCATATTAAAAATATTTTTGAGGCCATTACTAATTTTCATGACGATACCTTTTCAAACGAACTTCTAACTGATCTAGGCGCCCGTTTAGTAAGGACGTTAGTTAACCTTCAAAATGAAAAAGAAAAAGGCCTGTCGCTCACCGTTGTTAAACCAATACTAAAAGCACTATACAATTTTAGCGACCAGGTAGAAGTTATTGGTATCATAAACACTTATTCTAAACCCTTACTCTCATCTCTAGATAGATCAGAAATCACTATCAAGGAATTAGAGATCTTATTGACTTACTTAAAACCTTTTTTCAATGAACTCAATGTTCAGAATGCTATAAAATCAAACATAGAAATATTTCTCGATAGGTCTCTAAATAGAGACGCTAGTTCAAAAAATATAAAAGGGCTGTTAAAAATACTTCATGAGTTTAATGACTTTTGTGATATCTCTTCAAAAATAATGAAAAACGCAACTAGGTTTGAGCGAAAATATTTAGGGATGATTCCACAAGATCCTCGAGCAAAATTAAGATATAGCGCTACAAAAATAGACGAAGCTAAATCGTTAATGAACGAATTTAAAGAAAGTATCTTAAAAAACTTGCCAATTGTAGCTCCTCAAGTAAACAAAGGACCATCTAGTAGGAGTAGAAATGAAGTCTTTGCATCTAATAAGTGGTCAGTAAAAGTAATTGGCGAACAAGAAGTCAAACATTCTCCAAAAAAAATTAAACCTCCATGTAATAGCCTAGTTGCAACATTTAGTGACATAGAAATTTTAGAGGACCTGCCCATAGTTTCACTTAAAGACCCAAGAAATACATATACACATAAAGAACTTCTTAAAATTGTAAATGAATCGTATAAGAATCCCGAAAATAGCGTTTCAAAAATTAGAATTATAGAAGATCTGTCAGAATTAACCGGGATAACAAGAAGTAAGATAGAAAGAATGAGTACATATTTTAACTACCAACGACTATTAAATCATTTAAAATTATCTCCAAAAAACGCTTCGATTTTTGTTAAATCTATAAAAACTACCCTGGAATCAAACCAAAGTAGTAACTCAATTTTAATGAATGACATCAAAGCCATATTAAAAGTGGAATTAGAAGGAATTGAATCTTCTAAAAAAAGACAAATCGTAGAAGGACTGCAAAAATGGGGTGTCACCGTAGCTGAAGAAATTGGTGCTTTGCATGGAGATGATTTAGTAGACGAGCCTAGCCTTGAAAGTTTAACCCAAAACCAACTAAACCGTTATCTAGGAGATCACCCCTGCTTGAGATTTTCACCCAGTCAAAAAAGAAAAGTCGATGACTTCAATAAAACTGGTTCTGGATCAGACACTGGAACAGGATCTACAGACTCCCTAGAGTCATTATCCTCCTTATCCGAAGGTGAACAGTCGATTCAAATGTCCAACCTTGTTATTTCTCAAAAGGTTTTAAGATGGGATAATAGACAATCTTTAATAAACCCTTTACCAGACACAAAACGGAAAAAAGAAGAACATGAGGTAAAGCCAGCGCTAGACATCCCAATACTGGTAGCCAGTAAAAGACATACTTCTCTAATTTCAGAGTATGGCGTCGATACATTACCCGGAAACGACGAAAACGGAGAGATCGAATTTGAATTAGACGATATAAATACACCTAAAAAAGAATCGCCTAAACGAAAAGTATATGGACTAACAGTCGAGACCGGAGATCCTCAAAGTGAACTTATTTACTCTCCTGAAGCGGGTTCTGCTACAAAAAAACAAAAAACACCTACCCACGAAGAAATACTAGACCAAGAAGGAAATCTAATCATTCATCAAATAACGAGGAATTCTTCTTATTACTATGACATAAATACTAACGACGAAGAAGATTCTCTAGAAAATCTAATGACTCAATTTAAAGACGAAGTTAAGGAAGTCAAGGATATGATAAAAAAGAGATCAAGATATAAGCAATGCTTCTCGGAAAGTCTGTCAAATCTTGATCGGGCATCTTTCGGAATGGAAAAATTTTTATCAGATGAAACAAAGTTCTTATTAATAGTGTTATTATTGAAATACACTAATAAGGAAGAAATTACATTTAAAAATATCCTCCAAGCCTTTATTTCTCAGGCAGACTGTCCTAAAACATTTGAAGACTTAGTAAAAGATCTTGATAGAACGAATAAGAAGTAAAACTATTGGTAATAGAGATAAGTAGTTAACCAATATGGAGAAAAATTGAATTTGGGTTCCCTTTAGTGGGGATCCAAGAATCAAACTAAAATTATAAACCATTAATTGGATAATTCTCATTATTGAGGTAACATTCACTGTATAGAAATTACTCGATTATGACATTACAAAATCAATACCACGCAGCTCTTAAAAAACACTTTGGATTTAACTCATTTAAAGCAGATCAAGAAACCATCATTTATTCAATAATGAATAACGAAGACGTTGTATCTGTTCTGCCTACAGGATCAGGAAAGTCTCTCTGTTACCAATTGCCAGCTGTTCTAAAAAAAGGAACGACGATAGTTCTTTCTCCCTTAATATCTTTAATGCAAGACCAAGTCATGCAACTATCGAAACAGGGGATATCAGCTGCGTTCATTAATAGTTCCAACGACATGATGGACAACGAATATATCATGCAACATATGCACGAGTACAAACTCGTATACATATCTCCAGAACGACTAACTACTCCAGGTTTTATCGACAGATTAAAACAATCCAATTTGTCTGGATTTGTGATTGATGAGGCACATTGCATTTCTCAGTGGGGACACGCTTTTCGACCCGAGTATCGTTCTTTATCTTTAATAAAAGAACAGTTTCCTACCACTCCTATCTCTGCTTTTACGGCAACAGCAACCCCTGACGTTGAAAAAGATATTTCAACACAATTGAACATGAAAAACCCCGTACACATAAAGGCTAGTTTCAATAGAACGAACCTTACCCTAAAAGTATATGAAAAAGATAATTACAGGTCTCAATTAGAAACATGCCTTAAGGCTCATAAAGGCGCATCAGGAATAATATATGCAAGCACTCGTAAAAAAGTTGACCGTCTTTTTGATGATCTGAAATCAAAGGGGCTCAACGTAGCAAGATATCATGCAGGGCTATCCGACCAAGATAGACAACGAACATTAGAAAACTTCATATATGAAAAAACAGATATTGTAGTCGCAACAGTTGCATTCGGAATGGGAATAAACAAACCCAATGTCCGGTTCGTTTTTCATATCGACATGCCACAAAATATCGAACAATATTACCAAGAAATTGGTAGGGCAGGGCGTGATGGCCTTGCATCGGAATGTACAATGCTCTACTCACTTCAAGACGTCGTCATGCAAAAAAAGTTCGCTGATGATGTTTTAGAAGGCTCTATAAGAAACCAAATGAAACGAAAGTCTGACCAAATGTTAGCATTGTGTAATTCGACAGAGTGTCGGCGCAAAGAAATTCTAAAGTATTTTGGTGAAGATTTTAAACAAACGCCTTGTAATCATTGTGATACCTGTTTAGAACCAGCAGAAAATATGGACGGAACGATAATTGCACAAAAAATTCTTTCTTGCGTGTATAAACTCCAACAACGGTTTGGAATAGGATATGTTTCCGACGTTCTTAAAGGCGCCAAAATAAAATTAATTTTAAATAGAAATCACGATAAATTGTCCACGTATGGACTGTTAAGTGACTTTTCTAAATCTGAACTAAGACATTTTATATTTTCACTAATAAATCAAGGTTACCTTGTCGTTTCTGACGGTGACTACCCTTTACTTAAGCTCACACAAAAATCAAGGGACATCCTGTTCAATAACAAAGAAATTTTCTTCAAAAAAAGAATCGTGAAAGCCAAAAATGAATCCAGTAAAAAAACAGACAAGAAACAAACGTCTTTTGTCTCTGACGATAACTACAAACTATATATGGAACTCAAAACTCTACGACTAGCTCTTGCAAATAAGCAAAATGTTCCGCCATACGTGATATTTCATGACAAAACACTTATGGAAATGGCAAAAAACCATCCAAAAACAGACAGTGAATTTTTGGAATTAAACGGAGTTGGACCCCAAAAACTTGCTAAATATGGGAAAGATTTTCTAGATAAAATTTCAGAGACGACTTGAAGTTAAAACCTGACAACAACAAACCTTTTCATAAACAACTATCTAATTTTATTAATTTTCCACCTATTCAATTTTAAATTCGTTCGCCTAAGAACCAATAAAATCGTTCAATTCAAACTTAAGTTTTGAAGACGTGTGGGATTGTCCCATACGTTTACCAACATAGCCAAATTCGCCTCGACCGTCAGCGGTAGGAACATAGGTAGTTCCTTCTATATGTTCTCGTTTACCAGTAAAATACGAAAATTTTCCTGTAAGAATACGTCCATTCTTACTAAGAATTTGACCATTAATAATTCTTGCATGAGATCCACTAGTACTTTCCTCAAAATTTCCTAGTGAAAGGTTTCCTTCTTTTAAAATTTAAGATCCAGTAGTTAACCTAATATCTTTCAGCCTTCTAGAATAAACAAAGTCTCCGTGCTCAACACTTCCGTCTTGGCTCTTAACTTCTCCATTTATCATAACTACTTTCCTCGCGACATCCGAATAATCGAATTTACCTTCACTAGACACACCTTTGTCAGATAAATGTATAACCCCGCAGGACAAATCTTCCTTCCCCAATTGAGGATAATATGAAAATAGACCTACGGAAGTCTTAGCTTCAGATTTTCTATAAATCCCCTGAGAAAATATATTTTTTTTAATAGAGTTCAAATATGTCCAAGCACCAATTTTCGTGCGTCCACCTTCGTATTCCTTTTTACCTTTTAATAGATACATATTCTCAGCTGCACCTTTTCTAAATTCAACGATACCTTCTAGACCCGAACTATTTTTTGGATATTTTGTCTTTAAGTACAACATTTTTTGAGACGATGGAGTGGTGAATTCCCAGCCATTATAGTTCGAAAAGGACTTAATGACTGAAAGCGTTTTATAAGGAACGATCACGGAGAATAGGTCTTTATCTACAGTTAACTTCCAACGTCGAAATTCAAAACTATCAATTCCTTTTAATTGAGAGATATCAACATTTTCAATATCAACCCGTTCAGAAGGACTATTAAACAAATCAACGTTCGAAGAAACTAAGGAAGAGGTCTCACTATCTTCTGGCGTAGGACTTAGTTTATCTCCTAGCCGATTAGCAGCGGTGGTGTTGGATTTATAAATTGATTCAGAACATATCGAAATTGAGATAATCTTTTTCAAACGAGTAATAGATTGTGGGTATGGGTTAATTGTATTTTTATTCACTGATGCCTCTTTATGTAATTCTTATTTGTACTACATATTATCGAAACATTTTTTCCAATATTTCATTTAATTTAAAAAATTGAAACAATAACTAACACAGGGTCAAATTTCAAAATTACTATAAAGAATAGTTTTGATCCAAAAACCTTATCCTAAACAAATATTCATCAATTTGAACGACCCATAAGAAAAGCCGTTTGTAGATAAAGGGCATACTATTTTGCAATATAAATTAAGGTGAGATAAGCTAGAATAAAAGTTAACGTTGAAAAGGAACCACATTGAAAAAATTAATAGACCTTATCCCTAAAAAAAAGACACTATCTCTAAGTAGTATTAAAACGAATCTTTTAAAAATCATGCTTTTTTTATGGGCGGCACATATTTCTGTAAGTCTATTTTACTTCACCCGTATAACTGAAATAAACTTTGGAAAAAATCCACTTTTAGATTTATTTTTCTTTGAATTTGAAAAAAATCTCCCTTCTTTTTTCTCGGCATTCTTACTACTAGTCGTAGGGTACTTATTAATTTATATTGGCAATAAAATGAAGGCTAAAGGTCTTCCTCACAAAGCATGGAAAGGCTTAGGTTACGTTTTTTATTTCTTAATGTGCGATGAATGGTTTTCTATTCATGAAGGGCTCAATGGATTACCATCTCCATATTTTCCTGCTTGGGTTCTTGTTTATGTCCCTTTAGCGCTAATCGTCTTCCTTTGTTCCATTAACTTCCTGAGAAGCCTTCCTAAAAAGATATTCTGGCTTACTTTAGTCTCGGGCTTTCTATATGTTTCAGGTGCCGTTTTATTCGAAGTTTTTAGCGCTCTTTTCGCCCAATTCCAATTTAATGATATTACATACCAAATTATTATATTTTTAGAAGACGGATGCGAACTTGGAGGTGCCATGCTCTTTGTTCACACTCTAATAACCTTTATTAAAACTAAATTCAATGAAAATCAAATCGAACTTCCATATAGAAATTTCATCTATCTTTTCGTATTTTGTATCATAGAGAGCATGATTACTTATGCTACGTTTTGTTTTAATTAGCTCAAATTAGAATATTAAAGACCAATCTTTTTCGTTAAAGCCAACACGACTTCTATCTCCATCAACGACAAACGGTCGTTTAACTAAGTTTCCATTTGAACCTAAAAGGTCTACTGCTAAATCTTTGTTTAATTCCATATCTTTTACTTTCAATGCACGATAGTCCATCCCTGATGTATTAAACAGTGGTTTCCAGTTACCTTCATATTTTTGAATCATCATTAAAAGTTCATCTTTGGAGGGAGGTATCTCTCTAATAGGAATCTCTTCAAAATCAATTCCTTTACGAATTAAAAAGGCTTTTGCTTTCCGACATGTCCCACAATTTTTATAGATATATAATTTCATACCACGCCTACTTTCTTAACATTAAATTTTGTATCTTTAGGACCGAATGATACTATAAATCCAGACTAAATTGAAAAAAATATATTAATATCAATCGTAAACAATTGCATTTTATGTAAACACCATTAATAATAAATTATCGATCATGAATGAAATAATAAAAATATCTAAACTTAATAAAAACTATGCTGGAAAATACCAAGCATTAACGGACGTTGATCTCTCCATAAAATCAGGAGAAATTTTTGCATTATTAGGTCCAAACGGAGCAGGAAAAACTACTCTAATTAGCATTATATGTGGATTGGTAAGAATAACGTCAGGAATAATAAACGTTGATGGAAAAAATATTGACGATCAACCCCGTGAAATTCGACAACGAATCGGACTTGTTCCACAAGAATTAACCACGAACATGTTTGAAACCGTTTGGGATACCGTTCAATTTACAAGAGGTCTTTTCGGATTCAAAAAAAATAACGACTTCATCGAAAATTTATTAAAAAAATTATCGCTATGGGACAAACGAAAAAGCACATTGATGACTCTTTCTGGAGGTATGAAGCGTAGGGTGATGATTGCAAAAGCTCTTGCTCACGAACCAGATATACTGTTTTTGGATGAACCTACAGCAGGTGTAGATGTTTCCCTTAGAAAAGATATGTGGGCTCAATTGCACGAACTGAGAAAATCTGGCGTCACAATAATCCTAACGACCCATTACATTGAAGAAGCAGAAGAAATGGCCGATAGAATAGGGGTCATTAATAATGGAAAAATAGTTATTGTTGAGGAAAAAGAGAAGCTAATTAAAAAATTGGGTAAAAAACATATCTCTTTTGAATTAGAAAAAGAGCTTACTTCTATTCCTGAACGTTTAAGCAATTTTAAACTAACGGTAAAAGATAAAACGCTAAACTACGAATACGATTCAAAAAATACAGATGTTCATATATCCAAATTATTTGATGCTCTAAAAACAGAGGGAATCACCTATAAAGATATAAATACAAAACAAAGTTCGCTAGAAGAAATCTTTGTAGAATTGGTAAAAAACTCATGAATTTTCAAGCAATAAAAACAATATATATGTTCGAAATGATAAGAATGTTTCGGACCATTGGTCAAAGTATTGCAGCCCCAGTTATTTCAACATGTCTTTATTTTATCGTGTTTGGCTCTGCAATAGGATCTTCTATTGAATCAATTGACGGAGTAAGTTACGGCTCGTTTATTGTGCCTGGTCTAATCATGCTTTCAGTATTAACGCAAAGTATTTCTAACGCATCATTTGGAATCTATTTCCCGCGATTTACGGGAACAATCTACGAACAACTGTCGGCGCCAATTTCCTATTTAGAAATTGTAATAGGGTATGTAGGAGCAGCAGCCTCAAAGTCCTTATTATTAGGTTTGCTTATATTAGGGACAGCAAACTTCTTCGTAGATGTGAGCATCCAAAACATACCTTTAATGGCAGCTTTCCTAATTCTATCTTGTATAACATTTAGCCTTTTTGGGTTTATCATCGGAATCTGGGCAGAAAGCTTTGATAATCTTCAGTTTATCCCTTTATTGGTAATAACCCCTTTAACTTTTTTAGGAGGAAGTTTTTATTCAATAAAAATGTTGCCTCCAATATGGCAAAAAATCTCTCTCTTGAATCCACTCGTTTATTTAATCAGTGGATTTAGATGGAGCTTTTACGGTAATGGAGACGTAAATCTTAGAGTCAGCTTTATAATGACTGCTTTATTTTTGATCGTTAGTTTATTAATTATCCGATGGATATTTAAAACAGGTTACAAGCTAAAAACTTAAGAAAACTACGTATTATTTGAATACGAACTATTTTTTATTAAAGTTAAAACTGGCTGACACCTTTTCTTTGCTTCCGGGTCAATTAGCTCTTCAGAAAAACTAAGTATAGCCTCACTCATCTGAGGATTTCTAATATGACCCAAGTTTTCATTTGAATAAGACATATTCAATAGGAAAGAAGCCAATTTTCTTTGAACAACAGGGTCTAACGTCGTTTTCAAGAAAGAAAATATTTCAAAGCCTTTTGTTCGTAATAATTCGTTATTTTCACCATTAACAGATAGACTTGCTAAACTCCATCCAACAATTTGTTTAACCTTTCGGTCTTTCGAATGCTTTAGGATGTCTAACACTTCTAAAAGCCTCAAAGGTTCCTTCTCCATTACAGAAAATGAACCATGTATCCCTCTAGCAATATAGTAAATGGATTTAGACCGCCTAATCATTGACCTTTCAGAAATATCAAGTCCACGAATGACATCATAGACGAAATTGCAATCAACCTGATCGGGTAATTTTTTAACCTGTAAAGCCTTAGCAAAGACCGTACTAGAAACACCTCTATCAAGTTGCCGTCTAATATCTAGCATCAAATTATTATTTATCTGTTTCAAAATCACTCTTGCCGAAATATTTAAACTAGGATCTTTAAAAACTCTACTAGAAATAGATTCAATCTTCATTAATTTAATTACAAATTTAGAATACGTAGATATGAAATCAGTTACATCAAATGAAGGAATAGACGTCGACCTCATCTCCGTCTCTAAAAGAGCTTCATAAGTATCGAATATTCGAGGTAATTTATCGCCCATTAATGAATTGACGAAACTATCTATAAATTTTTTATTTTGTTCTTTAGATGCACCTAAAAATACTAAACTATTTACAATGTTAAGAATCTCAAACTTCCTATTTGGCCCCGTAAACTCGCGACCAAGTCTTGCCGAAAAAAAATCACGAGACGTTTTACCATCACAGTTCCATGTTTCTTTAGATGAATACACTAAAAATGCCAAGGCAACACGGAGACTCTGTGCAGGAGCCGTCAATGCTTTAGATCTTTCTAGAGATAAGTTAAGAGCATGAATAAGATCGAATGGAACAAGAAGAGTTTTATTGTCACCGCATGAAATAGAGGTATATCCATTTCGTACAGAAAACTCTTTTAAATTTTTAGAATTTACGGTTTCAATATTTCTATGAAAAACAGTCAACCTTAAAAAATCGTTGGTTATGACCTGTGGCCATACGTCTTTACCCCGTTGATTTAGAGTAATTATCTTTTTTCCATTTATGTTCATTTCAATTCCTTCAGGTAAATTCATTAGTTTAAGTCTAAAGAATTCATTCTTTTTTTTTAAAGTTCAAAAGACCTTATAACCAAAAATTCAAAAATAGTATATATACTAAAAATTATAAGTCTTATGAAAAAAAAACAGCAAAAATAATTAAATAATACTTTTGAAAATAAAACGCGATATTTTTAACAATAAATTGAAATTTGTCAGAAAAACCTACGATAAATAAAAAAGGATAGTCATATCTGATTAATTGCTAGTTTGAAAAGGAATAACTGTGAAGAAGAAAATAGTATCAAGCCCCAACAACGATACTTGTTGTAAACGTAGTAAAAGTAACATTATTAATTCAATCGATCGTTTAAAAGATCATTCCACTCCTTTGTATATTAAAGAACAATCAATAATTGATATAAAATTAAAATCTTTTGAAGAGGAATCTCAATTAAAAATTGTAGAAGAAGGCGGACATATTGTTTTAATAGAACTAGCAACGGATCCTGCGTCGTCAAAAACAATTATACAAAATGCTGAGGACTCTCTTGAGAACCTTTCAAGAAACAGAAACATTTCCGCCAAATTAATGGAAAGAAACGGCCACATTTTTTTCATTAATATTTTAAAATTTCCTTACTCAGTACCTAAAGCTGAAAAATTCGCTGTAATAGCACTATACAATCTCACATTCGATCCACGGAACCATTTTAAAATCATGGAAGAAAATGGTCATTTCTTATTGAGCAACATGACAAAAAAATATACATCGTCTCGTACGACAATAGATCTTGCTAACAATGCCCTTATCAATTTATATAGAAACCCCGACTTTAAATTAGACGTCATGCGCGTATTCACTCCCATTCTCTTAGTCGAAATATTAGACAGTAAATACTCATCCGATCAAGATAAATACGATGCTATAAGCTACCTTAAAACGTTATCCGAAAAAAATAATAATCATTCGGATATCCTAGAAGCAAATGGTCCATACGCTTCGATTTCCTTTTTAAACAACTCATCGGCTGGAGCAAAGACAACATACAATGCAATTGCAATTTTATACTTTTTGGCAACAAATTCCCAAACACACTTAGATTTATTTAAGGTCAATGCACATAATAAACTAATTAATATTTTAAACGATCCTATGTCGTTTTCATCGTCAAAATCTATTGCTGCTTGTACAATCGAAAAGCTATCAAAACACAAAAATATCCAATCTAAAATTATCGAAGCAAACGGACATCTTTCATTGATTAACTCTATAAATAATCCCAAATCTCCGGAAAGAGAAAAGCTAAATTCGTCGAGCGCTCTGTCGATTCTATCCGGAAATCCTGATAACCATAACTATATTATGGAAGCAAATGGGCACACTTGTTTTATTAACCTTTTACAAGGGTCCTACGAATTAGATGGCGTCAAACTTAATGGAGCAAATGGTTTACGAGAACTATCCAAAAACAAAACAAACCGAAAAAACATTATGGAAGAAAATGGACAAATCTCTTTAATCAGTATGTTAAGCGATTCAACTTCTTCAAAACATGCCAAACATAATGCGGCCAATACGCTTTGCCTTTTATACTTAGACGAGGAAAACCATTTTAGGATATTAGAAGCGAACGGGCACACGTCATTGCTCAATTTTTTAACTGGGAAAGACGCATCAGAAGATATAATTAAAAAAGGAATGGATGCTATACACAGCCTGAAAAAGACTCTTCAAAATGCAATGACTGCCATCGACACGGTAATCAAACCTATCCAGCAAAAAATCTTAGATACCAAATAGGGAAATTAAAACAAACATAAGATCTAAACCTATAAGGCAAAAACTACAATAACGTCCATTCTAAAAGTTCTGCAGTCCTTCAAAAATATAAATTGAAAAGGTAAACTGACGTTTAATGAATCCTGAGATAGTAAATAATATATCCGACAACACAGCCTTTCAAACCAAAAAAACATTTGATTCTAATACTCAAATAAGTAAGTACTTAATCTGTCGTCAAAATACAGAGACTATCTGCGAAAACTTGGAAATCGAGGACTACGTTGTTCAACCATCAAACCATATAAGCCCACCAAAATGGCATCTTGCTCATACCACATGGTTTTTCGAAGAAATGATTTTAAAACAATTCAAAAAAAACTATCAAGTATTCAACAAAAGATTTTCTAAACTATTTAATTCGTACTACAAAGCATCGGGAGAACACTGGCTCCAATCTGAAAGAGGAAACCTTTCAAGACCTACCGTAAAAGAAATATATGCTTATAGGACTTACATTGACGAAAAGATGACCCAGATTCTAAAGACTATCCCCGAAAACACAGAATTAAATTTTCTGATTACTACAGGGATTCAACATGAAGAGCAACATCAAGAACTGTTATACATGGATATTAAAGCGATACTTGCAGCAAATCCAGAACTTCCAATTTACTATCAAAACGCATTAGCAGCTTCAAAACCAAACAAACAACAATGGGTCAACTTCAAAGAAGGGATCTACAAAATAGGGCACAGCTCTGAAGACTTTTCCTACGATAATGAAACACCCCAACACAAGTGCTACTTACGTCCCTTTTCTATAAGTACAAAAACCATAACAAACGGAGAGTATCTAAAATTTATTACTGAAAATGCATACACGTCCCCAACCTATTGGTTAAGCCTTGGATGGGAATGGGTTATAACAAATAAAATTTCTTCACCACTTTATTGGACCAAACAAGACGATAAATGGTTTGAATTCACATTACACGGCCTAATCCCACTAGACTTAGAAAGCCCCGTTGTTCATATCAATTACTTCGAAGCAAATGCATATGCATCTTGGTCGGGAAATAGACTACCTACAGAACAAGAATTAGAAATATTTCTATCCTCACATTCAAAAACAGACAAATATGAAGTATGTAAGGATCCAACTTCGAAAACAATAGAAAGCACTAAATCATTTGAGTCGCCTCTTAAATCCAGCATAGATTTGAACAAAAAAACTCAACTAGCGAATTTAAATAAACCACAACTACATCCCTTAGACTCAATTAAAAAAACTTACCAAGTTTGGTGTTGGACTCAAAGCCATTATTCACCGTATCCAGGCTTCAAGCAATTTGATGGAAAGCTAAAAGAATACAATGGAAAATTCATGTGCAACCAATTTGTTTTAAAAGGCGGCTGTATCGCTACACCAAAAAATCATTTACGCGATACATACAGAAACTTTTATCAGCCAGACCAACGGTGGATGTTTTCAGGAATCAGACTAGCAAAGGATATATCATGAAGATTTCTAACTTGATCAAAGAAACAACTCGAAATGAAGAAAAAGAAAAAAAGAAATTTGAAATAGATATTTCAAAAGGACTAATCGGTTCCCCAAAACGTATATCTTCAAAATATTTCTACGACGACATCGGTAGTAAAATCTTTCAAAAAATAACAAAGCATCACGATTACTATCCTACAAAAACCGAATACGAAATTTTAGAGAATATTAAAGATGAGCTTCCTAAAATTCTTAACGAAGATAACATAGACATTATAGAGCTAGGAGTAGGGGATGGCCATAAAACAAACCTATTAATACAAGGATTCTTAGACGCAAATAAACGCGTAAACTTTTACCCCATCGACATATCTTCAAAAGCGATGACACTACTTGAAACGTCTATGCCAAAACACAGAAATCTTAACGTTCATTGCATTATTGCAGAGTATTCAGAAGGCCTAACTTATCTTAAAAATCAGTCGGAAAATCAAAAAATTGTTCTGTTTTTGGGTTCAAACATTGGGAATTTCAATCAAATCGAAAGTATTTCATTTCTTAAATCCTTACGAGAACAATTAAATATTAATGACTATGTACTTACCGGCTTCGATCTAAAAAAAGACACGGACGTGTTGAATAAGGCCTACAATGATTCATCCGGACACACAGAAGCCTTCAATCTGAACCTTCTAAACAGAATTAACTCAGAATTGGATGCAGACTTTGATATATCTAAATTTCAACACTATGGATTCTATAATCCAACACTTGGCGCAATGGAAAGCTATCTACTTTCAAAAGAAAAACAAACAGTTCAAATCAAAAAAACAGGAAATAGTATTAGATTTAACTATCTAGAGCCCATTCACCTTGAATATTCTTTTAAATTTTTAGAAAGTGATATTAATTATTTGAGTAAAAACAGTGGATATACCTTAGTTAAAAACTTTTCAGATTCAAAAAAATATTTTACGGATTCACTTTGGAAAGTATAACTTCAGTTTTATAGACTAGAATCTACATCTAGTAATCCCAAAAACAGTCAATTTCAAAAAATATTCATGATCCAATAATTAGGAGTCTAAGATAAAAAATAGACTTAAACTATAGATTTAGTTCGGATACGAGAATACATTTTCCGGAAACAGAAACTGAATCATTCAAATAAGTAACCAACATACTCCCCGAACGAGAAGACGCTTGCTCTACATTAAATACATTTTTTTTAGCAAATTGAGACGACCAATATTCAGCCAATAAAATTTGAGCACTTCCGGTAACAGGATCCTCATTGATTCCATATTGAGGTGCGAAAACCCGAAGAATGTAATCATAACCTAGATCACCTTTTGAGGTTACAATAACTGCATTAGACGTCGCATCAGTTAGTTTAAGAAAATTAGGCCTTAAGTTGCGTATAGATTGAGGGTTCTCGTAGACATATACCAGAAAACTATCATCAGATTTTCCTTTTACGGAACAACGAACGGAATTGTCGCCTAAAGCATCCATTATTTCTTTTTCTACTACATTATCCCTCATCTCGTCGGAATCGAACGTAAGAGAGTAATAAGCCCCCAATGCCTCGACTGTTAAAGGGCCACCCTTCGATTCAAATCGAATAACGTTTAGATCGAGGTCAAAATACGTTTTTAAAATAAATCCAGCCGCCAATGTAGCATGCCCGCACAATTCTACTTCCACGGTTGGAGTGAACCATCGAATACAATATTTTCCTGGGCCCATATTTTTAACAAAGCATGTTTCAGAAAGGTTCATTTGAAAAGCAATTTCTTGCATTTTAAGTTCGGTCGGAAATTCTTCAACGACGACTACCGCTGCGGGGTTTCCCTTTGACGATTCGTCTGTAAACGCATTAACTATCCAAATTTTCATGAAGGTTATAGTCGGACAATTAAGTTTTGTCGTCAATCCAAACTGTCAAAAAAATGTAGGCCATTTTAAATAGTAGGATTCCTATTAAAAAAAGAATTTTAAGTAAAACATAAATGTTATAATCTCAAACATGAATATTTTGACAGGAGCATTATTCATGCTCGTATTTTGCTTAACACTTCCAGCCGCTGACGTCATCGTACGCATTTTAAACGAAGCGGGAATGAACGTATTCCAAATTTCATTCATAAGAAGTTTTGGAATCGTAATTATATTGTTTCCTTGGCTAATATATAAAAAAGAGGCATACATAAAGAAAAAATACTGGCTACTTTATGCAATGAGATCCCTTTGTTTCTTTTCTGCAATTCTAATCTGGCTATCTATTTTAAAGTACGTCCATCTATCAGACCTTTATGCCGTAGGATTCACTGCACCATTATTTACGACTGCTTTAGGTGTGCTTTTTCTAAAGGAAAAAATGACATGGGTTAAATTTCTTGGTCTCATTGGAGGGGTTACGGGAGCAATGATAGTCATACGGCCTGGGTTTAGGGATGTTAATCCTTATATTTGGTTCGCGTTAATTTCGGCAATAGGGTGGTCTGTAGCAATGGTAATAACAAAATTTTTATCAAATACTCAGTCCCAAATAAAGTTAACGGGATTTCTTTCCTTAAGCTTTATTCCATTAACAATGTTTGTAGCCATTCCAAATTGGATAACCCCAAATTTTGAACAATGGAAATTATTGATTTTAGTGACTCTTTTTACGATTCTTAGTCATCTTGCCTTAGTCGAGTCATTTAAACGTGCGCCATTAACCGTTCTCACACCCATAGAGTTTATGACATTACTATTCTCAGCAATATTAGGATGGGTATTCTTCAAAGAACAATTGGATATGATAAGTGTGATAGGGGGGCTAACTATTTTTGTTTCGGCGTCTTTTTCAACACTTATGACAAAAAATAAAAACAAATCTCGAGGTAAAGTAGACGCCTAAAAATAAAAAAGAAGAGTCCACGACAAGTAATAGTCAGAAAACTAACTATTACTTATCGCTGTTAATTCATTTATACAGCTGGACTTTTTCTTTTTACACTCAGTACTGTAATTTTAGTTGAATGATTATAAGGAGAAGGATCTGCAGGCAAAAACTGTTTTATCGTAGCAGCATTACCCAAACAGTCATCCGGCACATCAATTCGTTGTTCAATCTTTAAATACCCATCAGCACATAATTTATCTAAAACAGATGTATGATCATCTCCACGTTGAAATAGAGCATTACTAATCGTAATCAAATAACCACCGTCATTTATAATTGGTCTTACTTTATTAATAAGTTTTTCATAATTATTAGCTAAATCAATCGTCCCTTTTCTTGTTTTTGAATAAACAGGAGGGTCCAAAATCACACAATCGAACATCTTTTTTGATTTTTTATACTGATTAATACGAGACCAAAAATCACAGGTTTGATAGTCTGACTCTTTTACTTCTTTACCATTTAATTTGGCAGATCTCATAGCCACGTTTAAAAACTTTCGGTGTAAATCAAGTTGTATAACTTTTTTTGAACCTCCAGCTAAACAAGCAACTCCCAAGCTTCCTGTATAAGCAAATGTATTCAAGACAGATTTACCGCCAAGATTCTCTTTCGCCCACTTACGTAATAACTTAGTATCAAGATAAAAACTTGAATCTCTATTCATAAGTAAATTAACAGAATATAAAACACCATTTTCTTCGATTCTAGAACATATTTCGCTTCCAAAAAGTCGAGTACCGGAGCGTTCTTCTGGAACCTGACTACGTCTCTTTTTCAATACTCCAGATAACACCCAAGGTAATTGTTCTTTAACTATTTCTATTGCCATTTCTAAAATTAAATCTGATTTTGACTCAGTTTCTTTATCATCAGGAGAATCCGGACCTGGAATAACGACGGTCTCCTCTAGAGAATCAGAAACCTCAGCATCAGTACTAATATCCGTTTTCTCTTCCGTATCAGCTATAGGTTTTGACGCATTTTCGTTTAAATCTTCATTAGAACCATAGTCATGAAAAATAACCGTTCGGCCAAAAATTTCAATAACTAAACTAGGAATTCCTTCAGAAAATCCATTTAAAAGTCTAAATGCAGTGTTATATGGTGGTTTTATAAGTGATGATCTTTTTTGTATTGCTTTGTCTAAATGTATTTGTATTTGTTTTTTCATAGTGAACTAGTCTACACCAGCTCTTAAATTATCCATAGACCTAGAAAAATAAATTTTTTGTATTATCTATTTCGTTTTTTAAAATTAATAGATTCTTCATAAGACTTCATAAGCTTTTTTTGATTTTTTTTAACATCAAGTTTTGCTTTTTGACTCTTTTGAACTCGTAATCGTTCCAACTCATCCTGAAGCTTAACGTAATTATCATAGCGTTTTTTATCTAGACTGTTATTAGAAATAGCATCCAAGATAGAACATCCTTTTTCCACAGTATGGCTACAGTTTCTAAACTTGCAGGTCAAACCCAACTCAACAATATCATTATGCGAATCGCTCAATTGATCAGCGTCCTCCCAAAGCGTTAATTCACGCATTCCTGGGGTATCAACTAAACACCCGCCATCTGGTAACAAAAACAATTGTCTAAAACTTGTCGTATGCATACCTTTACTATCAGACTCTCTAACAGATTTGGTTTCTTGAGCATTTCTACCGAGCAAACTGTTTACTAATGTAGATTTTCCAACACCAGATGATCCTACCAATATTCCAGTTTTATTTGGTTTAAACAATTCTGATATTTGTTCAACCCCCATATTATGAATAGCACTTATCATTACAACATCTTGGTTATTCTCAGCATTTAAAATTTCGTTCTTTAAATCATCTGCATTTTTACAAATATCCACTTTATTCAAAACAACGATGGTTCTTGCGCCTTGCTGTTTCCCTAAAGATAAATATCGCTCTAAACGATTAATATTAAAGTCATGATCTAGACCTATAACAACAAATACTAAGTCAACATTTGCTGCCAATATTTGTTCTTCAGTTCGTTTCCCCGATGCTTTTCTAGAAATTTTATTTTTCCGTGTTAATGTCTCATGAATTACAAATAGGTCTTTGTTTTTCTGGGTACCCAAAACCCAATCTCCAACTTTAGGACGTTCTACAGACGTAGATTTAAAACCCAAAGAACCTGTTAATTCAGCAAATACTACAGATTCTTTTGTTTGCACCAAATACGCAATCATATCTTCCCGAATTACACGGGCAAGAATATATTCCTTGTTTTCATTTTTTTGATATAAATCGTCGAAGTAGGGGTCTAATCCAAAAGCGGTTAAGTCTGACATTTTATGATGATATCAAACAATATATCTTTCTTCTAATATAGAAAGTCGGCAATAATTTAAAAGATTGTTTTAACAATCAATCTATCCGTTAATCGTTTCCATTCGACACTCATTATTTGATAATCTATTTTTCTCTTAATTTCTTCCAACCGTAAGGAGTCATGTCTATTTACTGCCCCAATATAATCATTAAGAGTAACCTTCCCAAATGAATAATTTTCAGATTCAGCGTCTAATATTTTTTGAGCAAATTCCCTCTTTGAACTAGCAATCGCTATCAAACGCTTTTGAGTAATAAGAGACTCATAAATGTTTCTAATCGTCGTTATTAACATGAGCTCATCAGTCAACGATTGTGAGTCTACTTTTAATGATTCTAATTTAGAAACTTCATAGTCTGCTTTTGCCAATTTATTCTGTAAAGGCAAATCAAAAGATATCCCCAAGCTTCCATAAGTCAACGATTTATTCAAAATAGTTGCGGACAAACTAACGGAAGGCAACAAATTTCGAATCGCCTTTTCTACATCAAGGGACGTCTCAGTTCTAATTTTAGAAAACAAATCAAAGGTCCTACTTTCTTTTTGAATTATTGATAATTCATCATCGAAGGAGATAGGTAAGTTATCTAAAACAATTTTTCGTTCGGGATAAACCTCTTTTGAAATAGTGTCATTAATGACACGTTTTATTTTCCTGGTTGTTTCAAAAAAGTCCGTTTCAAATCCGATGACCTGTTCCTTTTTTGTTAAAATTTGAAGTTCTAATTTATTTACATCCGTATCATTGGCAATTTTGCGCAACTTTCTATTTTTAATACTATCTAAGACTTTTTGATTTTCTTTAAATGAAGATAAAGCTTGTTGAAGACCTTCGTACTGATTAATCCATGAATAATACAAAATCATTAGTTCTGCCATGTAATCTTCATAAGCTTCTACCAATTGAAAGCGAGCAATATCCAGTTTAATTGCCTCAATTTTTTCATCTAATTGAACCGACTTTCCAAAAGCATTCCTCGCAATATCTTGGGAAAATGTAAAACTAGTGGACGAATTAGAGTCAATTCCGTCAGAAAATGTATAAGAAGAAGAATAGCTTTGACCTTGATTAGGAAATGTTTTTGAAAGTAAAAGCGACGTATTTTTAATCATGGATCCATTTAAAATTTCATAATCAGTTCCGCCTGACAACAATAACTCTGAAACGCTAACATTTAACTCTTTCCAATAGGAAAATTTATAGCTCTCTAAAATCATCGTATGAAACGTTGTATCATTTTTTATCGCCTTCATAATAAAGTCGTCGAGCGACAACATTAGAGGACCGTCCTCTTTCTCTAACTCAGAAACACTACGTTCAGCACTAGAAACGGTTGCCGTTGCATTTAAATTAGAAACAGAACCCGTCTCAAAATTGATACAGCTAAAACAAGCGACCGCAATTACCAATATACTTACTCTTTTTGGTAAAACTTTAGAAAAAAGTGTTTTAAAATCGTATTCAAGCATAAATAAACAAGGTGTCAATATTAGTGTGACAAAAGTCCCAAATAGTAGTCCCCAAGCTAAAGCAATCATCATGTCTGACACCATAACATCCGTACCCATAATTCCATAGGCAGTCGGAATAACACCAGCTACAGTCGTTAACGTAGTTAAAAGAATGGCTCTTAACCTCGTTTTTGCAATAGACGCAGTATATGTCACCATATTAGCCGGACGATTTTTGAGACCATCCAACTTATTAAGCATAACGATTGCATCGTTCACAACAACACCTAACATTCCTAAAGACCCGATAGCAGCATAAAAACCAAACGCCGTTTTCCCATGAAAGTAAAACGCCAAAATAACCCCGATAATTCCAAAAGGAATAACGAGCATGATTCGTAAAGGTCGAAATATCGAATTAAATAATAAGGACAAAATAAAATAAATAAGAATTACTGCCGTTGAAACACCAATAAATAAATCACGTTTAGAATCTCTGGTATCAACAACTTCTCCAGAAAAGTGAAGTTGAGAAGACGGATATTTGGCTAATAGTTTTGGAAAAACGGTTGATTCCAATAAGTCAGCCACAGTTAAAGGACTAGATTCGACGGTTTCCTCCAAATCAGCATATACAAAGCTACTCCGTTTATGATCTTCACGTCGAATCGAACGTTTTGCCTTAATTCCATTTAAATTAACCAAATCGTTTAAAGGAACCAAATAATTTTGTCTGTTTTCGACTGGAACGGATAATGCCTTCTTTATCGTTTCCCTATATACATCATCAACGCTTAACTTAACATCAACTTCTTCATCATTTCTAAATATTGTGTATAAAAGAGACCCATTTAATATAGTCCGAAGCGTAGACGAAATTGTTGATGGAGAGACTGACAATCGTTTAAGTTGCCCTTGGTCATAATCGATAATGTATTCCTTTCTCATCGGAACAACGTCTTTTTCTACCGATACAAGATTGGGGTTCTTTTTTAAGGCATTAGTTAATACTTCCACAAGTTCCGCACGTTTTAGATCATCATTTTCCTGAACTATTATTTCGAATGCACTACCAGAAGATTGTCCGAATCGAGTTTTTCTAAATTTCATATTCTTTAATTTTTTCAAACTCTTTGAATATAACTCAACCTCCTTAATCAATTCGGCAAGTGACTTTTCACGTTCATCAAAAGGAACAATTTCCATTGTAATACTAAACTGATTTTCTTGAGCAACATGGCCACGTCTTCCTCTAGAAATACTCGATCGTACGCCTACGCCTTCTTTTCCAATGTAAGATCTTAAATAGTCTTCTAAGGGTTGAATAGCTTTAGCCGTATCTTTCGAAGAATCAGCGCCATCCACTTCTCCTGACAAAACGATTTCCCGAGATTCTTGCCTAGGGAACATGACAAACTTAAATTCAGTTTTTAGTAAGTGCCCCGAATATATTAAAACAGACAAAAATATAACAAAAACGAGATATCTTTTTGGGATAACACTATTTAAAACTTTTTCATATGCCGATTCCCATTTATCAAACCAAGGGTTTGTAGCCTTTTTTGAATCGTTTTTTGATGTAGAAAACATCGTCATATGGGCAGGAAGAAAGAAAAATGATTCAAGTAAACTTGAAAGTAACATTAAAAAAATTACGGGAGGTATAAATTTAACAAAACTTCCAAAACGACCAGAGAAGAAGAGTAAAGGAATAAATGCAGCACAAGTCGTTAAAATACTAGCCAATATAGGAGCAATGACCTCCTTTGTTCCATTTAAAGCAGAGTCACGTAAAGATTCACCAGAATTCAAATGCCGGGTAATATTTTCAGCAACAATTATCGCATCATCTACGACTATTCCTAAAACAATAATGATAGCGGCAAGAGTGACTCCATTAATGGTATAACCTAGAAAATAACCACAAATCAAAGTAAAACAAAGAGTAAAAGGAATACCTAATGCAACCCAAAACCCAGACCGTTTATTTAAAAACACAAACAGCGTTATCAAAATTAGGATAAATCCTACGACACCATTTGAGGCGATGATTCTAAGCCTATTTCTGACATCAATCGATTCATCATCCAAAAACGTTAACTTTATGGACGTGTCATTCAAGCTATATTTTTGATAATCGTTAGACACCCTTTTCACCGTATCTAAAGCATCTAATATCCCATACTGAGTATTCTTAACCACATTTAATAAAATGGCTTCTCGCCCGTTAACTTTGTATATCGATACGACATCTTCAAACCCATCAGAAATTGACGCGATCGCATTTAGTTTCACCGGAGGGCTATCAAAACCACCTTGAATTACCAAATTATCTAGTTTTTTCTTCGTCGATAGTTCAGACAAAACCGTAACTTGTTCATTACGCCCCGATTTTAATGTGCCAGCAGGGGCACGAACATGATTTTGTTTAATTTCTGTAGCAATAGTGTTTAGGGAAATCTCATATCGTGTAAATAGAGTAGGGGCTGCCTTAATATTTATCTCTTCTTTCAAGTAACCACTGCGTCTAACCTCAAAAATTTCTGGTTGAGACATTAACTTATTTTCTAAACCTCTAACATAGGACTGTAATTCACGCCTTGAGGAAACATCCAGGATATTTTTCGATTCATTGTATAAAGCTATATCAATTATTGCCTTCTTTGACGTTTCGAATACCCTGACTCGTGGGTCTCTTACGACATCAATGGGAAGTGAGACACTAGAGACCTGATTTTGTATTTCTGTCACAGCTTTATCAATATCTTTGATTGAACTGTCCAGTTCAACTGAAATAGAGCTACTTCCTTGTCCAGTAGAACTTGTTATTCTCTGAACACCATTTATACCAAGAAGGGACTCCTCCAATGGCTTCGTAACGTAAAATTCGACATCCTCGGCAGACGCGCCAGAATAAGAGGTAGATATTTGAACTGTGTTAAATGTGATATCCGGGAGTTCTTCTTTATTGGTAGAATTCCAAGCAACTACCCCTCCGCAAAATACTAAAAGGGTAAGCAAATTAATAAAAAAATGCCTGTTGATGAAATATTTTATTAAAGTAAACATATTAGGTTCTGATCTATTCTAATATATTGAAATAAACGCTTAAGCCGTTATTTAACGATTCCCGTCTTTATCTCTATCTCGAGGAAACGCTCTATTACCATCAGAATTGCCAAACTTATTGTTAGAAGACGCTCTATTTCCATCGACAAAACTACTTCTATTGTTAGAAGGCGCTCTGTTTCCTTCCGAAGAACCACTTCTATTATAAGAAGATGATCGATTTCCATCCGAAGATCCACTTCTGTTATAAGAGGATGATCGATTTCCATCAGAATTTCCACTTCTGTTATAAGAAGACGATCGATTGCCGTCAGAATTTCCATATCGGTTTTGAGAAAACGATCGATTGCCGTCTGAAGATCCGCTTCTGTTATAAGAAGATGATCGATTGCCATCGGAACCATCATTTCGTCTATACGACGAAGAATTACCCTCTGAAGAACCACTTCTATTATAAGAAGATGATCGATTTCCATCAGAGTTTCCATATCTACTTTGAGAAGATGACCGGTTGCCTTCTGAACTATCATTTCGTCTATACGACGAAGGATTACCCTCAGAAGCACTACTTCGATTGTAAGAAGATGAACGGTTCCCTTCAGAGTTTCCTTGACGATTAGAAGAAAAAGAACGATTTTCTTTAGAAGAACTATATCTTTTCTGGGAGTGCGACTTACTTCTATCTTGAGAAGGGCCTCCATAACCATCAAATCTAGGAGCTTTTTTGTTTTTAGGTTTGGGTGTTTTAAAAACTGGCATATGAGATTCAGGTAACGGATTCTGAGGAGAAAAACCACCAGATCCTTTTCTCTCAATCAATTCACCTGTTAATCGTTCTATATCTTTAAGTTGTTTAAATTCATCTGCACTCACAAGTGAAACCGCGTTTCCAGTCATTCCAGCCCGTCCAGTTCTACCAATTCGATGAACATAGTCTTCTGGTACATGAGGAAGATCAAAGTTAACAACATAAGGTAGTTGATGAATATCTAATCCTCTAGCAGCGATATCGGTAGCAACTAAAATACGTACATTTTTATTCTTAAAATTTTCAAGTGCTTTAGTACGAGCACCTTGGCTTTTATTACCATGAATGGCAACAGCAGTTAGTTTTTCTTTTACCAGAATCTTAGTCAATTTATCAGCACCATGTTTTGTTCGACAAAATACCAAAACGGGATCCCATCCATTCTTATGTACGAGATCCACAAGAAGATTTGCTTTTTGTTTTTTATCAACAGAATATAAACATTGCTCTACAGTATCTGCCGTTTTATTACGTGGAGTAACTGAAATCTCCACTGGATTTTTAACAATTGTATTAGCTAATTTTCTAACATCGTTTGAAAAGGTCGCTGAAAACAAAAGGTTTTGTCGTTCAGCTGGCAATTTTTGAAGTATCTTTCGGATATCATGAATGAATCCCATATCAAGCATTCTATCTGCTTCATCAAGAACTAAAACTTCCAAATCTCTAAATCGAACAGCTTTTTGCCGATATAAATCTAAAAGCCTACCTGGAGTACCAACCAATATATCAACACCCTTAGACAACTTTCGAATTTGAGGGTTTATGTTTACCCCTCCAAAAACCACTGCAGTTCTTAAGTTTAGATGCTTACCATAAGTTTCTACGCTTTCAGCAACTTGTGCAGCCAATTCTCTCGTAGGTGTCAAAACCAAAACTTTAGCTTCACCTGCAACCGCAAGCGATTGTTTCTCTAAACGATTAAGTATAGGAAGAGTAAACCCAGCAGTTTTTCCAGTTCCAGTTTGAGCAGCCGCCATCACGTCTCTGCCTTCGAGGACAGGAGGAATTGCTTTTGCTTGAATAGCCGTCGGGTTGATATACCCCTTATCTGTAATGGCTTTAAGAATCAATTCAGATAAACCTAAGTCCGAGAACTTTATTTCCGGAGAATCTTCTTTTCTTTCTATTGGTTTTTCTATTTTAGATTTATTCAATTCAGATGAATCGCTCGGTTTCTGTTTATCTTTTGAGTCTTTAGTGCTGTTTGTTAGTTTATTTTTAGTTAATTCAGAGGTTTTCGATTCAGACGGTTTAACACCTTCTGTTGATTTTTGTTTGTTAATGGCTTCTTCACCATTTCCGGTCACATTCATTATTGAGTTTAATAGAGATTTCATTTTCATATATAAATAACCTAGAAAGAGTATTCTAAACCATCATTTACTTCAACATTTATTTTATAACACCATTTTAAATACATTGCGTTTGTAGCCATAAAATAATTACGTGGTATAGTACTCATTCATGTCATTACTATCAGTAAAAAATCTAACCTGCGTTCAGTCCTTTAAAACACTGTTTGAAAACGCAACATTTGGAATCGATGAACAAGATAAAATTGCGGTCATCGGTCCAAACGGCTGTGGAAAAACGACGTTACTTAACCTTGTTGCAGCGTCACTTACCGTTCCTCAAAAAGAAATAACCATGCAAAAAGGAATTAGTATTTCTTACCTTGCTCAAAAATTACTTTTTAATCCAGAACATACAATTCAAGAACATCTATTCCAAACTGAAGCTGCAGCACCTAAAGCGATGCGTGCATACCATGACATATTGAAAATTTATGAAAATGATCCTAGCGAAAAAAATGGAGCACTATTAGCAGACGCCACAGACGAAATGGATCAACACAATGCTTGGGAATACGAAGACAGAGTGACTTCGATTCTTAAAGAATTAAGCATAACGACTACGTCATCTAAAATGAAAGAGTTATCGGGCGGTATGCTAAAAAAAATTGCACTTGCTCAACTATTTTTTAATCAAGCGGATATCCTAATATTAGACGAACCTACCAACCATCTCGATCTAAGAACCATTGAATGGCTTGAAGGCATGTTAAAAAAATACCAGTCAGCAGTTGTTATGGTCACGCATGACAGATACTTCCTAAACAAAGTTAGTACCAAAATTTTGGAAATTGACCAAGAAAAGTTGTTCTCCTATAAAGGCAATTACCAAACATACCTAGAACAAAGAGAACTACGATATGCCGTTCAAGATAAAGAAGAACAAAGCATCCAATCAGTTTTAAGAGTAGAACTTGCATGGTTAAGACGAGGGCCTAAAGCACGATCAACAAAACAAAAGGCAAGAAAAGATCGCGTTCATGCAATGATCGATAGAAAAGGCTTAACACCAGAAAAAGTCTTTGCCCTTAACGTAAATGAACGACGATTAGGTAAAAAAATATGTGAACTCAAGAACGTCACAAAGTCTTTTGATAAAAAACAAATAATAAGCTCATTTTCTTATACCTTTACCCAAGGTGAACGTATCGGAATTATAGGCCCAAATGGTGTGGGAAAAAGTACATTACTCAACCTAATTACGGATAGACTAACTCCAGAGACAGGTGAAGTTGATGTTGGAGTAAACACAAACTTTGGCTATTTTGACCAACACAGCCAAAGTTTTGATTTAGATATGAGTATTTTTGAACATGTTAGTCAAATAGGTTCGAACATAACTCGTCATGATGGAAGTACTGTTTCAGTCTCTAAGTTCCTTGAACAATTTTTGTTTCCAGCACCTATGCTAAAAACTCCTATTGGAAAATTATCTGGTGGAGAAAAACGACGGCTTCATCTCGTTTGCCTACTATTAACAAACCCAAACTTTTTACTTTTTGACGAACCTACCAACGATTTAGATATACAAACTCTTTCAATATTAGAAAATTTTCTAATGTCGTTTAAAGGGTGTGTCTTAGTTATTTCACATGATCGTTACTTTATGGATAGGGTTGTTGATCAGTTGTTTGTTTTTAATTCAAATCAAAAAATAATTCCTTTTGACGGAAACTACACCGATTACGGCGATACGTTAAAAGAAATACAAAATTTAAAAATGAAACAGGATGCTGCTCAGGCAAAAGCGAAATCAATGCCCCCTAAAACAGTAACCTGTTTAACAAATGCTGAACAATCTGAGTTAAAAAAATTAGAAAAAGACATTGAGAAGCTTGAAAAAGAAAAAGAGAAGCTCACAACTGAGTATTCAAATTCAGGAGTAAATACCAGTGTATCAAACGAAAAATCGATTCAGATTTATGCTGAAATTGGCAAAAAAATTAAAACACTGGAAATAACATTAGAATCCAAAATGGATAGATGGACTGAGCTTGCAGATAGAGTCTAAGTTCAAACATATGCACCAAAAATAAAACATCTCTCGTTTTCCAGCCATAAGCTTCCTGCCACTGAACTACAAACTAAAACTAACCATCTATAAAAGTTAGTGTGAAATTTTTTATATTCTATTTACGATAATATAATATGAAAAAAGTTATTTCATGTCCGTCAAAAAAAACAAACATCAACAGGCCGGTCAATCATTCCAGCATCTGTCCATTTAACAGCAAACACCTATTTTATGTTGCCCGATCAGAAATAAATTATAACGACGACTCTGCCATTGAAAAAGAAATTAAGCGTAACTTTCTAAATACTTATGAAAAGATGGACCTAAACAACCAAGATAAATACTATCTATTTTGTGAAAAATCAAAAGCTACATATATACGATTACAAAAGGCACAAAAAAGACTACCAACTGTAGAATGTGAATGGGATGTCGTTAACCAACTGAGTTTATTATTTTATTGTTATAAATGAAATTTCAAAAAATTTAATGTGATATTGTCCAGATCGACCTTTTAAAGGTCCTCCATTATAATAAAAGAATCAACAAAATCAAGAACGTCTTTTAGAGAGTTTAGAGTATTAATATTATCCAAAATACTCTTAGTAAACTCCCATGTAGTATCTTCAAAAGTTGAGGGGACCTTAAAACCAGCCCCATATTTCTTAGCTGAAGCCCAAATCATAACTGCCATTTCAGAATCATCAAACCCCCACATTTCATCTTTTTCTTCCAACTTAAATATCTCAATTAAGGTATTTTTAGACTGGCTTCTAAATATTGTATCTATACTTTTTTTTCCAAACTGAGCTATATTTGTTAATCCTATAAATATATTAAAATGATACCTAGTTCCTTTAGATAAAAGGTAGTTCGATTCACTTATCAACGCTACTTGGCCCTCTTTGGAATCGCTGAACCAGAAAGCTTGATAAAGACCGAAAATACGGTGAGAACTCAAGTCACAATCATACTTTACGCCTAAAGGGTTTCTATCTTCCAAAGGTTCTATTATTGATCTCAAATCTTTCTCGGAATACACCCCTTCTTTAAACGCTACTTCAAACACAATTTTATATGAGTTCTCAAGATGAAGCCCCCTATTATGAAGCCATAGAGCCGCCTCACAGATCGCTTCTAATTTTAGACCAATAGCATTAAGCAAGTCTTCTGAAAGATTAGTCAAATTCTTGAATAAATGTTCAAAAAGTATAGTCTCTAGTTCCAGGTTTTCGGAAATATCTACTGAGTCAGGTAATAGACCAGCACGTCCTTTAGAAGATTTACTAAAAATGACATCAATTTCTCCTAGAATGCATTTTGCGGAAACTGGGCCTTCAGAATAAAGAGGTGC
>JABIPA010000064.1 GCA_018698675.1 bacterium | reverse complement strand
TAATTGACCATTTTGTTATGAATGCAAAATTGAAGAAAAGGATTCCAAATGTCATCTAGTGTAAAAAGTTTTGTTTTCGCGGCAGTTATGTGTGTGGTTTGTAGTGTTCTACTTACGTTGGCAGCTACCTCTCTAAAGCCGTTTCAAGAATCGAATGAGCGTGCAGATAAACAAAAGAATATTTTAAAAGCATTACAACTTGTTGATGGAAAAACTAAGTTAACGAAACAAGAAGTTTCAACTATTTATGATAAAAATGTTTTAAATGTATGGATGACGCCAGATGGACGATTATCAAAAGATGAGATTCCTGAAGGTAAACGTGTTTTCGTTAGGGCGGATAACGGGAATTTAGTAGCTTATGCTGTTCCTGTATCCGGATACGGACTATGGAGTACGATTTATGGTTATCTTGGGTTAAGTGCTGATGGAAAAACCGTTTCTGGAATTACATTTTACAAACATGGTGAAACACCTGGTTTGGGTGGAGAAGTTGAGAAACCTTGGTTTCAAAATCAATTTAAAGGAAAGTCTATTATTGATTCTTCTGGAGCATTTGTTTCGGTAGGCGTCGTGAAGGGGAAAGTTACTGATCGGATTTCTGCAGATAAAGCTATGAATTATGTCGATGGAATTAGTGGTGCTACGATTACTAGCCAAGGTGTTAGTTCTTTTTTGAAAAAAGATTTACAAGTATATGAACCATTATCCGCTCGGTTAAGAAGGCAAGGTGCAGCTCAATGAAACTAACCAAAACAAAAGAATTTAAAGTATTTATGGAACCGATTAGCGTTGCTAACCCGGTATCTGTATTAGTATTAGGTATTTGTTCGTCACTAGCGGTTACAACACAATTGATTCCTGCATTTGTTATGACGTTTGCAATGACGGCGGTATTGGCGTGTTCCAATGTAATTATTTCTTTGATGAGGAATTTGATTCCTAAAAATATTCGAATTATCGTTGAGTTAACGGTAATTTCTTCCCTTGTTATTTTAGCTGACCAATTATTGAAAGCGTTTATGTTTGATGTAAGTAAAATGTTATCCGTTTTTGTTGGATTGATTATTACTAACTGTATCATCATGGGACGGGCTGAAGCATTTGCATTAGGAAATGGACCGTGGATTTCTTTTTGGGATGGAATTGGAAATGGACTAGGTTACGGATGGATATTGGTAGTTGTTGCCTTCTTTAGAGAGCTTTTGGGTTCTGGAACACTTTTTGGATTTAAAGTTATTCCTCAAGCAGTTTATGATTTTGGATATGTTGATATGGGTTTCATGGTGTTAGCACCGGGAGCCTTTATTGTTATTGGCCTTATTTGTTGGTTTCAGAAGACGTGTATTAAGGGGTCATAAGGAAAGATTATGTTTGAACATTTATTAAGTCTCGGAATTGAATCAATATTTATAAACAACATCTTGTTGGCTTACTTTTTAGGAATGTGCTCGTTTTTAGCGTGTTCTAAGAATATTAAAACTGCAATTGGACTTGGATTCGCAGTTATTTTTGTTTTATCAATTACAGCGCCTATGAACTGGTTAATCAATGAATTCCTTTTAAAAGAAGGAGCGCTTGCTTGGGCTGGTTTTCCAACTGTTGATTTGAGTTTTTTACAATTTATTAGTTTTATTGCCACAATTGCTGCTATGGTTCAGATTGTGGAATTGGTTATGGAACAGTTTGCTCCAGCCTTATATAGTGCACTTGGTATATTTTTACCGTTGATTGCGGTTAATTGCTCTATTTTAGGTGCATCTTTATTTATGGTTGAGAGAAATTATAATTTTTCAGAGACTGTTGTATTTGGATTCGGATCTGGAATTGGTTGGTTATTAGCTATTGTTGCTATGGCTGCGGTTCAACAAAAAATGAGTTATGCAAACTTTCCTAAAGGCTTAGCAGGTTTTGGGGTTAATATGATTATTACTGGCTTAATTTCTATGACATTCATGGCGTTTGCTGGTATTAAATTGGTTGGTTAGAAATAAAAGATAAAACGGTAGGATAAACGATGATATTTGCAGTAAGTATAGCGGTTTTTTTAGGGATAGTAATGACATTAGTGTTGTTGCTCTATATTGTAGAGAATAAAGTTATTGATAAAACGGATTGTAAAGTTCTTATCAATGGTGATGAGAGTAAGAGTCCAATAGTATCGTCTGGTACAAACCTAATGACGGCACTTGCTAACGAAAAGATATTTGTTCCATCAGCCTGTGGTGGTGGTGGAAGTTGTGCGATGTGTAAAGTTCAGGTTTTAGATGGCGGAGGAGACGTTCTTCCTACAGAATTACCTCATTTGTCTATGGCTGAACGAAAAGATTGTGTTCGATTAAGTTGCCAAGTAAAAGTTAAAAACGATATCAAAATTAAAATTCCTGATGAAATATTTAGTATTAAAAAATATGAATGTGAAGTTATTTCTAATAATAATGTAGCTACCTTTATTAAGGAACTCAAAATGCAATTGCCTAACGGTGAGAAATTGGATTTTAGAGCGGGTGGATACATTCAAATTTATATTCCGGCTTACGATATAACGTTCAACTCGTTTGATGTTGAAGAGGAATATAGAGGCGATTGGACAAATTTTAAGTTATGGGACATTAACGGAAAAAATGACGAGGAAGTTTTTAGAGCGTATTCCATGGCAAATTACCCCGAAGAAGAAGGTATTGTTATGTTGAATGTTCGTATTGCTACGCCTCCTCCTCGAACGACTGGGATACTTCCAGGAATTGCATCAACTTATATTTTTAATTTGAAGCCAGGAGATAAGGTTGTTGTGAGTGGACCTTACGGAGAATTTTTTGCAAAAGAAACTGACAAAGAAATGTGCTTTGTTGGTGGTGGTGCTGGAATGGCGCCAATGAGAAGTCATATTTTTGACCAATTGAAACGATTGAGTTCCGACCGAAAAATAACGTTTTGGTACGGTGCTAGAAGTCTTCGTGAAATGTTTTACGATGATGAGTTCAAAAAGCTAGCAGAAGAGAACCCCAATTTTTCTTATAATGTTGCTTTGTCAGAGCCTCTTCCAGAAGATAATTGGACTGGGCCTAAAGGTTTTATTCATCAAGTATTGCAACAAGAATACTTGGAGAAACACGAAGATCCTACTGAAATTGAATACTATCTATGTGGTCCGCCTATGATGTTATCGGCTGTTCAAGACATGCTCGACGACATGGGAGTAGACGAAGACATGATAGAATTCGACGCCTTCTAAACAAAAAAGTTCAATTTTAAATTTTGCGCTTCCCTTACATATTTATAATATGCTGCGGGTCGCGCGAAAATTCAAACTTTAACTTTTTTGGACCCACCCCTCTCTATGGACTAGGACTCACTTACCGTTGGTAAGTATCGTTTTTTTGCTTATTATGTTTTTTTTGGTTGCCCTCTCTATGGACTAGGGCTCACTTACCTTTGGTAAGTGTCGTTTTTTTGCTTATTATATTTTTTTGGTCTGTCTCTATGTATTAGGACTCACTTACCTTTGGTAAGTATTGTGTTTTTATGTCTTCCTTTGTTTTTCACGTATTTGTATTTTTGTAATGGGTGTATACTATTGTCATGAATCGTTTTCGGGTTATGGTGATAAGTGGGCTGTTTATACTTTTTTTTATGAAGTATTCGGCTACTTGGTATACGTTTTCTGGCGAGACAATGGGAACCACTTATTCGATTAAGGTTAAGGCGCCTCGGTATTTGGAACGTGAAAAAGTAGAAGAGAAAATTAATTTCATATTCTCTACTTACAATTCAATTTTTTCTACTTACGACTCTAGCTCCGAGATTTCAAAAGTGAATGCATTTAATAGCCCAGCTCCTATGGAAATTAGTGAGGACTTATTTGAAATGCTTTTGATTGGTAAGTCTATGTTTAAACAAACAAAAGGGGCCTGGGATGGGAGTGTTTATCCTTTAGTCGATCTATGGAATTTGTATACGTTTAATACAGACGATTCCGAAGACGGTGTTATCCCTTCTGAATCTGATATTTTGAAAACCCTTCATGTCATTGGATATGACAAATTTATAGTCTATCGTGAAATGTATAAGTATATGTTCAAAAAGGACCGGGTTGGGTTTAAGGTCGATTTGTCGTCGATTGTAAAAGGAGCTACCGTTGATAGAGTTGCTCAATATTTGCAATCTGTTACGTCGGATTTTATGGTCGAGATAGGGGGCGAAGTGTACGCTTCTGGGATGAACTCGAAAAGCAAAAATTGGACGTTTGGTGTGAAGCACCCATTATATAAAGAAGGTGGTTCTTTTCCTTTGTTGATTGATACTGTCGAACTAGATGGTGCTGGAATGGCGACTAGCGGGGATTACGAACGATACCACATGATTGATGGGAAGCGATACTCTCATATACTTGATCCTAGGACTGGGTATCCTGTTTCTCATGGAATTATTAGTGTCACAGTAGTATCGCCATCAACGGCGTATTCTGATGGTTTAGCAACTGCGTTAATGGTTATGTCGTATGAAGAAGGACGTTTACTTATTGATAGTTTAGAAGCCGTTACTGCGTACTGGGTTGTGTCTAATTTTAGTGACGGTAAAGCTGGAGTTCCCCATGTTTACTTCTCTAATAATTGGTCACCTGAAATAACTGAAGATAAAAAGATATCTAAGTAGGTTTCTGCGCTTTGGAAATTTGAGATTACGTGTTTTTTCGTGATGCTTAGTGGTGACTAAATAATGTTTTTAAATGGTCCTTTTTAAGCTATTCGTCATTTCCTTTAGGAAAGTTTAATCGAGATTGGTTTAACATTTTCGCTGCGCCTTGTGTATCGATAGTTGGGCAAAGGCCGTGTTTTTGAGATGGACATTCTTCGTCAGATTGATGTTTTTGTGTAGGGTCCGTGCCACATTTTTCTCGTTTTCCTGACTTTCCAAAAACGAAGACGCCAACGCCAAAACCAAAAAAGCATAAGCCCATTAAAAGGGAACCAAAAATTATTGTTTGAATCATTTGAAACTTAAGGAGTTAGGACTGAAGTACGCGGTTTTTATCATGAACGATACTCGCTTTACCATTTACATAAAGCCAAGATGATCCATCTTTTTTGAATTCACTTACTTCATGAAGGAATTTTGTTTTTCCATTTAATTTGTAACATGCGATAAATTCAACAAATGAACGTTTGTCAGTTTCTTTTGTGTTACTTTTTTTAATGATTTCGAGGTTTTGCCAGTCGGATGTGTCTGACCATATTTGAGCGCTTTCTTTGTCGAAGACTTTAAGTGCTTCACCACTCATTGTTTTTTCGATGTAGTCCATGTTTCCAGTGGTATAGGCCGTATAACGAGATTTCATTAATTCTTCGGCAGATGTTGGGGCTGCTTTTCCTTCAATTATTGGTTCACAACAATTTTCGTAAGATTTACTATTTCCGCATGGACAATTACTCATATAAAAACGTTACCATTATTGGTGGATTATGTCAATATAGGTACGTGTTTTTATGTATTTTTCTTTAAAATCTATTCCTAATCGAGCGTAAAAAGGTACAATTTCATGATTACAAAAAAAAAATGGGACCGGTTGCGGGAAAAGATGGCAACCTTGGCTATTTTGGAAGCCGATATTGTTGAGAAAACAATTAGTGGCTCGGGGAAAGGTGGCCAGAAAGTGAATAAGTCCCAGCAGTCCATTTATCTCGTTTATGAACCGTTAGACATAGCAATTAAATGTCAAAGTGAACGTTCGTTAGAGCTTAACCGATATTTGGCGAGGCAACGGCTTTGTGATAAAGTTGAGGTTCACCTAATAGGAAAAGAAGCTTCATGTTTAAAAAAAGTCGATGCTCTTCGGAAGAAGAAGGCGAATCGAAAACGGAAGTCTAAAAAGAAGTACGCTCTGGATTCTGCTTGTCCTAATAATTTCGATATAATCTAGTTTTTTGTTTTTCGTCTTACGACCTTATTTTTTAAAGCCGTAAGCCCTTTTTATTTGTAACTATTATTTTCAGTTTTTAATTACCAATCATCGTCATCTTCTTCTACATGTACTACAGGTGTCTTTCCTTTGGGGGTGATTGGGGTCGATCCCTTTACAGGAACAACATTTACTATTTTGTCACGTGTGGCGTTCATGTCTTGATCATCTATTAGTTTACTTGGGTTTCTAGTTGGAGGCGGGTTTAGAGCCATTTCTGGAGATCTTGTAAATGCTTGGTGTAGATTAATTAATTCGGCTCTAAAGCCAGGTGCTGCTTGTAGCGCTTGTTTATGATTACTGTCGCCTACATTTACTTGTGCATCTAAATCTATTGATACCTTTCCATCCGCCTCAATTTTTAGTCCAAATGGAGCAATTTTTGGGTTTAGTAGGGCTGGTATATCTGTACCGCCAGGCAATCTATCGGGGTCAATGGTCATAATTGTCTCAAGTTTAGGAAAAGGGCTGTTGGTATCATCAATTGTAGCAAGTGCAGTAGTTATCGCTGCAAATGACACTGGGTCGCTTTCAAAGTTTTCGGAGTCTATTTGATCGTCCGGGAAACTTTTATTATGCTCGTCTATTTTGGTCAATAGACTCTTCGAAGAGAATGCTTCAATATTTGTAGCAAAGAACTTTCCAATATCCGCACTCATTTGTTTCATTAACGAGGCTTCAAATTCTTTTTTTACTAATTTTTTAATATTTGCCTTAAAGTTCAGTTTGGGTACGGCTCCTAAATCTACAGGCGTAAATGTATCAACAACCGCGATAGTGAGAACGGCTTCATATGCTACTTTAAATTTGTCATTACTTAAATTATCTAAGCCAGGTTTGACGAGACTTAAAATATCACTTAGTCCAGACTCCCAATCAAGTTGGGTTACGTCACCCAAGTTTTGTGACCATTTTCCTAGAAATTCTAAACCCATTCCAACGACTGTTTCTGAATTTGCTCCAAAACGTTGTTTGGCAATGTCTATTTTTATTTTTGCCATTTGAGGGAGGAGGATATTGAAATTGATTTTTTTTGTATCGATACTTGTAAATAAGTTGTTAATATCATCTACAGATAATCTTGCGATTAAATTTTTGTCGTCTTCATTCTCCAGTTTGAATTCTTCGCCTTTTGCATGAGCTTCTTCAACGGCTTCCATTAATTGAGCAACTTTTGTTGTTGTTTTGCCTTCTCCCAGGTCGATGTCTTTATTTAATTCGGCCTTGGCTTCAGCTGTAGACGTGTTGCTTTTGGCTGTTATCGTATTGGAGAGAGATTGCAAAATTTGATCCAAACTGGTTGTTCCTTGAAGCATAGCGTCGATGTTTGCTGTTGTATATGATTTGTTGTCGCTAAATTTTATATTCTTTAATAGGTTTAGGTTCGTACTTAGATCTGTGTAGCCCGTTAAGTCGTCTGAGTTTGTTTCAATCAGTTCTAATGCCGATTTAAGATTTAATGCAACTTGAGCTAAGAATTTTTGGCTTTCGTCTCCTACGTTAATGCTCATGCTATCTTCGATAGCCTTATTTAAGGTGATTATGAACGAAGTTGTTTTGGATTTTGTATCTCCTGTCTTTTTAAGACTTCCTATTAGATCTTTCATGTTTTCTACTAATTCTTTTTTTGTTGCATCGATTTGATCAAGTTGTTTGATTAATTCTTCCTGAGACGTTTTTATAGTCGCTAATTTGTCGCTTATGCTGGTTTTGGCGGCTTTAATTTCGTCATCGCCGTCTGCTTTTATTAGGTCTTCAAAGGATACCTGTAATTGAGGAGATAAAGCGGTCTCTGCCTCTTGCGCTTTTGTGATTAATTCTTGGAGCTTGGTTTTTTGTTCTTTTAGTCCATCTACTGTTTTGCCTTTTAAATTTTTAATTAGTTTACTCTGAACCTCTATGTCAGCTGTTTTAGATGCATCCATTGTTTCGAATTTTGATTTAGCTTCTTCTAATTTTTTGTTTGTTTCTTTGAATAAAGACTCATTTTTTTCCAAGTTACTTATTTCATGGTCTAAATTGGACACCATGTCGAGCAGGGTTTTTGATGTTCCTTGTATAGCCGTTATTTTGTCACTTATTTTTGATTTATGGGTAGCTAACGTCGCTTCTGACGTTTTTTGAAAATCAGATTTTTTTATATCTTGATTTTGAAGTATTTCTGCATGTAATGCTCCTAACTTTAATCCAGTATCTCTTAAGTTAGTGTTTATAGAGTCCTTCGACTCAGCTGTTAACGGTGTCGGCGTTTCATTTACTAAAGTGTCAGTGTCAGCCATTAACCCACTTACTAGATCATGTATAGCCGATAATTGCCTAAAGTTTGATTGGTTTGGTTCCGTTTGTTTTAGAACCATATGTAATAGTTTGAGGAACTCTTTTGGAACCGGTGTTTCTAATTTTGATGTATTGGCTAGTTGTATTGCTAATGGTAACGCTATACTTTGAACGATATCTAAACCATAGGATTTGACGAATGATTTATTTTTTGGCTCGGAAGAATTCTTGAATATTAGAGTCAAATCCTTCATAAGTTGAGCCGCCATGGGATCTTGGGGGTCTCCTGTTTTAGGAAATTTTTTCATTACATTGGCGAATCTTTCGATTTCTAAGGGGATGTCTTTTGCCACATCTTTCGACTGTTGATGAAGGATAGTGGCTCTTAACTCATCTTCTTCTGCTCCCGAATTTTCAATTAACGATGCGAGACTATTTCCTGCGGCCGTTGTAATTGACGTTTGGGCTGTGAAATTTTTATGGTCTGAGGCTAATATTGTGTTAAAGGAGCTTCCGTTCTTTGCAGGTAGCGTAGATGCGATTTGTCCTAGCATGGTGCAATCGTTTGTATCTATTCCATATTTATTATTTATAAGGTTATCGAATATATCTCGTAGTATAGTTTGTTCGGTGGCTATATTTTCTATCTCTTGCTCTATCTCTACAGAATCTCCTGGTTTGGTTTGGGTTATTTCTTCTGCTACCGATAGGGTTTGTAGTCTTTCTACCGCGGAATCGTATGCAGCGTCTCCCTCTCTGTTTCCTGGTTTCGTTCCTAAAAAGGCTTTTGCCTGTGCTTCTGATATTGTGTCTCCTGCACCTTCTCCTTTTGGTAATGAGGAGGTTTGGATTCTGGTCTGTATTAAGTCCCACGCTTGTGCTGAGTGATCGTCAGCGTTTATATTTGTGGGTTTGGTGCCAAGTGATTCGGATATTGGATCGTAGTTATGATCGAGGTACATTCCTTGAAGTAATGTTTTTGCTTCAATCCATGCAGCATTCATTGTGGCCTCTGCAGGTTCTGGAAGTACGGCTGCTATTTCGCCGTCACTTAAAGCATTTCCCGCATCAGGTTGCGGTATAGTAGTACTTCTCAATAATTTTGCTGCCATATCCCAACCGGTTTTATTGGCTGCTGGAGTGGAGCTATCGGGACGCGGACCAATGAGTCCAATATTAGAAACTCCATCTTCTTCAAAGAGTTTAGTTGCTGCAAGCTGGTTTGTTAGTTTATCGGTAGTCTCTTGAAGAGCTGTTGTTATTTTAGCCGCAGACATCCCCTTCATTTTATTGAATAAGGATACCGCTGCTTTTGTAGGTTCGAATTCATTCTTTATTAATTTATCTAGGGCTGTTTGTTTTTCAACAAGAGTCGCCGTTGTATTTTGTTTTGTAGGGTTAATTATTTGGGTAAAATTTACGTTTTCTAAGAGCGCTTTTGCGGCTAGACCCATTGGAGATGCTAAATCTAGACCGGGTAGTAGCGTTTCTATTTGCGCGTCTTCAAATTTGTTGCCGGCACCCTTTCCAATTTCCGAGATTCCCTTGTTTTTAATTGCAGTGTTTATTAAATTCCAGGCTTTATTATCGTCTCCATTACCTGCTGGTTCTGAACCTATTTTAGTGTCTGAAGCTGCACCATCAAATAAATCTTCGAAATGGCCTGCGTTAGTTATTAATGGGAGTAGTTCTGCTAACTCTGCTTTTTTGGATGCTAATAGTTTATCCGCATGGCCGGAATCTTTTGCTCTTACTAGCTCTTCGAATAGTTCTTTGTTAACGTCGTTTGCATCTGAGGTAAGTCTATCCATAAGCCCATTTGCACCATAAACAACGGTTTTTAGATTTGTTGAACTTAATGCTTCTGCTGCAGCTGTTTTATTTTTTGACGAAACATGAGCTAATACATTGGCGGATACCGTTATGAATGCATCATTAGTTCGTGCTTCGTTAAAGTCTTCCACAGTAACACTACCTGTAATATCACGTAATATATTTAGATTTTGAGCGGTGAGCTTTCTTTCGGCTACGGTTGTTTTATTAAATATAGCTCTACGGGGTTCACCTGTTTCGCTAACTTTTCCCGAAGCTGGGTCAACTTTTTGGTCAAGAAAGTGGTTGAGTTTATCGATGGCTTTTTTTGTAGCGTTTAGGTTTGCTTGACGGGTTATTTTAATTTTATCCATGAGTTTTGTACTATCTAGGTAGTTCATTTTTTTCGCATCTCGTTCTTTGCTAGATAACAGGGCAAGTGCTTCCTTTGATCCACCTGAAATTAGTGCGGTTTCATCGGGAGTTAATCCTGATAGGCTGCTGCTTCCTATCATACTGATTTCATTTGCTTCTTTGTTTACTTCCATTGTTAGTCTCTCTATGAGAGTTTCTAAATCTTGGTGAGGAATATACGTATCAGGGAAATGGCTGGTTATCGCCGTTTGCACGAAAGAGGGTAAGGCGGACAGCATATCTGATGGTGTTTTTTTGTCGGCACTTTGGTTTATAGCAAGGTTCATCAGACTTTCTTGGATTTTTGTATCATTTGTGAATAATGCTTGTCTTACTTCGGCGGTCAATAATTCTGAGTGTTGAACGGTAACGGATGTACTCTTTTGTGAATTGTCCGTTTCAGTTGTTTTTTCTCCATTCCTTATTATATGGTAAAGAGCGATTTGTTCATCGGCATTTAAATTGTTTGCTGGACTTATAGGAAGGGTTCCGTCGGCCAGTTTTTCGAAATCTGCAAAGGAACTTGTGCCTGAAACAATACATGCCATTTCTTGAGCTTTTAATTTAGTTTCATAGATCGCTGAATTAAGATTGTCTTTTAATCCATTTTTGACAGCGGATTCAAATGATGTTCTAAATTCTTTTGTGTATTTTTGACCTCTGCCAGTTAGTTGTATTCCCTTGCTTTTTCCGGTCATGTTTTCAGATTCTCTATAGGTAATTTTTGAATTTGTAGGGTTATGAAGTTTAATGCTTAAAAAGGATTTTGGATTGTTTTTGAAAGCTAGGAACTTGTCAGTTATAAAGGTATCTGCTGCCGCTCTGTTTGCTGCTTTTGCTGCTATAGCGGATGCTGATTGGTTTCCTGCATCAAAGGTTATTGTTAAGGGTTTTGTATTTTTTCCGAGTTTTGACTTTGATACATGCACTTGGTCGTATATGGCACTTGCGGACTCTTTTCTTCTTGCGTTACTACTTGCTAGAGTTAATAAACCCTTAACAACTTGTAACCGGCTTGTATCTTCAGAGGCGTTTGCTCCATTTACTATTCTGTTGTAATTGGTCCTTTGTGTATATTCATCTTTCCACGTTTTGTGCTCTTTAGTGCCGTACTCTGGTGCTGGCCTTTCAGGGGTATTCATGGCTTCAAAATCTGCCATTGATTCTTTTCCGGAGGCGATGAGTATCATTAATGTTGTTTTATCGGATAGAGGGGGCGAGTCTATCTCTGATTTAAATCCTTCAGTTAGTTTTTCTTTTAGTTCCTTGTTGAAGGGGGGTGATAGTTTTCTTGTAGTGGTTGGTAGAGGAATGTTTAAGTTTTCAAGGCCATGGCCTACTATTTGGTTAAAGGTATTGTTGACATGGACATTTATGTCTTTGGAATACGGGCTTTTATCTCCGTTTAGTATATAGTTTGCTAGCCGTCCTGAATGTTGTAGATTCTTTCCGTCAAGTTGCATTAGTCCAATCGTTTTATTGAATTCTTCGATGTTTTTTGTCCCGGTGGCCATCATAGCAATCGCTTCAGCGGATTTGTCGCCCGCAGTTAGTCTGTCTTGTAGACCACCTTTTATTTGTTTCATGCAGTTCGCTTTAAAATTGCTACGGAATTGAGGTTTTTTTGACATGCTCAACATAGAAGGTTCTTCGAAGAATTGATTTTTTTGTTCAAAAACTGGATTCTTTGATGTGTGAACACTTGTAAATAATTGGCCTTTTTGGGAGTTATCGGCAACGGACTTATTATATGATTCTTCTCCAAACATGTTTAACTTGATACTTGCATTATTTGATCCAACTTGCATATCTACTAAATTTTCATATGATGGCTTTTGATCGAGAGACGAAATACCTGCAGAATCGTCATCCATTTTAATACTTTTTAAGAAACTATTGATATCGTGGAATACATTTCCTGAACGTGTTGTGTCTTGAAAGTCGGCTCTCTCAGCATTTCCTGTACCTGAGATAGTACCTGCTAACGCCTTCATTACTGATTCGGGAATATTATCGATAGGATATGTTTTTCCTTTTGGCATTAAATGTTCGTTAATCATGTCTGCGAAGTCTTCAGACAGTGTGTACGATGTGACCATTTCTGTACTGCCTGCTTTTTTTGGAGTCGTTGTGGTGACTAAAATATTTGTGTTGGAAGCTAAACTTTCTATCGTTTCAGCCGACATTTTATCGTTTGCTTTTGGATGTGCTCCTTGAAGGATAGTCGTGAGTCCTTTGATCATGACTTTTCCGCTAGACATCATTGAGTTGAGGTTCCATGCAAATGAGCTTTTAGCCGAGGATGGAAGATTTTTAACGGCAGTTGATTCAGGACCTGTTCCTATTGCTTTTAAGTCTTTTTTGCTTAACCTTGCAATTTTTTCGGCTGTTTTTTCTTTTGTAGATGTTGTTGAGGTATTCTTTATTGTCTCGGCATTTAAGAATTTATTATTGAAATCTTCTGAAAAAGATTTTTGTATGGTTAGCAATACATTATTTATTGAAGATAGCACTGGGTTTAGCTTAGCTGCATGATTGGTTAATTGAGTTTTTATTTCATCGGTGATTGTTAGCATGTCGTCTAGTGACATTGATTTTGTTAATTCAGGAAGTCCGTCTAAGAACGCTTTTACCGTTTCTTCTGCGTGTGGTTTTCCATCTATTAATAGTTTGACCATTTCTTGGATTGGTTCTTTTAGAGCGGCTGCTTTGTCAGTAATCTCATCTTCTGTTGTTGAGGGAAGTTTAGATGCTTGTGTAAGTAGTTCGGACTGGATAGTTGTTTGTAGATTAACAACGGTGGATTCAGGAAAATTATTTTCAGGTGTGTTTCGTTGATTAAAAGAAGTTAGGATCTCATTAAGATCTGTGCCTGGGTTGTTGTTAATACACTCTGAGAGTGCTTTTTTTGCTTTGGGTTTATCTGTTCCTAGAGCAGACGTTAGTAATTCTGTAAATTGAACATGGGAATCTTCATCTTCACCCATATATGATATGCATTTTTCTATTAATGTCTTTGTTAAGTCTTCCGTGTTCGTTTTTGAGTTCGTTAAAACAGCAGAAAAATGGTTGTTTAATTTTGTACCTACATTAAGTCTTTGTTGATCCGGGTGCCCTCCTCCAAAATCATTTTCGTCAAATATTGTAGTCCTTACCGTCTCTATTGCCTGTTTTAAACTATCGTGTTCTGATAATGCGTCCTTAAACGTACTTAAAAAAGACTCTGTTCTGTCTTCGTTTAGAGATTTGTCGTCTTTACAAATAGCAAGAGAACCATTTTTAATTTGATCTGCTATAAATGTGGAATCGAAACCTAATAGTACGTCAAAACTATTTGAGTCTTTGACATGTGTGAGTAAATGAGCTGTTAATGGTTCGATGTCACCAGAACCGTCTGCTTTTGGGACGTTTATAGAGGTCGCTAATTTTGAAAGACTAGGGTTTCCGGTTGCTAGGTTTTCTTTGAATTCGCTTCCTGTTTTGTTTGTATCATTTGAAAAAAGTGTTGATAGTGATTTTGCCAATAGACCCTTTGGTGTAGCCGCATCAGGAGCTACTGCCCCTGTTGAACTAATTAATGATCCTATAACAAGATATTTTGCAGACTTTGTATCTTTTATTTGTTTGATGACAGATTCTACCAATTTATCTGAAACTAATTGAGCATTTTTCCCGGGTAGAGCGGTTGTTCTAGTTGTTATTAAACTAGCGACGAGTTCTTCCATTTGTTCGCTGATTTTTTGTTTGTCTGCATCGTTTGGTCTTAATTCTAAATCATCCATGGCAGTTAATATTGTTTTTAAGTTCTCAAGGCGTTCTGGCATTTTTAAATCAGGGCCCGTTACGTTTTTAGTCATGAGACTGTCAGGCCCATCAAATACTTTTGTTAACATTTCGGTAGCGGTTGTTGGCGCTGGCGCACCAAAGTCATTTTTTATAGTGTCTTTTGTTACTACCTTTGAGGGGGGGGTCGGAGTTCCCGTTGCAGCTGCTGCTGGTGTTCTTTTTGAGTATTTGTTTAAAAATTTATTTCCTGCATCATTCATTCCCATAGTCATATTTATTCCTCCAAAGATTTATTTGTTTACCGCTGCAATGTTTTGTTTGTTCATCACAACAGTGTTTTTTTATTTTTAATTTTAGACGCATGATTTCTCCCATTTGAGATGGGTTTTTCATGACATTAGTATTGTTTTGCCCATTTTGGCTTCGTTTTAAACCTGGGAATTATGTAAGATATGGGGTTCATTTGTTATGGCGTCGTTGTGGACAGAATGCTATTAAAAAAGTGGACGACGCGACGTATGCCTAATTTTAGATAGGAGAAAATATTTTCGCTAAAGAAACGGGGTAGTCGTTATAGAGTATGGAAAATTAGAAACGTCGTTTGTTAATATTTCCCGCTTCCATAACGACGGACTTTGTTTTTACCTGTTTGAGAGGTGACCGAACTTAATCTATTTGTAGAACCGGGCGTTTCAAACTGTCTTGATCCTCCACCATATGGTCTTAATTGTGACTGAGCAGAAAATCCTTGTTGCGAATAATATGAGGAACTGGCGGAAGGGTAATGTGGAGTTCTTCGTAGGCCCGGTACCTGATTTTGGTGATAAACGCTAGCTCTCTGAGATCCACCTGAATGTGTAGATGCCATACTTATTTCGTCTTCTGCAAGAGCATGGTTCCACCTGCTAAAGGGATTAGTTATAGGCGAAGCAGTTATTGTATTTTTAGATCCATCTTCAGAACCTATTGACCTACTACTCGATATAGATGGTGAATGTGATTTAGCTACAGGTTTAATGGGGCTATTTGTGGCACGTTGCTGATTAGCAAGCGATTTAGCCAAGCTCGAACTTAGAAGTAAATCTTCTTTTAAATTGGAGGACATGGAAATATGGGAAATACGCATGTTTTCTGTTCGTTCTATCTCATCGTCGCCATAGAAGTTTTTTACATTTTCTAAATCGGTAGCGTTTTTCGCTGTTTGATTTAGGTATAAAGACGGTGTAACGATGGAAGCGTCATCGTTAGTTGGTACGAAAATATGACACTTCCTTAGCCATTCTTTACAGGTAAGTTGGTCTGAAAGATCTTGATGACTGGCTGACGGGTCAGGAATTTTTGTTTCTAATGCACGTGTAAATAGGTCGTCAGATACAAATTGGGAAGGGGTAATCATTGGTTCTGTTAACAATTGCTGAAATATCTCTGCCGAAAATGTAGAAAGACGAAAACTATTGTCATCTACAGGAAGATTTTCCTTTTGGGCGTCTGAGCTTAATGCATGTAGAGCTCTTCTTGTTAGTTTTTTGTTTAAAAAATCTAGGCGTTCTGATGTTGATGAATATATCTTGTCTATAATTATTGAGTTCAAGTAATTATGAATGACCTCTTTTTGATTATTGTTAAAAGCGGACGCAATCGTATTAATTCCGGTAGTTATTTGCATGAATTTATCAGGAAGGAATCCGTTTTCGTTGGTGCACGCTTCTTCAATAGCCTCTGTGAGGTTGATTAAAATTTTAGGTAAAACGTCCATTATTTTGGCATTTAATGCTTGGTTATTGGCTTGTGTTGTAGGGTTTGCATTTAACTCGTCTTTTTTCCATTTCGATAATTGAAAGAGGGTGCTTAATCCAGATTCAATGATTTCGTCAGCATTAGTAAGTAATCTTTTATCGATAAAAAATCGGGATAAAAGGAGGTCTACGTGCATTGGTTTTATTTCATCTGTCGTCTGTTTCTTGTTTTGGCAGGTAAGAACAAGTTCTTCTAATGTGAGTTTGGATAAAATTTCTTGTTTTTCTGCAAGAAGCGTATCATATGCATCGATTGATTCAGTATCCTTTTGGTTAGTGTATGACTGTAGTAAATCATGGAAGCCTAGATCAACTCCTTCTTCTTTTATTGTTGTTAGGCGATCTGTTATTGAATCTTTTAGGGCATCGATTGCCGTTTGAACCAGTGTTTCTTGATTTTCACTTAGGTTTGGGGTTTCTACGTAATCTGGGAATGTATTTAGAAAACTGCTTAACCCAGAAATGTACATGGGCTGGAGTTTATTGGTTAGATCATGAACATCTTTTTTATTTTGAGATAAAACGGCATCTAGTTGAAAAATTCTAATACGATGGGTATCAATTTCATCTTGTTTGTCTTGTAGGGTAGTTAGGTAGTCAATATCGTCAGCATCTAAGATGATAATTTCGCCTTCTAATGTATCAATTTGATTGGACAAGGCGACTATATCTTTATTTTCTTGAGAATTTGGATCAATTATAGCTGATGCTTGTTGTAGCATTGCCTCTGTTTTTCGGATTGTTTCTATATCTTTTAATGTTGAAAGTAGGCCGGTTGCGTGAAGTAAAAGAGAGTCGTCTTCTCCTTCGCCGGACGTAAGTAATATCGCTCTGCTTCGTTGTATGAATGTTTGAAACGATTGTTCGCCCGGAGTTGGGGTGTATGAAAGAATTTCAGGAAATTTGTTGGTTTTAAATGTTTCTATCAGTTGTTCGTTTAAACATTTAAATTGGTGTTCGATTTCAGGTGTATTTTCTTCATGTGGACCTGCAACTGGATTAGGAACGAAGTCATTGCTAAGAATTTCCTTTTGAGTCGTTGAAAGGGTTTCTTTGAGACGTTTAAAATTTTGTAAGTGTTTTTTTAACTCTTCGCCCGTTTCAGCAGGGATTAGCGCGTATGATTCATCGTTGGGAATATACTGTCCATTTACGGCAGTATGCGAGGCTTTTGTTAGAGAAATTGTTTCTTCAAGGGCAAGTTTTAATTCCGATAATTTTTCGAGAGTTGCTTCAAATAATGGCGTGAATTTGGTCATATGGGTGTCTTCAATATCATCTAGTTCACTAAGGTTTTCTAATCGTGTTATGTAGCTATTAATCTCATTTAGAGTGCTATTTGCTTTACCCCAAAGTCTGTTGGCTGGTAATCGATATTTATTTTCTTCTTGCTTTTTCATCATTTGTTGAATTTTTAATTTCCCGACGTCTGATTTAGCACGATTTTGTTCGGGTAGGTAAATGTCATTAGTTCGTTGCTCTAATTCTGTTGTTAGGGCTTTCATATCGGCATTAGTAACGCTTGGGTAGATTGTCTCTATGTTTTTGATAAGGCCAATAATAGGTTCAGAATTGGCATCTGTTATTGGTAAAATGGATAGTTTTAGTAGAAGTGGTTTTAGAACTTTTAAAACCGTTTCATGTTCAACTAAAATTGGATTTGAAAAAGCTTCTTTTTGTCGTTTGGGACCAAACATTAGTTTTTGTTCGGCTTGAATTAAATCGAGTATTGGGTTTGAAATAGTTGATAGGACTCTTTGTAAAAGAGGCAACATAAAATTATTTGTAAATGAGAAATTATGTACGGGAGTTGCGTCCAATATTGCGGTGAATTCTGAAATTATTGTTTGTCTTTGGGCGTGAAAATTATCTTTTAAAAAGATATCTAGAAATAAGGAAATATCAGATTCAGAAACTGTAATTTTTGAAACGTTATTTATGTACAGGGTGGATAGTGTTTCTTGTTTAAAGTTAAACTTATATGCATTTTTCTTATCTACTTCCCAAGATGTACCGACCTTTGTTGCTTCTTCGGCAAAACAAGACAATTGAAATATACAGTTTTTTAGGACATTTTTTAAAAGGCCCATGAGTTGCTTTGTTTCGGAGGTAATATCGCTTGGATCTGCTAATTCTATTCCAAAGTCTACTATCCAGTTTGCAATTGGTTTACTCTCGCCATTTAGGGTAAATGGGTGCGTTGTGAGTATGTCAAAGATGATTGTTTCAAGAATATTTTCGTTTGCTGGACATGTAACGAATCCGGTTTCATCGTCACCGCTTTTATAAATAGCATTTTCTCGGTTGGCGCCCATTTCGTTGCCATCTGTTGTTCGTGATGCAAGAGCTTCTAAAAACTGGGTATTGAATTGTGGTGATTTAAATAGGTCTTTTATTTTTAAGTAATCTTCGTTTTCGGAAAAATTTGCGTCTAGTTTTTCTAAGAGTGTTTTTCGTGTTTGATTAAGAATTTGTTCAGAGTAGGTAGACTCTGAATAAGACTCGGACTCTTTAATAAATAGTTCCATTTGCTTTATTTTTTGATTAGCTATTGTGTTTGTCACTGTGTCTATCCATTCTGAAAGGGATAGAACTGTAGAACCAGAACTTTGTAGATTAGGTAGGCTTTGTTTTTTAACTTGAAGCTGCGTTTGTAATTGAGTTAAAGTCGAAAGCTGCCCTTCAAGAGATGCTGCCGTGGCGAAGGACTCGAATACGGATTCTTTTTTCTCGCTTGTGTCGACTATGCCCTCGCAATCTTTGGCTTTTAGATATGATGCGTTTTTATTTTTAATTAATAATTTTATGGCGCTTATTTGATCGTTAGTTTCTATTAATTTTTTTTCGATAAGTAAGGGTAATTCTGTAAGCGAGGCTTTTTCTAGTTGTTCGAGAACCTTTAATCGTCCCTTGGCTTGCTCAAGTAACAGGGCTTGTAAAGAGGTTTTTGTTTCTTGTGGTGAATTGGGGCTTAAAAACTCTGCGTCTATAATTATCTCTGAGAGGCTTAGAGTGTGAGGCATGAGGTTTTTTGATTTTTCGCTCTCTCGATCTAGGTTTATTTTTTTTGTTCCATTCGAAGATGCAAACTCTAGGAGTCTATATATTATTTGAGCTTTTTCTATTTGAGCAGTCTCTGTTTGAGGCCATAAAGAGAGAGGTGGTCCTTGTCTATCAAGATTGAATGTATCGAGAATTCGTTCTATGTCATCTTTTTTTCCTGCACCTATTGTATTGAAATTACTAATGTAATAGGCATATTCTCGAATCAAAAATGCTATGTTTTCGACTGTTTTTTGCTCAAGGTCTAAGTCTATTCTATTTTCTTTGAAGGATTGGGAAAGGTTTGTTTGTATCCAGTTTTCGGTTGCTTCTCCAAGGGTCCCATCTTGATTGATATAGTTGTTCTCTTTGAGAATGGAAAGTACCGTTTCGGCGTTGTTTTTTTGGCGAGTTTTTTCTGTGACATTCCATGCTTTGGCCGCTGGATGTTGTAAGGTTATATTTTTAAATAAATACCTGGTTGCGATTCCCGTATTAAATATTTCGGTAAATTGTGGTTTTTTCTCTGGTGCATGAAAAGCGGTAATATTGGTTGCTGATTTCAGATTGGAACTTTCTGCACTAAGTGTGTCTTTTGTTTGAGAACTCAGTTTATCTTTATGTGCTGTTGTGAGTTTAATTTGCTCATTAATAAAGGTGGTATGGATAGTTACTTTTTTTAACCCCAACGAAATTAATTTGGAATCTGCGGCGAGCTGAAACTCTCCTTTTAGGCGACGCTTGGTAGATGCTAAGGGATCATCGACACCGATTTCGATGTTTGAAAGAGCCGATAACAGCATGTTTGTTTCATGATATGTTTTCGCATGTGTAATTAAATTATGAACAGATGGAGAATTAGTCCCATTGATTGATGCCCAGGTCGTGAATAAGTCCTCAATTTGTGCTTCAAAATCTACAGGAGGACTTGTGAATAAGGCGAGACCAATTTTATTTACATGTTCTGACAAAATTAGAGCTATAGTTTTTGGCGTAAAAAGAGCTGAGTTCTCGGTGATTTGTAACGAAACTTTTTCAAATTGGGCGTTTTTTTCAGTTAAAGATAGGTGGTCTATGTGTTCAGAAAGGGATGTTTGTATTATAGAAGGTTTTTTAGGAGTGACTGGTTCAGAGGTCGCTGGGTACACTGATAAAGTATTTACATGTGAGATATAGTCTAAAGATGAATTGGCTAACGTTGCAGGGCTAAGCGTTTGTATGTATTTGGTAATCGTAAAGTTTGTTAGTTCTTGAAGCATCTCTGGTTTATTTAGGAGTTTTTTTAAGCTGCGAATAAAAGAAGCTTCTTGCCTTGAACTTGGATGTGTCGCTGTATCGATTAATTCTGCTATTAATAGACATGTGTCTTCTATACCATGAGTTTCCTCGTATTTTGTTAGCAATACTTTCAGATCGGGGGCTTTGATACTGGATTTAAAATTAAACAACAGACCTTTGAACTCTGCTAGGTTTGCAGGGATAATGTCCGATTGTTCAAATAAATAAGGGGTTTCCACGTCGGACGCAGTAGTTGGAAAATCTATACCGCTAATTATGGATGAAAACATAGGCGAATCTATGACGTTTAATTGAGTTTTTATAAGCTTTGCGAATGCTTGGGTTCCCGTTAATGTTTCTGTATTAGGCCCGTTTTCAAAAGAGATAGTTAATTTGTTTAAGTGATACCACATGTTTGTTAATGGTTTTGACAATGCGTTATTTAACCCGTTATTAAAAGGTGTTGGGTTTGTTAACATCGTACTTTTTATTGTAGCTAGTGATGCAACTATTAAGTTTTTTCCATTTAAAGCGGTTTTTGAGTCATCATTTGTGTTGGATTCGCAGAGAGTTGAGCCAGGCATGTCTTGAAATGACTGTAGGTGGTTAACAATCTCTGAATATTTTGTAGATAAAATCTTAAATTCGTCTGCATGCGATGCAGCTTTTCTTAATTGGCGACTGGAGTCGGCTTGTCCTAAAACGGTTAGTGTATCGATTAATAAATGAATAAATGTGTCTTTTCCAGAGGTGGGATTATCGTCAGGCGTAAATCCTATTGTGGCGACTTTGTTAATAATATGTTGAAGGAGCTCTATTTTTTGGCCTGTGTTTCCAATACGTTTAGCGTCATTAATTATTAATTCTTGGCAGGCCAATTTAAAATTATTTTGGATTGATTGTTTAGTTGCATTAGGTAAGTCCAGAAGAGTTTCGGCGTCCTTTTTAAATCTGGACATTTCGGAGTCAGTTCGTTTGATAGTTGTGTGGCTTACCCTAGCTGATGGACTTGTATTTTTATGGCTTGAAAGTGATGAGTTGGCGGATGGTGGGGTGTTTTTAGAATTAGCTCTTCTCAAACTTGTTTCGGGCGGGCTATTCAATACGTTACTTTCAAATCCAATCATTATTTTCTCCTATTTAATCGTCTATTTTTATAATTTTTTATGTGTAGCTTTTGTTTTATCAAAATCTTCACTGAAATTAAATAACTAACATTTGTTTTTTAAGGGGACGAGGGTTCTATACATCTATAGAGTTATCGAGTTTTTTTTAAAAAAATTTCATTTTATTTTTAAAATTATTTTTTGTTTTACATAATAAAATCATTGAAATGACTACTGATTACATGTGATTTGTTGAGCCAAGGGCTTTTATTATTGATGGAAGCAGGCTAAACTACCGGTCTTATGTTAATGGATAATGATAAATTTGGTAGTTTGAATTGGAATTTTCTTTCGTTTGAAGATTCTGATATTCAAGATTTGAATGAGTCACAGGATTTGGTTCCTGTACTATCTAAGATGGTGCTTGCTGAAAATTTGCAAGATAGCTCAAGTTTATCGAACATTCTTCGTCCCCCTACAGAATTAATTCAAAAAATAGAATATATTGCAGACCCAGTAGAACAAAATAAAGCGATGGATCGTCTTAGTTTAGCTCTTAAGAAAAAAGAGAAAATTATGGTAAATGGAGATCCTGATGCGGATGGGATTTCTGGAGCTGTTGTACTAGTTGCTGGATTGAGACACCTTGGTTACCACGTTTTTTATGATTTCCCAGTGAGATGTCGAGAAGGACATGGTATTCAACCTCGTATCATTGATGAAGCAAAGAAAGAAGGATGTTCTATTCTTCTAACTACTGATTGCGGAAGTAAAGATAGAGAAGCTGTTGAATATGCAAACGACCAAGGAATGGATGTCATTATTTGTGACCATCATGTTTTAGGTAAAAAAGGTCCAAATGCATTAGCTATGATTAATCCAAATACACTTGGTTATACGTCTCCTTATCAAAAATTGGCAGGAGCAGGCGTTTCACTTAAATTTATTCAAATTTTATTTAATGTTCTTGATAAAGAGATCCCAGAATTTTTAGAAAAGTTTTTACTAACAGTAGCATCCTTAGGAACAATTTCTGACAGAATGTCATTAAGAGAACCTCTTAATAGGATTATTGTTTCTAAAGGTGTTGAATACTTAAATGATACGAATAGAGAAGGTTTAAAAGCATTGTTGGACGTTAGTTTTCCGTGGAAACGAAAAATTAAGGCACGTGATATTTCACGAACGATTGTTCCTCGATTGAATGCTCCCGGACGTATTGGTGACCCTTCAAAAAATATTCCTGATTCTAACTTAGTTGTTGATCTATTACTTATTGGAATAGGTAAAAAGAATGCAGCAAAAGCGTCTGAAGTTGTTCAAAAATTTGCAGATGTTTATAAAATGAAAAACAATGTAACTGATGCGGCTAAAGAAGCAAGCTTGATTGATGATGTTAATGAAGAACGAAAAAAGATTACTAGTAAAATTGAAGATGAAATTGAATTATTAATTGAACAACAAATTGATACAGAAAACGATAAAATTATCGTTATACAAGGTAAAAACTGGAACCCAGGTGTAATTGGAATCGATACAGACCGCTTAAGAGATAGATTTAGACGGCCAGCAATGATTATTACAGAATATGATGGGGATGATTTTGTTCGAGGTTCTGTTCGAAGTATTCCTTCTATTGATGTCTATAGTATGGTTGAGCGAGCAGGAGAAGCATTTGAAGAAGCGAACGGGCGACCTTTGTTTGTTCATGAAGTTGCTTCCGACTCTGGTGCTCAGTTAGTAGATGCCTTTGGTGGTCACTCACAAGCATGTGGGTTTTCTCTTCATAAAAATGATTTACCAGAGTATTTGAAAACAATTCGAGAAATTATGTCTAAATTGAAAATTGATGATTTTCAGATGACTTATAATGTTTTGGATACGTTGAAATTTGAAGAAATTAATTCTAAATTTGTTGAAGTACTAGAACAACTATCTCCTTTCGGAGAAGGCTTTCCGTTTCCAATCTTTTGCTTATCTTGTTGTCGAGTTGTTAAAGGACGTCCGTTTGGTAATCGATATCAAACAGAACGAACGCCTCATATAGAATTTGGTGTTTTTAGTGATAGTCTTCAAAATAGAAATAGAATAGATGCAACTGGATATGGGATGTTTGATAAATTCACAAATGTTGTTCATCCAGGGATTAATGAGCGATATGATATTATTTTTACATTTGATTCTGGTTATATGAAACGTGGGTCTCGTAAAGTTGCTCCGCTTCGTTTAAATGTAATTGATATTAAAATCTCTAAATAAAAACTTCTTTTTACAGCTTCTTTTTTTAATCATTTAATTTCTTTTTTTTTAATTCATTTTTAATTATTCTTATATTTTTATATTGAATAACCCTTTTACTTATTTTTCTTATTAATTGGGATTCTTTTTTCGTTTTGGTATATATTTATTTTTTATAAAACTGGACAATTTTTTGGAATTTAGGTATATTTTTGAGTCTACCGGAGGGATGGCAGAGTGGCCAATTGCAGCAGACTGTAAATCTGCCGAGTTTTACTCTACGTTGGTTCGAATCCAGCTCCCTCCACCATAAAAACATCCAATTTTAAAATTATTACTTCGGTTACAATCGCGCTGCTAAAAGATTGCGCCCTGCTTAATAATTTCAAACTTGGATGTTTTTCCGTTTTCACATTTTTTTTTAACTTGAATAAGGGGCCAAAGTTGCTTCGCTTTTTGGGTGCTGACATAATTTTTTTGCTTAATAATTTCGGACTTGGGTGTTTTTTTATATTTTTTTGTTTTATGTCGAAAGGGGACCAAAGTTGCTTCGCTTTTTGGGCGTTTATATCATTTTCTTTGCTTAATGATTTTTAATTTGGACGTTTTTTTTGATGGATGACTTTTTCTTTGTTTAAAGACGCTTTTAAATGGGAAACTTGCTTGTGTTCGATTCTTTTATAAATTAAAAGTTGTTGTTAAAAAAGGAGTTTCTATTGATGAAGGTATTTGGGTTTTTACGAAAGATTGCTTTGTTGTTTACTGCTTTCTGGATGTGTGATAGATTCACTTCTTGATGAAGATTCTGTAGAACCGTCTAATTCAGCGGAAAAAGAAGTGGTTCTGAAAGCTGCTGGGAAAGCATTTAATGATGCTTTTAGGGAAGAAACTACCTTTGTTGATGATGATAAGGTTGTATCTATGGATTCTTGGGTCTTATCAGACCGGTCAATTGAAACGATTGAATCTAAAGAGACATTCGAGGGTGAATTGAAAGACTATTCACGACGCGTTGAAACCTTTGGCTATACTGGGCGGTCTGGACAGAATGTCGTAACTACTTGGGTGCACTCTATTCCTTCAGAACCAAATTTGGATATTTATACTCGTGAAGTATTGGACGGGTATACCATGAACTCTCATTTTATTTATAATCCTGACCCAGATATTGTTGGGTTTGTGTTTTCCTACCCTAAAACTAACGTACATCTATCTATCGATTATTTAAATGGAACAAGTTTTTCTATAGATAATGGATGGTTCATTAGAAATTTGGATGCCGTTATGGGAAATAAATCTATTTCGATTGATTATCCTTTTACATTGACGATGGATTCGAATGGTGATGGAATTCTGGAAACCTATACAGGGACCTTTGTCGCCTCTGACATTGACTGGGAGGTCGCTGATTTTTATGTTTCTGCAACTATTTTAGATAGCAATGGGACTGACTATGGACGTGTAAATGTTTATGAAGATGGTAGAGTTCAACTATTTATGGAAGACTAATAAATGTGACTTTTTTATTATTTGGAAGAAAATGGATTTTTTTTATTATTTGTATTTTTTTAATAGGAAACTCTCCATCGTTTTCTGAAGATATGTCAGATTCCTCCCTACGTATTATTAATGACACTAAACTGGACCTCATCTTGAAAGCGAGTCTTGGGAACAACGGTGGAATTATTTCTTCTGAGCTAAAAGCAATAATTGAGCAAGGTTTAAGTACTAGTGCTCGTATTGCTGCTTATTTTGACGAGTCCACAATTCAATATATTGCTCAATTGTCATTGGCTAAGGATATTTATACTAACGAATCCGAAGGGATTGTAATTAATAGCTTAGTTTCTCTTGCCTATTTTGGAGCCGAAGAAGGGGTGAACGGAAATTTACTCCACTCTAGACTGAATATTAGGAAGACCATAGATAATTTAATTTTTTTTTCTGGGCTTAGATTTCCTATTTTAAATGGTGTTTCAAGTTCTATTTCATCATATTCGGGCGAGTTGAATTCTGTTTTTGGATATCTGGGAGCACGGTATATGTTTGCAAAGGAATTTGGCGTAACAGCCGCTTATTATGACAAGGATGTATTTTTGGGTGTTGTTGTTTTTGATATTCCAATTTTATTTAATATGTCGGATTCATCTGCCAAAAGTACTTATTTGGGAAGCTATTGGTATAACTAAGAATATATCGTGATGCGTGTTGTTGGTATTTACTATCTTATGCTCTACGTAATTGGTAGCAAATACCAAGAACGTAGAGAATTTTTTTGAACTATAATTTTTTATAAACTTTTTGTTTTTGATCCACAGTGATACATAGATGCACCAAAATAAGGGTTTTGAACGCCTTCAGAATTTTGTAGCCATGAAGCACCTTTGTTTTTCTTCGCCATTGGACAATGGTATTTTGAAATCATTTGGCCAGAAGGTGTTCCGTTTGTTTTGTAAAATGTTTCCATTTCTTTGCTTAATGCTTCAAATTCCGCTCTTGCCTTATAAATTGTTGGGGAAGATGAAATTGTTTTTGCCGACGATGCAATTGATTGTTCGTGTTCAGATAGACTAATTTTATTTAACTGCTTTGCATATAAAATCGCCGAAGACAAATCGTCTTTGCTAAGGGCCTTCTGGACATTGAAGAAAGATACTGAAAGAGATTCTCGGGGCGTAGAGGGTGCTATTGGGGCTGTTTTTTGTTGGGATGAGTTTGTGTGATTTGTGCTATAGGCTTCTTTTTTTGTACAAGAGTCTCCACTTTTATGCGCGTGGTCCGATGCGCATTTTTTGGACGTGTCTGGTTTGTTTGCGCAACAACTCGTCGGTTGCTTTTTTATTTCGCAGGCGGACGCTTTTTTCACTTCACATGAGGAATACCCTTTTGAACAAAGCGCTAAAATGACCCCAGCGCTTAATCCTATTACTGCTATCGCTATAATTATATATTTTTTATTCATATTTTGACTCCTTTTATAGTGAACACCACGGTATGTTCGTACTCGGCTTAACCCACTTCTTGATTATTGATGGATTAGTTACATTCACATGTTTTACACTCTGCAGCGGTACCAACATTACATACATTAATTAAACGTTTTTTTAGTCGTTGTCTAGCTCTGTGCCTGCGAACTTTAAGTGTATTTATGGGCGTGCTTGTGGATTGCGAGAGTGTTTTTATGGGAGTGCTCTCCATATCCAATGTTTTTAGTATATCTTGATCATTAACTGAGAGTGACTTTAATAGAGATAAAATACATGTGCAAATATCAGAATCTATTGTTGTTGGTGATTCTATTTCAATTGAATCAGAATTGATTATATTTTTTTGTTCGTTATTTTGTTTTCTAAGAATGTCTAAGGATGTATTTTTTACAACTGTTTTTAGCCAGGGAAGAATTTTTTTTTGATTATTTGGTGGGGATTTTGTAGAAACGGCTTTTATGAATGATGTCTGAAGAATATCGTCTGCGATTGTTGGGTTTTTTACTAATTTGACTATGATGCCTTTCAATTGGCTCCAATTGGAGATCATTTCGGTTTCAATTTTATTTTTTATATTTATTTGTGGTTCCATATTTGTACTCTTTTTTTAGGTTGTTTTGATTACTAATTACCTTAGTGTCGAAATTATAAACATAGACTAACAATTTAATTGTACAGTCCCCAAAATGTCTTTGGGAATATGCTTATAAATCAACACTAAAGGTTTTTAACTTATCCTGTAGATGCTTGAATTTAGATACACCTTAACTCAATTTAGTTGCATGAACAGTTTTCGCAGGTGCAGTTTTTGCATGTACAGTCGTTACATGAACATGAAGCTCCTGAACAATTGTCACAGGTACATACGCACTTAGCTGTGGATTTATTTTTGTCGTTTATCATGATATTCCTCCTAGTGTTTATAAATAGGACGAACGAGGTGTTAAAAAGGTTACACTAACGAAAAGAAATATCCAGATAACGTTGCAAACGCAAACCAAATTGCTACATAGAGCATGACAGGTTTGTTTCCGATTATTTTTTTTGCCATCAAAATAGTAGGGATACATGTTCCTACTGCACCCATCATAAATGTAAATGCAGGACCTGCTCCTAAACCTAAATTTAATAGAGCTCGTGTGATTGGAATTTCTTCTCCTTCACATACGTAAACAGGGATTCCAACTAATGCGGCAATTAGGTATGCGAGCGGACCCGTACCTATATAAGACGGAATCATATCTTTTGGAATTAACACCGTTAACGCTGATGCTATAAAAAGCCCAATTAAAAAGTAGAGACCTAATGTGCGGGTCGTTTTCCATGTGACTTCCCAAAACTTTGGGTGGTGGCACGCAGGGTTAGAACAATTGCTTTTTGTGCATGTCGTATGAGTTGTTTCTGGCATGGATAACATTTTTCTAGACTCTAAATATGAAAATAAGTAACCCATAACAATACCGCCAATAAGCGCTGTAATGATTCTCCAAACTGTGAATTTTAGGCCCAAAAGACCGTAGCATAATATGATAGTGTGAGGGCCTAACAGCGGTGCTACCATTAAGAAACAAGCGGTTACACCTAGTCCTGCATTTTTACTTTTTAAACTTTTAGCTAAGGGAACTGTCGCGCAGGCACATCCTGGTAAAAGACCGCCTAATATACAGGTCCAAATAACCGCGAATTTTCCTTTAATGAAGGGAGAGAGAAGTTTTTCGGAATTGATTTTGGTTTCTAATAAACTGGAGAGAACAACCGCTCCAATAAAGAAAGGTAGTATTTCGATAACCATATGAGTGAATTCTGTAAAAACTAATTTAATCATTATTGTTCCTTTTGTAGTTATATTACCTAAAGGTATTTTATTTTCCTATCCTTTAATATTAGGTTTTAGATACAAGATGGGTTGTTTTATTGAGATCCAAGAAGGGATGTTTTGCGTTGAAAACGAGCTGCTATATTTGGCAGCTCGTTTTATAATATTTGTAATTTTATGGACTAAGTTTTTAAATTTAAACTTGGTTTTCACCATCAATGTTTTGATTTGATACTGTTAAATCCGTCGATATTGGACCTACTGGTACGGCTTCTACGTTATAGACAAATGATGCTTCCGTTTGTTCTAATGCGGAAACTGCCGTTAATGCTGTAGCTGATACTTGATCATAGTTTATTGGTCTACGTCCTTGGCTTCTATTAGAGGACGTTAACTCTGTGGTTCGGCCATTTCTAGGGGGATCATTTTCTCTGAAGCTTTTTTGAAAGGTTGCGATTACTTTTTGGATACAAAAAATACCGACAGTACAAGTTATCAGGCCACCTATTACCCCTGCGAATATAGCAAGGGCTTCATACTTTCCAGAAAGTCCTGTGTCATTAGATTTTTGAGGTTCTTTAAATTGTCCATAAATGCCAATGGTGGTCGATTGGTCCAATGCATCTGCTGTTGAACGTGGTTGAAAATATAGCGCTATAGTATTCATGTCGGTTCCTGACAAATAGGTTTCACGCGTTTCAAGGTATTTTTGTTCTCCATTAATAGCAATGCTTGCAGCCATTGGGTGATGGGCATCCGTTGTTTTGTGAAAACAAAATGTACCATCTTTAATATTATTTAAGAGATTTGTTTCTGTCTCCGTAGCATTAAATAACGCGAACGGGATGGTAGACCATTGCTCAGCTTCTCCATTTGGTAACTCATAAAGGTTTAAGGACCCTGTGACTTTTTTATCGGAATTTTTACACAATTCAGCTGAAATACTCACGAAATTATCTCCGTATGTGTTTGTCCTAGATAACGTTAAACAAGTATTTTCAGTATTTTTAGTTAGGTCATAACCGATACAGAATCTATCATCGGGTTCTTCTGCTTTTATATTAGCGCTTATACATGTAGTAGATGATTGCTGGTCTATATAGATTCCAATTTCGTTCGGAGATATAGGTGTCCATTTGTTGGCAGTCGACCAACATGGGGTCTGTTGATTGGTGCTGTCGAATTTAAAATCGTATGGAGAAATTGAAGAGTCGTAATTGAAAGGGTCAATGTCTCCATTTTTAGGGACATCTATTGTTCCGTTTTGCTGTGGCTTAGGGATAGATGTCTGTTTTTGATTTGGGAAATAAGTTTGTGACTGTATTGCGTCCATTGTAGGTGCTCCTATTTTTTATTTAGGTCGATCTTTTGTCTATTTAATTATCGATAGTTGTATTTTGAAATTTCATTTATTTTCGTAGTTTATTCATTGTGATTTTGTATGTTTTGCAAATTAATATATATATACATTGTTAATATAGCGAAAAACATTATTATTGTTACTTTAAATTTATTTTGTAGGGATTGGATTCGAATATTGCGATTGCTTCTAGTACGTTTCAATATGATTTATACTATTTTAAGATGGATATGGCTAAAGTTACGGAATTAAGTATTGTTAGGGATAAACGGGTATACGATGACGTATGTTTAGTTACTCTGTCAGAATCGTCTTGGATAGAATTATATGAAGAATACGCTAGAGAGCCATCAAAGTTATTATCACGTTCTGAATTGACATCTTTTTCTTCTTTTAAATCGAAAAGGCGAAAACAGTCTTATTTGATGGGACGATTGTGTGCAAAGACTGCCTGTGTATCCTTAGCTTTTAATGAAGACGATATTTTATTATCTTCTATTGAGATACTAAAAGGCGTTTTTGAGTTTCCTGTAGTTTCTCATCCGCAACTGTCTAATATTCAGGTTAGTATTTCTCATGTGAATGGATTTGCATGCGCTATCGCATATTCGGAAAGACATCCGATGAGTATAGACATTGAATGTTTAGACGAAAAACGGTGTCGGACAATGGGAAAGAAATTGGAAGAGGACGAAATTGATTGCCAAGAGTCTTTTTGTTCGGTCAATAAAAAAAGACTGTCTAATTTCATCAACACTCCAACTGACTTGAATTCTTATTTTAACTTGATTAATTGGACGGCCAAAGAAAGTGTATCCAAAGTTTTAAGAACAGGTTTAATGTGTCCTACTCGATTTTATGAAGTTAAGGCGTGTGATTTTTTACCTAGAGAATCGTTCAAAGATATTTATGATGTATTTGGATTAAAAGAAGGTACGTTTGTTTGTGTTTCAATGTTTAAGCATTTTTCTCAATACAAAGTAATTAGTTTTTTAGATACTAAACTAGGGAACGTTATTTCGATTTGTTTGCCTAAAAAGACTAAGTTAAAGAAATTTAATAGACCGAATTAGCTATATTTTTCGGTAATTCTAGATAAATCTTGTGGCGAAAATGGCTTTGATAATACGTCGTCAAACCCTTCATTTATATGAATGCCTGGGTCGTTATTGTCTTGAGCAGTGAATGCAACGATATATGGTGATTTAATATCTGGGTTAATTAACCCTCGAACAGTTTTTAGATCGAGAGTTTTGATGCTTTTATCCAGTAATATTAAGTCGTAATTTTGAATGTTAGTTTCATTTTTTAATTCTTCGATAGTTTCTATGCTGGAAACTTTATGCTCGTTAACTTCTAGTAATATTTTAGTTAGGCCTGTTATTTCTGGGTTGTCGTCTATGATAAGAATATTCATAGATATTTAGTCTTTTGGCTTTTCTTTTGGAATTGAAACGATGAACGTTGTACCTTTTCTATATTCACTTTTGACGGATATTTCACCTTTATGCAGATTAACAAGTTGCTTAACGATTGAAAGGCCTAGACCAATACCTTCGAACTTTCGGGTGCTTGAGTAGTCAACTTGGCGAAATTTTTCAAAGATAACATCTTTTTCATGTTTTAAAAGACCAATTCCACTGTCTTTTGTAGAAAATTCTAAAGCATCACCGGTCTCTTGTACTGAAAGCTCGATTGTACCTTTTTCTGTAAATTTAATTGCATTTGAAACAAGATTTATTAGGATACGTCGTAGTTTTCCTTCGTCTGCTTCAATTAATATATCTTTTTCTAAAGTGTGTATTAATGTTAAGTTTTTTCGTTTAGCTAAGGGAGTAAATGAATTTACAATTCCTTCTAATAAGTCTTTTGAAGAACATTTTGAATAATGCATATGGATTTTTCCTGCACTAATTCTTGATAGGTCGAGGAGATCGTCGATTAAGCTTTGAAGACTTTTGGCTTCATTATATGCAATGTTCATATACTTCCCGATTTGTTCTGGTAAATTATTGTTACTATTTATCGTTAGTTCTAGGAAACCGATGACGGATGTAAGTGGTGTTCGAAGTTCATGGGACACGGTTCTTAAGAAACCTTCACGTAAGTTTTCTAACTCTTTTTCGTGCGTGATATCTCGTAAAACAGTTATGACACCGATTCCTTTTTTCTCTAAGTTCATAACTTTATTTGATACCAAATTGTACATTTTGGTTTTGTTGTCTGTGTCTTGGATACTTACTTCTTTGCTTATGTACGTTTGTTTATTAGTGAATTTTTCTACCATTACTTTTTTTAAGTGAACATCTTTAATGTTTTCAAGAAGCTGTTTTCCTTGTACATCTGAAAATGAGAATTTGAAAATAGATTCGGCGATGGAGTTTGCAAGAATAATATTATTTTCTGTATCTGTAACAACTATTCCTTCAGGGAGGCAGGATAAAATTGCTTCTGAACGGTTTTTTTCTTCAATAATAGTTTTAGATGATAATTTGAGATTTTTAATCATATTATTAAAAATGGAGGCAAGATCTCCTATTTCATCGTTACTATCTACATAGATGTGTTGCTCTAGGTCGCCATCGGATACTTGGTCTGCTACTGCTCCTAAAATATCGATTGATGACGTGATTTTTTTTATGATCATTGAATAGATTGTTAGGGTCCAAAAGGTTAAAAGAAGAATGCCTAATATAGTCAGGGAGATAAATTTTATTAATTTGACGCTAAATGGAGAGACAGGGTGCAGAAGAGAAATAAAAATATGGGGATGTTTGTCTATTTCTTTAAATAAGATGGTGTAAGTTGTGTTTTCTAAGGTTAACGTTGATATAAATTGGGATTCTCTTGGCGTATGCGACATTAGTTTCTTTTTTAGTTTATGTTGTAGTCGAGGCGCATCTTTTATTTTCTTTGAGGCCTGAATTAGTTTTACGAATGGTTTGTTTTCGTAATTACCGAATATAAAATATCCTAATGAATTTTCTTGATTATTGATAAATCGTTCGAGGGGGGTTGTTGTAATGATAGGAACAATTTCATCCTCTTCTTGGTATGGTGAAATTGTGGCTATAAAAGAATCTATTTTGTTATCTTTTTGATTAATTATTATTTTGAAAAGAGGCTTTTTTAAGCCTTCTTGAATAAAAGGTTTTAGAAGCGTTTGTTTGGCTCCTAAGTCGTTTGCACCGAAATACACAGATGTTCCTTTTTTTTGCAGAGCGGCAAGTCGTTCTTTATAAAGGTCTCGTGCTCGTCGATAGGGAAGCTTTTGAATTTCGTATAGTGCCGTTGCTTCACTATTTGAAAGAATTGCGGTTGATTGAATGCGTTCGTTAAGACCTTGATAAACTTGTTCTATTTCACTTAGGGATTGTTGTTTTTGATGGTCTTTAATTAAGTAGAAAGAGAGCCAAATAATGCCGCAGACAAATAGGATAATAATGCAAATAAAAGGCATTAATATTTTTTTCTGGATAGATTGCCGTTTAGGTTGTTTTTTCTTTTCTAATTCGTTCATGATTTTTGTGTTTCTTGACTCAACATATCAAGTCCCTCTTTTTTTTGCAATCTGAAAAGAAGTTTATGACTGGGATTGGTTCAATCCGTATAAAACGACGCCTGTTGAAACAGACGCATTTAGTGACTGTATATTACCTGACATAGGGATGTAGATAGTGTCATCCGTTACTTTTTTCAAAAGAGGAGAGAGCCCTTTATGTTCGTTTCCTATAATGATTGCAAACGGGGTATGTGCTTTGATTTGATTGAGTGCTTGGCCATTTTCTGGACAGGTCCCGTAGATCCAATACCCTGCTTTTTTAAGTTTCATTAATGATTGGTGAAGGTTTGTGACTCGGATTAGGTTTAAATGACTATACGCTCCGGCCGATGTTTTTGAAACGGTAGGAGAAAGTTGGGCGTTTCTATCTTTTGGAAAAATTACGTTTTTGAAACCGAAGCACTCGCATGTTCTTAAAATTGCTCCGAAATTGTGAGGGTCTTGGATATGGTCCAATATAACTACTTTTTGGTGGTTTTCGGGATCTTTTATAAGGTTCTCGATGCCATAAAATGAAAATTTTAGAGTGTATGCAAATATTCCTTGTGAGTTGTCTTCGTCTGGAAATTGCTCAGTAATTGTTTTTGGAGAAAGGAATTGAATTTTGATTTTTTTTTCTTTAGCGATATTCAGAATTTGGGAGATATCCGCCTTTCCTTTTAAAAGGAAGGAAATCATGATGCGGTCTACTTCTACTGCATCGGAGTTCATCGCTTCCATTACGGCATGTTTTCCTTTTATTAATTGGTTCATTGTTTGTTCAGTCATTAAGTTTGTCCGTTTCTTTGTATATTTGAGTAAGTTGTTATCGTGTATTTTAGGAATTTAATAATAGTATATCTTTGTAGAAGATTATAGCGCTTATATAGATTGTTTACGGTTTATTATAACGAGAGATGGTTCAGCAAATCGTCTAAGGCGTCTATACCGATTGGTTTTTTTGTGGCGTTTTCGACGAAAATAAGAGACTTGTTTTGTTGTGCTTCCAAGTGTCCTATTTTACTCGTATTGTCTGGTAGGTGAAGGGTCGCTTCTCCGATAAATCCAAGTGTTCCGTTGGAACGTTGTTCCCAGTTTCCTGACAATGTTTCTCCGGATGGGAATGTTTGTGTTACCTGTCCGAAAAAACCAGCTGACATCTCGGATCGAGGTTTATAATGTCCGCATAATTTTGTGCCGCATGGGTAGGTTAGGGTAACAGGACCTATAAACCCAGTCGAACCGCAGGAAAGGGTACCCCATGTTCCTGATAAACTGGAACCACTTGGCAAGTGTTTCGTTAGGGTTTTTACTAAGGTACTGGATCCGTCCGATGAAGTTTCTATCGTTGTTGTTAACGTTATGTTTTTATTTGGGATGATTTTGCTTGAAGTTAGTCGTTTATTAGACGCCGTTAACTCTGACTCGTCGCCCAGAGAGTGGCGTCTTTTTTTGTTATTAATGGGTGGCTCGTCTGCCGGCATTACATCTTTTCTTTTTAAAGTAGGAGTGTTTTGCCAAAGATGACGTGCATTTATGTTTATAGATATTATTTTATGGTTATAATTTTTCATTTAATTTCTTTGATACAAGATAATTCAATGTTTTTAATAAAATTTCAAGAAGGCGTTTTCGTTAACCGCGTAGACAATTAAAAACTATCCGATTCGCTTTCAAATTTTCTGTATGTGTCCAATAGCTTTTTAGGCAGTACCTTTGTATAAATTTGGGTTGTCGAAAGACTTTCATGGCCAAGTAATCGTTGAATTGTTCTTAGATTTGCACCTCCCTGATGCATTTCTGTTGCAAATGAGTGGCGAAAGGTATGAGGGGAAATATCCAAATTCAGATTGAGTTCCGTAGAAACGGTTTTGATTAAACGCTGTATTGTTCTAGATCCGATGGGAGCTCCTGTTTTTGAGATGAAAACGGTGTCGGATGGTTTTTTTTCTAGTTCAGGGCGGGCAATCAGTAAGTATTCCTGGATTCTTTTTTTTGCTTCTTCTCCAAAAAATACAATACGTTCTTTGTTTCCTTTTCCTAAAATTTTTAGTTCGTTGTACGTTACGTTGATATTGTTTAGTTTTAAATTTGCAAGTTCAGAGACACGGAGTCCCGATGCAAATAACAATTCTAATATTGTTCTGTTTCTTATATCTAACGGTGAATTGGGTGGAATGTGATCTAATATTTTTTGCATGGCAGTAAGGTCTATAGTTAGAGGTAATAGCTTTGGTTTTTTTGGAAGAATGAGCTGAGTCCATGGATTTGCCGAGACTATATTTTTTTTACACATAAATCGCCAATACGATCGGAGAGCGGAAATTTTTCGGTGGATGGTGGATGGGACGTAATTTTTTGCATCTAGAAAGTAGAGATAGTGTTTACATGTGCGTTTTGTGACATCGTTAAAGCTGTCGTTTAGCCCTTCTTTAGCGTAGCTTAGAAATTGGTTAATGTCTCGATTATAGTTTGTAATTGTGTGTGTGGAATATTTTTTTTGGTGTTGTAATGTTGAAAGAAATTGAGATAAAGAGGATACATCCATAAGCTAGAATGTTGGGTTAGTTTTGTTTTTCTTCAGGTTTTTCAACTTTTTTTGTATTGTCAATTTTGTCCGTTTTTTCGAAGTTTCTTGGTTTGTTATTTTTTCTTGTATTTTCAAATTTTCTTGGAGTTTCTTGTCTCTTTGAATTTTCAAATTTCTTTTGAGTTTCCAATTTTTTTTGGTTTTCAACTCGCTCTGTTTTTTCAAATTTCTTTTTTTGTTCAGGAGGAGGTTCAGGAATGTCTGGAAAATATTTTTCACGGTTGTCGTCCGTTATATTTGTTCGTCGTCCGTTTTCCATTACCCAAATTTCACGTTCATCTTCTTTTCTTGTGTCAACGTGGACCGTATCTTTATCAATGTTTAGGCCGATTCCTTTGAATTCTGGAATTTGCTCAGCGGCTAAAAAAATTTCTCTTCCGGTTCGTTGGTTTACTTGGACACATGCGCCAAGACCAGAGGTGTGGAAGGTTCGTTTTTTTTCGTTTGTTTTTTCAGCGCAATCTGAACATACGTATCCTTTTACAACATTTACACGTTGTTTAAGTTTAGAACGTAGTCCTTCAAGACCACCGATGAGTCCAAGACTAATCCGGATTGAATTGCTGCATTCTCCACATTTGCAGGAGAAATCTCTATTTGAAAAATGCTCGGACAGTTTACCTGTTCGTTTGTTTTTAGCCATGTCGGTAGTTTATCAAAAAAAATCTTTTTATCACACAGTGAATGATTTTTGGAATATTTGATTGAGTAGCCCCTGAAAATTGTTTTGAATACTTAAATAGTGTGGAATTTTAGTTATGTGAGGTATGAGTGTGATTTTTAATATTTGTTTTTTCTCCAAATTAACGTGTTTTGATTTTGAACTGGTTCAATGGAATCTCATCCAAGAATATGCTTGTAAATGGATTTTAGTGCTTGTACTCTTATATTTTAGTTTAATTTACATGGGAAAAGGAGATTTTTTATGGAAGCTGTTAAATTTGATTCACCCGTAAATACACATCAAATTGTACCCCCAAATACAGCATCTCAACAACGACGTCCGATAGGTAAAGCTGTTCCGAATAGTGTCGGAGGAGAGAGACTTAATCCTGGGGGAGGGGCTGGAATTCCTTTGTCTAGCAGTTCCCAATCCTACCCATCAGAGATGGCTGTAGGATACCCAGTGTTGCCTAATACAGGCACTTTTCAGCATGAATCTAGACACATTCCTATGGCGCATTGTGTTGAAGCATCGAGCGTTTATCCTTCTTCTAGCAATCAAGCCTACCTATCTTATACAAGCTATCCAATGGAGCCTAATGTGCAACACATGTCTCCCTGCAACTCCATTAATAATATCGGCCCTGTAGGAATGAACAATGCATCTGCGCCTTCTATCGAAAAAAGTGACTTACCTTTAACTCAGGACGAACTAAATCAAGATCAAAGTGGCAGTGCAGTTAGAGACGCGTTACGAACAGATTTTCAAACGAGTGAAGACCTTCGCTATTACGGGATGAATCGATCGTCAACAGAAGCCCTTCATATTATCCAAGAGAAAATACATTCGGGAGAAATTAGTAATGCTTCCGATGCCTATAAAAATGTATTGGCTACGTATATCGATTCACAAGGCAGGTATACCGGTAACCCAGATGTGTATGTGCTTTTAGCTAATTGTACCAACGATACGACGAGAGGTGGTTTAAGTCGGATGAGTTTGTATGCGATGGCCATAGATGCTGGAATAAAGGGTGAAATGGAAAAAGAATCTTATTTAAGACTAGCTCAACTTAAACCAATGGCGACAAGAGATATCCAACTTCGACAGAGAGGACTTTTCCGAACAAACGTTGTTACTTTTAATAAACAACAATTACTGTTTAAAGCCTTATCCTTAAATATTCAGGGGATAAAACGCGCAGAAACCTATTATGAATTAGTGGAGGTTCTTGACGATCAGCCTGATATAACCACTCTGACTGCCGGAGGGTTACATCGTCGTTTTACTAGAGATGAGTTATTACATAAAGCTATTAAATATACACCAAATATCCACCTCTTAAAGGGATTTGTGATGTATAAGTTTTGGGAAAAAGATAAGTCTAATTTGGATTTGATCTATAAAGTTCTTGAAAATGTATCAGGGATCCATCCCTTAAGAGGATTAGCTCTGTATAGATTGTGGGAGTCCGATAAATCCAAGTCTGATTTATTAGCTAGGGCTATCGAATGTTCTCCATCTAAATTGTTGAGTGAAACAGAGAGGGTATTGTGGCAATGGGCGAGTGATAAGCCCTTATCTGTTGAGGAACAATCTGGAAGAGTTATAGCTTTTCAAAAAATTAGCGTGGAGATAGATGACTTTTCGAATTGTTATGGCAAGCGAACCTTAGATCTCTCAGAACTTCATTTATCAACCCTGCCAGATAACTTGTTTTTATGTTTAAAAAACTTGAAATATTTGAATCTAGAAAAGAACCAACTCACTACTCTCTCAGAGAGTATAGGTAACTTAACAGAGTTGATTTTTTTGAATTTAGAGAATAACCAATTAACAGATCTCCCAGAGAGTATTTGGGACTTAAAGAAAACGACCTTATATTTTTTAGAAAACAGCCTTAATCAGAAAACAATGGATAAACTTAAACCTAGGATCTCTAAGGGGCGTAGAGCTCTACCGATTGATGATGATGATGATGATGATTGGTGATTAATCGTCGACTAAAACAATAACGAAAAATCAAAGGCTGGGGGCGAATGAGTAATCGCCCCTACCGAGATTCGATCAATATCTTTGTTTTTGTAACTAGCAATCGTTTTTAGTGAAATGTTTCCCGAAACTTCTATTTCGCAATGGGCCGCATTTTGGCGAATCCAGTTCGTGGACTCTTCAAGTGTTTCTAATTTGAAATTGTCTAACAAAATATAGTCAATTTGTGAAAAGTCTGTAGTAATTAATTGCTCGTAAGATTCGATTTCAATTTCCGCTTTTAATGTTGGGTTTTTCTCTTTTTGTGCTTTAATTCTATTAGACAAATCATCGAGCTTATTTTGTTTTTCTAAAATAGAAAGATGGTTTTCCTTTAACAAAATCATATCTGATAAGTTCCATCTGTGATTGGTTCCACCGCCAGCTTTTACTGCGTTTTTTTCTAGGTCTCTTAGAAGAGGCGTTGTTTTTCGCGTATCTAATATTTTTATTGTTGAGTCGTTTAGGGTTGTTACAAATTCATTGGTTAGAGTGGCTACTCCAGATAAATGTTGTAAAAAGTTTAGTAGAACACGTTCTGTTGTTAGTAGTGTTGAAAACGGGCCTGTTAATTTGCATACGGTTTGGCCTTTTGTTAGTGGCATTCCGTTTTTTAGGGGATGGCTCTTAGTATCTATGGTAAAGGCCTGTATGGATGCGAGTGTTGTTATTATTTCTTCTCCGTAGAATATACCGTTTTGTTTTGCTAGGAGGGTTGCTGTTACTTCGTGGGAGGCGTCACCTAATAATTGGGTTGTTATGTCTCCGTTGGGGGCGTCTTCGGATAGGGCCTTGTTTAGAAGGGAGGTTAATGGTGAATTTTTCATTAACGAAACTATATCATAATTTGAAATCCTGAAGGAGGGAGTTTGTCGTTTGTTTGTTTTGAATCGCATGGTACGACCTACTCACCAGTCCGACTTTTGGAGACATTCTTCTCAAACCTACGGTAGTAATAGGAATGCAGTTAAGTCGAATCAGGGACAAATGGATCGCGTCTAACATAGATAATACTATGATTTTTAGTCTTTGATGTACATTAAAAAGTGAAGTAAATTATTTTTCGGAAATCACATTTTCAATTAAAAATTCGTTTGTATAGCGCCCTGATTGTAATTTCCATGATTCGTCGTCTATTAAAACAGCTTCAAGAATTTCTTCTGCAAACATTTGGCCGGTGGCTTCTAATATTAGGATCGTTGCTAAGTCTAGAGTAGAAGATATTAATGTTTCTATATCACTTAAATTTTGAGTATCGTCTCGAATTTTGTTTTTGATAGTTGTTAGCTCGACGTAATTGGTCATTAAGTCATGTTTGATTGAGGTTGTACTTGAGGGTAGGAGATTTAACTTTACGATTCCGATTAAATCACTAAATGAATAGGAATTTACTGTTTCTAGAGCTTCTTTTTTTTCTTTTAGAGGTAGGAGTGAAAACTTTTGATCGACGTATAGATTTTTCAGTATTTTTGATAAGAGATTCGTTAGTTGTTCTATATCAAAAAAGAATCGGTTATTTGGTTGTTGTGAAACATTTGATTGTAAACTTTTTACGATGTCTAGACAGTTTGTTTCTGGATTGAAGGTGGTTTCTTCTTTCCAATTTGGTGATAGTTTAATTTCTTTGAAAGACGCGTTTAACAAAACTTCAAATGCGGTTAATGTCTTTGATATATTGATACTAATTTTTTGCAGTGGTTTGGGTAAGTCAGAAATTGTTTCGAAGTGGAAATCAGATGATATTTTTGGGTGCGATATTAATTTATTTATCATAGTTCATAGCGTACAAATAAAATGTAAAAAAATATATCAGATCTTTGGTAAAGGTTAGAACGTTAATTTGAACGTAATCTATGTATAATATTTGGGATACTAGCTAAATAAATTTGTGAGGATAGAGCATCATGTTTAAAACCAACGATTATTACGAAAATGAAAACTTTACAGGCTTAGCTTTAGACCGCGAGCGGATTAAGGGTGTTGATTTCCAGGATTGTGAATTTAAGAACTGCTCGTTTATGGAAACAGTGTTTGACGCTTGTTCTTTCGACGACTGTGTATTTTTAAATTGCAATTTTAGTTTGATGTCTGTTCCTCAGAGTTTATTTATAGGATCTTCTTTTAAACATTCAAAACTTGTTGGGATTAATTGGACAAAATTGAAGGCATCTTTTCAGATTAAATTTGATTTTTATGATTGTATCATTAGCAATTGTTCGTTTATGGGATTGAGTTTTTCGGAATCAAAATTTGTTAAATGTGTTGCGATTGAGACTAATTTTTCTGATGTAGAAATGATGGGGTCTGATTGTAGTAACACTAAATTTGAAGGGGCCTTATTTGTACGGGCTAATATTTCGGGGGCAGATTTTAGAGGAGCAGAAGGGTACTCTATTGATTTGGAACATATTCAGATGAAGAAAGCTATTTTTTCTGTGCCGGAAGCGATGAGGCTTTTGAATTCGTTGGATATTGTGTTGGAATAATTTTCAGAGTTGCTTAGTTGAATGTTTACGATAGTTTTTATAAGAGAATTGGTAAATGTTAAATTATAAAATAGTGAGTATTTTTAATAGGATACCGTTTATGGAAAATGATAAAGAAAAGGATTTTTTTGTGGTCCTGTTCAAGAGAGGTATTTACGGTAGTGGTGCAAAACTGGTTCTGATTTGACTAGATATAACTCAGATTTAATTGAATAATAAGTATCCAAAAAGCAAAGTAGGACTATAAGGTTGAATAAAAAGATTTTATCAAGCATATTTTATTTGAAACAGGACATACCAACCGCTGATAATAGGATACAAATAACGGAGCCCTTAAGTAACGGACTTTGCATTCAAAAAAACAGAAGCTTCACAGAGACTGCCTTGATCCAAGCCATGCAATATATAGGAAAAATCAGATCTAAATTTGGAACAGGCACCTGCACCCTTTTAGAAAATGGGTCCATACTTACGTCCTTACATGCAATTTGTAATACAAGGAAAATGTTTACTACGGGAAATGTCAGTGTAAATTACGCAAAAAAAATGACATTTGGGTAGAATTTAAGATAAACAACAAATGGAGGTCTTTCCGAATAAGTAGAATCGTCCAAGATGGTTTAGAAAACTTAAATTTAGCAGCTTCAAAACCAGATAAATTTGATTTTGCTCTTCTTGAAGCACACTCTCTCCCAAAATCATTGAAAAATTGTGGTATTTCATTTCCATCTACCAAACAACAGAAGCAACTACATATAGGTAACCACAGCAATTTGGATGCAAATAACCTCTATTTCCCTAGTTCATCAGGACAAAGTGGCGGCGGCTATTTTTCGAACAATGGCGAGTTAATTTCTATACACAGTAAATTACAAGATAATTTTGATAACATGCGATTAAATGAAAATAAACCCTTATCTAAAATTGAAAAAATTTCTCCTGCCCCCGATCTTATAAAATATTCACCGAAAGAAATTCCCGGATTTAACGAAGAAAACTTACAAGAAGAGACCGATGCTTTAAATCTATTATCAGATTTAAAAACTCACTTTTTAATCAAAAAATTACCATCTCTTCGTATTCCAAAATTTTGTACTATGGATGAAAAAGATATCACATTTACTAGTCATCAAATGCAGCACTTAGGTGGAAAAAAAGGGAAAACTAGATTTCACCACTTTCTCAACTCTGAAGATCCACTTTTTCAAGCGCTAGCAATCACAATTCAAAAATCTATCGCCCACCTTGTTAACTGTGGACACGAAAAACATTACCACCCAGCAATTTCTAGAATCAATAAAAAAAGCATGCCAATTGAAATTGATCCAAGCGCTACTTTTTACGTTGATTTGGGATTTACCATTGGCTTCTGTAGAAAAGAAAGATCCGAAACTTCGTGGGTACTTGTTGATAACCCGCTTGGAGGAACGTATCACTTTTACCCCAATGGGCTCCCAGAAAATGGTTCTTCTAAGCCCAAGTCAAATGACATTTGGTTAGATTTAAAATTGTTTCTTGAAATATTAAAGGACTCGACTAGATAGTAGGAAAGTAGTCATTAAATTAAATCAGTACATTCCTCCTCACTAAAACAAAACCAGCTATACTCTCAAAAATTCGTTCGAAAATATGATACTTTTCTCTAAACGGAATTTAAAAAAAAATAAAAAATAATAATAGTCATTGTGGTTATGTGGTTAACTCGAGAGTTATCCAAAGGCTGTGGTAAGATGTGAGAAACCTGTTTTCCATACCCTGTCATTTTCATGATGTTCTCTCATTCTCTTACTGATTTAATATTAGTTTTTCCGGTAGTGGTGCAAAAACAGCGAAAATAAAAAACAACACTAAAAACCCATTTTTCTATTAGAATACATAGGAAAAATCGACCCAGTGATATCAAAGAGACGATGAATAAAATCCCTTAATGATTGTGTATTTTTCTTATT
>JABIPA010000063.1 GCA_018698675.1 bacterium | reverse complement strand
CTGGTACGTATGCTGAATTATCCGCTGGAATTGATGCTGTGACTGGTAATTTCTCTGGTCATGTCGACGGAACCTCTCTCACATTAACTGACAAATTATCTGGCACGTATGCCGAACTGTCCGCTGGAATTGATTCTGTTACTGGTAATTTCTCCGGACATGTTGATGGAACCTCTCTTTCCTTATCTGACAAATTGTCTGGCACATATGCTGAATTATCCGCTGGGATTGAGGCTGTTACTGGTAATTTCTCCGGACATGTCGATGGTACATCTCTTACTTTAACTGACAAATTATCTGGCACGTATGCAGACTTGTCCGCTGGACTAACTGCTGTAACGGCTAATTTTTCCGTCCACGTAACCGGGAATACGCTTACTTTAACCGACAAATTATCTGGGACATATGCCGAATTATCTGCTGGACTTGATGCTGTAACCGGTAATTTCTCAGGACATGTCGATGGTACAACTCTCACCTTAACTGACAAATTATCTGGTACCTATGCCGAATTATCCGCAGGACTTGATGCTGTTACGGGGAATTTCTCAGGACATGTCAATGGAACGACACTTACATTATCTGACAAATTATCTGGCACGTATGCTGAATTATCTGCAGGACTTGATGCTGTCACTGGTAATTTTTCTGGTCATGTTGACGGTACTTCTCTTACCTTAACTAACAAACTTCTTGGAACTCATGCTGTTTTATCAGCTGGCCTTGATGCCGTAACCGGAAATTTTACTTCTCATGTTACAGGTAACACAGTCACCTTAACCGATAAATTACTTGGTACGTATGGAGTTTTTTCTGACGGAATCGAGGCTGTAACCGGTAACTTTTTAGGGCATGTTACTGGAAATACAGTTTCGTTATCGGATAAATTTTCTGGGACTTATGGTGAACTATCTGCAGGTTTATCTGCTGTCACCGCAAATTTTTCTAATCATGTAACAGGGAACTCCTTGACTCTTACTAAGAAACTTACAGGAACATACGCAGAATTAAGTTCTGGAATTGAAGCTGTTACGGCGAATTTTTCTAGTCATATCACTGGAAACTCTCTTACTCTTACAGACAAATTTTCTGGAACTTATGGTGTTTTATCTGCAGGGATTAATGCCGTTACGGCTAATTTTTCAGGTCATACAGATGGGACATCTCTTACATTAAGTGATAAATATTCCGGTACATACGCCGAACTTTCGGCTGGTATCTCTGCGGTTACCGCTAATTTTTCCGGAGAATTAACAGTAGATTCTCTTTCATTGAACGATAAATTATCTGGTACGTACGCTGAATTATCAGCTGGTCTATCGGCTGCAACTGCAAATTTTTCCGAACATGTTACTGCTAACACACTTACCTTAACTGATAAAATCACAGGTACCTATGGAGTTTTATCGGCTGGACTACATGCCGTGACTGGTAATTTTTTGGGTCACGTTGATGGAACGTCTTTAACTTTATCCGATAAACTTTCTGGAACCTATTCCGAGTTATCTGCTGGGTTATCCGCTGTTACAGCTAACCTTTCAGGCGCTTTAACTGGTCTTTCTGCTAATTTTTCGGATACTGTCACTGCTAATTTCTTTGATGGAGATGGATCTGCGATTATTAATCTTAATGCCGGTAATATTATATCTGGCCTTCTTGACTCTTCCATTATTCCTACTATGAGCGCTATTTCTGATGTGGATGGCGATACTAAAATTCAGGTCGAAAAATCTGAAAACGATGACCTTATTCATTTTGATGTTGCTGGTAATGAAATTGCTGTTCTTTCTTCTGATGGGCTTGGTTTTGGTACAGACACTCCTATTCGTCATATCGAAATCAAGGTTGATAATTCTGATGACACGGCTCAAATCGCTTTTAATCGCTCGAGTAGTCGCTCGTATTTAGGACCAACAGGAGATCCTTCTGGAGATCCATCCAACGCTGAATTTCAAATTAAATATTACGAAGATGCTCCTATTAGTTTCTACACCAATAATACGGAACGGGCTCGACTTACAAACTCTGGTTCTCTTGGACTTGGCACGACGACTCCTACTCAAAAACTTGATGTGGTTGGGTCATTTCATGCATCTGGTGATGGCCTTGTGTCTGGGAATCTTTCTGTAGATGGCTCTGTTTCTGCTGCTTCTGGTTCCTTTTCTGGTGCTGTTTCTGGTACGTCCGGAACTTTTACTGATACCGTTTCCGGAACAACCGCTACATTTTCTGACGCGCTTTCAGCTACATCTGGTTCGTTTACAAACCAATTGTCCGGTACGAACATACTTTTATCAGCTGGACTATCCGCCGTTACCTCAAATTTTTCTGGTCACTTATCCGGTTTAACATCCGTTTTTTCCGGTGGTGTTACTGCAAATTCCTTTCATGGAAATGGTCTTTATTTAACTGACCTCAATGCCTCTAACCTCACAACGGGTAGTCTTCCGGCTTCTGTTATTCCTACGGGTGATGCTATTTCTGATGCAGACGGGGATACGCGTATCCTTACGGAAAAAACGGATAATGATGATTTAATCCGTTTTGATGTCGCTGGCTCCGAAATTGCATCTATATCTAATGAGGGTCTTGGAATTGGAACAGACTCCCCTCTTAGCAAAATTGAAATAAAAGTTACTGATTCGGATGATACGGCTCAACTTGGCTTTAATCGGTCTGGCTTTCGCTCTAAATTAGGGCCCACTGGTGACCCCGCTTCTGACGCCGAGTTTCAAATTAAATATTATGAAGACCGTCCCATCACCTTTTATACCGATAACCAGGAACGGGCTCGCCTAACTGAAACCGGTTCATTTGGACTTGGAACAACATCCCCTACTCAAAAACTTGATGTTGTTGGCTCTTTTCATGCCTCTGGAGATGGTCTCGTATCTGGTAATCTCTCTGTTGATGGATCTGTTTCTGCTGGAGTGGGTTCTTTTTCTGGAGCTCTTACTGCATTAAGCGCTACTTTTTCCGATGCTCTTTCGGCTACGTCCGGTTCATTTAGTAACTTATTATCTGGTACTCATTCTTCATTTTCTGCGGGTATCTCCGCTGTAACCGGTAATTTTTCTGGTGATGTTACCGCTAATGCGTTTTCCGGTGATGGGCTTTATCTTACCGATCTAAATGCATCCAATATTACCTCCGGTAAATTAAGTGCTGCTGTTATCCCTACTGTTAATTTCATTTCGGATTCTGATGGAAACACTGGGATTCAATCGGAAAAATCAACAAACGATGACTTACTTCGTTTTGAAATTGCAGGTTCTGAAATGGCTGTTCTCTCGGCTAACGGATTTGGTATTGGGACGTCTGCTCCTGCCAGTCTTATCGAACTTAAAGTGGCTGCGTCTGATGATACCGCTCAACTTGCCTTTAATCGTGACGGATTCAGATCCTATCTTGGCCCTGTTGATGACCAAGAATTTCAAATTAAATATAGTGAAAATCTTCCCCTGACTCTTTATACCAATAATTCTGAAAAAGCTCGGCTTACAGCTTCTGGTGCTTTTGGAATTGGAACAACGACACCATCTCAAAAACTTGATGTTATTGGTTCCATTCATGCATCCATTGACGGCGATTTTGATGGTAACCTAACTGTTGATGGCTCTCTTACCGGTGGCTCTGCGTCTTTTTCTGGTGATATTTCTGCCGAAGCTGCGACCTTTGCCAAAACATTAACAGGTGCTCATACTAACCTTTCTGCAGGATTGACTGCTGTTACCGGTAATTTTTCGGCCGGTGTAACTGCCAATGCATTTTATGGTAATGGGCTTTACCTGACGGACTTAAGTGCATCCAATATCACGTCTGGAACTCTAGACCCATCCCTTATTCCTACTGTTAATATGATTTCTGATTTTGATGGAAATACCTCCATTCAAGCCGAAGCGTCGACCGACCAAAACCTTCTTCGCTTTGGCGTCGATGGCACCGAAGTGGCTGTCATGTCTGACTCCGGTCTTGGATTTGGTACAATTTCTCCGAAACGGCATATCGAAATCAAGGTTGCTGACACCGAAACTGATGCTCAAATTGAATTTAATCGTGACAGTAATTTCTCTCGTATTGGACTCTTTGGCGACCAAGAATTTCAAATTAAATCGGCTGAAAATATTCCCCTTACTCTTTATACCAATAATTCTGAAAAAATTCGGATTTTAGCCAACGGCTCTCTTGGTATTGGGACAACCTCTCCCTCTCAAAAACTTGATGTCGCTGGCTCAATTCATGCCGATTCGAACGGTGTTTTTGATGGAACCCTTACCGCTGGTAGTTCTATTTATGGTGCTGCTGGCTCCTTTACCGGTGACGTCACTGCTGCTTCCGGTATTTTTACCGGCGCTCTTTCCGGTTCATCCGGTACGTTTACTAAAACTATTTCTGGGCCGTCTCAATCTCTTTCAGCAGGACTCTCTGCTGTGACTGCTAATTTTTCTGCCGGTGTAACGGCTAATGCTTTTTACGGAAATGGCCTTTATCTTACCGATTTAAATGCCTCTAACATTACCTCTGGTCTTCTTGATCCATCCGTCATTCCAACTATGGATGCTCTTGCAGATGCCGACGGTGATACCAAAATTCAAGCTGAAGAATCTGACGATGAAGACCTCCTTCGCTTTGATGTCGCTGGTTCTGAAATTGCTGTTCTTTCCTCGAATGGGCTTGGTATTGGGACCGAATCTCCGCTGAGTCTTATTGAACTCAAAGTTCCTGCTTCCGATGATACCGCTCAACTGTCGTTTAACCGCGACGGCTTTCGCTCGTATCTTGGTCCTATTACTGACCAAGAATTTCAAATTAAATATTCTGAAAATCTACCTTTAACCTTTTATACCAATAACTCGGAACGTGGTCGGTTTACCAATTCTGGCTCCTTTGGCATTGGAACGACATCCCCTTCTCAAAAACTTGATGTCGCTGGCTCGATTCATGCATCTGGCTCTGGTCTTTTTGATAGCAATGTTATTGCTCTCGGCTCTGTATCTGGAGGCGCCGGTACCTTTTCTGGTCCTGTTTCTGGCTCCACCGGTACCTTTACTGGAGCTCTTTCTGCTACATCGGGCACCTTTACTCAAACATTAACAGGTACTCATACCTCCCTTTCTGCAGGACTCACAGCTGTCACTGCTAATTTTTCTAGCACTGTAACAGCCAATGCGTTTCATGGTGATGGTCTTTTTCTTACCGACTTAAATGCGTCCAACATCACCTCCGGTCTTCTTGACCCCTCCGTCATCCCTTCCATTAACTTCATCTCTGACCTTGATGGCGATACACTGATTCAAGCCGAAAAAAATTCCAACGAAGATCTTCTTCGCTTTGGCATTGCAGGTTCTGAAATTGCCGTTATTTCTTCAGCTGGTCTTGGTATTGGAACGTCTACTCCCGCTCGCCATCTTGAACTTGCCGTATCTGATACAGAAACAACGGCTCAACTTGCTTTTAAACGTGGCTCCTCTCGATCCTATATCGGGCCTTTTGACTCTTCTGAATTTCAAATAAAATCTGCTGAATCTCTTCCTTTAACTATTTACACCAATGATTCCGAAAAAGTTAGGCTTCTTGCAAATGGGTCTCTCGGTATTGGAACAACCACTCCTTCTCAAAAACTTGATGTTATTGGCTCTTTTCATGCTTCTATCGATGCTCTCATCGATGGCGACCTAACTGTTGGAGGCTCTGGTGATTTTTCTGGCTCTGTGTCTGGGACCACTGGCACGTTTACGGGCGATGTGTCCGGTGTTGCTGGTTCTTTTTCTGGCGCTGTTTCTGGAACGACTGGAACATTTTCTTCAAATGTTTCCGGGGTTGATGGCACCTTTACTGGCGCCCTGTCTGGAACATCAGGAACCTTTACAAATACATTAACAGGTACTCATACGATCCTTTCCTCTGGCATTAACGCTGTTACCGCTAACTTTTCTGCTGGCGTGACTGCTAACGCCTTTTATGGAAATGGTCTTTATTTAACAGACTTAAATGCGTCAAACATTACCTCCGGTATGCTTGACCCGGCCGTCATTCCTACAGCCGACGCCATTTCCGATGCTGATGGAGATACACGTATCCAAGCCGAAAAAACGGCAAATGACGATTTACTTCGTTTCGATGTTGCTGGTTCTGAAATCGCTGCTTTTTCATCTTCTGGTCTTGGAATCGGGACAACATCCCCCGTTAGACAGATTGAACTGGTGGTGTCCGACACGGAAACAAATTCTCAAATTGCGTTCAAACGTGGATCCTCTCGATCATATGTTGGCCCCTTCGGTTCCTCTGAATTTCAAATTAAATTTTCTGAAGCGAAACCCTTAACCTTTTATACCAATGATTCGGAAGTGGCTCGGTTTTCATCGACGGGGTCTCTTGGAATTGGTACAACCTCTCCGTCTCAAAAACTTGATGTTGCCGGTTCCATTCATGCAGCTTCTGATGCCGACTTTGATGGTGACCTTACTGTTGGTGGCTCTGGGTCATTTACAGGGGCTGTTTCTGGTACAACCGGTACCTTTACAGGAGATGTCTCTGGGGTTGCTGGTAATTTCTCTGGTGCTGTTTCGGGAACAACTGGTACGTTTACAGGCGCTGTGTCTGGTACAACTGGAACCTTTTCTGGCACTGTTTCTGCTAACGCTGGTATTTTTACCGCTGGCCTTTCTGGTGTTACGTCTAATTTCTCTGGAACGGTCACCGCTAATGCCTTTCATGGTGATGGTCTTTATTTAACCGATCTTAATGCTTCTAATCTTACCTCTGGTGTGATTGATTCGGCTCTTATTCCTAGTATCAACGCCCTCTCAGATTCCGATTCTGATACCACGGTTCAGGTTGAAAAAAATTCAGATGAGGATCTTATTCGATTCACGGTTGATACCACTCCTGTTGCAACCTTCTCTAGTTCTGGTCTTGGATTTGGAACCTCTGCTCCGAATCGTCATATTGAATTCAAGGTCTCGGACTCTGATGACACGGCTCAACTTGCCTTCAATCGAAACGGCACTCGGTCTTATATTGGTCCCTTTGGATCCACTGAATTTCAGGTGAACTCTGGTGAAAACTTACCACTAACTTTTTATACCAATGGATCCGAAAAATATCGTATCACCGCTTCTGGCTCTCTTGGAATCGGTACGACAACGCCATCTCAAAAATTGGATGTTATTGGCTCCATTCATGCATCTATCGATGCCCTTTTTGATGGAGACCTTTCCGTTGGTGGAGATGGTGCCTTTACAGGCGATGTGTCCGGCGTATCTGCAAATTTCTCAGGTAATGTATCGGGTGTTGATGGATCATTCACGGGATCTGTCTCAGGAACGACTGGTACGTTTTCTGATGCCGTTTCGGGTACCACAGGAACATTTACATCTGCTGTTTCTGGTACCGACGGCACCTTCTCTGGCACCGTTTCTGGTAATTCTGGTATTTTTACCGCTGGCCTTTCTGGAGTGACCGGTAATTTTTCTGGCATCGTCACAGCCAATGCCTTTCACGGAAATGGTCTTTATTTAACGGATCTTAATGCCTCTAACATTACATCGGGTCTTCTTAGCTTAATTGTTATTCCTACTGGAAATGCGCTTTCCGATGACGATAACGATACTCAAATTCTTGTTGAGCAATCGACCGATGAAGATATTATTCGCTTCAATATTGATGGTTCCGAAAAAGTGACACTTACATCTACTGGGCTTGGTATCGGCACCTCCGCTCCTTCGTCTCAACTTGAACTTTATGTTCCTGATGACTCGACAGACTCAATACTCACCTTTAACAGAGGTGGTACATCCTCATTCATAGGGTATGACACGTCTGATGCCTTTAAACTAAACGTTGCCGAAGATAAACACCTTCGATTTTATACCGATGGCGTTAACCAAATGACCCTGTCAAAGAACGGAAATTTTTACATCGGCTCCAACTCTTTTTATGTCAACCTCGACCAAGACAAAATTGGAGTTGGTACAACATCTCCCGAACATAATATAGATGTCATTGGTACCATTCACTCGTCTAGCCATTCATATGTTTCTGGAAATATTGTTTCCGACGGATCATTATCGGCTGCTTCTGGGTCCTTTTCTGGCGCTGTTTCTGGTTCGACTGGTACATTCACGAGTGATATCTCTGGGGTTGCTGGTAATTTTTCAGGAGCTGTTTCGGGTACAACTGCAACCTTCACAGATGCTCTTTCAGCTACATCAGGTACCTTCACTCAAATATTATCCGGTACTCATGAAGTTCTTTCTGCTGGACTATCTGCTGTTACCGCTAACTTTTCTAGCGATATTACCGCCAATGCTTTTCATGGAAATGGGCTCTACCTTACCGACCTAAGTGCTGACAACATATCGTCCGGTCTTCTTGACCCTAGTCTCATACCTAGCATTAACTCTCTTTCTGATGCTGATAATGACACAACTATTCTTGTCGAAAACTCAACGGACGAGGATATTATTCGCTTTAATACCTCAGGTTCTGAACGCGTGTCTATAAACGCGACAGGACTCCATGTTGATGACTCTGTTTTTATTAACTCTGTTTCTTCTGCTCCCGCTTTGCAAATCAATTCTGCTGACGATTCTTCTGCCCTTAAAATTGGTGATTCAACCGGAATTAATCCTCATCATATCGTATCTAATAGAGACATGGTCTTTAACGCATATACTTTGGGCGTCTCGTCTCCCATTTTTAATTTTCGTGACAACTCCACTAAATTTGATAATGGCTCTTACACAAATCTATTTCAAATTTATAATGATGGTAAAGTCCTCTTATCTGCTCCTGGGACCCCAGCTGGAACTCAACTAGAACTTGCTGGTACCGTAAACACCGGTGTTAATGCCTCTGGAACTAAACTTTTAATTTCTAGTTATGATAATGACGATACAAATTACACTTACCCTCTCAAAATGGTTGATGAAAACAATAAAACTAACTTTTATTATCGGTCTGCTTCAGACGGTGGATTAAACGGTGGTCAATTTCTTTTTGGATTTGTAGACCAAGGAAGCCTTCTTGCTGAATATGATGCCACTGAAGATACCTATTCTCTTTACCCTAGTGCCAATAACGATGGTACGCTTGGAACGGCTTCCTACTATTGGAAAAAAACATATACAACAGAGATTAACGTTGCATCCGGATTAACTGCCGCTACTGCTAATTTTTCGTCAGACGTTACCGCTAACTCTTTCTATGGAAACGGATCTTATTTAACTGACCTTAATGCCTCCAACCTTACTCTCGGTGTCATTAACTCCGCTCTTATTCCTAGTCTTAATTCTATTGCGGATGATGATAACGACACGTCTATTTTTGTTGAACAATCGGTCGATGAAGATATTATTCGTTTCATTGCCGATGGCTCCGAATCTGTTTCTATTAATTCCACAGGTCTCAACGTCGCCGACAGTATTTTTGTTAAATCTAATTCCAATGGATCCTTAGCTCCTCTTCAAATCAATTCTGCTGATGACGACTCTTCCATTCGTTTTGGCGACTCGACAGACAACGATCCACACTACCTTGTTTCAAATAGAGACCTTCTTTTCCATGGATATTCTGCCTCTGAATCCACACCTGTTTTTCAATTCAGAGCAGGTCCAACTAAATATGATACGGACAATTACAATAGCCTGGTGTCTATTTATAAAAATGGTGAAGTCGTTCTTAACGGTCAAGGTCCCGAAAACGGTGAACATTTATCATTATTTGGGGCTACCGATGCTGGTTCGAATATGGCTGGTACCAAACTTTTAATTGCCAACTATGACAATGACGATACGAACTATACATATCCTATTAAACTTAAAGACGAAGATAACAATGTTGATTTCCAATTCAGGTCCGCATCTAACTCTACCGATGGCGGTCAATTCACATTCGGCTTTGGATCTCGTGGCTCTGCTCTCATGGATTATGACGATTCCGCTTCCAATTACGTTTTTTACCCTTCCACATCCACAGCTGGTTCATTAGGTAAAAATGATAAACGTTGGAAATCTATTTTTGGCCAAGATGTTAATGCTCTTACTGGTGCTTTTTCTGGTAATGCTAGCGTTGGTGGGCTCTTTAACGCGGTCACTGGTGATTTTACAGGAACCGTTACGGCTAACGCCTTTCATGGTGATGGTCTTTACCTTACTGACTTGAATGCTTCTAATATTACCTCTGGTGTCCTCGACGCTTCTGTTATTCCTAGTATCAATATTATTTCTGACGCGGACAATGATACTAAAATCCTTGTCGAAGAATCTACAGATGACGATATTATCCGTTTCGATATTGCTGGGGATGAACGTGCTACTCTCACAGACGAAAGCTTAAATGTTTCTGGTGGTATTTTCATTACATCAGAACTATCAAATACGTCTGCTCCTTTTCAAATCAATTCTGTCGATGACGCGTCTGCAATTAAATTTGGACATTCTAATGGAAATGCTCCTACCCACATTGTTTCAAACACATCTACAATTTTTAATTCATATACGGCTCAATCATCTGTTCCTATTTTTTATTTCAGGTCTAATCCAACTAAATTCGACTCAACATCTTATGACGATATTTTTCAAATTTTTAATGATGGGCGAGTCCTTCTCCCTTCTCCTGGTCCTCAAGCAGGTATTCAACTAGAATTGGGCGGTTCCATTGATACAGGCACTAATGCAGAAGGAACTAAACTTCTAATTAGAAACTACGACAATGACGATACAAACTACACGTATCCGCTTAAACTTATGAACGAAGACGGTGGCGTTGATTTCCAGTACAGATCGGCTTCTTTAGGTCCCAACGGTGGTCAATTTACATTTGGTTTTAGCTCGAAAGGTAGCGCTCTTTTTGACTATACAGCAGCTTCAAATACATACTCATTATACCCTGACGCGACCGGCCAAGGATCTTTAGGTACAACAACAAACCTTTGGGGTAATATTCATGCCAATAAATTGGCATTAGGAACACCTTCTAACACAAACTTTCTGGACTTAGAAATTGGTGACGGTTCTGGAACAAACTCTCCTTACACCTCTATGAGAGGTATCTTTATTCGAGAAAATACTGACAATTTATTTCTAGGAATGAAAGAACTTCCGGGAGGAAGTACAGCTCAAGCGCTTATTGGGTACGGTGACAGCTCAAACGCAAACCTTGTTTTTTATAATCAAACAAGTAGCACATTAACGTCTCGTATGATTCTTGATGGAGATGGGAATCTTGATGTTTCTAGCAATATTACAGCCGCTGCATTCTTGGGTGATGGCTCCGGCTTAACAAACGTTACAGCTACCTCTATTCCTACTGTAAACATCATTAGCGATTCTGATGGTACAACGAGTATTCATACGGAAGAATTTGCTAACGAAGATATTATTAGATTCAATATTGATAATACGGAATCTGCCACGCTTACTTCCACCGGGCTTGGTATTGGTACAACAACCCCTACCTCTTTACTTGACCTTTATGTTCCAGACCAATCTACTTGGTCTAAATTGACCTTTTCTCGTGGTAACGATTCTTCCTTTATTGGATTTGGTACCAATTACTTTAATCTTTATCTAGCTGAAGATAGAGACATGCGTTTTTATACAAATACTGAGCTCCGTATGATTCTTTCCAAAGAAGGGAATTTACTTGTTGGTGATAACTCCCTTTTTGTTGATGTCTCTTCCAACTCACTTGGTATAGGGACGACAACCCCTCTTTATAACCTCGATGTTGTTGGAAGCATTCATTCATCTAGCCATTCTCTTGTTTCTGGAAACATCGTCGCTGATGGATCTCTAACGGCTACTTCAGGTTCTTTTTCTGGAGCTATCTCCGGAACATCTGGTTCTTTTTCTAGCTTCTTAACTGGTACCCATTCTGTGCTTTCCGCTGGTCTCTCTGCTGTTACTGCTAATTTTTCTGGCACAGTTACTGCAAATGCTTTTTCAGGTGACGGATCTCTTATTACTAATCTAAATTTGGATAGTATTCCTACTATTAATTTTGTTTCCGATGACGATGGGAATACCAAAATTCACGTCGAGGAAACGTCAGACGAAAATATTATTCGTTTCGATATTGAATCAGTTGAAACGGCCGTGTTGACAGCAACTGGCTTTGGAATCGGAACATCGTCACCTGCTAACCAAATCGAATTATATGTAGCTGGGACTGGAGACACTTCTCAAATAGGATTTAATCGCGCAGGAAATGTTTCACACATTGGACCTATGGGAGTATCGGACGGATTCCGAATTAATGCGGCGGGAAGTATACCCTTAACACTTGCCATAAATGGTGCAGAAAAAGCTCGGCTTTCGACCGCTGGAGACTTTGGCATCGGTACCACCACTCCTTCTGAAAAACTTGACGTCGTTGGATCTATAAACGCCTCTTCAAACGGTATTTTTGGTGCGGACTTAACTGTTGATACAAATACTCTGTTTGTTGATGCTTCCACCAATCGAGTTGGTATTGGGAATACGATTCCCGGTTCTCTTTTAGAAGTAGGTAATGGGGCATCTTACGACAACCCGTTCAATTCCATGGATGGTATTCTTATCTCTAACTCTAGTGACGGCGCTTTTTTTGGGATGCAAGACGTTTCGTCTGACAACGGCTATCACGAAACGCTTATCTCCTATGGTGATGACGGCGATGAAAGCCTTGTTTTTTATAATCAAAATCAGGCTACATTAACTGAGACCATGCGTTTAGATGAATCCGGCAACCTTGATGTTTCTGGAAACATAGTTGCTGCAGGTGGGATATCCGTTAATACGTCAGCAACGTTTAATAGCGGTATATATGTTAACTCAGTCGATATTTTGCGTAATGAATCATCAGCACCGGGAGAGGATCCTGCTACAGACGGATTCCGTATGTACCAAGACGGCAACTTTTTTGGAAGTAATCTTGACGGCCTAGTTTTTGAAAAAACAGACTTTAATCATTCATATGTTGATGGAGGCATCGCGTTTACAAATGTTGCCAATGACAATACCGTCAATACATCCATGGTTATTCGAGGTACCGGAAATGTCGGAATAGGCACAACAAACCCAACTCAGCCACTTCACGTTGCTGGGAACATTTTATCATCCGGTTCTGTAACAGCTGCTTCTTTTAGTGGAGACGGATCTGCTCTTACTAACCTTAGTATCGACACAGCCCTTATTTCAGATGCAGACGCCGACACTAAAGTTCATGTCGAAGAATCTGCTGACGAAGACATTATCCGTTTTGATATCTCTGGCTCTGAAATCGTTTCTATTAATGCGACGGGGCTCCATGTTTCTGATGCTATTTACGTCAGCGCAAATGCTGATGTGTCTCTTATTCCTTTTCAAATTAATGATGCCGATGATTTATCTGCTTTCAAAATTGGTGGAAATGGTCCCCATCACCTCGTAACCAACAGAGAAATGGTTTTAAATGCTTATACGGCAGCTGCTTCTGCTCCAGTCTTTTATTATCGTGCTAGCGTCACTAAATTCGATGTCTTCACAAACACGGATCTCATGCAAATTTATAACGACGGTAAAGTTCTTTTACCTTCCCCTGGTCCTCAATCAGGCACTCAATTAGAGTTAGCTGGTACAAATGATACCGGTACAAATGCCGATGGAACTAAACTCCTAATTTCGGGTTATGACAACGATGATACGAACTACACATACCCTCTTAAACTTGTAGATGAAGACGGAAACGTTGATTTCCAGTTTCGCTCAGGTTCTCATGGCCCAAGTGGCGGTCAATTCAAATTCGGGTTTAGTTCGAAAGGCAGCGCTCTTTTTGAATACGACTCTGTCGTTGATACTTATGCTCTTTACCCAGATACAACTGGAGAAGGATCTTTAGGAACTTCTGCAAATTTATGGGGAAATATACATGCCAATAAATTACAGTTAGGAGTCCCATTTAACTCGCCACAAAGCAAGGACTTCCTTGACCTTGAAATTGGCGATGGAATTGGTGTTAATGCTCCCTATATTGGAATGAGAGGTCTTTTTATTAGAAATAATTCCGATAACCTTTTTATCGGCGTTAACGATATCGACGGTGGAGCTGGTGATGCAGCAGAAGCAGTTATTGGATTTGGTGATAATGGAGAGGAGCACCTTGTTTTTTATAGCCAAAACCTAACAACTCTCACCGAACGTATGAGACTTACTTCTGATGGTAACCTTGAAATTTCTGGTAATATCACGGCCAGTGGTTTTGGAGGTCTTATTGCCGATACATTAATGATTAACGGTGCTGGTGGAAACTCAGGTGTCGATTCTCAAGTAGCATTTTGGGGCCCTACAGATTCTGGTGTAAATGCTGAAGGATACAAACTTTCTATTACAAACTACGATAACGATGACACTGATTATACCTACCCTCTTTTGCTAAGAGACGAAGATTCTAACGACGATTTCTGGTTTAGAAGTGCCTCAAACTCCACCGACGGTGGCCAATTTAGATTCGGGTTTAGCGCTAAAGGTCATGCTCTTTTTGAATTCGATTCTACAGAAGATACTTATGCTCTTTACCCAGACGCTACTGGTAAAGGATCATTAGGTACGTCTGCTAACAACTGGAGTAAAATTTATACCGAATCTATTCAAATTAGTGCGAACACAACAGCCGGTGCCCCTGCTCCTTTTCAAATTAATGATATCAATGATACTGGCGCCTTTAAAATTGGTCGTACTGGAGATACAAATCACAATAATCCCGTCCATCTCGTATCAAGTTCTAGCATGGTTTTTAATGGCTATGATATTACCCCTTCCAATGCTCTCTTCTACTTTAGAAGCAATACAAATCAATTTGATACTGAAACATACACTGACTTGGTTAAAGTTTGGGATGATGGAGCTGTTGATATTATCGATAATCATGTAACTAATGATTACGCTAATTATCAAATGTCAATTACGGGTAATGTAGATCAAGGGGTAAATGCCCAAGGAATAAAACTTTCCATTTCTGGCTACGACAATGATGACAGTTTAGTTACTTGGCCCCTCGTTATTAAAGACGAAGACGGCTACAACGACTTTGTCGTTCGCTCGGCTATGGGGACTGGTACCAGTGCTCGAACAACAATTGGATTTAATAGTTACGGAAGCATGCATGCTGAATACGCCGCTGATGCAGAAACTTATGCTCTCTATCCTGATACTTCTGGCCAAGGGTCTTTAGGAACAACTGCTAACTTATGGGGAAATATTCATTCGAATAAATTGGCGTTAGGATCTCCGTCTAATACAAACTTTCTTGACTTAGAAATTGGTGATGGTGGTGGTAATAACGCACCTTTTATTGGTATGAGTGGTATTTTTATTAGAAATGATACCGACAATTTATTTCTCGGTGTTAACGATATTGATGGTGGCACAAGTAATACGGGTGAAGCCGTCATTGGGTATGGTGACGATGGCCTAGAACATCTTGTTTTTTATAGCCAAGGTGGTGCTACTTTAACTGAACGCATGAGACTTACCCCGGAAGGTAATCTTGATGTTTCTGGTAACATCACTGCCTCAGAAATAATCACCGATGGTTCTGGAATTTTAAATGATGCTATCCGTGCTGAACCATCTGCAGCAGGAGTTACCCCAGTCCTCGACAGTTTCCGTATCTATCACGATCGTGACTTTCTTGGGGCATCCAACTTCGATGCGTTGGTGTTTGAAAAAACAGATTGGAATCAAACTAATCCTGACGGACTCATCGCTTTTACAAATGTAGGCTCCGATAATACAGTTGATACATCCATGGTCATTCGAGGAACTGGACTTATTGGTATGGGCACGTCAGCTCCATCAGAAAAACTTGAGGTTGTAGGCGATGTTAAGGCAACCGACTTTGTATTATCCAACGGAATATCTGTTGTACCAGCGGGCGCAATTATTATGTGGAGTGGATCAATAGGGGCCATTCCTGCTGGATGGGAACTTTGTGACGGTGATGCTGGCACCCCTGATTTAAGAGGAAAATTTGTCGTTGGTTATAATTCAGCGAATGCTGACTACAATGCGATTGGTGATTCAGGGGGATCAGACAATAGAACCCTAACAACAGCAAATATACCTTCTCATACGCATACAGGAACAACAGTTACCGGAGGATCTCATGCTCATAATATAAATACTCAACAAGATGACTACAATGTCACTGCCATCAATGGAGGACCTTCTTTTGGATCAGATAGTGGTACATGGGGTAATCACCATGCCACAGAAAATGGTGGATCACACTCTCACACATTTACAACAAACTCCACTGGAAGTGGTACCTCGTTTGACAACAGGCCCTCGTATTATACGATCGCATACATAATGAAATTGTAAACGTATATATAATAATTTCCATCAAATGTTTTAAATATCTTATATTGTCCATTTATTCAAATGAACCTAGAGTTCTAGCTTCACTAGTTGATCTACCTATTTTATATTGAAAAATCACAAAAAAATGCATACACTTGCATTAGATTCACAATGCAAATAACAGCAAAAAGTTTAAAAAATGTAAAAGAGTTCAAAGATCATGAAAATGTAAGTTTTCTATTTGATACTCAAGGTGTATACGGTCTTATTTCTGTTCATAAAGGAAATCAAAATACACCCTGCTTTGGATCCACCCGAATTCGATCGTATGACTCATTTCTAGATGGACTAACCGACGCACTTCGATTATCAAAAATGATGACCTACAAACTCGCTCTGGCCCGACTACCCTATGGTGGAGGAAGTGCTGTTCTTTTTCACCCTCCCGGGGAACCGTTGCGAGAAGATGTTGCATCTACACAATGGTTTTTCAAAAAATATGGCAAAGACCTTTTAAAAACTCCTTACTTTTTTACTGGCGCAGATACCGGAATGACAACCAGTGCATTTAATAATATTGCCGAGTGTTCAGAACAAATTTTGGGCAAACGTTTGGATCCCATTAAATTTACAGGAATAGGAATTATTTCTTCGTTAAAAGAATGTTTGCTCGCCTATTATGGGACTGAAGAGTTAAATAACCGAACAATTCTAGTAGAAGGTCTCGGAAAATTAGGATGCACCCTCATCGAACATCTTTATTCGAAAACAAAACGAATAATAGGAATCGACACCTCGGACAGCCAATGTAAAAAGGCACTTGCTCGATTTCCCAATATAGAAATAATTAAACCAGAAGATAAGTTTAAAGAAAAAGTCGATGTCTATTGTCCATGTGCATATGGTCCATCTATAACGAAATCAAATATTAATTTAATAAATACAGATATAATTATTGGTGCTGCAAACTGCCAACTTGAGAGTGATGATTTAGCTCTCGATTTATACGAAAAAAATATTCTTTATGCTCCTGATTATGTTGTGAACTCTGGCGGCGCAATCGCCGTCATCCATGAATATCGGACACCAGCAATTCAAGAAGAACATGTATACCCTCAAGTTTTTGATATACGAAATACATTAAAAACAATTATCGCAGACAGCTCTATGTCAAATATTCCTCCTCTAGAAGTAGCTAATAAATATGCCATTCAACGAATTGGCAAACTAAGTGTCCATTAAAGATCCTTCTTATCTTTTTCCAACTTATATTTGTTTAGATGTCGGAGGAACATCAATTCATGCTGCCTATTTTTTATCGTCTAAAACACAGAGCTACCCTCTTTGCCTATTTAAAAAATCTTATTCAACAAAAAAAGGAAAAAAAGTACTTTGCAATCAATTATTAGACATAATAAATGAAATTGATCGCACGGTTGGAACATCATCCTTTAAAAATAAACTTCAAACGTTAAACAGCGCATTAGACCTTGATATAGACGAAAAATGTCTTGTCTCCTCAAATATGGTTTCCATATCCATGCCTGGAAATTTTGATGACAAAGGACGACTAAAACCTGGTTCAGCAGAAAACCTAGGGACGTTCGATGGAGAATTTGATTTATTTTCTCCAAAAGAAGAACTCATGAAGTTATCACCTGAAAAATTATTCTTTATTCAAAACGATGCACTCGCTCAATGTTTAGGCTCGTACATTATGTTATTAGATAGAAAATTAGCTTTGGAAGAAACGTTTCATTACGGATTTATAGGGATAGGAACTGGTCTAGGAGGAGCATTTTTAGATATGTCAGAAAATCAATATCCTATGTTTTATACTGATGGACATATATTTGATTTAGAAATCCCATCGTTTCCAAATGAACCCGTAGAAAATATTTTGTCTCACAGAGGAATCATCAGACTAACCGGGTTTCAAGCGAAAGAACTAAACACCGACGTTGTCGCTTGGAATAAGTCTAAAGAAATTATTGAGTCCGTCGGCCGTTATATCGCAGAACTTATTTATCTGATTCAATCGGGAATGACATCGAAAAAAGGATGGTCCGAAGAGGATACACATATAGTATCTGAGTTTAACACGTATATATTAGGTGGAAGCATTGGCTGCAAAGGTCGTTTGGGGAAAACGATTCTTAGCTCTGCTCGCTCTCAAATTTATGAAATGGGTATCGATGTAAAGATTTATCAAGCTCCAGATCCTGATCATGCCGCTCTTCTTGGGTCATGTTCTTACTTAGACTTAATTTATAAAGCTATATAGTACCAAAACAAAATATTCCTTTTCCATTTTTGTGTTTTAGCGACAACATAGGATATCCATTCAACATTAATCTAAAAAATCGTTACACTAATACATTATGCTAGCAACAGTCCTTGTTTTTAGAGGGGTACCTCAAACATATACCTATACAATTCCTCCTGAATTAGAATCTATTCAAATTGGAACCCATGTCACTATACCGTTTGGAAGAAGTTCTGTTTCCGGTTTAATTGTAGATATTGAAAAACAAGAAGCTGAATCGGGAACTACCCCTAACCTCAAATTAAAGCCTATCGCTGAAATTGACGAGAAAAAACCAGTGATTCCTGCTGACTTAATTTCCTGCATATTTTGGATGTCAGACTATCACCATGTAACATTACACAAAGGGTATCAAGCGGTTATAGGTGCTCGAAAATATAGAGATATCAAACTAGAAATCGCTAAAAAGGAAGAAAAAGAGAGAAAAGCAACTTTAAAGAAACAAAAAGCAACTAAAGCTGCATTGAAGGCTAAAGGAACGGAGTTGACTCTCGATCAAACCTTAGACATTGATACCTCTGTTAAATCAGACTCTCCTTCAAAAGACTTGTCTGATAATACTAATAAATGGCCAACGCTTACCCCTCCTCAAAAAAAAATAATCGATGACTGTCTAACCTTTAAAACATATACCGAACGCTTAATTCATGGAATAACGGGAAGTGGAAAAACAGAAGTTTACCTAAATCTTGCAAAACGTGCTTTAGATAATAAACAGTCCGTTATAATTCTTGTACCTGAAATCGCATTAACACCTCAACTATCTAAAAATTTCATCGAACGATTTGGAGATAAGGTTCACCTTTTGCATTCTGGGCTAACACCAAAACAAAAAGATATGGCATGGAATACTATGAACGAAGACGCAACCAGCCTTGTTTTAGGACCACGGTCTGCAATATTTTCTCCCGTTAAAAACTTAGGCCTAATTGTAATTGATGAAGAGCATGATGGCGCTTACAATCAAGAATCGTCACCAAGATACCGAGTAATAGATGTCGCTAGATATCGCGCAAAGAAGACTAACGCCTTGTTGATTAAAGGTTCCGCAACACCAAAATTAGAATCCTATTTTAAAGGGGTTGATTCGACCCATTTCGAAATTCTTGAACGTGTTCACAAAACACCGCTTCCTAACATGAATCTTGTAGATATCAAGAAACAAGAAATGCAAAACAGACTTTTTTCATTGCCACTACTCGATGCAATGAAAACCACGTTGGACAAGGGTCAAAAAACGATGATATTGGTGAACCGAAGAGGATTCGCTCCTTACATAGATTGCCAAAAGTGTGGCCAAGTTCACTGCTGTCCAAATTGTAATTTGAGTTACACTTATCACAAAGATAAATCGTTTCGCTGCCACCGGTGTTTCAAAATAACACCTATTACCCACCAATGTTCAGCCTGCAAAAAAAATACACTTAAATTTTCAGGAACAGGTATCCAAAAAATAGAATATGATTGTCGTCGACTCTTTCCTAACGCCAATATTTTACGATTAGATAAAGATACGGGGAGCACTGGCAAGAAAATTGAATCTATCCTCGATGAGTTCCGTACAAAAGGCGATATACTTATAGGAACACAGATGATTGCCAAAGGTCATCATATCGAAAATGTAAATTTGGTTGGGATTTTAGCTATCGACAATCAATTAAATATTCCAGATTTTAGGTCCACCGAACGAACATTCCAACTTATGCTACAAGTTGCAGGCCGCGCTGGTCGTGACAAAGAGCAAGGAAATGTAATTATACAAACATCTCAGCCCGAACACTACGTGTTTGATATGGCGAAAACACATGACTTTAAATCATTCTATAAAAAGGAAGTTAATTATCGGAAGTTACTAAAATACCCACCGTATTCTAAACTTATTAATATATTAATATCTTGCGTGTCTCAACGAACTTTAACGACTTATATTAATGATATTTCTCCATTTGTTAAAAAAATAAATGAAAAATTTGGGGCTCAAGTTTTAGGGCCCTCACCTGCCCCTGTTGAACTCATCAACAAACATATCCGATGGCACTTTTTAATTAAGTGCCCACCGGACAAATTTGATGACATTCATGCTTATTTGAGAGATCTTCCACGGATTCAATACGTGCGAACGATTGTGGATTTTAATCCAGCTAGTATTTTATAGCTAGTTAATAAATAATCATCGCTTTTGTTTTACGAACAATTACTTCCCCATTCGATTCCCCTCTCAAAAATATAAGATACGCACCCATAGGAAGTCTGCTCCCGTTAGTGTTTCGTCCATCCCATTCCACCTGATGATATCCAGCGAAATGATAAGACGAATAGTCGAATACTTTTTCATAAGAAATCGAATAGATATTAATCAAAATATCCGCATTTTGATTTAATTGAAATGAGATATTAGTTACCTCATTTTCAGGATTAAATGGATTTGGAGAATTCACTATTGGTTCCGATTCGTCGTTCGGTCCAAATATGTTAAATCCGGATGTTTCTTCTGTTTTTAAGACAACTTCTGATGACGAACTTAGTCCGTTAATATCCGAAACCGATGTTAAAAATGTAAATGACGAACTAGACGAAAAATCAACCGTCGATAAATCAACACTAAAAACAGAATCTTCAAACGTAACGCCTTCATCAGAAACATCAAAACTTTCAGAAAAGCCGTCCGCTAATATTGCTAATGAAATGCTAGACGAATCAACAGATGTATTATCGGTTATGGTCTCTTTAAAAATGCCATTTTTAGCAAAATAATCATTATTGATATAAGCACTTGAAATTATCGGCGGTGAGATATCTTTTACTATTGCAGATAAAGGGTTTGTTGCTCCCTCTTCAGGATATTCAAAATCGTTACTTCTATTTAAATCATTTACCTCAAAATAATAGTTAAATGTTCCCGGACTAGACGCAGAATCTAAACTTGTAAAAAATTGGTCCCCAGAACGATTCATCCCTTTTGTCATCCAACTTGAAGAATCTGAATTAGGCTCAAATTGATAAACAATATTTACGGTTGGTACAACGGTAGAAAATAAGTCATCCGTTACATTTATTGATACCGTAAACGAAGCAGAAACATCAACTGTTAACGATTGCAAATACGTAGCCGTTGCCTTTTTCGAGTCTAAGCTTAACAACGCTGACGCAGATTGAACCAATCCATAGCCATAGTCGTCATCCCTCCCACTAACTCCTAAATCTCGCGCAGTAGACGTCAATGCGTTTGTAACTTGCTCAGTCGTCAATTGAGGGTATACCGACTTCATAAGCCCAACAACTCCTGCCACCTGAGGACTCGCCATAGACGTCCCACTATCATAAACATAAATGCTTTTAAACAAGGTGCTGTAGTACGTAGAATAAACATTCGTTCCCGCTGCCATAATATCCAGAGACGGTCCATAATTACTGTAAAAAGCATAGCTTACAGACTTATCTAATTCTTCGGTTAAAGCCCCAACCGTAATCACGTTTGGATAACTAGCAGGAATAATATTATTTGTATCAATATTCCTTCTTGGGTCTGCATTACCAGCAGCTGCTACTACAGGAATTCCTGCAGCAATTGCGTTCGCGATCGACGTCTGTAAAACTATTTCTGATGCTTCGGACTGCCCGCCAATACTTAAATTAATTACATCTGCTCCATTAGCAACAGCGTAGTCTACAGAATCCGAAATCGATGCAGACGTGAAATTGCCGTCTTCGTCTCCTGCCCTTATAGCCATTATTTTACAAGAATATCCAATACTCGCTATTCCCACCGCATTATTAGCGACGGCCGACGCGTCTCCTGCGACATGGGTTCCGTGCCCATTCTGGTCCGAAGGGTTATTCGATTGAGTTGAAGAAATGAAGTCCCATCCAAATACATCATCTACGAATCCATTGTTATCGTCGTCGACACCGTTGTTAGGAATTTCATTCTCATTTGTCCAAATATTATCGTTTAAATCAGGATGTCCTAAATCCACACCCGTATCTACAACGGCTATAACCGTTGACGAACTTCCTATTGTTAAATCCCATACTTCCTCTGAACTCATAATTTCCAAATTCCATAGTCTGTCTACAAATGGATCATTTACGGCGTCAGAAAGAGATGCAAATTGAAAAGAGTTTGGTCCATATATTGTGCCAGAATGATTGACTTGAAATGTAGGTTCGTTTCCGTCGTGTTCGTTAATTTTATCTAAAACGGTATCTTTGACCCCTTCAGGCCAAATACTATAGATAAAGTTTGGTTGAACAAATTTAATTCCAGACGTCCTCTCAAATTTCGAAATGAGATCTAATATCGGCGTAGTATCAGAAAATTTTACGACCAATTGTGAGGGTATATTTGTTTCATCAGACGATAAATTCCGCCCGTTTTTATTTCCCGAATTCAAATTCAACTGATCAATTCGATTCCAAAATTTCAGACTCGATGATTTTGACCGAATAGAAAGCTTGTCCGTAGATGGTAATAGATTAAGGAGTGATTCAAGCTCATCAACTGATTTTAACTGTACATAAGTAGAAACCATTCCTTTAGGTTGATCAGAATTAAAATCAACTCGATTAACAGAATTTTTCGAAAATTCAGAGTGTTGACTTGATTCGATTGGCAGGTCCAATCCAATAATTAACTCATTCGGAACATATCGACTCGACGCCGATTGCAGAGGGTGAAAACCTAAAAACAAAAAAGCAATTATGCACACCAGATTCATTTTTATTTGAGACATATATTCCAAGTTTACTTTGTGATACTAATGAAATACCAGAAAGATTTATATATACTTAAGCATATTAAGGTCTTCTCAAACAAAACAATTTGAAATTCATCGATTTATTTAAAAATTATCAACTTTCCATTTAGACGCCACATCCCAAATCATTTACAATAATCAACATGAACCTTCCTTCAAAATTAACGATAAAGTGGATATTTGGGATAACCCTAATTCTACTTTTCGGACTATTTCTATCACCCGTGTTTCTTGAACTAGAAGAATTTTCAGGAAATGATAAAGAATTAGAAATTTCAAAATCAAAAATCCAAGGCTATAAAAATGGAAAAAAAAATTGGGAAGTTCACGCAGACTATTTATGGACGGGACGAAGTTCTTACCTTTTCAGAGCCCGCGATATTCAAGAGGGAAAACTTTTTGATTATGATGGAACAATTATCTTAGATAATTTAAAAGCAAGTAACGCAAAAATAAATACGCGCTCAAAAACTATTCACGCAAACGGACAAGTAAGCGCAAATTTTCATCCAAGAAAAAACAAAAAAATATCTAAAGGATTAATAGCCAGTCAAAACACACATTTGGTTGGCGACGACGAAAAAATAAACATAAAAGCAGATAATTTTAAATTTTTTAGTATTAGTAATAAAACATATTTAACAGACAACGTTACCATCCAAAAAAATAAGACTCTAATTTTTCCTAAAGAAGGTGTCTGGGTAGACAATAAAGAAAATATCGCATTTATAGAAAATGGATTAACAATAGATCACGATGGGTTTATCGTTTCGGCAGACGCTATGACCATTTATATCGACGAAAAATATTCTGTCATAAAAAATAATATTCGTGGTCATAGACCCGCCACTCAATCAGTCGATGAAAACTTAGATGAACGAGAGATTCAGCTCAAAAAAAATGACACCTATCTTTCCTGCGACCAAATGAGATATAGCCAAAAAGATGATACAAAAATAGTCGAACTTTTTGGTAATGTAAAAATATTCCAAGACGATAAATCTATAACTGGAAAAAAAGCAATTTATAATGAAGATACCGGTGAATTCCAAGTCGAAGATGACGTTAAATTCAAATCTACAAATCTAAAATGGCTTTTAAGTCCGTCTAAAAAATCAGAGGTTAAAGGTGACAAAACAAAAGAGTCTATCGAAAGTGAAACGAGTATTACTTGTAAAAAATTAACCTTTAATTCTCAAACAAAAGAACTCGTTCTTTTTGGAGACGTTGTCATCGTTCAACCCGATAAAACTATCACTTGTGATCACCTAAAAATGGACGATGCAATAGGTTGGATTTTCCTTTCCGGAAAGGTCTCTATTGAAAAGGATGACAATGATACCTTAAACTGTGACTTCGTTAGCGTAGATATCGAAAACGAAGTCTTCTTCGCAAGTAGAAACGTGAGCACAGAATTTTTTATAGACAAGGAATGACAAATAACCATGACTAATCAACGAAATCATTTTTCTAACATGCACTTCTTTTGCGGATCATCTCATCCAGAACTGGGTAAAAATATTGCTAAAAGCTTAGGAATAGACCCTGGAAAAATAAACTTATCTAAATTTAGCTGTGGCGAAAATTACGCTAAAATTGAAGAGTCCATTCGTGGATATGAAGTTTATTTACTTCAATCCTCTGGCCTTCAGGTAAATGACGATTATATGGAATTATTTTTAATGATGGATGCTATGAAACGAGCATCTGCAAAAGCAATTCACGTAATCATTCCTCATTTTGGATATGCGAGACAAGATAAAAAATCGGCTCCTCGTGAACCGATTTCTAGTCGTATGATTGCTGATTTATTAGATGCGGTAGGTCTTGATCGATTGATGACCGTTGATTTACATGCCGATCAAATTCAGGGATTCTTCTCTCAACCGGTTGACCATTTAACTGCTCTTGGATTATTTGTCGATTATTTTAAAAAGAAAAACCTACAAGATTTAGTCGTTGTTGCGCCTGATGCAGGACGCGCCAAATACGCAAAAAAATTAGGCGATAGATTAGGTGCTGAACTCGCTATTCTTCATAAGACTAGACCAAGTCATAATGTAGCTGAAATTGTTAATATCGTAGGTAATGTTAAAGGTAAAACAATTCTTTTAGTTGATGACATGGTTGATACTGGAGGATCTGTTACATCTGGATTAGAAACTCTTAGAAAACATGGATGTAAAGACGAAATTTATTTAGCTACGACTCACGCTGTTTTTTCTGGTCCAGCTGTTGAACGTATGTCTACTGCAGGGTTTAAAGAAGTTGTTGTAACCGACACTATTAATATTCCTGCTGAAAAGCGTTTCCCTGGACTTAAGGTTTTATCTGTTGCACCGATGATTGGTGAAGCAATTAAACGAAATTATGAAAAACGGTCTATTTCAACGTTATACACCTAGGACTGAGTGAGTTAATGATGGAACAAAGCAAACAATCTAATATTGAAATAATTGATTTAAAGTCAAAAATTCGTGATATTCCTGATTTTCCAAAAAAGGGAATTGTCTTTAAGGATATCACGACGCTACTTAATGATTCTGAGGCTCTCTCTTATTCATTAGATGCTCTAGCTGTTCCTTATAAAAATGAATCGATTCATCATGTAGCGAGCATAGAGAGTCGAGGCTTTATATTTGGAGTTCCAATAGCAGATCGTTTAAAAGCTGGCTTTGTTCCAATCAGAAAGCCTGGAAAACTTCCTTACAAAACTATCGAAGTAAACTATGAACTAGAATATGGTACCGATAAAATTGCAATTCATACCGATGCTATTAAACCCGGAGATTCTATTATTTTAATAGATGATTTATTAGCCACAGGTGGAACAATGAAAGCTGCAATTGAACTCGTTGAAAAACTAGAAGGAAATATTATAGGAATCTCTGTGCTTATTGAATTATCCTTTTTAAAAGGACGAGATTTATTGGGTGATTATCCAATTCATTCCGTTTTAAAATATTAATTTAATGAAACATGGGCTCCACAGCCTCAGCAATTCGATCTAAAACGTCACAAATCTGTTTATACGATTCGACCCGAACAAGTTGAGGCCTAAATTGTTTAGCTCCAGGAAATCCTCTACAGTAACTAACTAAGTGTTTTCTAATCTCCCGAGTCCCTACATATTCTCCCTTTTGCTCAATTAACATCTGAGAATGAAGCTTTATAATAGGGAGTTTTTCTTCAAAACTTATCTCTCTACTCTTTTCAAGAAACGCCCATGGATTCCCAAACGTGGCCTGTCCAATTAAAAATCCATCTAGATTTCCAATTTTTTCCAATCCATCTTGAACATTTAAAATCCCGCCATTTCCTAAAACAGGAATTGATATATTTCGTTTCATTTCATAAACAGGTTCCCATTGAGCGGGCACATTATAGGGCTCTATATAAGTTCGTCCATGAATACAAATCATGTCCGCGCCGGCATTCTCTGCACCTTTTCCAAATTCAGTTAAATCTGATGCATCGTCCCACCCTAACCTAGTTTTAACAGAAACAGGCAATGAAGTAGCATTAGCTAACGTTTCGATTAATTTGAAGGCTAAAGGTAAATTCCGTCTCAAAGCGACACCATGTTCAGACTTCACAACCTTTTTAGCAGGGCATCCCATATTTATATCTATTCCATCAAAGCCCATATCTTCACAAACTTTGGCAGCTGCAATAAATGTATCCATATTTTTACCAAAAATCTGAGCAATGATTGGATGTTCTTCTTTTTCAAAAGATAACTTTTTCATTAATTGTTTCGCGTTATGGTAAATTCCATCAGCAGAAGTAAATTCTGTAACAGTGATGATGTCAGGATTAATGCGTTTACAGATACGCCTAAACGGGCTGTCTGAATACCCTTCCATTGGTGCCAAACCTATAATTGGCTTATTCAATTTTTTCCAAAAATCTTTTTTCACAAAGTGAGTTTATTCTGGATGACGGTTTATCTCAAGGATGATAAAGTGTTCATACTTAAAAACCTTGAAACATTTTACTATTAGGAGAAACTCAAATGTCAGACCAAAAAGATAAAAGTGAATACGGACCAGACGAACCAGTCATCGTATCTAAACAATGTAAAATGATGAATCTTTACCCAGACACCTACCAATACTGTGCTTGTGGGAGAACCGACGACGAACCATTTTGTGATGGATCTCATTCGGAAACCTCATTAAAGCCTAAACGATTCAAAATATCTGAGCCAACATCGGTTACTATTTGTTTATGCAGACACTCTAAAACACTACCTTATTGTGACGGATCTCATACAAGAATTTAAATAACTTTTTCGAAAATTAATTAAGGCCAAATTATTCAAAATTCTTATTAGATAGAGTCCTCTTATAGGACAATTAAAATCCATCTCTTGATGCAATTCACGGGGACAGCTACACTATATTTCTATGAAACAAACAAATGAAAATCTCGCCATAAATACTATCAGATTCTTAGCAATTGAAGCCGTCGAAAAAGCAAATTCAGGACATCCAGGAATGCCATTAGGAGCCGCCCCTATGGCGTTTGCTCTTTGGCAAAATTTTATTCAACAAAATCCAAAAAACCCACAGTGGTTTAACCGAGACAGATTTGTCTTATCTGCCGGACATGCAAGTGGACTATTATATTCTCTCTTACATTGTTACGGATTCGATTTATCTATCGATGATTTAAAAAACTTTCGTCAATGGGGAAGTAAAACGCCTGGACATCCAGAAGTTGGACACACACCTGGGGTTGAAGCAACGACTGGTCCATTAGGTCAAGGAATCGGAATGGCAGTTGGTATGGCAATGGCAGAAGAATTCTTAGCAGAACAATTCAATAAACCAGACTTTAATATTGTTGAACATTACACCTACGCTATCGTTTCAGACGGAGATTTAATGGAAGGAATTTCTTCCGAATCAGCATCTCTTGCTGGCCATTTAAATCTAAAAAAACTCATCTGCTTGTATGACGATAATGAAATTTCTATTGAAGGCCCGACATCTATTTCTTTTACAGAAGATACAAAAAAACGATTTGAATCTTTTGGATGGGATGTCGTTGAGCTCCCTGATGGAAATGACGTTAGTGCAATTGTTGAAGCTGTAAACAACGCAAAACTAACTGATAAACCATCGTTAATTAAAATCAGAACAGAAATAGGACACGGGAGTCCAAAAGCAAACAGTGAATCTTCTCACGGCTCTCCTCTTGGAAAAGAAGCGATGCAACTAACAAGAAATCACTACAACTGGGATTATCCTGAGTTTACGGTTCCTGAAGAAACAAAAGACGTTTTTGGACAAGTAGCCGAAAATGGAAAAAAATCAGAATCTGCCTGGAATACTTTATTTGCGAACTATAAGAAAAAATACCCAGAACTTGCTTTAGCCTTAACAAAAGCAATTGCAAAAGATTTTGACCCAGAAAACATCGAATTACCGACCTATGATGTAGCAAAAATTGCTACTCGAGCGGCTTCTGGAAAAGTACTTAACGCGATTGAGCCTTATTTTCCTACATTAGTAGGAGGATCCGCAGATTTAGCGCCTTCAAATAACACATTTTTAAATAATGCTGGAATCTTTAAACAAGATAAAGCCGGAAAAAATGTAAGATTTGGAGTACGAGAACATGCGATGGGAGCTGCCTTAAACGGAATGGCTCTTCATGGTGGAATCCTTCCATATGGTGGAACATTTTTAATCTTTTCTGATTATATGAGATCCTCCATCCGACTTTCTGCACTTATGAATACAAATGTTGTATATGTTTTTACTCATGACAGTGTTGGTCTTGGTGAAGATGGGCCTACCCACCAACCCATTGAGCAACTAATGTCACTTCGTTTAATTCCTGGTTTATCTGTATTAAGACCTGCGGATGCTATAGAAACAAACGAGTCTTGGAGATATGCATTATCAGGACAAGGTCCTGTAGCTATTCTTCTTACTCGTCAGGGACTACCCGTTATGAACGATAAAAAAGAACTCATTGAAGATCTCTTTGTTAAAGGGGCTTACCCTCTTTATACAACACCTAACGCTTCCGAAAATCCTTTGCAATTAATTGCAAGTGGGTCAGAAGTATCTCTTTGTATGGAAGCAGCTAAAGAGCTAGAAGCAAAAGGTATTCAGGTTCAAGTTGTTTCTGTTCCTTGTTGGGAATTATTAAAACGACAATCGAAAAGGTACCGTTCAGAACTTTTCCCTAGCACTACAAATAAAATTGTAGTTGAAGCTGGCATTACGACTGGATGGGGAGATATCGTTGGGCCTTGTGAGCATATAGGTATTAATTCTTTTGGTGCATCAGCGCCTGGACCTTTAGTTATGGAAAAATTTGGATTCAGCGTCAAAAATATCATTCAGACGGCAGAATCTATTCTTTCAAAAGAATTAAAAACTCTTGCCTAAAAAAGCTGTCACTTCAATTTCGGTACAATTAGATAACCGAAGTTATCCTATTGATGTTGGCGCGGATATTCTTAAAACATTACCTACCTACCTTATCGAGCATAAGGTAGGTAAAAAAGTATTTTTAATTACTGACGAAAATGTTGCTCCCTTATACGGTCGCAACTTAGAGTCAGTTCTTTCAAAAAACAATTACTCTGTAACATTTATTGTATTGCCTCAAGGTGAATCTCAAAAATCGTTTAAAAATGTAAGTTCGCTATTAGACCAAATTTTAGAGCTTAAGGTAGAACGAAACGATTCTGTCGTTGCACTTGGTGGAGGCGTCATAGGAGACTTAGCCGGATTTGTTGCATCTTTATGTTTGCGAGGAATAAATTTATTCCAAATTCCAACGTCCTTATTAGCCCAAGTAGATGCATGTATTGGCGGAAAAACAGCAGTCAATCATTCGACGGGTAAAAACCTTATCGGAAGCTTTTACCAACCAAAGCTAACATTAATTGACCTAGACTGCTTAGATACGTTGCCAAAACATGAATTAAAATGTGGAATGGCAGAAATAGTGAAGTACGGAATCATAAAAAATGTTGAGCTATTTCATTTCATAGAATCCAATATAAAAGATATTGCAGAATTCACCCCTAAAAAACACTCCGCAATATGGCGCCACTTAATCGAGTCATCTGCGAATGATAAAGCGGAAGTTGTCTCTAACGACGAAAGAGAAGCTGGTCTAAGAGAGACTTTAAATTTTGGGCACACGATTGGTCATGCCATAGAGTCTGCATATGCTTATGGTACCTTTTCTCACGGTGAAGCCGTTGCTTTAGGTATGATTTCAGCATGTGAAATTAGCGTACATCTAAACCTAATGGCTCAAGATATATCCGACAGAATCGAAACGCTCTTAAAAGAATTAGGATTTGGAACAAAAATACCAACGATACCTATCGAAAAACTACTTATTCCTATGGAATCTGATAAAAAAGTTAAGAATGGAAAAATTCGCTTTATTTTAGCATCAGAAATTGGGAAAACAGAAACCAGAAATGATGTTCCTAGAGAACTCGTTAAATCGGCTATTCAATCTCTTTTTAAATAGTCATCTATATTAATAATAAATCACAAAACCCACAGAAAAACATGTGTAAAAGTCATTAAAAAAAGGTATTATTATTCTATGAAAATTTTAATTATCCACGGACCAAACTTAAATAGACTTGGAAAACGAGAACCTGACGTTTATGGTCACGAAACACTCGAACAAGTTAACTCAAAAATTCACAAGTATGCAAAAGAAAATCAAATTGAAGCAACATGTGTTCAATCAAATAGCGAAGAAACAATTATAGACACAATTCACTCTGCAGAAAAATATGATGGTTTAGTCATCAATCCTGCAGCATTCACTCATACAAGTATCGCGTTAAGAGATGCACTAGCTTCTATATCTATTCCAAAAATTGAAGTCCATATTTCAAACATTCATAAACGAGAATCATTTAGACACGTTTCTTATACAGTTGCAGAATGTACTGGTCAAATTTCAGGATTGGGAACTTATGGGTATATTTTAGCCCTAAATTATTTAAAGCATTCAGGTGAATCGCGCATTTAAACGAGAGTTCGACTTATATTTAGACAGAATTAGAAACAGAACGACTTACAACAAAAAACTAGGCTGGCTCTTAAACTCTCTCTCATCAACATACTTTCCCGATTACCTAACATTTGGTTCATTCGGAATCTCCCCTACTCAAAAATATTTAAATAATACGATATCTTCTATTTCTCCATTTATGTGGAAGCACATTGCTTGGCCAAAAATTTTAAAAAATATGAATATGCGGTTTTTAATTCCCTACGCGGCATATATGAAAAATCATTCCAAGCATATAAAAGATATTGATCGACTCGAGCAAAAATACTTAGATAGTCTCTACTCTATTTTAGAACAAAGTCCTTCGTCTATACGGGACTCAGGGTTTACAGATTTCTTTTATTTTATATCTAAAACACTTTCCATTTGGGCTGAAACAAATGACCTAAGTCTAGATTGTTTCGCATCTCAAAAAATCGAACATCACGATCACTGCTCCGAAATTTATTATGAAATTCACAACGAAATTAAAGCGCATAAAAATCGGTTTCTCATTACCTTACTACTCTGTACTCGCTCAAACTGGATCGACTGTGCAGAACCGTCTGTCACCCCTTTTCTAAATCAATTTTCTTCGGAAATAAATGACTTTGTGGATAGTGACGAACAGTTATCTTATTTCAAAGACGAGCATAAATTCTTTCATCACAAACAATTTGATTCTTTTTTAAAGGAGAAAAAGCAAACGATTTTATATGAATCTGATAATTGCGGAGAATTCTTTTTTGATTTAATGCTAATCGAATATTTGCTTGAAAACGGACATACTGTTCTGTTGTCAGTAAAAGAAAAGCCATTCTTAAACGACGTAACACTCGATGATTTATCTCATATTTTAAAAACATACTCTTTCGAGACACTGGAAACATATTTGGATTCAAAAAAATTAAAGATTGTTAATTCTGGTTCGGCGGTTGCGGGTAAGTATGTGTACGATGTGAGTAAGGACTATAAAAAATCAGTAAAAGAAGCGGATATTCATATATTGAAAGGACAAGGCCACTTTCAAACAATGCCAATGGGTCAAAAAATACTAAAGTCATTCTCTCCATTTCATTATAAAAAACCCATCCTTTATATTATGGGAGTCAAAGCAGATATTATCGACTTTAGTCTTCAATCTGTTTTTAAAAACAGTCCAAAACGACAATCTTTATTTCTATATTTCTACGATCCTAAAAATCCAATGACATACCCTTCTTAAAGGGATATTTTAGTCGACAATCTTATCTCCTTTCGGTCAAACATTTAATATAATTGTTTCCTTTCTTTTACGTACTCGCCTTTAAATTATGCGAGGTATTTTATGTATATAATTTAGTTTAAACAGCAATCAAATTGAATCGAAATATCTCCAAATTGCATTTTATATAAACTGTTATTTTGCTTTCTAAATAGTTTCGTTTCCGGTGTTGAATTTGTTATTAATGTTTTCAATTGTTCTTCAGTCATAATTTCCTCCGCTTTACTATGTTAATCTTGGTTACAATTAAAGGTATGCCTGATATCTAAACAAATAAAACATCGATAAAATTTGATGGAAAAATTAAGAGTTGAAGAGTAAAATAGAATTAATATGACTACATTAAAAAAAAATAAGTTGCTGACTACGTTTTCAATTATTGCAGGCCTCATTCTAGGACTTTTCGTGTGGACGAATGCAATTCGGAACGATTTTAGAACCCTCGAAAACGGGAGTAACTTTGCATGGAATCAACTTGAAATTGAAATTAAACATCAAGCCTCCTATTTCCCAGAAATTATTAGAAACCTTCCTGAAGATAAAAAACTAGAAAACATGAAAAAATTTCATGAGATTTATTCTCAAATAGCAATTAGTAATACGCTTAATGAATACGCGGTCTCTTATCAAAACTTACATTCTTTTCTCGAAACAATTGCATCTACAACAAACTTTAACAACGATACATTTTTGAAACTAAATTTGAGAATAAATGATGAAGCAATGCTTTTTAACCAGCATGTCTCTCTATATAATACTCAGCTTTCTGTTTTCCCTAAAAATAAAGTGGCTCAATCTTTTAATTTAACTCAACTCAAACAATTCAATATATAAAGGAACAAAAATGAAAATAGGATTTATCGGCTTCGGAAAAATGGCTCAAGCAATATGGTTAGGGATAGTAGCTTCTAAACTTCTCACATCTAAGGACGCTTTCTTTTATGATGTGAATAAAGAAAATACAGATTTTGTTAAATCAAAATTCAAACTATCCACTTTAGAAATAATGCCAATGATTGACCGTTGCGATTATGTTTTTGTCTGCGTGAAACCTCAAAACATTGCTGATTTAATTGAACAAATTAGACACTCTGATTCACTAAATAACACCTGCTTTGTTTCAATTTTGGCTGGAATTCCTATTTCAACCTTTAAAAATGGACTTGGCGCAATTGATATTATCCGAATCATGCCTAATACGCCTGCCATGGTAAATGAAGGAATGTCGGTTTTATGTACCGAACATTTGGTCCATCCAGAAAAATCAAAATTTATTGAAACCGTTTTCGAATCTTTTGGTAAGGTCGAAGTCCTTCCTGAAGAGCTAATAGATATCGTTACAGCAATAAGTGGCAGTGGTCCCGCTTACTTTTACAAGATTTGCCAAGACATTGTTGAAATGGGTATAAAAAAAGGACTTAACAAACCAACGGCCATACGACTAGCTGCTCAAACTATGAAAGGTGCCGCCGAAATGCTTCTTTCGGGAAATCTTGCCAATCCTAACGAACCAGCTGATCCTATTCAATTAATTAACCAAGTTACGTCACCCGGAGGAACAACGCTAGCAGGCTTAAACGCTTACACCAACGCCAACACAAGTAGCGGTATTCAAAAAACCATTGAAGGGGCCTATGACAGGTCTATTGAATTAAAAACTAAAGGAACCTAACTAATGAACGTACTTCTTTATCAACTTATGCATGCTATTTTCAAATTTGTTTATTTTGCTCTATGGGCAAGAATTATCATATCTTGGATTCCTCATGATCGTTATAATCAAATTATAGATATGTTATACAAAATAACAGACCCTATTCTTAAACCTTTCCAAGACTTAATTCCTCCAGAAAAACTTGGTGGTTTCGATGTCAGTATAATTTTTGCATTTATGGCACTTTATGTTTTAGAAAGATTTACTATATTTATTCTTTTTTAGATTAAAAAAAGTGTCTGACTTATTACCTTCTTATTTAAAGGCTTCCAAAAAAGATTGTCTCCTCTATTTAAAAATAGTTCCTCATTCCAAACAAAATGAAGTTGTTGGGATATTAGGAGATCGTCTTAAACTTAAAATTGCAGCAGTACCAGAAAAAAATAAGGCGAATAAAGAGCTTTGTAAATTTTTGAGCTCGATTCTAGACTTAGAATCTTCTCGTCCGGATGTGGTAAAAGGACACACATCTAGTCAGAAAACTGTATTAATAAAAAACTATCCCGCAAAAAATATTGAACTAGTAATTCAACGTAAATTACTTATAAATCAACCGACTTTATTTTAAAAGTTAACAACAAAATAACTTTAATAATATTACCAATCCAATAACTCGACTTAGACGACGTTAATTAAACGATAAATTTACGTAACGAAGACTTAACTTATTCAGTAAAAACTAGCCTTAAAGTTTTTATGTTTTTAAATATATAATATTCAAACTCGTTTGTTTTAAGTTAGAAAAAATAAATTCCTCTAAATAGAATTTTAAAAGTATTGAGACTCTCTAATAAAAGTCCCTTCTTTTAATTAAAATACATTTATTTTTTTCGCAAAAAAAAAGCCCTCACATTTTAAAGTGAGGGCTTTTTCGATTCAAATTGCTAAAAAACTTCTTATAACAATTTTTTATATTTTCGGGCCACTATTTAGAAGTACCTATTAATCTATGCTCGAATTATCAAGAACATGGAAAGTAACGATGCCGCCACCTAAATCAATCATTACATGGGTTCCGTTTACTGCTTCTCCAATTGTATCGGAGTCCATCTCTCCATCAAAATCGTTTGGCAACATTAACATTACTAACGTTGGACTATCATCCGATTGAACCGGATAAATTTCAGTTAACACTTCTTTAGACTCAGCATCTCTTGCTTCCATAGCCTCTGGAACAGATAAAGCTTCTTTAGATTCAACCTCTAATCTTCCCAATAGAGTCGTATAGTTCGCTAAATCTTCTGATAACTGACTTGGATTCCCATCTTCATCCATTGGAAAATCTGCCGGAAAAAGAAAAACTTGTGGAGATACTTCATCATCTGGGTCAGTCGCTTCATGAGGAACCGCTCCAAAGTCATCAATTGTTGTATTTCCATCATATTCCTCATACCAAGGCATTACATCATCAACCACAATTGAATCATAAGTCGTTACTTTCACAGAACTATCTTTAGACAAGGTTACTTCGACTTTCCAATCTCCCGCTGGAAGTCCGTTTGGATATATGTTTTCCAAGCTATCATTACCTGCCCACATCCACGGTTCAACACTTAATTCATAAATCGAACCAGAGTTCGAATCAGCGTTAACCCATTCTTGAACATGAAAATCTGGAGTGCCGCTTGTATTTGAATCCAAAGTGAATCTAATTTCATAAAGTCCATCAATCCCTTGGTTCAACCAGAAATTTTGAAAACTAACCTTAAGTCGTGCAATGCCATTTTGGTTTTTAACAATATCTAAATCCAATTCATCAAGATATACATAACTACCTACAGATGGAACTTCTCTCTCTGATTGAGAAAGTTGCCATGTATCTCCCTGATTTGGGAAAATTATATGTGTGAAATCACCCGCACTTGTAGATGTCTCAGATTGAATAACTAGTTGCATATCTTCAACACCGTCGAATACAGACGTTTCAATCACAGTTCGCCCTTCAACAACCATAGTACCTGCAGACCAAACTCCAAATCCCGAATGAGTAAGTTCAATAAGTTCCGTTTCAGGGTTTTCAGCGTCAACTAAAACAACCCTTACTCCTTCTTCTCCGTCAAAGGCAACATTATTGGACCCATTCCATTCTTCAATGGTAGCTGACACATAAACACCTTCATCAGCAGTATCACCCACTTCTTTAGTACCTAAAAATCCAACTTTAAAGGACTGAACATACATACTTCCTGTATCTCCAGGAACCTTCATATCAAAATCAATTTCTTTTGAATTACCGTTATGGCTATCAAACCATTCATTTCTTACTTCTTCAACAAAGCCTTCTGAATCAATCGTAATTGTATATTCACCAACTTGAGGAATATTAATGGAATAATCACCATCTTCATCGGTAACGGCTACAAACCTAAAGTCGTCTTCATTTGAAGGAGTAAATACGACTTCTACACCGGGTAGAGAAATTCCGTCAAATTCGACTTTTCCATAAACTTCAACATTCGGAAGAATAGAAACTAACTCTTCATTCGAGATATCATCTACTTTGAGAGTAAACCTTTGTCCTGCCGTCCATCCATGATTATCCCAATCTTGTTTGCTCAATTGTTGGTTATCAAATGTTTGAGTAACAAACCCTGCCATCATAATACTAGCTTCGTATGTTCCATCTTTCGGAATATAGACACCTTGAATTCGCCCATCTTCCTTAGAGTCTCTGGAAACACTAACTTCTTCATCATTTTCGTCAGAAACAATTAGTATGGCTCCCTCAACCCCGTAAGAATTGTTATTAAAATTCATTTCAACAAACATTTCATTCAACTCAAATCCGTCATACTGAACCCATAGTGTTTCTGATGTATTTCCCCACGGAACATAAACATCATCATCAAAATTTAAAGGGTCCGTCTTAATCGCATTTACGTCATTCCAGTCATATCGGAATGTCCAATCCGTTTTTCCAGTGTCAGATCCCTTTGTTACTGTTAAATTCATTTCACCATCAAAAGCAGGTACATTTTCTATTTCAAAATTACCTTCGCTATCTGTAGTTCCTGAAGCAGATAAATCTGTTCCAACAAAAGATATAGTAACTTGAGCGTTTTTGACATTATCCATATTAACTTCGTCTGTACCTACTTTTCCTTTAACTACTGGAAAGTACGAACCCAAGTAACTCGTAGCTTTAACTTTAATACCATTCCAAGTTGTATAGCCTTTTAAGTTACTGTCATATGAATGCCAATTATAATCATCACCAGAGTTTGGATCATTTTCAATCCAGGCAATAAGTGTTTTCGTTTTAATATCATCTCCTGATATTACAAGTTCAAAATCGCCTTCGTCCTCTGGAAATACTAAAGTAAATTCACCATGTTGCTCTGCTTTATTTCCGTCATATGTCACTGTATCTGCAACAAATGTTTTAACGCCGTCTTCTACTTTACTTAAAGTGACAGTAGCGCCACCAACTCCAATATCATCATTTCCAACTTTAGCGTAAATTTTTGATTCTAGCGTTAGACCTTGCGTTCTTAGCCAAACGTCCATTGAATTATTGTAACCACCAGAATACTGATCTTGAGGCCAATACTCATCCCACTCGTTTGCAACCGTAACAGAATCACTGTTTAAAACTTTAATTCGGTATCCACCATTTAACATAGCCACATCAACCGAAAATTCGCCGGTACTTGTTGTTACTGTATAGCTAACTGAATTATCATTTACGAAATATATTTCAAGTTCAATCGATTCAGAATAAAGATCGTTATAGTCCTGACCACTAAGTCTCAAGTTTCCTTGAATTTTACCCATAGGTACACTGGCCAAATCACCAGAATCGAGGTCTTTATAAATCATAACTATCCAGTCATGTCCGTTTTGTGACCACCATTCCCATGAGTTGTAATAGTTGCCATCGCTATTCTGACTATTATCTGGTCCCTGAATATATACGCTTTCTTCAATTGAAGGATTAGCTTCTAACGAACCATTTTCATTTTTTAAATATACTTTAAAAACATAATCGCCACTTTCTGGAAGGTCTAAACCGAACCAACCATCTTTATTTGCAAATGTTTCAAATGTTATTCCATCTTTTTCAAACGATAGTTTTGAATAACTTGCAGGCGAATCCCATCCTCCGGCATTAATTCTTACTTCGTTCTCAATCCAAATATTATTGCTGTCTATATGATCAAACGCCTCAGAAATTTCTCCGAATTGGTCCTTTGTAATATAAACAAGTTCAGGATCTGGAAGCACTGTTAAATTTTCCATAGGAAAGGTATGAACAACATATTCGTATGAGTCATAAACCGTTTCTGTAGAGTCTAATGCGGCCCCTTCAACACCAAATTGGACTCGCATTACATATTCGCCTTCTTGAACGTTAGGAAAAATAATTTGACCTGTATGCCTATCAATTAACGTTTCTGGTTGTTCCGAAACTGGAATCGTCGCATAACCGTCACTATCTTTCCCTTTAAATTCAATTAAAGTGGCTTTAGCTTCTACGACAAAGCTCGGTAATTCAAATTCATTTTTGTCGGAACTTGAGTTTCCTTGGCCATCGTCATGATTATCGTTTCCTTCATCAGAAGGAACCAATTGTGCATAAACGATTCCATAGTCCGTATTTTCGAAATCATCTGCAAAATCTCCAGTTGGCTCCAACACAAAGTTTTGTTTTACATCAATATAAGAAGGCGTTGATAAAGATACGGATTGGGTCGTTTGAACAAACAATTCCGTTCCAGAATCATCTTTTTTACTTACTGTTAAAGAATACACACTAGGAGCTGAAGACGTACCTAATGTTAATCCTGAATATACATATTCACCATTCGCATTAGTTTTTACTTCAGATACATTTGCTCCGGATGAATCATTAATTGAAACGATTGCTCCTGGAACACCTTTAAATCTAAATTCAACAGTTCCATAAATCGTACCACCTAATGCAGTACCACTGTCTCTAGAAAGAGTTGTATTTCCTATACGAATACGAGTGTCATCTCCGTCATAATCGTCTCCAACTCTTAAAACAGTTGATGACCCAGATTCATATCCGGATTTAGATACAGATACTTGAATTTCATCAACATTCTCAAGAGATTCGCCATAAACAGAGAAATTTCCGTCAGTTCCTGTATAGCCAAAATTCTCGTAATTTCCGTTGTCATAAGAAACAACTACGGAAGCTTGGTTAACCGGTGCAGTTAAACCTTCAGAGTTTTGGGCCGTCACAGAACCCGTGATTTCAACATCAACGGTAGTTTCTACAACTTCAGTTCCCTGACTTGATTCATAATCGGTAATAACTTGATTTAACGCTTCTTGTAATTTGGCGCAGCCTGTAAGACTAACTATCAACCCTATTGATAGAGCGACTGACAACCATCGCCAACTTTTGAATATTTTAAACATATTTTCTCCCTTTTTTAATTTTAAAAATATTTTGTTTCGATTCTAGATAGCAAATTAGTTATTCCGTTTCTCCTTTCGCGAGTATAAGAAACTACTTTTTTCCAATGTTAGCTTTATGAGTAACATGGCAAAGAAATAGTCTCCAATCGTCAAAACAAAAAAATATTATAAATCCGTTCTAAAAATTGTGTGCTGTATATGTAGACTAAATCGTCATTCTTTTTTGAAAACTTATATTTATTTTATTCCAACACATGTCAATATTTCAACGTTTATTAATTAAATGAATGATTAACATATATTCATTCCCAATTTATACATATTTTAAACATTCAAAATATGTAGTTTATTGTATTTCTACTTTTTAGATTCTTGTCTTATCTCAACGTTTTTTTTAAAATCTATATTGTGAATATTTTATCCATAGAATCTTCTTGTGACGAAACGGGAATTGCTCTTTTAAAAGATACATCTGTCGTTTCTTCTGAACTCATAACTCAAATTAACAAACATAAAAAATTTGGTGGCGTTGTTCCAGAACTTGCATCTAGACTTCATACGGAATCCATTCATTTTTTAATCGAAAAGTGCTTAAAAAAAGCTGAACTTTGCTTTCAAGATATAAATCTTATCGGTGTTACAAAAGGGCCCGGCTTAGAAGGCGCTCTTTTGATTGGGCAAACAGCTGCTAAATCTCTTTCAACATTATTAGACTGTCCCGTTATCGGTGTTAACCATCTCCACGGACATTTATATGCTGCTTTTTTAGATAACCCATCTTTAACATTCCCTTTTATGTGTTTAATTGTTTCTGGAGGACATACTCAACTTGTCGTCGCTCGAAATCATTATCAATTCGAATTAATTGGCCAAACACGAGATGACGCTGCAGGAGAAGCCTTTGATAAAATAGCCAGATATATGGAATTAGGATATCCAGGCGGCCCCATTGTCGAAAAACTCGCCCTTGATGGAGACCCTTTATCTCATTCTTTTCCGCAACCCATGTTGCATCAAGGCTATGAGTTTAGCTTTAGCGGATTGAAAACAGCCGTAATACAAACTATAGACCGTGAAAGAAAAAATAATACCTTAAATGTCGAAAATATATGCGCAAGTTTTCAACACGCAGTCTTTAGTGTCCTATCAAAAAAGATTAAAAAAGCATGTAATGATTTTGGCATTTCCAATTGTGTCATTACCGGTGGAGTTGCGGCAAATCAAGCACTAAATCATTTTTTAAATAAGGAGTTAACTCCTTTAGGTTACAATTGTTTTGTTCCGTCTAAAATTAACTGTACCGATAATGCGGCGATGATAGGGCTTGCGGCTTACCACAGATTTAAATTAGACGAGAACCCTGTGCTTTCCAACTACTCTGCAGCAAATCTCGGAAGTGTGAACTCAGGACTTTCTATTTAATATTAGGACTCCCTAAAAAGTTACGCTTCAGTTATTTACATCTAGCAAAATTGGTTCTCCCTAACTCCCCAACTAAAAACGTCCTCTGTCATCCTTTTTTACATAATACCTATAGGTCGTTCTATTCTCTATAGCAGTTGTTCTATGTGGTATCCTTGGTATATGAACCTGCAACAACGTCCTGCATTGAAACAATCTTTGAAACTTAAACAAACGCTTACCCCCAAAATAATACAAATGCTAAAAACATTTCAACTTCCTTACAACGATCTTTTAGAATCCGCAAAATTAGAAGTCCATGAAAACGTTTTTCTTGAGTTTACAAAATTTGATGGGTTGTCTAAACAAAGCTCTTCTTTTTCGGCTGGTTCCGAAAACACAGCAGATTTTGAAAATTTTATTAGTCACTCATCCAAAGTTTCATTAAATGAATATTTGTTAAATCAACTAAATTTAGAAAATTTTAAAGATAAAGAATCGAAAATTGCCATGGAACTTATCGATTCAATAGACTCACGTGGTTACATTTCTAATTACAATGAACTTAAAATCGATATTCAAAAAAAACATAAGGTCCAAGGACGAAAAATATTTGATATTTTGAAAACCATACACACATTTGAACCAGAGGGCGTTGGAGCTCGAGACTTAAAAGAATGTTTGTTAATTCAGCTGCACCAAAAAAACTTCGAAAACCCTCAACTCGAGTCTATCCTAAAAAAAACGATTCAAAATCATTTAGAAGATATCGCCGACAATAATTTAAAAGCAATAGAAAAAGGACTATCTATTCCTTCAGAGGGAATTCCAAATATCATTCAATTTATTCAGACATTAAATCCTGTTCCTGGTTCAAAATTCTCAAACGAACCTGTCGAGAAAGTAGTTATACCTTCTTTTTCGTTTGAACTCGAAAACAGCAAAATCAAAATAATAAATTATGAAGAAAAAAAAGGATTTCAATTGGGACTCTCTCCAACTTATCAAAAAATGTTAGAAAACCCTGATTTGGATTCAGACACCCAAGAATTTCTAAAACAAAAACTTGATCGAGCCACATCATTTTTAGAAAACATAGAAAACAGACGAAAAAATTTAGAATCGATGACTCAAACATTAGCGAACCATCAACATGATTTTTTGAAAAATGGAATCGAATATATGAAGCCTCTACTTCAAAAGTCTCTATCTAGAGAATTAAACCTCTCCCCATCAACTATTTCTAGAATCCTAACATCCAAATATGTTGAAACCCCTCATGGAACATTTTCTTTAAAACAGCTCTGTCCACGAGGTCACAAAGGCTATACGGCAGTTCAAATTCAATCTATTATCTCGAAACTAGTTAAAACTGATTCAACCCTCACTGACGAACGTATTCAATCGCATTTAAGTCTTCATGGACTAGATGTAGCAAGACGATCCGTTGCAAAATATAGGCTACAGGCTGGATTAGAGGGAATTTATAAACGGAATTCTAAAACGACTCCAAAAATAGCTTAAACAAAGATAAATCGAATTTTGTCGTAATTTTTATATTATTTGCTTCACCTAGAATCGTGTGTACGGGCTCTCCTAATTTTTGAACCAATGACGACTCGTCGGTTGCCTGATCACTAAACGAAGAGCGATATGCTTTCTTTATTAAAGAATATTTAAATCCCTGTGGCGTCTGAATCGCCATTACATTATCTCTATCAACAGAACCAGAAATTATTCCTTTATTGATTGTTTTAAGAGTGTCTGACACTTTTATTGCGGGAACAACGGCATCATTTGTTTCGAGAGAATCTAAAAGGCGTTCAATTAACGATTTACTTACATTTGGTCGAACGCCATCATGTATCAATACAATATCGACGGATCCCAATTCTTCGAATCCAATTTTCACAGATTCAGCCCTACTAACTCCGCCCACAACGACATTAACCTTAAAGGGAAACTCTACGTCCTCTACATGTTTTTTAATTTCACTTTTTTTTGAACTAGGAACCGTCAAAACTATTTCAGATATGAATTTTTCAAAAGGTAAAAAACATCTACACGTGTGTTCCAAAATAGACATACCATTTACAAGAACTAATTGCTTTAACTCTTTTGAATCATATCTACTACCCGTGCCAGCACATGTAATAACCACGCCTATTTTTTTACTGCTATATTTTAATTGACTTTTCACACTATTTCTCTGACTATATTAAGCTACAAAATACTAAAGTTAGTCAATCTAATTTATTGGAGAAAAAATGCAAAAAACACTTACGCCTTGGGGTTGGTGGGAAGTATTACTAGATGAATCTTACACTAAAGTTAAACGAATACTCGTTAACCCTTTTCACAGACTCAGCTACCAAAAACATTTTAAGCGAAGTGAATATTGGACTGTCGTAAATGGAACAGCTACTGTTACCCTAGACGACGTTCAAATTCAGCTACAAGAAGGCCAAAGCTTGCATATTCCTCAAGGATCTTTTCATAGAATTGCTAATACGCTAAATATCCCTTTGATATTAATAGAAGTTCAATACGGAACTTATTTTGGAGAAGATGATATTATTCGTGTTTCAGATGATTATGGACGTGCTTAACGCTTAGATTATTTAAATTCGTTATTGAATTGACTTTGGTTTAGTATTTACCTTATTCATCGCTTTTTCAATACCATCTGACAAGACACTTTTTATAGCGTCTACTGACTGAGAGATAACGTCTTTCAAAATATCTTCCTCTGAATTCGAAAAATTAGAAAGAACAAATCTAGAAGTGTCCATAAACGAGGGTTTTGGACCGATACCAATTCTTAACCGAGGAAACAAATTATTCCCAACATGTTGGATAATTGATTTCATTCCATTATGGGTCCCACCACTCCCCTTCATCCTCAGACGAATCGTACCTAATTCAATATCATAATCATCGTAAACCACAATAATATTTGACGGCTCAACTTTATAATAATTAGCAGCGGCAATAACGGCTTCACCTGATAAATTCATATATGTTAGGGGTTTTATTAAATGTATATTCGTAATCGACGACTGAAAAGTTCCCTTGAAATAAGTTGATTTAAATTTTGATCCTACTTGATCAAGAGACAAAGATTTAGCCAAGGAATCGCCAATTCTAAACCCTATATTATGCCGTGTGTTTTCGTATTTTTGTCCCGGGTTGCCGAGACATACGATTAAGAATGTGGACCCCAATTTAAGCCTAAGGTAGGTATTTTTTATACCAATGTTTTACAATTATCATAGTTCCCCAAGGAATTAGAGAAAGAATGATAATGTGAGACACTTCAGGAGGGAAAAAAGCCAAACCAAGAACAATTCCTAAAATATTATTCATAATCATTTTAGAATTTGAAACGGCCAATTTTTCGCCTTTTTTAACCCAAAAAACACTGATATAACCCAATATTTGAAATAAGAAGAAAGCTGAAAAAAGAATACCAATGGTTTTCAATTGAGACGATATATTCTGCATAACGAATTCTGCTTGAGATCCAATCGTAACCATCATCATCATAGATAGAAGGGATAAAATCGTTACGTCATAGTAATCAGATATTTTGTGAATAATTGGCTTTAATATGACATGTTTTAAACATTTTGCAACTAAAAAAGGAACTATCATAATCATCGATGTATCTTTTATTAAACTTACATAATCAAGTTCAATATTAGTTTCAAATATCATCCAAAATAAAAGAGGAATCGTAAGTGGAGCAAGCAAGTTCGTAAAAATTACGATGGTTAAACCTAAGGATGTCTTTCCTCTCATAATATCAGTAAATGCGGCAGATGAAACACCGGCCGGTAAAGCTGACAACAACAACAACGCCATTGCCAAGTTTTCATCAAAAAATTGAAAATAAGTAAAAAAACAAATCAACGGAATAACAAGAAGATTAAAGGCTAAAACATATAAAAGAAACATTGGTTTCTTAACGTGAGCACATACACTTATAATATCTACTTTTAAAAATAAAACACAGATAATGCCCATTACAATGTATAAAACATAAGGCTCGAACTGCCCCATGAAGCTAGGAAATAAAAATCCTAAAACAACACCCAAAGATATAAACGCCCAAAAAAACCGATCCATTTGTTTAAGTAAAAACATACTAACCCTCTCAATAAAAGACCTTTATTTAACAATCTTTTAGTTTATTGTATTAAAAAACTCACAAAACCTAAAGAAATTTTGTTCTTTTTTTAATTCTTTCTAATTATCCGTATCTCTTTTTCGCATATTTCGTTTTTTAATTCTGTAAGACATTCCACGAAATGTTCCTTTTAACTTTTTCACTCGATTTTTAGTAGGTACTTCTGGAGTCTTCTTTTTAATCCGTTTCGCAAACTGACCAAATGATAACCCTACCTTTTTCTTTTTAGCTATTTTCTTCGTATCTTTTATGTCCTTATTTGGGTCCGGCTTTACAATATATTCGCCGGCCCGAATTTGTTTTATCGTTTTACCCGAATGTTCGATATTGTATTGTTGTATCGCATGTCTTTGAGCAGCCAAACCAACTTCGTCAAATTGGGCATATAGAAGGCTCGATGTCATACCAATACTTATTATTAAAATTAATACGTGTTTTTTCATATTTTTACCAGATACTATCTTATTACTTACCGATTCCTTATCTATTTTTTATTCAACTTCGATATTAAAAAAAATCGATTAACTTTTATTTCACTCATTTATAATTCAAAGAGTTCCACTGAATAAATCTATTATCATTTAGTATAGAAAAGTTTTATGATAAAAAAAACAGTTTGTTTTAATCGAATGTTATTTTTTAGAACATTTTCATATTAACTCCATATCTTTTTGTTCGTAAGAGATTATCAAATAAATAATAAACGGTCGTTATAATCTATAATGCACTCAATTTTAGTTATGGTATAAACTCTCAAATTATAGCCTTTGTTGGGATTCACTTATTTAAGTTTAACTCACTTATTGTCATTCGAGAAAAAAATCCATATAATCTGATTTGTACCCATACAAATAGATCGCATATTAAATAGATATCTTAATTAATTGTTACTAAAGGAGAATTAATGTCTTTTGAAACCTTGAATGATCGTAATCGAAAAGAGAAATACGAAGAATTTGATAGCCCCGACCTACTAGACGCCGAAAAATCCAGAAAAAAAATAGATGCCCCACGATCGTCAGTCACAGAAGCAGAACCAACATTCACACCTGAAAGTTTAACATCCTCCGATGAAGAAGAAGAAGAAGCAACCCGTGTTCGCGAAAAAAATCTTGTAATAGATGATTCCGTAAAAATGTACCTACGTGAAATAGGAACAATAAAACTACTTAAGCCACAAGAAGAAATCGATTTAGCAAAAGGTGTAGAAGCTGGCGAACAAAAAGCGAAGGATGCTTTGATTAATGCAAACCTGAGGTTAGTCGTCTCTATTGCTAAAAAATATACGGGACAAGGGCTTCTCTTTTTAGATTTAATTCAAGAAGGAAACACAGGTCTTATTCGTGCCGTTGAAAAATTTGACTATCGAAAAGGATATAAATTTTCAACATATGCAACATGGTGGGTAAAACAAGGCGTTACTCGGGCAATTGCAGATCAAAGCAGAACGATACGAGTCCCTGTTCATATGGTTGAAACCATATATAAAGTTAAGAAAACTATTCGATTGCTTATGCAAGAATTGGGACGTTGGCCTACTGATGAAGAGGTGGCAAAACATTCTGAACTTTCTGTTGAAAATGTGAAAGCCGTTAGAAAATATTCTCAAATCCCTCTTTCTTTAGAAACACCTATCGGAGATGAAGAGTCGTCTCAATTAGGTAACTTTATTGAAGACAAAAAATTTGATGCTCCTGACACATTCATGATGAAATCAGTTATGCGAGAAGATATTGAAAAGGCAATGGATATTTTAACCGAACGAGAACAGATGATTCTTAAGCTACGTTTTGGCTTTGATGACGGACGACCTCGTACATTAGAAGAAGTTGGAAAAGTGTATAATGTTACGAGAGAACGAATTCGGCAAATAGAAGAAAAAGCTCTTAAAAAACTACGCCATCCTAACCGAAAATCCCGACTAGCCCACTACGTAAAATAAAGAAAGTGTTCATTTCGAACGTATGAAATCGTTTACATATTTTTAATATGCTTCACGATTCCGTACCTCCAAACTGAATACTTTCTTGGCTCTACTGGTTTTTTGTTGCCTTCGGTATTTTATGTCTAATTTCAAAAGGACTTGGTGTTCACAACTACCATTCGTACGAACTAACACCTTAAAAACAAATAAAATGAAATTTATTTTTTTATTTCCCGATAACTAATTAAGATACAAGTTAAAAGGAAATTTTAAAGACTGAATAAATGGTTTTTGAAAATAAAAGGGGGATTTCAATATGAAAGACAAAAAAGAAAACAAAATGAAAGATACTCACAAGCTGTTAAGCCCAGAAGAAATACTTAATTTATCTGATTCATTTGGATTAAACTTAGATACTCAAGGTGGATCGACAAAGGAAAATTTAGTGATTTTATCTGTTGAAAAGCCTGTCATCGGTTCTTACAAATTAGAAATTAAAGATGAATCTCCAATTGTTTTCTTTGACCCTAATTTCTTTCAAAAAACAGTTGAGATGACTGAAGACTCTATTAAAATTAAATTATTTCATTAGAAAAGCAAGTTAAAAACTTAGTCTTTATTGTTAAAAACGGTACCATAATGCTTCGCTAAATCTAGTAGGATCGTTGCATCACCGTTAGTAGCTACAAAATTAGTAACGAAATCATCATCTAGTTGTAATCCATCTTCAAAGTTATTTGTAGACATTCCATAGGCTTCTGATAGAGCGTCTGTTTTTTCTTTTATCATATGAACAGCTCCCGCCAATCTCTTAAATAGTATCTTAAGTTCAGGAGGTAGCTTATTTATAGCTCTTCTAATCTCCATAGAGTTCCCCTTTTCTAGTGAAGCAAAAAGTTCATTTCTATTTTCAGGAGGAATTGCTCCTTCTAAACCATCTTTTAATCCACTTAAGGCTTCGTTCAAGGGCGTCAATACAGATTCTGAAAAGTCATCGATTCCAGATCTCAATTCGGCAAGTTCAGATTTTGTTGGGGCAGATGGGATCGTGGGTCTCATTTTAAACAGGCTAAACGATTCATCGTTGAACTCGGCTATAGTCTGGGTTGTAAATATTGCAGCTTCCGCATTATCTTTCGCCAGAGCAAGGTTTGATAGCTCTTCATTAGTAGCTGTTTCTTGTCTAGATTGAACGCCTTTATTAATAGAGTCTAACAATTTGTCGAAACTTCCATTCAACGAAGCGCTATCTTTCACTCCCTTTTTAACACGTCCTATATCTCTAAACGAAACAACTCTATCTATCCCATCCTTACTATTTTTTTTGACGATCATAATATCAGTGACGTTTCCGTTTGAATCAAACCTTACAGAATCTACCTTTACATCAGCTCCTATTAAATCTTTCATTTTATCTTGAACAAATTTGGGTACCGTTTTCCTAAATTCGGTTACTTTATTTTCATATTTCTGTTTAAGTGGAGCTAAAGATTCATTGCAGGTTTTAGATACGCGTTCTTTGCTCTCAGCAGCGGTATGAAACAAATTATCTGTGTTCGTGTTTTTAGCAATACTATTGTGACGAACCCCTTCATTAACTCTGACAATTAAACTCTCCAATTGGCCACCTTGAGGATTTTGGACTGCCTCCATAGAATAACCCACTTCTCTAGAAACTTTTTGACGTAAGGCATCATTAAAAATCCCTTTCGCTTGTTGCCCTGCAGCATCGGATCCAAAACATTCAGATCGCGTATTTAATTGACTGACTACCGAATCAACTATCTTATTTTTTTCTTCATTTATGCATCCGCTCCACATACTGGTTAATTCTGTACTAAATTGTTCTCTAATACTTGATGGAATGCTGCTGAATTTTATTTCTTTTACAGTAGGTTTCATTCCCCTTTTCTTCTGTTCTTTTGTTGGTTCAATTTCTATCGATATGCCTTGTATATTGTCATCGGAATCCATAATTGGAATGGTTATTTTTGCGTTTCGCATTCCAAAACTATCTGGGTCTTCGTTTAACACTAATGCTAGATTTACGTTATTCAAAAAATTGTCTTCAAATTTCTTAACAGTTGGTTTTCGTTCTGTTTTCTCCAAAATTCCTGTTAAATCTTTTAAAACATTCTCATCAAAATTTTCATCAGGCTCAATTTCTATTAAGATCTCCTTTCCTTCTGGAGTTGAAACAAGAATGCCTCCTACGTAAGAATTACTCACCATTTTTCCACTTTTATCAGGAGTTTCAATACTGTCATTTCGGATACTTATGATGCTAAAATTATCCGGTAAATTTTTTAAATACTCTTTTTGAGGTTTGGAATTTTTCATCTTCGTTAATTTTTCGGACAATTTATCCATATTTGAACTTGTATTCAATACCCGGGAGGTCTGCGCCATTTTAAAATCCAAGTCTTGATTCAATCCAACTGTTGGGTATTCACCATGCTCGTTTGATACGCCAAAAACATCTTGGCTAAAATTGGACGAAAACTCTAATGTTTTTTGAGCAACTAGTCCCGATAATGTAAATGATGAATTTTCTATATTTTCGCCATTAGCAGATCTTATTGTTGAAGAAGTCCCTTCAGATTCATACATTTCACCAATATTATCGGCTAAACTAGTTTTAAAAAGGGTCTGTTCGTTAAATAAACCGGCGCCCGATAATTCTATCGATTTTTGTTCCAATGCGTTTGAAGCGGCGTGAAAACTAGTCAATGCCTTTGAAAAAGCCTTCATTTTATTGTCCATTGTTGACCCGTTCTCAACAAAACTTGTGCCTACCGATGGAAAAGTAGCTAAATGAACCGCCCCTAACGAACTTAAAAACTTTTTTCTCATTGTTACCTTGAGTTCATCCATTTTTTCACCTAGTTCATCATCGAAAAGAGTTTCATTTCCTTGGATTGCCGTGCCGATGGTTTCTTTTAGAGATTGAACCAGAGTTTCTTCGAATTCAGTACTTAACGTTTCGAACGCATCAAAAGAGGCGTTTATTCCATCTGCACCAGAAGACATTCCATCGGAACCAATTAATCTATTTGAATTTTCTAGAAATTCAGATAGATCTAAATTGTCGAATCGATCCGTTAATGTATCTATTATTTTCTCACGCGCAGCTCCAGGAGTTATCTTTTCTAACAGGCTTGGAGTTTCAAGTATTTTTTGTTTTACTTGAAACTCAAATTCCGACAAACTCGTATCATATCCCTCGGGAAAAACATCTGGATTATTTAAGCCACTAACTATAGAGACATTGATCGCTCTAGCCGCGCCCCCTGAAATATAAAACCCTTCTCCTCCACTTCCAAAATTTACTGAATAGTCTCTACTTATTGCCAAATCGACATATTGGGAGGCAACATCTTCATTTATGGAATCGACGGCTGTTTCTTTGTTGTAAATGGTTAGTTCTTGTTCTTGTAACACACCTGTTTTTTTATCTGTTTTTTTATAGACTAACTGAATTGGATCTGACTCATTTGATTGAGTCATTTCGATTTCGACAGTGAAGTCTCCACCGTCTATTACTTTCGGATGGTCCCCCAATTTTAATCCACCCTCCGGAAAACCGAACAAGGCGATATGTTTTGGTAATGGTTTGTCAGTTTGAAATAATTGAGCAACCGTTTCCGGAGTATCAAGAGAAAATTTATTGCTAGCTTCAGCGGCAGCCTGCATTTGAGATATCATCGAATCTTCCGAACTAACGGAGGCTAATTCATCGTCAGGAACTGAAAGGCCTCCCGCAGAATTTATGGAACCTCGATCAGATATATCATCCCCGAACTCAGAACTTTCGCCCGAATAATCAGACATGGATGCTGTTGCTGAAAGACCTTCCATTTTCAATTTTTTATCACTACCTATTTGTTCATTTCTAGATTCCAATTCTTCAACAGTAAGTTTTGGCGCATCCAAATCGACGGTCGGATCTTCGTTCGAATTAAGCATGGAGCTAAGGTCGTTAAAAAACTCTGCGTAGGTACTCTTATTTAAAATATCTTTAGTGTTAGTTGCTTTTTTAGACCTATCTTTCAACAAAAACCTCAAGGCTTTTTCATCTTCAGATGATACTCCTACTTTTCCATAAAACTCATCTTTTGCGAACGTACCCCTCGTTTCTGATTTAGAACTCGCTTTTTTGTCCTCATTTCCTACTAAAAAAGATTCCTTCGAAAATTTTAAGCTATCATCAACTCGAGGAAGTTTTAATTTCAAAATTCTCGGCTGTCTTTTAGATTCAGGCGTTCCTTTTTCCCACGTATTTATCGATACCTCAATAGCACCGGTGGTCTTGTTTTCGAAACAATCATAAACTTCAAAATTTCTTAAACCCATGTCAGAAAGACTCTTTTCAACGGACTTTAACGTATTTGCTTTTTCTTCCCCAAATTTTTCAAGAAACTGCATCCTAAACAAACCTGCATTATCTTTAAAAAATTCCATTGTTTTTAAAGCACCACTATTGGTCTTTGACATCTCAGAGTCTATTAAACTCATAAAATCTTGTAGTTTGTCCTCTCGTTGAGAAAGAATCGCAATTTCGAAGGATTTGGATAGTGTTTGTAACGCTTTTTTTCTTGAACTCGAATTTGTTTTAGCGGCTGCATCTCTTAAAGAATTGGACATATCGCTGACTGTTGCTCCAAACGACATATCTCCTTTTAACATGGTTGTCGTCATGTCGTCATGTAAACCAAAATCACCTAAGCTTTCCGATTTTACGGCTAATCCATGTGTTTCACTTGCAATAGCATTAATCCCATCCCCTTTTGCGTCTAAAACGGTGGCTACATCCATACTCATAAATTTAACAATTATGTCTTGAATATTTTCTTGATTATTTTTTAAAAGCCGTCGTATTTCTGGTTTAATCTTAGTTAAAATTTCGTTTTTCTCTTTTGTATTTAATGTCAAGCTATCCACTTGCAAGGTTTTTGTTTGGGTCAACGTCTCCAAATTTCTCAATTTTGTCAAAATTTTATCAAACCCCGCCTTATCATCCTTACTGTCAGGTTTGTTTAAGAACTCAAACATTTCTTTTTGAACGCTTACCATTTTTTGATTTATTTCATTCATGTCGAGAGGAATACTATGAGGACTGCCTTTAAACTCTCTTGCAACCATATTTGGTAAATCGTTCATTTCTGCTTTAAAGGCGTCTACATCTTCTAGTAAAGAAATTTGAAAATCAATATTACTTTCCATTCCTTGATATGGGTTTGGCGCTTCTTTGGAAAATACTTCGATATCAGATTGATACGTTTTCATTATGCTTTCTAAAGGTTTCATAACGCCTTCCAAAGAATTCATAATTATTTCTAATTCTTTCTTATCCATAAAATTATCGCCATTTTCGCTAATAGCTTCTATATCTTTAAACTCTGAAACTATAGAATTCAAAACATCTTTCTTTTCCGCGGGATCCATTCCTGATTTCCTTGACTCATAGTCTTCCATTTTTTTCATAAAGGAGCTAACTTTTGACTTCACCTTTCCTTCAGCTCCCTTACTTCCTAACTTCGACATTGCATCGTCATTTTTCAATATTTCTACCGTACCCGTAATCAAATCAGATCGAATTGATTGAACCGAATTTGCGGATTTTAAATACAGTCCTGTCAATTCATTTACGGTTGCTCTTGCATTGATCAATGTACTTTTTAATTTACTGGCATCTTTAGCGGCAGGGAGTAATTTTTCCTGCATCTGGTCGATTAAGGATCCTAAGGCCTTGGTTCGTTTGTTCATTGAAGATGTAAGTTTCTGATCGATAAGTTTGAACACATCTTCAGCACTTTTAAAATCGCCACTATCTATTAATCTTTCCATTTCTTCTATTTCTGCTTTACTATCTGGAATTGCTACTCCAAGTACATTCGTTGTTTCTTGAATTGACTTATCAAAAAGCTCCATTTGCTCTTTAAATTTATCTTTCATCATATTTTTAAATGCTGACCCCATCGCAAATTTGACCGTTTTCCCTACCGATGTGGTTGATTGAGCAACAGCTTTTGGCATCTCCATTATTCTTGTATTTGTTCCTCTGCTTACTTCTCCTAACAGATTTTTTGTAAGGGTCTCGTAGTTTCCTTTAAACGATTTCATGGTCGATTGAAGTTTTAAAGAATCACCTTTCGAATGAGCAGAAGTCATTATAACGGCATTCACGATAAGACCTATAGGCAATGTATAAGCAAGATTAGGTAATAATTTAACGACTACGCCTAATTTCCCAAGAATACTTTTATTTTGAGTAGAAGTTGGCCAAAGATCTTCTTTAATTAAGTTCCCAAACGTACTAGGCCTCGTCAAACCAACAGATTTCTCCGCTTTTTTAAAAACTTTATTTTCTACACGGGTTGCTATAGAAAACATTGACTTGGGTTGAGGCAAACACTTTTCAAACATTTTTTTAGGAATCGTCGACTTTATCTCGGTTACCGTACTTAATTGCTTTTTTGTTTTTTTTGATGTCACGTTTATTGTATCTGATCCTATTAAGGCTTTTATCCTATCTTTACCTCCTGCTTTTCCTTTAAAGAAAAGTTTTCCTCCTTTTGCAACAACTGACATACTTCCAGATGTTGGATCATCGGCCTTTGAAACAGGATTATCAGCGGTAAAACTTCTTTGTTTTATCGTATCCTTATACGAAAATTCTTTTCTTTTAGTTGTTGTAACTTTAAACTTTATCCCGCTTTTACCAGATCCGACGGCAATAATAGTAAGACCCGAAGATAGCCACGATGTCTTAACTTTCGTTGAGGTCATCTTGAAATTCTTATCAACTGGTTCAAAGTTTACCTCTCCAGTTTTATCAATTTGCTCTAGTTGGTCTACAATAGTCGGTTTCAAATTCTTAACTAAGGCTTGATATTTCTCATTAAACTTTCGAGTTAAAAGGCTCTTTTTTAAGTCTGGATCCATTTTTTTAAACCCTGGCATTTTTTCTAACTCTGCACTCGCTTGATTTTTTAATTTATTAAATAAACGTTTCGACCCCAACAATTCTTTTGGACTCTTTCCTCTATCTAAACTACCTTTCGCTATTATATTTTCAGCGTCTTCCATAGACTTAAATTCGTATCCATCTGCAAACGGCAATTCAACGGACTTGCTTCTAAGCCCGTCTACTGAATCCATATGAATACAAACTGAGTTATCCGTTTTATTATATTCCAAACCGTCTATTTGCATTTCTTTCGTTTCTCTTGAACCCGCAGTGTCTGCAAATAAATAACTCATTTGAGTTTCAAATTCTTCTTTATAAGGAACCTTAAAAATATCTTTTGCTTCTGGTAGAACTGACTCTTTTGGAACATCGTTTGGTAAAGAATTTACATTAGGCTGAGCTAAGACAACGTTATTTGTAGCAGCAGCTTTACTACTCGTATTGGCAGCAAAGTTTTTTAATTTATCATAAACAGGACTTTTGTTAGTTTTAACGGAATCCCCGATTTTACTCGAATACCTAGATAATCTGGCAAAATCAGAAGCTAGCCCTGCCTGTAACCCATTCATCTTTTTAAATACGGAAGTTTTTTCCTTTCCTTCATTTTTTTCTTGCCATGCATCTATTTTGTCTTGAATTACTTCTCCATAATCCAATAATTCTCCTAATTTTTCTTCAAAATCGGATTGGATAGTTTCAGAATCTGCAGATCCCTTTTTTAATTCCTGAAGCATTTCTTTTAACTCAGATTTAACAGATTTATAATCTGTAAGTAATTCTTTGAACGATGCTTTTAAATTTGTTGCTTTAGGATTAGGAGAAACAACGACAACATCAGGTGAGCAATTTTTCTGAGTAATGTTTATGCTTGGAGGCTCTTCCCAACTTGGAACATCAACATTAAGCATTTCTGGAATTTGATCAAAAAATTCAACCAATCCCTGTAAGTTTTTTTCCAATCCAGGTAAAAAGTCTCTGTTAGCTGGAGTTGAAATTTTTAACCCATCTAAGTCTTTAGCAAGTTGGGTAGCTACGTCCCCATCACCATTAGACACCTTCCCCGCAGGTGCTGACTTGGAAGAACCCGAAAGTTTACCAGGAGTAACGGATTGCCTTATACCTATTCCACCTGAATTAGACACTTCTCACCTTACTTTTCATTTCTTCTCCTGTTAATTGTTTAATTTTAGAAAAATCTCTTTTTTTCCCATTAGAATAATTTTGATTAAACGTGGAAGAAAACATTCTTGGATTGTCCGAAACCTTTTCTTTTTTCTCTTTTTTAGCAGTAAAAACTTCCACCGATTCTTTTGAAATATCCGAAGCCACCTTTTTGATCCTCTCTGTAAAAACCTTGAACATTGCATTCGAACATTTTTGTCCGTTTAAGAAAACATCGGTTTTGTCCCCAAACGAATACGTCCATTCATTCTTTGAAATATCTATTTTTTTTTCCATTAACCGAATTAAAAGAGGTTTAGGTTGAAGTTCAAAAATATAATAGGATGGCTGATCTTTTTGACGAAGTGAGGTAATAATAACTGAATCATCATCAGACTCAATTATTGCCGAAAAATTCTTTCGCAACTCTAGTATCAGCTGCTTAATATCTACCTTCCCCATAAAATCATTCCTACGTATTAAATCATTAACCTAACTACATAATCATAGTGGTCTTCTATTTATATACCCAAAAATTCAGGGTTCTTAACTTATTGGATAAGAAATAAGTTAGTACTAAGTCTTACTATTAAAATAAGACCCATATTTTTTAGACAAAAACTTTAAAATTATCGAATCTTTTTTAGAATCAGGTCCTTCATTCGCTGCAAATCCTGACAAAAAGTTACTTGCTTCAAATTCAGTGCCATCTGGCATGTCTTCATAATCTAAATCATATGCCGATTCCAAATGATTCAATTTATCACCAATCATAGTCCTTAACCCTGCTAATCGTTTAAATATTACCTGCACCGCGATAGGCATTTTTTCGATAGATTTTTTAACATCGTAAGCGCTTCCTGATTCCAAATGCGTAAAAAAGAATTCAACATCCTCCTTCGGAATAGAACCTTCTAATCCACCCGGTAAATGACTTAACATTTCGTTAATTGGACTAAAAACGGTTTCTTTAAATTCTTCTAATTTATCAAAAACGGCTTGTTTTTCAGAATCAGTTGGCAATCCATTTACTGCCGGTTTCATATTGAAAACATCAAATTTGTCCGGCGACAAATTTGCAATTAATGAATTAACGCCCGAACACACCTGCGCCACCTGAACCTGTAGAGATTCTTCTTTCCTAAACGTTGCTATTGATGCCGTAAACTGTTCACTCACCTGTCGGTTTACTTCATCTAAAAAGCCAGGAAAATCATTTTTAAAAGACGTATGTTTTAAAGACCTCTTTAATCTGTTTATATTTCTAAACGATTCTACATCGTCTCTATCTCGTTTTCTTATTAATATATCTGTAATTCGTCCTGATTCATCTAAAACGACGTGATCAATTTTTATATCAGAATAGCCTGTTATTTCGTTCAAAATTTTCTGCGCTCTAGCATCTGTTTCTCGTTTAAATGCTTGAATATTTCTTTCATAAGACAGTTCAAACTCTCTCGTTTTTTGCTCAACAAGTTCATCTAAACGGTCTCTGTCTGATTGGGCCACTTCAACAACGTGAGATGGAGCGGTCCTAGATACATGGACATCATGTTCAAGGCCTCTGTTCACGGCATCTATAGATTGTTGTAATTTTCCCGAAAAGATACCGTCTAACGCTTGTTCAATATCGTAGTTTAATCGTCGATTATGTATCGTTAAATAACTCTCTTTAATTTCTTGTGAAACAGGATCTGCTCCAAACAGATCGTCTCTCATATTACATTGACTTAAGCCCTTAATTTCCTCAACAATCGCTTTTTTTCCTGCTGTCCACAAATCAACAAAATTAGTTTTAAGAGAAACATCTTCTTCTGATAACGAGTCAAAATCAATCATAGATGGACTGCTCATTCCTTCAATCTGAATTGATATACCAGCAATTTGCGTCGAACCATAATATGACCTGCTAAAAGATGGACCTTTAAGTTCAATCTTTTGACCTCGTAAACTGCCTGGCTCCATATGTAGATATTTTTCGACAATAGACGGCTTTAGGTATTTTTTCTCGTATGCTATTACGGACGGTTTCTTTTTTTCTTTTTTTGCGAGGATTTTTGTTAACGTTCGAAAGGCTTTTTTGTCATAGGGCTCGGTTGGTTCAAAAGTAATTAATTTTTCTTCGCCAGAATCAGTTAGTATTCTAATATCCGTGACGAACGATTCTTCATCAATATCTGAATAAGCCATTCCTAGTAATTCATATGAATCAGGTAATTCACTCAAATAAGGTTTGCTTGATTTTAGAGACGCCAGCTTTTCTTTAAATTTATCAATAGACGTTTCCTCATGTAAAATTTTATTCGTTAAAATTCTACTCATTGGTATTCGAGAATCCACCGTAACACGACCACCTCTGACAGCAGAAAAAAGTGCCATTTCTAAGCCAGATGCAACCTGGAGTACCCGCTGATGTATCAAGCTACTCAATTTAAAGGTTTTTACTTTTACCTCAGAAAAATCGTCTAATACAATATCCGAATGAGCACCATCTATTTCACCTAATCGCTCTGCCAAGTGCTGTACACTAAATAAATTAAAGGCTTCTTCATTTATTGATTTTTCCCCTAATAGTTTCATGGATTGAGCATTTATCTTTTTAGCAGCCTCCGTTCTATCTTTTAAAAAATCGATATGTGATTTAACTTTCACGTCCAATGCATCAGGATCCACAACCCTATCACAATCAAGCTCAGGGACCTTTTTTAGTAACTTTTCTGTTATGTGTCCAATAAACATTGTATTTAATTTATTTTCAATTTCTGCCAACACTTTTTCTAAAGATTCCGAAAAAAATTCTGGATCATCATCTATAACGGTACCCAAATTTTCTCGAATCATTTTTTCAGCAACAAATTTCAATTGATTTTTTGTCTTCGAGAATTGTTCAAATGCATCGTCGAATGACTCACTTATGCCTATACTCGTTGATAATTCATTTACTGAGTTATTTATTAACTCGCCAAATACCGAAGTGGTGCTATCTTCATCTATCAACTCATTTAATCCATCAACCATCTCAGGAGGACACCCATCCAAAACTGACTTTAGATCGACTGTACTTGTCTCATCAAAAAGATCGACTAAATTTTCTATTTCGTCTGACACTTTCTTTTGAATCGCTTCAGGCCTTAATTTGTTCAATAATTCTGGCATTTCTCTAATTTTTTTCGCGACTTTTCGCTCAAATGGAGTAAGAGTAATCGTAGATTCACCTCCGACCAATTCTTCTTCTAAAACATTTTTTATATGATCTGAAGCAATTTTTGTGTCTAGATATCCATGAAACGATGCGCTCAAATTAGACTCGTAACTACGGCTCGTCATCATATTTATAAATTGTTCTGCAACGTGATCTTCTAAATCAGATACATCGGTATCTTTTGTATAACATGTGATTTTTTGTTCTGCTAAAACGGTATCACCATTCGATTTATCCAATTTTTTCAAAACCAACTGAATAGGCGCCTGATCATTCACTTGGTTTGCCGTAATTTCAAATTTCTGACCGCCATCTTCAACAATCTTTGGAAAATCATCGAGAGATGTCCCTTCAAATGGCATATCGAATACTGTTAAAACATCGGGTAACGGATGAGGACTATTAAATAATTCCGCGCAAGCAATTGCATTTGAAAACGTAAATTGATGGATATCACGTATAAAATCTTCGAAGGAAATATCTCCAATCAACGAAATACTTTCATCGTCCCTTTCGCCATCCACCAAGGCATCTGCTCTTAACGACACGCCTCTTGCTAAAGCTGTTTCATTTTCCGCATCAATTTCTTCTTCTGTTTTGAGCGTCAATGCAACTTTTGTCTTCTCACTTCCAGAAATAAACGTTTTTAAGTCTTCATAGCCCCTAGAAAAAACAGACGGATTTAATAACCCCGTCCCTTTAACCAATTTTTTAATGGCTGACTTTTCGTTTTTCGACGCACCAATGTGTCGTACGAAATTTGACTCCGTAACACCAGCTTCCACCATTGCTGGTGTAGGAATTTTTAGTTTGTAAACACGAGGCTCTTTTTTAGACCCAAAAAATCCTGTTGACCATGAATTGATTGCAACTTCTATCGTTCCACTTATTGAACTGTAAAAGTAGTCATAGACTTCGAAATTTTCTAAGCCCATCTCGGCTAATTGTTTTTCGATTTTTAGTAAGTTTTCTGACTTCACGGTTCCAAATTTATCGACAAATTGAGCGCTAAACAGCGTTGCTTTTTCCAAAAATCCATCCATCCGTTTAAGCGCTCCATGATGTGTTTTTAAATCTTCTTTCGCCAACATTGCCATAAAATCATCTAATTTATCTTTTCGTTGAGAAAGTAAGGCAATTCTAAAGGCAGTAGACAGTTTAGACAGTGATTTTTTTCTTGTCTTTGATCCAGTCGTTTTCATTGCCTCTTCAAGCATAGACTGCATGTCTTTTACAGCTCCAAAGAACTGCCTATCTTCTCTTAATATTGCTGCTGTCGTTGTTTCTAAACTTGGCGCACGAATAGGCCCTTCCGATGGACGTGTTGCTACAATATCGCCTACAGGACTAGGAATACCGTCATCCACTCCATGTTCAGCCCCCACTTCCATTGTTCCTAAATGAAAACTCGAATCTTGGATTTGCCTTACTAATGAATCGATGCCATCTAAGTCAATATCAGACCCTATCATTTTTGGAAGTAGCATAAACTTGCTTAACATCTCTTTTATCTTGGTCTGATTGTCCGTCATTAATCGTTCTATTTCTGGACGAATTCTTTCGAACGTCGCTCGTTGAGCAGATGACCCTAATTTTAAATTATCTACTTCCAATAGCTTTACTTGAATAAAGACCTGAAGGTCTCGTAACTGAGCAACCAATTGTCTAAATTTATCTGAGTCTAAAATTGGCTCGTTTGCCAATATAAACATTTGCTTCCCAATATTGACCATTCGCCGATTAATTTCATCTGGATCAATAGGCACTTGTAGCGGAGTCATTCCTATTGCACCAAATTCTCTCATCACTAAATTTGGAAGTTCCGTCATTCCTTCTGTAAACGACTCATATTGATCTAATAGCGATAATTGAAACAAAACATTTTCTTGAATGTGTTGATACGGATTCGCAGTTTCTACAGATAAGGCTTCTCTATCACTTCGATAGGTTTCCATAATATCAGCTAATGTTAGCTTAAATGGCTCCACAAATTCCGATTCATGTTCCTCTAATTTATCTTTAACCGATGTGTTGAAATAATCTAAAATTTGTTTCAATTTCTCTTTTTGATCGATATCGGAAGAGTCGCTTTTTGTAGACTCGTAGTCTGATAATTTTTGGAATAAAATCTGTAAATTCGCGTTCAAAACATCGTCATCAATATCTCCACTAAGATCTAAATTTTTAACAAATAAATCCGTTTTCAATAAATCTACGGTTCCCTTAATAAGCTCAGATTTAATTGACTGAACTTGATTTGCAGACGTTAGATAAAGTTGGGTCAACGCGTTTACCGATTGCCGTGCTCCTTGTAGGGTTTCCTTAAACGCATCTTTATCAAATCGTTGCGCCATCGGAAGCAATTCACTCTGCATACGTCGAATAACCTCTCCTAACTTTTCCTCTCGTTTTTTGAGAGATTTTAATAGTTTTGTATTAATCGAGTCATACATTTCTTTAGAATTCGCATAATCCTTCTTCGCTAATAAGGCCTCAAGATCTCTTATATCATCCCCTGTATCGGGAAGGTCGATGCCCAATGTATTGGCAGCACCTTGAACTGAACTATCGAATCGTTCAAGTTCACGCTTATACTTTGTCTTGATACTCGTGAAATAGCTTTCTTTGATGGAAAAAACCATTGTTCTAACCGTCGAGTGCGTTGTTTGAGCAGTCGCTCGAACACGTTCTCCAACAGTAACTGGCATCTTTCGATTCGCCTCACCTTTTAATTGGGTATAAATGGTATTGTAATTTTCCTTGAATTTTTTCGTCGTTGATCGTATTCCAAACCAGTTTCGTTTTGAATGAACCATCCCAGTGGCAATACCATTTACAATCATTGTAATTGGAAAAGCGACTGCCTTTAGTCCCCACAATACTTTTCCTCCAATTCCCTTATTTGCTGGAGACATTGGATTCAAGTCGTCTTTCATCATATTCGTCCATGTTTTTGTTGGATAGAAGTCGGCATGACGCGTCGCTTTTTTAAAAAATTTGTTTTTGAATTTGCTATAAATGGATGTTTCTTTTGGAAGACATTCGTCGAACATTTCTTTTGGAATTGTATCTTTTATCTCGGTGACTGTTCGAAGAACCATAGAACTCGTCATTTTTTTGTTATCAATAGCTATATGACTTGGTTCCTGTAATTTTCGAATCGATTTTTTACCGTCAGATCTCAAGCCTTTAATTAATAAATCGTCATTTTTAGCCGTTATGTGATACGTTCCATCTTCTCTTTTGCTTGGACTAAATGTGTGATTTTTTAAAAGGTCCTCTCCTGAAAACATCCGTCTTCTAGTAGGTTTAACAGTAAAGCCAATCATTACGCCACTATGGCTTACGACATTTACTTTTCTTCCTCCAGCTGCCATCACTTCATAATCGTGTGTTTCTTTTACTCCGGCTTCTTTATTTATTTGTTCGGTAACAATTGGCTTCAAGGACTTTATCAAGGTGTTATATTTTCGATTAAAGTTACCCAATAATAATTGCTTCTTTTTTGCGGATGACATGTGTCGAAAACTAGGAAATGCCTCAATTTCTTCTTTCGCTTGAGACATAAGTTTAGAAAATAATCGATTAGATCCTAAAGATGCGCTAGCTTCGGTACTTGGGCCAAGTGACCCTTTTTTTAGAATAGACTCAGCTTCTTCCAAAGACTCAAAATGATTCATAGCTTTAAATGGTAAGACTAAAATCTTATGTCGGGCATCACCTCCCACGGAATTGAATGTGACGGTTAACGTCCCGTCCGTTTGATTATATTCCGCACTGCTAAGGTTAAACTCATGCGTTTCTCTTGCGCCTACTCCACCTGCTAAAAATCGATTTAACTCTGTTTCAAGACGAGATGTGTCTTCCATTTCGAAAACATGTTTTGGCTTGGGAAGAGCATCTGCCGTGACAGGTTCATCTGGAGTCGCTACAACGTCTCTTTCTGCTCCTACGGCTTCATTAAAGTTTGTAACCTTAGACGCCGATATTAATGATAAGTCTTCTAACCGTTCATAAATAACTTGGTTTTCAACAGTTACGACATTTCTTAATTTCTTCGATTCGACGGATAATCGTTTTAGATCTGACGATAAATGAGACTGTAAATTTCTGAGCTTTTCAAAATTTCTATCCGTTTTATCTAATCCTTTTAAATCGACCCACATGTCAATTTTTATCTGAATCGTTTCAGCGGCATCAATTAGCTTTTTTAAGCCAGACTCAAACCTATCTTGTAAAGCACCTGCATCTCTATGCACATCACCACTTGTTGCTTCATCTAATATCGCTTTTAAGTCTGTCTTTTGTTTCTGATAATTTCTGATTAACTCCTTAAACCCGGTCGTGCTAGCCAAATGAGGTAAGTCTGAACCAACTTCTTCATCTCCAGTGACTATTCCACCGGCGACCTCTGGGGCTGGACTTGGGGGAACAGCTGCTACCTGAATATCTCTGCTCCAATTATCATGATCGGCTCTAAGTGTATCTGGAGTATGTCTGAAAAAATTGACTAATGTTTCTATATTTCTAGAAAGAACTGGCAAAAATTCGACGTTCGTTGTAGGAATGAGTCGGGCATCAGGTTCTAGGTCTGCCATTACTTGCTCCAGAATACTCATTGTATCCATGGATGCTGCTCGGGTAGACCTTGCGACGGGCATAGATGGACTTAACGAAGGACTAACACCTAAACCAACCGGAGCAATTCCGCCAACTCCACCAGAAATTTGCTTGAGTTCTTCTTTTGACAGCTGTTTGATATGAAGGAATTTGTCGCTTCTTCCAGACAATGCAGAAATAACGCCCGTGCTATTTTTTGGAATTGAATTTACGGATTCGGCCTTAAAAACCTCAACTTTATTTTTATTAATATCTAAAGAAACGTCGGCTAATAACTCGGAAAACTCATTGCTTAATTCAGTGGAAACTTTAACATTATTTAGAAAAATATCTCCTGTGGAATTAAACGCGTACTCCCATTCTCTCTTTAAACCTTTATTGTCTTTTTGGATGAGTCGTATAATTTTTGGTTTTAATTCGAAGATATAATATTTTGTTTGGCTTGGTTTAATTAATGAACTAACTATTATGGAATGGGACTTCTCGGTCTCTGACTTATCATTTAACAAATCAGTGAATGTTTTGTGAATGAGTTGAATAGAATCTTTAACAGTTTTTTCTGGCATCTGGATGTATCCTCTTTGGTTTTAATTGTATGTCAGTATTAAGGAACTATTGTGAATTAATTTCATTTTAGCTTTCTATACTTTTTTTGTCAGTTGTTGGTAATCACCTTTTGTGGAATTCCCTTTTTTTTAGGAGATTAAACCGTGAATGAAAAAAGATGATTATGTTTAAATCATGAACTATTTCAGAGGATGACCATAAAATAGTTGTACAAAAAACACTAAAAATATAAAAAGCCCTTTTTCTATTAGAATACATTGAAAAAACAGACCAATTAATATCAAAAAAACGATGAATAAAATCCATTACTGATTGTGCATTTTTCTATTTATTTTATTTTTTCAAACTTACCTTACGTAGCTTTTTACATATTTAAAAAAATAATATTACGTGGTATTGTTCTTTGGATAGAGTTAAGTTGTGTATATATTTTGTTCAGGTCAATGAACGAAGGGGTGTTTAAATATGAATTTTGTTAAAAATATATTTCTGAGGTCTTTTTTAATTTTAATGTTCTCTTCCTGTTTTTTCGTTGCATCGTCAGGATGTTCGAAATTGTCGGAAATTTTATCTGAGGGAAATTCTCAGTTAGAATCTGAGTCTCCAGCTGAAGAGGAAACCAAAGATTTAGGATCTGTGAGGGAGGCTTTAAAAGTTATTTCAGGTTCCCATTCTTTTTTTGGTCATCCGTCTTCAAGTGATTTGTCGTCCAGTTCTATTCAGGGAATGAGCCTTGGATCACAGACTAGAGTTTTTAATGGTAAGCTTTTTCCATTTATATCATCTACAAGTGGGGAAGTCGTCTCTTTTGGTCAAGGCAGCGAGAGCCCATTGCCTCAAAATGGATTTCAAAAGCAGTCTGAATCCGAACACACGCTTACGTCGATAGGAATGTCTATCCTGGACTCTCATGCGCCAGGAGCCGATGTCTTTCATGGAGGTTCAAGGGCTACAGAGTTTGATCCTCTTGACTTTTACTCTACCGGAAATACCTATTATTACAATCACTATAATATTTATAGTCAGTCATCTTCGACAGATTTTACAGAATTTTTTTCAGATCCATCTTATTCAGAATCGTCTCTATATGCTTGCGAGTATTTTGTCGAACGAGAAACATCAGATAAAAAATATTCTGACCAATATTTGTATGATTCGTCGGGAGACTTAAGAAAGACATCTTTCACAATAAATGAGAGTATTTCTTATGTTGAGGAAAACTGGGGAAGCGTGAATCAGGTAAAGTATACAAGAGAGTTATGGAGCCCATATTTTTCTAGTTCCCTGGTTATGGAATTTACCTCGACGAGAATTGATAACAAGGCTGAAGTAGAACTCGATACCGTAATGATGGGAAATGGGGTTGTTACCTACCCTGAATTCAGTACTGAACTTACTTATACAGGGGTATACTCTAATTCAGGGTCATATTATTCTGAGGAGGAAACAATGAAGTTTTCTTTTAACGTGACAACAATAAAAAATAGAGATTATACGTTTGTTGGTGAAATTAGAAATGACGAGTATTCATCCTATTTATTTTTGCCAACAAATTTAGAGACGCCAATCGCATATCTAGAAGCAAAATCTGACGATATCATGTATATACGCGTGTTCGATGAAGAAGGGAACTTGGAGTCTACACCTCTTTAATACAATTTTCAGAAAATTTAAGGGTAATTATGAAAATAAAAACTAGGCCTAAAAAACTAACAATCCGTTAATTTAAAAAGCCCTTTTTCTATTAAATTTTAGTATGAGTATAGTTAAATTTAAATAATATTAGATGACGTTTTCGTCTAAATTTCATGGAAATTACTTCCTTATTTGTATGTATTTGGAATATTATCCTTACAGTATAGTCTCTATCATAAATCTAATCTCATAACTAACATGGTTAACATTATGTTAGTTCATATGAGATAGACTAATAAAAACCACCCAATAATTTTCTCAAAATAAAAACATACATCCCAATAACTAAAAATATCTCCTCCATCAACAAATTACCCCTCTAATCTTAACTTAGATTGTGCTATTCTTTATCAAAAATTGGGCCCGTCCCAAAAATAGAAATCTTGGAGGAAAAACCATGAGCGTAAACCTAGGCCATTTAATTACAGCAATGATCACACCCTTTGACGAACATAACAGGGTAAACTACGAAATGGCGGTTACTCTTGGTAAACATTTGATCAAAAATGGAACGGATTGTGTCTTAGCGTCCGGTACTACTGGTGAATGCCCAACACTTACACACGAAGAAGAATTTCTTTTATTTGAAGTATTAGTTCATGAATTAAACGTACCAATTATGGCAGGAACAGGATCTAATTGTACGGCTACGGCTATCGCATCCACTCAAAAAGCAGAGTCTTATGGAGTTGCGGCTTCTCTTCAAGTTGTTCCTTATTACAACAAACCGACTCAAGAAGGTATTTATTTACACTTTAAAGCAATTGCTGGGAATACTGCTCTTCCTATTCTTTTGTATAACATTCCAGGAAGAACTGGCGTAAATATGGAACCAGAAACGATGGCACGATTATCAGAAATTAAAAACATTGTCGGAGTTAAAGAAGCGAGCGGAGATCTTGCTCAAGTGTCTAAAATCAGAGAATTAACTGGCGAGGATTTTTTAATTTATTCAGGAGACGATGCTCTTACAGTTCCTATTCTTGAGCGAGGCGGAAATGGTGTTGTTTCTGTAGCAAGTCATATAGCAGGGCTACCTATGAAAGAAATGATACTTTCATTTTATGAGGGTGATATCGATAAAGCGGAATCAATGTCCGCTCTTTTGAATCCTCTTTTTAAAGGATTATTCGAAACCTCTAATCCAATACTATTAAAAGCAGCGATGGTAATGATGGGATTTGAAGTGGGAATTCCACGATTACCATTAATAGAAGCGACGCACGACGAAAAGGTCAAATTAAGAGCTTTATTAGAAGCGTCTGATATTCCTTTAGTTAACGTATAAATAGTATGGGCGACTCGCTTAGCATCATTTTTTTAGGTGGTCTTGGCGAAATTGGGCGCAATATGTGCCTAATTGAAAGCCAAGACGAAGCCTTTATCATCGACTGTGGAATGATGTTTCCCAGTCCAAATATGCATGGCATCAGAAAAGTTACAGCACATATTAATTTCTTAGACTCCTATACAAAACCAATTCGTGGCGTATTTTTAACCCACGGTCACGAAGATCATGTGGGTGGTCTTCCTTTTTTATATCAAAAAATTTCGGCTCCTCTTTATGGCAGCCCATTGTCACTTGCAATCGCTAAACAAAAATTAAGGTACAGAAGCCTTTGGCGCTCAATTGAGTTCGTACCCATCGTTCCTAAAACTAAGGTAGAATGTGGCGAGTTTTCTATTACCCCTATCCATGTTTGTCATAGCATTCCGAATTGCTTTAGTTTTTTAATTGAGCATAAAAATGGACGAATCCTTCATTCTGGAGATTTTAAATTAGATACAGACCCTGTAGATAATCAACCTACCGATTTAGAAACCATCGAACAATTGAGTGAAAAAGGAATAGATATCCTTCTCTCTGACAGCACCAACGCAAATTCAAAAGGATCGTCCCCTTCCGAATCATCTATTTACCAAAATTTATTGGAAAAATCGAAACCTATAAAAGGGAAAATTATCATCGCACTTTTTGCATCTCATGTTCATCGAGTGATTCAATGTTTCAAACTTGCTAAAGAATTAAATAGAAACGTTCTCGTGTTGGGAGCTGCTCTTGTTGATACTCTAAAAATTGCTCAAGAAGCTGGAATCATCCCAAAATATGAGCACAGGATAACCTTTGGTCAAAGCAGTCAACTTCCTGATGAAAAGCTGTTAATTATTACAACTGGATCTCAAGGCGAGCCACATTCAATGCTGACACGATCCGTTTTCTCTCGAGACAAGGGCATAAACCTTAAAAAAGACGACGCCATTATCATTTCTGCAAAAACGGTTCCTGGAAATGAACATAATGTAAATAAAATTTTAAACCAGCTAGCCAAACGACAAATCAAAGTATTTGATGGAAACAAAGGTCTTTTTCATGTCTCCGGTCACGGATACGAAAAAGATTTATTAAAACTACTTTCAATCGTCAAACCAAAATACTTCATACCGGTTCATGGCGAGTATACACATTTGCTAAAACATAGAGCTATCGGTGTCGAATCAGGTATTGATGAATCGTCGATTTACATTCTTGAAAATGGAGATAGTGTTTCCTTGGAAAAAGGGACTCTGACAAAGAAAACTACAGCAATTATAGACCAAACACTTCTGGATGGCGCTCAACTCTATAAACCAACATCATCAATTTTCGATGAGAGATCTCACCTCCAAAAACATGGATACTTAGTTATTATTTTTAAAGATGAACGTGCGGATAAATTAATTTCAAAAGGTTTTGTAGAAAAAGGACATCCTGTTTTGGACGAAATCTTACCGTATATTAATAAATTTATGGTGAAATTTGATTCGGAACCCGAAGGAGCGTTTAGCAAACACTTATTTAACTTTAAGCCTAAATTCGAAGCATGGCTTTTCGAACGCGCTAAGAAGCGGCCTTTTCTTAACTTTTCTAACTAACTATTCGATCCATTCGACGTGTGCAAAATTCTCAGACATCTGTTTCGTTTTCTTTGACGCCAAATTTAGATTATCGCCTGCTTCTTCAATTTTCTTATGCGTTTTTTCGATAATAAGCCCAAAATTTTGAAAATCTGATTTAACTTTCACAAGCAAGTCTCTAATCTCCGCAGATCGCTTCTCTACAGCTATTGTTTTAAACCCTACTTGCAGACTATGAAGAAGTGCCATAAGTGTTGTAGGCCCAGAAACAATGACTTGGTAGGACTGCTGAAGGTCTTGTACTAAGCCTGGAATCTGGATCACTTCCAAATACAAACTCTCAAGCGGTAAAAATAAAATTGCAAAATCGGTTGTTGTAGGAGGAACAATATACTTTTGTTTAATTCGTTTGGCTTCATCTACAATTCTGAGTCGTAATGATGCCCTTGCTTGTTCACGATCTTTAGCTGTTCCTTTTGAATCTGCTTCAATTATTTTTTCATAACTTCGGTGAGGAAATTTTGCGTCAATTGGCAACATTACCATGTCATGCTGGCCCGGAAATAACACGACAAACTCAATAAATTCAGATGTTCTTGGATTAATATTTACATTTTTCTTAAATTGACCTGGAGCCAAGAACTGAGCCAACAATGACTCTAGTTGAACTTCACCCCACATCCCTTTTGCTTTAACATTTTGAAATACATTTTTGATATCACTCACACTTTTAGCTAGATTTTGCATTTCTCCTAGCCCGCGATGAACGAGGTCTAAGCGGCTACTAACCGACATAAAAGACTCTCCAAGTTTTTTATCGATTGTTTCGTGTAATTTATTGGTAACCAATTGAAACAGCTGATTAAAATGAGTTGTCATAATGTCCCTAAACTTCTCGGAATGTTGGCTGTTAATTGTTTGAAATTGTGTAAGCGTAGATATCAGTTCTTCTCTCTGACTTTTTAAATTGTGATTCAAATTCTGTGTGTCCGCATTTAATTGAGCTTGTAAGCTTTCGTATCGTTCTTTATTTTTTCTATTTAATGCTTCAAATAAACGGGTCATTTGGTTCATTTTATAAATAAAAAAACCAATTAAAAAAATACACATCAAAAAACATGTAATTAAACCTAAGACTAAAATATTATTTAAGGAATTCATAAGGTATATAAATGGGGTGAACGATGGGGCTTGAACCCACGACCACCGGAATCACAATCCGGGGCTCTACCAACTGAGCTACGTCCACCAAATAGGTCTATTATTATAGTCAGGTTCAATCGGGATGGCAATATATCAATCTACCTATTTTTTAGATATACTTTTCGATATGAAAAATACGACATTCTCTAATAAATCTAAAAGAAACTTACTACTAGTGATTCTTTTATCAATAGTTACTTTTAACCAATCGTTTATTCAAGCTAATTCGAAATTAACGATGTCAGATGATATAAATAAAAATCGAACAAACAGTGTCTCCATATTGGTAGAGGAATTTAATTCTATTTCTTCTGACATGGTATCCATTGCTACTTACCCATTTTCTCATCCTAACGAAATGTTGTCGTTTGCTGGCATAATGGCTGGCGCGATTGCCATAGATATTCCAGCGACAGAATTCGTGCAAAATACAATAAATCCATTATTTAGAGATGATGTTCCAGATTTAAAATTATTTCCTCATTTGGCTCCAACGGATGAATACATCCTTCTTGGATTAGGAGGCCTTTATGCATCATCGCTTGTCTTTGGTAACGATCATGGCCAAGTTACCGCCATTAAAGCAACTAAAGCTATTATCTATTCATATTTCTATTCTCACATGGTTCTTAAAACAGCGTTTGCGAGAAATCGGCCCGACCCAAGTTTAAGTACAAATGAAGTTGAAGAAGGTTATACTCGGAATCCTTTAGACTTTTTTAATTTCCACCCCATCTATTATGTGCCGACAACAGCGGGAACAGCTTTTCCATCATTTCATTTTACGATGGCCTTTTCGGTAGGACGTGTCATAAGCAATATGTACGATAACCCGTGGTTAGGATATTCGATTGTATCTGCGGCTGTACTACCCCATTTTGAAGGACATAATCATTGGTTTTCAGATATGTTAGCGGGCGCATTAATTGGGACGTTGATTGCGGATATTGTAACGGACGACGTAAATGGTCTGAAATCAATTTCTACCACTGCGAATGTGTTTAATCGCGATTTTGAATTTAGTGTATTGAATCCGGCAATGCCTTTCGGACTTACTGTTAAAACCGCGTTATAAAAAGTCTCTTTCAAAAATAAAAGTTATTTTGAAACAATACCTATTTTCTCAGTTTTCCAACATCTGTTGGAAAACGATGTCTCTTAATGTCTCCCAATTTTCTCTGCCAATTTGTTTCTTAAATGGGGTATCTGGCTCGTAAGAAAAAAGTATTTCTCTTGCCGTATGCATGTCTCTATTTTGAGAATATTTTAATGAACCGGAGTTCTCTATTGTAGGTAAAATTTCAGGAAAAAAGTCTTCACATTTGCCAGGATGATCACTAATATTTTCGTTTAAAACATTTAACACGTCGTCCATTCTTTTTGACTTAAAATAAAGCCGCATTGTCATATCTTCAGAACAAACATCATTAGAATAACTAACCCTCACACGTTGATGTCGAAAGCAACGAGCGAGATCCATATCAACATGTTTTCTAAGTAGCAAACTTGTCCTGGTCTTTTTTGAATTTTCACCAATTCCTATATCAAAAAAGGATCCAACTCTTTTAAACAAGCTGGCATCCGTAACTCCTGAAAAAGCAGTTACTTCACGAGTAGACAAACTATTCAAACTAGTCGTTTTAGGAATTAAATTTCTTTTAACTGTCCATCCAACAACCGATTTTCCTGTGGTTTTAAAATAGTCTACCGATTTGGGAGAATTAGGAGACCCACTGCTAACACTGGTCAATGAATCCAACGAATGTTGTCGTGAGCCAGCAAAACGAGACAAACTATCAGACGACACTGACATACTTAGCCTAGACACGCTATTTTTCTGAGACAAATCATCAGGTTCTTCGCAATCATAATCCAATAAATACCTGTTTTCAAAGTATCTTTCTCTACGTAAGAGGTAGTCTCTTTTTTGAAAATAACATTACTATGAAAATTAATTTCTATTGGTGAATGTTGCTGTAAACTAACCGTCTTTTTCAATTTTATATTCATAATATTTAAGTCCGTCTAACTCAGCGTTCATCTGTTATGAATCGTTTTTACTAAATCCCCAAATTCGAAAGAGATCGAGATATATTACGTGTAATTGCCGTCAATTTAGGATGACTTGCAGCAATTTTTCTAACAGACGATTGTAATCCTGAAGTAGATAATTCAATTAACGCCTCATCTTTAGATTCTCTTAATGCTTCATGAACGGCAACATTTGCAAACCCGGCGATAGAATCGGCATCTTCTTGTTTATTTTTAGATAATTCATCCAATTCAATTTTTAAATCTTTAATCAAAGATTCAAGTTCATCTTTTCTTTCTGGAGCCATTTTCTTTGCTTCTTTTACGAGTATTTCCATTTTCATAATTGTTTCTTTAATCATCTTATTTTCCTTTTCTCATAAAATTGCTAATCCAATAGCAACTTATTTTTCAACACAATAAGGCACACTAACTTACAACATATCACATCGAATCCCTAAAATAAGTTTAAGGTATTCTCCGAACAAAAAACTTATAGATATTCAAATAGTATAAGGGCGAATGCTAAAATTTCCAAAGCATTATTTTCAATGTATTTTCGAAACGGAAAAAGTAAAATTGTCAGATTTTGGAGCTGTAGATAATGCATACCAAGAAGGAAGTCGTTTGTCGTCGATTCGTTTTATTTCATTAAATGCGTTTAAGCGTTGTTTTATTTCGGACTCTCGTTTAAGAAAGAGGGGGATCCACTTTTTAACCTCTCTTAAAAAGTCTTTATTTTTGTAAACGGATACTATCGTTTCTCCTTCTGGACAGGATGGAAAGCCTTCTAGCTTAAAAAGTGGTACCTTGTCCTTAACACATCTCTTAAAAAAACTACCCCAGTTTTTTGAGTCCGCTATATTTTGTTTAATAAACGAACACATTTCTTCTTCAAATCTAAGTTCATGAATTTCTTTTACCTGCTTAAAAATTGAAGGTAACGATAAATTTTCACCTGATTTACCTATTGATTCTAAAACCAACGCAATTTCAACTAGCAACATATTATCAAACAATCCATCAGACCCAGAAAACAGCAAATATTCTTCTTCAGAATTTAACGTAATTTCTGTAGGTTCATATTTATCACAAGGTTTTGTATCAAGTGGATTTCTACTAAATGTAGATGAAACGATGTGTCTTCTAGCAAGGAACTCTGAAAAATAAACATCTACAGGTTTTTTTGTTAAGTCAGAATTCAAACAAACATCAATAATATTAAAATGTTCATCCTTGGTAGACGATATAATATCAACACAATTTGTTGCTTTATTACGTTTAAACAACACCATATTACAATCCCCAACTTGTCCAAATTCAATGAGTCTAGATTGAGGAAAACCTTCTTTTTGGGTAATTCTTGCTGATACCATACACGCAGATGCTTTTTCGCTAGCACCTTCCCAATTACCAGATCTTGCCGATCTAAATATATCTTCATCCGAAGAATTCGCCATAAGGGGATCTGTTATTGCTCTTACCAAGGCTTTAGACGCCTTATCTCCATCTTCAAAACCACCTAGCCCGTCAATAGCAAATATCGAATCACCTAGTACGAGTCTATCTTCGTTTCTCTCTCCATAACAGCCCTTGTACCCTTTATAGGACGAGCCCAATGAAATACAATACCTACCAACAGTCATTACCAAATTTTCTTCTATATAATCAGACGAATAATCTGACCCACTTTCAATTACAATCTTAGAGCGATCCGTTATTTCGTTTACGGTAGCTAATACTTCTTGGGTTGCCGTATCGTCTCCATGCAGCGCTCTTACTAAAATGGGTGCCATACTCATACTAGCTAGCCCCTTCGGAATTTCTACAGAGAATCTATGACCTTCGCCTGAATCGAATGCGATCATTTGTTTCATCCGTGTTTTTAAAGGTTCTGAATTCATGTCTTCAATTTGGGCTTCATCTTCAAACTGAATTGCATTGTGCTTATTTAAGCCTAGTGTAGTCGACTCCCGATCTCTATTTGAAATTACATTTACATTGTTTATTGAATAAAATGCAGTCACTGACTTTGGGGAATTGTGAGAATACTGGTCATCAAGAAAAGGGACACGACCAATCGCTCTCATATCTATTTCAGATCTGTCCACAACCCTAGCGGGGTTTGATTCATATATTTCATAAACATCTTCTGGTATATCATCGATTGATTTAAAGGGAGTAAGGTTTCTCACTTTTAAAGTTTCTCTAGGAAAGATTTCAAACCGACTTCTTTTAAAGATTAATTCCGAGACCTCTTTATCACAGGTATCACTTTTTAGAACGTTTTCTTTATTATCGTCTGAATTCCCGTCTGTTCGTTTTCCTAATAAAGTTAAACGTTCGCTGTCTCCTTCTAATTTCAAAAATCGATTACTTGAGATCTTGGATGTGGACAATTTATCTATCAAAATTTGTTTTATTAATTTTTCGGATTCATTAGAAGGATTCAATCCTGTACTAATACCAGCTAATATTTTGATCCTAATTTTTTCATAGGTAGAGGAATAATCAGCGTCTCTATACAAGAAATCATCGACACTAAAAAATTGTTGATTTTGAGCCTGAACAAATTTATCTCTGATTAAAGAATCCACAAAAAATGATAAGGAGTGTTTTAAAACAATTTTTATTGAATCAATTTCTGCTACAGAGTAGTCTAAGTTTCTATTAAGGGTATTATTTTGAATCAATTCGGAGAACAAAACATTACCTAAATCTAACGCACTAACATTTTTCTTTTTCACGTTTTCTAAAAGAGAAGAATTCTTAGACGATCCTCCATAAAACATCGCGTTTCGAAATTCTATGACGTTGACAACCTTTGGTCCCGAAAAAACAGAATCTATTTTACTTTGATTCTGTATCGACATATTACCGATTAATAACTCTCCAAACATTACAGTTCCCCTATTCTTTCCCTTTTTAAGTTTACTCGCCATTTTCAAAAACACAACTTATTTTAAGGAAAATTTCCCTTATCTGGCGGTTAAAGATCACAGATAGTAATAAATTTTTTGAAGCTAGGCAATAATAACCCATTTACAATAAAAAACAAAAAATGATATATTTTTCTTTGAAATTACGTTGGCCCTATCGTCTAGTGGTTAGGACACATGGTTTTCATCCATGCAACCGGAGTTCGATTCTCCGTAGGGCTACCAACTTATTTCTTCTTCTAATAATCAATATTCCAAATCTAAATTTTTCAAATAACGACTTAGAAACAATAAGTTTTTATAGTCGCTTAATTTAAAATTTAAGTCTATTTTTCTATATAGCTGTCTCTCTTTAAATATCCTATTATCTAAACATGATAAAAGAATTTTTAAGTGGTCTAGCCATCGTACTCACAATTGTAGCCTTTCTTCCCTACATACGTTCAATAAAGTTGGGAAAAACAAAACCTCATGTATTCTCTTGGATTATTTGGGGAATAACGACGGTCATTGCCTCCCTTGCACAATTTTCTGATAATGCGGGTGTCGGTGCTTGGCCTATTTTTTTCTCAGGAATTATTACTCTCTATATCGGATATTTAGCTTTTACAAAAAAATCAGATATTACAATTACAAAATCAGACTGGCTATTTTTCATATCGGCATTATTGTCATTGCCTTTTTGGTATTTAACATCAGACCCTCTTTGGGCAATCATGATTTTAACTACTGTCGATACTCTTGGATTTGCTCCTACATTTAGAAAAGCATACGAACTTCCTTTCGATGAAGATTTACCTTTCTTTATTCTCATGGCCATTAGAAACCTTATCGCAACTGCTGCTCTTGATTATTATTCTATTACCACTGTTCTTTTTCCGGTGACCGTTTCCATTGTTTGCCTCATTTTTATTTCAATGGTGACAATAAGAAGAAAAAAGCTAAGGGGAATTTAATAACTCACACCAAAACTAATTTCAAAAAATATAAAAATTAAAAATAATTCTCGATTAATTCATGTATATACAATAATTGTAGGTACATTAATTAGACATATTATAAAGAAAACTCAAAAATGGAGAGCACTTAATTAAACGACCTATAGACTAATTAAATCGCTCGTATTGTTCAAAATTTTCGCATCTTATTAAACATCTATACTTGTCATTTCCTAAACACCTAAATTAGGGTAACCTTACGCTATGATTTATACTGGTAAGTGTTCAAGTTTTTCTAAAATTTTAATTATAGGACTTTTTGCTATTTTAAGCGGTTCAAGCATAATTTTTGCAGAGCCTACAGTCGTCGAATCCGTTGACCTCGAGAGATATCAAGGGCAATGGTTCGAGATTGCTCGTTTTAGCAATCCATTTCAAACTCAGTTACAAAAAAACGTAACGGCTACCTACACTCAATTGGAAAATGGATATATTGAAATTGTGAATGCATGTACAAATGAGTCTGGCCAAACAGAAAGTGTATTGGGATTGGCGAAAGTGATAGACACTAACACTAATGCTAAACTTGGGGTTAGCTTCTTTGAAGTTTTTGGATGGCGTCCTATATGGGGTGATTATTGGATTATTGGCCTAGATAAAGAGTATAAATTTGCGGTTATTGGCGATAGTAATAGCAAGTTTGGTTGGGTATTAAGCCGCACAAAAAAATTGTCTAAAAAACAACTTACAACGGTTCTAAGTATTTTTGCTACAAATGGATACGATTCTGCTGCTTTAACATATACAGTCCACAATAAATAATGGTTCGTCTATTTACTTTGGTTTAAACCCTTATTTCATTTTAGACTCATAAAATGTGCTGTAACTCATCCAAAAAAAATTGAATCCATACAACAAAACCGACATGACTTACTTCCTCAATTAAATGAAAAATTGAAATTAAATTCAAAACCTACCGATAATTTATTAAATGAACTATAAAATACTCTCTCTATCCTGCAAACGAAACCTTCCCTTAAATTTCGACAAAATTCCTGTAGATAGAAAAAAAATGTCATCCCCGTTCAAGAAAACGTTAACGACTATATGGGATAAGTATAAAAATATCGGCGTTCAAAAACCTATTAACCCCGTTATGTTAAGTATCGGTTGCGGACGAAGTTTCGAAACAACAGATCTTTTTCAATTTTATGGAGACACCCTAAAATTTTACGGAATTGATATAGACAGAGAAGAAATAAGAGTTGCCCGTTCAATATTGACCCCAAAGTATGAAAGTAATTCAGAATTCATTTTAGGAATAGGTTCAGACGACGAGTCACTGAGTAAAATTGAACCGTATAATTTATTATGGATAAGACATCCAAATACATACAAGGCGAAAGAAAACTGGATAGCTGTCTTTGAAAACTCATTCGAAAAACTTTTAGAGGGAGGGACTTTTTCGTCGTCCTATTATTTCGAAAAAGATTATATTGTTGCACTAGATATATTTCACGAACTTGGACTGTCCGTGGACATTGCTTTTAAAAATGATAACTGTGTTCCAATACATGAGGTAGTTGATATCAACTTTGCCCATGACAACTATGTTATTAGCGTGCACAAACCCTTCTTATAAGCCAATTCAACATCTCCAATCACTTTTCAAAAACTAGCTTTCCATCACCTAAAGCGGTAACTTATTACTAAATAAATTTACTCATATATTAAAAAGGAACCGTATGAATCAACACGAAAAAATTAACTACCTTGAATATCCAGCAAAAGATTTTGAAAAAACAAAACTCTTTTTTACATCCGTTTTTAATTGGTCGTTTACTAGCTACGGACCTGATTACATTGCTTTTGATGACCAAGGTGTAGAAGGTGGTTTTTTTAGATCAGAAAACTGTTCGACATCTAAAAACGGAGCATGTTTAACTGTTTTTTTTAGTAAGTCTCTTCACTCTACTTTAGAAAAAATCGAAACAAATAAAGGAACAATTGTTAAACCAATTTTTTCATTCCCTGGCGGACATCGGTTTCACTTTTTAGATCCTAATGGAAATGAATTCGCTGTTTGGTCTGATAAATTAGATTAAAAACACGACATTGTTTATCTTTTAATATCTAGTAACCTTGCTCATTCCTCTATAATTCTTTACATTTATCATCACAAGTCATTGCCTTAGCACTGCCTTATTTTTAATCAAACTGCTTCATTAAGGAGTCCGACATGACAACAGATATAGTAAAAACAAACTGGATAATTGCTAAAGAATTTGAAGAAATTATTTACGAAAAATCTAATGGCATCGCAAAAATAACTATTAACAGACCTCATCACCATAATGCGTTTACCCCCCATACGGTTCAAGAAATGTCGGAAGCACTTCAAGATGCACGTTATGACAGCGAAATTGGCGCGATTATTTTAACAGGCAAAGGCGATAAAGCTTTTTGTTCTGGCGGCGACCAAAAAATTCGAGGTCATGCTGGGTATAAAGACGGTAAAGGAACGGATCATTTAAACGTTTTGGATTTCCAAAAACAAATTAGAAGTTGTCCTAAACCAATAATCGCGATGGTCGCTGGTTATTCTATCGGAGGAGGACATGTTCTCCATTTGATGTGCGATATAACAATCGCTGCCGATAATGCAATTTTTGGACAAACTGGACCCAAAGTAGGTTCTTTTGACGGCGGATACGGTGCGAGTTATATGGCTCGTATTGTTGGACAAAAAAAAGCGAGGGAGATTTGGTTCCTTTGTCGACAATATAATGCAAAAGAAGCCATTGATATGGGACTCGTGAACAAAGTTGTTCCTCTTGCTCAACTTGAATCAGAAACGGTTCAATGGTGTAACGAAATATTAAAAAACTCTCCAGTTGCAATCCGATGTCTCAAAGCATCTCTAAATGCAGATTGTGACGGACAAGCAGGCCTTCAAGAATTGGCAGGAAACGCGACGATGCTTTTTTACATGACTGAAGAAGGTAAAGAAGGACGTGACGCTTTTGTTGAAAAAAGAGAGCCTGATTTTTCTAAGTTTAAACGAGTTCCTTAAGTTTAATTTCTTAAGCATTCATTCAAAAACGAGAAACACATTATAATTTCAAAAATTAAAACATGGATACAAGCGAGCCGACCAAAAACATTGTTGGCTGGTTTGTCGCCTGTTCTCTTAGGATCTGCGTATGCTTTTAGCGAAGGCACGTTTCTTTTATTAACGTTTATCGCCACATTATTTAGCGCAATTTTCATTCAAATCGGCACAAATTTAGTAAACGATTATTATGATTTCAAAAAAGGCGCCGATACCTCATCCCGAAAAGGACCAACGAGAGTCACTCAAGCAGGATTAATTTCTCCTAAACAAGTTAAATTAGGGTTTTATACGTGTTTCCTTCTCGCTTTTATAATCGGTCTTTACCTTATGTATCTTGGCGGAGTTCCTATTATAATTATAGGCCTTTCGTCACTTTTATTCGCCTATATGTATACAGGAGGTCCTTTTCCATTAGGATATAAAGGACTAGGCGATATTTTTGTATTTGCATATTTTGGACCAATTGCCGTTGCTGGCACAACATATCTTCAAACGTTCACATTTTCTATTAATGCTGTTGCATTAGGATTTATTCCAGGATTACTCTCGGTAGCAATTCTTACAGTAAATAATCTTAGAGATTCAAATGAAGATGCTCTTGTAGATAAAAAGACACTCGTTGTTAGGTTTGGGAATACGTTCGGGAAAATTGAATATACGTCTATGGTTCTAGTCTCTCTTTTAGTTCCATTTTTCCTATCCTCTTTTGGTAAACCTCCGCTATCATTTAATTCTTTCTTTATTGGAAGTCTTATTCTTTTGGGGATATTTGCACTTATATTAATTAAAGCGATATGGCGTAAAACAGGAGCTGACTTAAATCCGTATCTTGGGAAAACAGCTCTATTTTTAATTATTTACACAATCATCACAAGTATAATTTTCTTTACATAAAACGCATGAATTCTACCGATTAACATGGAAACGATAAAAAACCCTTTTTTCAGTCAATATGAAAATAGTAAAACGTTTACCCAATGTCCGATTCGATTTTTTTCTTCCTTATCTCCGGATAAACCCGCATTATTCCTCTCCGATCCAATCTGCTCATCTTTAAATAAAAAAACTCTCACATATGACGATCTAAATTTGTTAATCGATCAAACAAGTGAATTCATTATTTCAAAGGCCAAAAACAAAAGGATTATCGGTATTCATTCAAAAAACACCCTCACTACACTTTTAATTCTATTCGCATGTATTCGCTTAAAAAAAGTAGCTTTTCCTCTTAATTTCAGATTGCCAACCTACAACTCAATTATAAAGAAAAATAAAATTGATTTCCTTTTTTCTGATAAGGAAATGGATAGTTCTACAGATTGCGATTCGTCTATTTTTGACATAGCTCAGGTGATTAAAAACTATAACCATGTATCAAACAGTTTTCGATCAAAATCAAATACCAAAGATTTGTTATCAAATCTGCAATGGGTAACGATGATGCAGACATCTGGAACATCCGGAAATCCTAAGACAGCAGTCCACAGGCTCGAAAACTATATATCCAGTAGCCTTAGTTCTACAAAAGCCATGAATTTAACGTCATCAAATAATTGGTTATTATCTCTTCCATTATTTCACGTGGGAGGAATTTGTATTTTATTTCGAATGTTTTGTGTTGGAGGAACAGTCACTCTTTCTGATAAAAACAAATCAATCCTTTCATATTTAAAAAGTAAATCCATTACTCATCTTTCTCTTATTCCGACTCAATTAGATACGTTACTCCGCGATATAAAATCATCTTCAGACAAAAACATTCTAGATACGCTGGACTGTATTTTATTAGGAGGATCACCAGCTCCTGACTCCCTAATAAAGGAAGCTTTTAATTTTCATTTACCTATTTTTCCTACTTACGGTCTCACAGAAATGACAGCCCAAGTCACTCATAACAACATCCTCATGTCCGAAAAACTGATCCAAATCAAAGACAATGAAATTTGTGTAAAAGGAAATTCACTATTTGAAGGATATTGGAATGGAATTACGTGTTATCTACCATTAAACAATGAGGATTATTTTCAAACAGGTGATATCGGGAAAATCAATAAATCAACACTCATCATAAAAGGAAGACTAGATAATATGTTCATTTCCGGTGGAGAGAATATTCATCCTGAAGAAATTGAAGACATTTTAATTAATCAACCTTTCGTTAAACAGGTCATTGTTGTTCCTATACACTCAAAAACATATGGTGAAATCCCCGTAGCTTTTTTAGACGTTTCAGAAAACAAAGAGTTTCAACTTGTTTCTAAGCTCGTAAGTGAGTATTTGCTAAATAATCTTCCTAAATTTAAGTGCCCGACCCATTACTTTAAAATGCCAACTTTGGAACATCAATTTAAACATTCCAGAAAAACTTTAAAACTCCTTGCGGAGGATAATTTAAAATAGTATCCTACTTTTGCGTACCCTAAATTAAACTTTTTACAATAATTCACGAGAAACCTTATCTGATTTTGCGATAAATGAGTTAATCAGGATACGTAATTACTGATATCAAATAAAACAAGACAGATACCTAAAACAAATCGTATCCTGTTCTAAAAAAGAGAAACAAAAAATGAAACATAAACCATTCCAAAACTTAAAAAACCTAATGAACTATTGTCTTTTATTACCTCTAGTCACTTTTTTAATTCTTTCTCCAAACGAAATTATTGGAAAAAATTTAAAACTAAACAAAGAAAAATCAAAAATAGAATTTGCTGCTGAAAAACTTGGAAAAGATAAAGTTGAAGGCACATTTAATTCCGTAATTAGTGAAGCGTCACTTTCTGATTCTAATCAATTTATTAGTCTTAAAGGAGATATCTCTACAAACAGTATTGATACTGGATCTTGGATGAAAAATAATCATCTCAAAGGTAAAGATTTTTTAAACACGTCTTCATATCCATCAATATCATTTTTCTGTACGTCCTTGGATGAAACGACAATGAACGGTCAATTTACGATGAAAGGTAAAACCTCCCCTATTTCTTTTTCGTTAACAAAATTTGAACAATTAGAAAATGAACTTCGAATTGAAGCACATACTCGAGTTCAACGTTTAGACTATGATTCTAGTGAAAAAAAGAGGCTCGTTAAATCCACAATAGATGTTTATTTATCTGTGTTATTTGACGACGAAAACTAGTTCCGTATTTCTCGTTTTTTTACTGTATAATCTCTAGACTTAATTATGAAAATCGTTATTCTTTCAGATACACATGGGTCTTTAATCTACATCCAAAAAGTTGTTCAACAATTAGATGAGCTAAACCCTGATATCGTTATCCATTTAGGAGACGATTATGCGGACACGACCCACTTTTTAAACAAATCGTACAAATTACTTCGCGTTCCCGGAACATGGTCATCTTTTTATCAAGATCCTTCTATCCCAAATCGAACACTTGAAGAAATAGATTCTTGGACGTTTTGTTTATCACATACGCCAGAAACGCATTTCAACGACCTTTCCGCTGATCTTGATCCTAAAATAGTAATAGAAGATGAACTTTGTGACATTTTTTTACATGGTCACACGCACATCCCAGCAATTAGCCAAAAAAACAATATTATCGTCTTAAATCCTGGCCATTTAAAAATAAACGACAACAGAGGATTTCCTCCAACATATGCAATCATCGAAAGCTCAGCATCTCAATTAGATATTTCAATTCGACACTTGCTCGAAGATAAACTATTCCTAACGAGCTCTGTTCAAAAAAAGACCTCGGGCTTGACCCTAACTTGTGATTTAAAATGAACGCACTACTCTTAATGGTTCTTATCTTTTTAGGGTACATTCTTGCTTATTTCACATATGGAAAATGGCTTGGTTCTAAAATTTTTCAATTAAATGCATCTAACCGAGTTCCTTCGTCAGAATTTGAAGACGGCATCGATTATGTACCGACAAAAAAATCAATTTTATTTGGACATCACTTCACGTCTATTGCTGGTACAGGACCTATCGTTGGACCTGCAATAGGGGTAATTTGGGGGTGGGTCCCTGCTGTAATTTGGGTATTTTTTGGATCAATTTTTATGGGCGCTGTTCATGACTTTTCTGCGTTAGTCATTTCAATGAGAAATAAAGGGAAGTCCATTTCAGAAATTACAGGACTCTATATTAATGACAGAGTAAAGAAAATGTTCTTTGTCATAGTATTTTTATCACTTCTTATTGTGCTCGCCATTTTTGGCCTCGTGATAGCCATCATCTTTTCAAAGTTTCCTCAAAGTGTTTTATCCGTATGGGTACAAATTCCTATTGCAATGACCTTGGGATGGCGAGTATTTAAAAAAGGTGGGAATTTGATTATTTTTACATTGATATCCGTTATATTGATGTATTCCACCATGATAATTGGCCAGTATGTCTCTTTCGTACTTCCTTCATTATTTGGAATACCTAGCACAGGCTTATGGACAATTATATTATTAATTTATGCTTACTTCGCATCTACATTACCAGTGACAACACTATTACAACCTCGGGACTATATTAACGCCTGGCAACTCTATATTTCCTTAGGTCTTATTCTTGCAGGAATTGTTGTATCAGCGTTTACCCAAGGGTTGCCTATGGCTGCGCCTGCATTTCAAGCACATCCCGAAGGAGCGCCGTCTATGTGGCCATTTTTATTTATTACTATCGCATGTGGATCCATTTCTGGATTTCATTGTTTAGTTTGTTCTGGAACAACGGCAAAGCAAATCAAAAACGAATCAGATGCTCAATTCATTGGATATGGAGCTATGTTGCTAGAAGGGGCATTGGCTACTGTTATTATAATTGCCGTTTGTGCAGGTTTAGGACTTGGCTATTCGAGTGGAGAAGAAACATTATTTGGTGTAAACGCTTGGAATTCTCATTATCTTTCTTGGCAATCATCTGGTGGCTTGGGTTCAAAATTAAATGCGGTCGTCATTGGCTGCTCCAATCTATTGAGCACATTAGGCATTCCCTCTTCATTTGGAACCATTATTATCGGTGTTTTTATCGCGTCATTTGCCGGAACAACACTCGACTCTGCTACTCGAGTACAACGATATATTATTTCAGAAATGGTATCAAATACACGTTTCAAAAAATTAGGATCTAAATGGACAGCTACTGGGATAGCCGTAAGTACCGCTGCCCTACTCGCTTTTTCATCAGGAGCAAATGGAAAAGGAGCCTTAGCTCTATGGCCTCTTTTTGGAGCAGTTAATCAATTATTGGGCGCATTAGCACTTATGGTTGCAACTCTATATTTGAAAACAAAAGGTGGAAAAAAGTATCTAGTCACAGGTATTCCTTTTCTATTCATGATTTTCATGACAATTTGGAGTGTTTCTCTCAATCAATTATGGTTTTACAATTCAAAACAGACCTTACTTTTTGTCATGAATTTGATAATTTCAGGACTATCACTTTGGATGGTGATTGAGTCCATTGTCGAATTTGCGAAAAGCCCGAAAACATAGGATAATACTGCGACGTTCTTTTCTAGTTTTTGGATATATATACAGTAGAGAACAAATCAAATGAACCAGGTGTTAAGTATGAATAATATAGAATCAATACTCGAAGATAAAGCAGATTACCTTTTAGGTCACGAATGTAAAACAATTGATAAAAGTCGATTACATGTTCCCGGTCCAGATTGGGTAGACACAATTTTTTCTCCATCAGATAGAAGTATTCGTGTGCTTCAAAATCTACAATCTATTTACGGCCACGGTCGTCTTGCAAATACAGGCTACTTGTCTATTTTACCTGTCGACCAAGGTATCGAACATTCAGCAGGAGCGTCATTCGCACCAAACCCAGATTATTTTGACCCAGAAAATATTATCAAACTTGCTATTGAAGGCGGATGTAATGCAGTTGCGTCTACAAAAGGTGTTCTTGCAAGTGTAGCTAGAAAATATGCTCACAAAATTCCTCTCATAATGAAAATTAACCATAATGAATTAATGACTTACCCAAATACATTCGACCAAATCATGTTCAGTTCTATCGAAGAAGCTGCTGAAATGGGTTGTCGAGCTGTTGGAGCAACAATTTATTTTGGTTCTGAAGAAAGTTCTCGTCAAATCGTAGATGTTGCTCAAGCTTTTGAAAAAGCACATGAATACGGAATGGGAACTATTTTATGGTGTTACCTACGAAACCCAGGATTCAAAAAAGACGGAACTGATTATCATGTTGCTACTGACTTAACGAGCCAAGCGAACCATTTGGGCGTAACTATTAAAGCAGATATCATCAAACAAAAACTTCCGGAAAACAACGGTGGATTCAACGCTATCGATACTGGTAAAACACACAAAAAAGTATACTCCGAATTAACTACAGACCATCCTATCGATTTATGTCGATATCAAGTGGCTAATAACTATATGGGACGAATGGGTCTAATTAATTCTGGAGGCGCATCTGGTGCTAACGATTTAAGAGACGCAATTGAAACAGCGGTTATTAACAAACGAGCGGGTGGAATGGGATTAATTTCCGGACGAAAAGCATTTCAGAAGCCATTAAAAGAAGGTATTTCCTTACTTAATGCAATTCAAGACGTTTACCTTGATTCAAGCGTAAACCTAGCATAAAAACAGCCCCCCTTTATTGAAGAAACACGTTTATATTTCTTTGATAAAGGGAATTTTTATTATATAAATAATTAAATATTTTTTCTTACGCCCTAGATTTATTGTAAGATGCAGGATATAAATAAAATATAATCGTTATTAAAATTTAGAAGTAACATCATTATAAAAAGGAATTAACTATGAGTGATTGCGGAAACGTTCAAAAGGTATTTGTTCCTACGAAGGAAAAACCAGCTATACAGAAACCAATTTCAGGTGTTGAAATCACTGATGTTGCTGCCGAAAAAATCAAATCTTTTGTAGAACAAAAAAATCAATCGACTTCTGATTTCGGACTTAAAATAGGTGTTCGAAAAGATGGTTGTTCCGGTCTATCTTATGCGATGGATATTTCTTCTATTTCTGAATGCGAAAAAAACGGTGACAAACTTTTTAGTAAAAATGGAAGTACGGCTATGGTAGAAAAATCAAGTTACCTATTTGTTATTGGTTCTCAACTCGACTATACAGAAGCCTTAACAGGTTCTGGCTTTCAGATTGTTAACCCAAACACGAAACGTTCATGTGCGTGTGGGAGTTCTTTTGCAGTTTAATAAACTGTCAATTTTTCGATATCTACTTATAGAAGGGAGATGTGTTTAAATGGGAATGAGTGTATTTAATCAACGACCAGCTAAAACAGTTAGCAAAGATCCTGGAATGGTTGTAGAAGGCGGTCTTTTTGGCGGTCCCGGTAGAAAAAATTCGTATTATGGTCAAGGTGAACAAGAAGCAGACGGTTCTGGAAAAGATCCTCATGATTCTAGTTCCCACGACTCTTCATTAAACGCGCAGAAATTTTTTAACCGTGACGACGTTGAAAATATGAACGGTGACGAATACTCTACAGGCGAAGAATTGCCTCCATTGTCTCCGGACTGGGATGAACCGATATAGACTTTATCCTCACTAGTTCTAGTAAAAGCGAAATCCCTGACTATTTTCTAAAATCTGGTCATGTGTTTACAGCATCTTCGCTACGGTCTGGTTCTTTTCATATCATTAAAAAAAAGGATCTTGGTTGGATCTGGGTCGTTACCGGGGTTGGTCCTCAAAAAAGTGAAGAAGCGATATCCTTAATACTTTCTCTATTTAAACCCATAATGATTCTTAATATTGGTACAGCTGGATATGTCTCAACCTCCGATTCCAAATCCGAAAGACTAGATATAGGTTCCTTAGTTTGGGCAAATTCATTTAAATTGGTAGATGATATCGAATCAACGGATGATTCACCTTTACTTACTTTAGAAGGAGATGACAGACTTCCCCACCCTAGTTTGTATCACCTCAATTCACAAAAGCTTGCTTTAAAAACAGTTCATATTCCTAAATCTATTAACTCAACATCATCAAATCAAACTAGACACACGCCCTATATCGTAGATATGGAGGCTTTTTCGCAAGCAAACCATTGCGCCAAAATAGATATTTCTTTTCATTGTCTCAAATTCATTTCAGATTGTTCAGATAAAACATTAACAAATGACTATTCTAAAAATCTTTCTAAAATTGTCGCTCAAATTGATAAGTCATTATTCTTTTTAAAACAAAAATGGCAAGCCCCTACAGTCATCATTCCTACATATAACAGAGCCGAAAAACTCTTAAAGGCTCTAAATTCAGTTGTTGCTCAAACCGTTAAAGCAAAAGAAATCATTATTGTAGACGACGGGTCTACCGACGATACAAAACAAAGTGTTGAGACCTTTATTTCCGAAAATAAGGATATTAAAATACCTATTACATATAGTAGTCATAATCAGAACAAAGGAATTTCAGAAGCAAGAAACACCGGAATCGCTAAAACAGACTCTGACTGGATATGTCTACTAGACTCCGATGATCTATTGCATCCGGACAAATTTGAATCAGACAAAACCTATTTTAATAAACATCCCTATTACCAAATTTATCAATCTGAAGAAAAATGGATTCGAAACGGAAAGCATATGAATCAAAAGAAAATCCATCAAAAACCATTGGGCTGGGCTTGGGAACGAAGTTTAAAGCTATGTCTACTTTCTTCTTCAGGGTTAATGATACACAAAACAATGTTTGAGCAATTTGGACTCTACGACCCAACACTACCGGCTTGTGAAGACTATGATTTATGGATACGAATTCTTAGAAAATGTCCTGTGGGCCTCAATCCATCCGTTGTTGTGACAAAATTTGGAGGACATGACGACCAGTTGTCACAAAAATATGATGCGATGGATACGTTTAGAGTTGAGGCGATGGTCAAATCGTATAATGTAGAGACCGATTCTAGATGCCAAAATCTTCTTAAACAAGAAATTTGTACAAAACTTACAATACTACTTAATGGTGCAAAAAAAAGAAAAAACGATATCTCCATCGCAACTTTTTCTAAACAATTATTAAATTTTTCGTCTTAATTATTTTCTAAACATTACCTTTTTCGTCTTGTTAAAGAGTCTCTAAATCAGATTCACCACCAACATTATATTTCTTAAAACGATACATATTTAAGCACAAAATAAACGATTTTCAGCCTAATTTCTAATGGAATACTAATATATCGATTTTTTTCGATGTTTAAAAATTGTCCATATGGGCATTCTATTAGAGTAAGACACGCATCAAAAATTTGTCGATTTAAACCACGAAACTTAAAAAGGGGAAGATAAATAGGTGGGGGGCCACTGAAGCTAATTATCAAAATAAAAACAAATAAAAATTAGGGGAAACAAATGTTTATATGCATTTGTTTAATAAAAAGGGGCATAAAATATGAATAAATTTACAAAAGGACTTGCGACAGCAACTTTACTGACAATCTTTGCGACGGGGATGGCATTTTCTACTGATGAGCAAACATTAGGGCCTGCAACTGCTGTAGATATGAATCTAATGGGTACAGTAGCTGGTCTCGAAACATTAACCTTAGTTCCAGGAACGGCTCTTAACAGTGTTGACCTCCGAACTACTAACGCAGATACGATAATAGGTACCATTGAATTAAACAATACAGATAGAGATGGATTTCTTTTAACATTTTCAACCGATTCCGACACTACTTTCTCAGAATCTCTTATGGTTCTGCAAAACGAAGCTGGGGATGTTGGAAGTATTGCAACCAATGCTGATGCTGCTGCCCGTACTGCCAGTGAAGGGTATTTTATTCCGTGGACAATATCAATTCAATTTGATGAATCGCCAACAGGTGGTGGAAGCCCTGGATTTACATCTGCGGACCTATCGGGAAGTACTTCTCTTTATGGATCCGGAGTTGACCCACAGGCAGCGACCGTTCTAGTAGCCAACCCTGAAAATGCAACAATAGGCGCAATTTATAACATAAAAGCACATACTACAGCTGTTAGTAATTTGTTTGATGGTACATATAACGCAACATTAAACGTAACTATGGCAGACACAATTTAAGAAATTAAATTCTTAAATTTGCCATAACTCATTGGCAAAATATTTTAAAAGCCCTGGTCAAATCGACCAGGGCTTTTATTTTTTTATCATTAAAATAAACGAGATTAACAATTTATTCATAAAAGGCTAGATAAATTCTTAAAAACGCAGGATAATACTTAATATTAGTTCTCAAAATTATATTTGATATAGGAAATTAAAAAATGAAAATAGTTACTTTTAAAATTTTTATCCTTTCTTTATTTATCTTCTATTCTATACATATACCAACTCAAGCAGACGAAACATTAATTGTTACTGCCAGTGCATCAAATGAACAATCTTTGACGTTATCACATTCCGGAGATATTCTTTCAACAACAGATCTTAGTATATACGGAGCTATTAATGATGGATCAACAGGAGTAAAGGTTGGAGATATTTCGATTAGCGATAACGTAAGTAACGGATTTATCTTAACTTTCGCAACCGAATCTTATGAAGATATTGGATACAGACTAGGATTAACTAGAGATGGTGTTGCCGGCGAATTCGATCCACAAACCATTTCAAAAAAAAATAGTGGTGGATATACCATTACCTATAATGTGAGAATAGAGTTAGATCAAGCATCTATAAGTGGTAGCAAAGGCTGGGAAAATGACGATGTGTCGGGAGGAACAACCCCCTCAATATATGGACCGACTGGAGGAAGCCCCACCGGGTCAGTAGTTATTCAAAGCCCAAACGAAGCGTCAAATGATGCTAAGTTTGATATCATAATTCATACATTGTCAGCTGATACAAAGTTATTTGACGGTAGCTATTTTGCAACCTTAAGTATAACAATTTCGGACAATAGTTAAATTAGAAAGTTTAGAAAGGGAGATCAAGTAAATGAAAAAAAAATCAAACTATGTGCCAGGTATTCTAATTAAGTTAATTCTAGTTTTAATGTTTTTAGGAACAACTTCTATATATTGTGCTTCAATTAAATTCTTAGATGGAAGAACCTTTTCGACTACGGGTTTGAATTCAACAAAAACAATTCATATTAGAAACGAATCAACAGGATATGAGGCGTATGAAATCACTTCTTTTGCTCGAAATTTAGATATTGATGGGCAGGATATTCTTTCAACGTCTGACGATTTCATAATCGAACCAAGACAAATACTTGTTGAGCCGAAAAGTGAAATGTTTGTAACATGTTCTTATATTGGTCCAGAAGACATTGATATAGAACAAGCTTATAGATTCAAGTTTAAATCCGTTCCTTTACCTAAAGGGAATAATAGAATTAAAACGAAAAAAGGTGTTGCTGGTGGCAACGTCGGAATGACAATGCACTACTTGAAATCTGCTTATGTTACTTCTCAAGAATTCCAATCAAACATCGAAATTAGTAATGGGGTACATGAAAAAGATGAAGAAGGAAATGAATGGTTAAAAATGGTTTTTGTAAATACTGGTTCAAAACATCACGTTTTAAGAAAAACTGAACTGATCATTTATTTAAAAGATAAAAAAATTAAATTAAATCCTGAGGAACTTAAACTCATTCTAATTTTAGCAAATTCAAAAATCGAAAAGAAAATTCCATGGCCCGAAGGAGTTTTGCCTGACAATTTAAACTTAGGTTTGAATCTGTGAAAATAAGTTTAATAATAAACAAACTTATTTTTCTATTGTTGCTTTTTTCTTCAGCTTACTCTGCTGACACTACATTAGTTGTTAATACCGATCAGCCTCTTGCAGATCTTCGTGACTCTACTAATAACTATATTTCGACCGGAACATTTACAATTAATAATAGTATTGGAGGAGGGTTTCTTATTAAAATATGGAGTGAGAAATCGGGAAATTTAGTCAAATATGAATCTGGAGAATATTTGGATGATGATTTAAACGGAAACGTCCATAATTATTCGATAGAAATAGAAGCCGTGTCTGGAACACTTGGTGCAAATGAACCTACCCTTCCTACGTCTGAATCTCCCGGAGAATTATCTACGACTCTAAATTTAACATTCACTGCAAAAAACCCAACTGAAAACACTGTTAATAAAATTTATAGTTTTAAAATGTATACTCTCGCAGATCAAAGTCTTTTTGAAGGAACGTTTAGAGATGAGATTCAGTTTTTAATATCTGATTTATAGGAAATAACGAATAATGTTAAAGTGGATATTTGTATATTTAATCGCAGTGTCCACGACATCTTTTATTTTTGCAGACAATAGTAACGAATATAATTCTATTTTTAAAAGACTATTTAAATCAAACCCAAAAATTGTTTTTACAAAAATAGAAGGGGTTCTAACTATAGACAATGTTTTTGAAAAGAATATCGAATTACTTGTTAGCTCGCGATCAAATAATTTCAAGATAAATAGTGTACAACTACTCCAATCATTAAAAAAAAAAATAGATGCAAAAACATTTGACGAAATAAAGGCAATAGTCTCAACCTCTCTCTACATAAAACCTAACATACTCTCTAAATTTGGTATAACGTTTCTGTTGAATAGGCAATCTAAAATTATCAACATGACCATTCCTTATACTTTTAAAAAATCTAGTGATATTTCTCTTACTACTTATAATTCGGGGCCAATAGGATCGAAAAAAATTACAAAATCATCATTCAGTGGTTATATCAATTCTACATTTAACCAGTCTTATAATAAAACTCAAAGTCAAAAAAATGGATTTACTCCTCTACTGGGAAGCTTTAACAGTTTTTCCAAACTTTTCGATCTTGGACTAGTAACAGAATCTCGGTTCGATGAATCCGGTTTTCAGTTTAACTCTGTATACACTTTTTACGAAAGCTATTCGAATAATATTGTAGTAAATTTAGGGGATCTTTCAAATAAAACAATAGGCTCCCAAACTCCATTCCAAATGAAAATGTTATCAATAAATTCTTTGAATCTTAGACTCAATTCTGATAGAACGCCTTTACTAGATCATAAACTACCTATCGAACTTGAGTTTTCAGCTGCATTAAAGATATTTATTAATGACGTTCAAAAAACATTTATACGCTTACCAGCTGGCTTTTTCACATTAACTAACTTACCCCTGGATCAAGGGAATAACCAGATTAGAATAGAAATCACCTATGATGATGGTACTAAAAGTGAAATAAACGAAACACTCTTTCAAGAATATAGTAATATTCTTTCAAATTCCTACGGATTTTTTGCGGGAACACCAGATGATTCAAGTTTAGACATACCTTACATTTTAGGAGGTAATTTATCTTTCAAAACCACCAGTCTATCGAAATTAATATTATACTCCCAGTACAGCCCCGAACAAGCCTTAGTCGGCTCTCAATTTGAATCAATTAATTCTGTCGGAATATACAAATTAAACAGCGACCTATCTAAATTAAATAACTCTGTGGGATTAAACATCTCTGCAATGTTTTACCCTCGAGACAAAACGTTTCTTTCGACTTTTATGCGTAATATCAAGGCCTCTTTATCTTCGAAAGATTATTCTACGTTTGGTGAATCGTCTCTAAATGAAACGACTGCTTTATCGTTAGAGGCTGTCTCTAGCATATATTTTTATCCCTACATCACTAATAATTTATCATTTGAATATTATAGAAGTGATAACATTGATAAGTTTACTATTGAGTCAAGTTTATACACACATATTTTATCCACATTTTTACCATTCAGCCCAAGCGTTATCGTATCTACATCTTACGATAATTCTCTTTCGTACAATGCAAAGCTAATTGTAAAGCCATCATTTTTTAAT
>JABIPA010000062.1 GCA_018698675.1 bacterium | reverse complement strand
TAAATGGAAGATAAATCATGCCATGGGTTATCACACGATGTGGCATGCTTCTACGACAATTACAGGTGTTGAAACGATGCATATGCTTCGAAAAGGACAAGTGCCATTTTATAACAAAAAAAATGCTCAATCATTAAGGGATTTTATACATCGTATCTTTGATATAACTGGGTCCATTTTTTCACTATATTCTAACCGAAAGATGGCCTTTTAATTTAATATTTACTTGAGTTTTTAGTCCTTATTTTTATTTTCGCAGTTTTTGCACCACTACCGGTCAAAGCCTTGAAATACGCCGTGCCAATAAATTAAATGTTTTTTTAAGTTCGATTTTGGGTAAGTTGAATGTATTAGTCAAAATAAAAAAAGGAATTAATATGTTTGGGGGAAAATTATCATCGAATAGACCTCGCCTTGTCAGTGTTGTTAGGAAATCAACTTCATCAATTCCTAAGGCAAATTTATCTTCAAACGAATTAAATCACTTCAATAGATCTACATCAAAATTCATTTCAAAATCATTCTTACTTCCTAATAGAACAAAAGCATACTTATCACTAGAAGCAAAAACAAAATATGAAAATTTCGAAATGAGTACATCTATTCTCCCAGAAACTCAAAACAAGTTAAAATCAGAATTATTAAAAGAATCGATTGAAAGTTTCGAAAAACAAGACCTTGGAATACTAGATCTATCTTTATATTCAGGTAGTGGGATGAAAATGAATCCAAATTCTATTCTTTGGCACTTTAATCAAGGTATGGAGCCATTTTTCCCAGGAAAACCATAAACTGTAGATATACCATTAATTGTAGACATGATTAAAAGAACAGCAGGACCTAACCCCCCATTTATTAATTGAAGATAGGGGATGCGACAATGGAAATAACTTAAATCAAATTATCTTGAATATGCAAGATTCTTCACGATCCATTACGGGTATCGGAGCGGACATTAACATGCCAGCAATTGGACGTGCCGTATCTGTAAGTAATTACCTAGAAACCCAAGACTTCATAAAATTTGGATATGGGTCTTCTTTAGCCATAAGCGATCCATTACCATCAATAACTAAAGTCATATGTATGTTAAATCTGATTTCTGTTTTAAGCCCTGAAGAAGGACTAGAGTCCATAATGAATGCAGCAAAAAGCCTAAAAACTGGAGATGTTCTAATACTAACAATACATACCAATGACTCTAGAACGATCGAACATGTAACTGGAGCTAATATTCCTGAAGGAGAAGAAAAAACAAATTGGGCACATGTCTCTGGAAAAGATGGAATAGACAGGTATAATACTCGAATAGGGACATTATCTGACGTTGGGAATGGCTTGCTACAAAGAGGCCTCATATCCCAAGAATATGATTTTGACCCAAATATATATTCGACACAAATATCAGGCGATACGGAAGTTAATCAAGAACTAACCTTCTATTCAAAAAAAGCAATTACTTCTATACTAAAAAAATTAGGGTTTTCTATCGAATCCCATCATCTTCAAAGAGGTCAAAATACAGGAACCCAAGAAGATGAAATTCAAAGAATTACAATTGCAGCGAAAAAGTCACAAGAATTGTAGAAAGGTAAAACCATGGACAAAATACCGCATATAGCACCAGGCCAAATCAAAAGAGGAATTAAAAATGCAAAATTCCCGAAAAATAGTCAGCTGGCGCCTAACCCAAATACTTGTCCATCATCTTCAACGGTTATGAGAATAAAAGGCGCTCAAAAACAGTCCTCAAATGCTATTATGAACGTAACAAAGCAAGAAAATAGCCTTAAAATCCAAAAAGATTATTCATTAGACGTTAAAATAAGGAAATTAATTCCGCCATCGCCTATGAAAATTCCAAAAACATTAAAAAGAGAAATTTTCCAAGCCGTTTCGGAGACTCCTGAGTTTACGGACGAACAAAGGGAGACCTTTTCACGGATATTCGGAATAGTTTTTGAATAACCTTAAAATTAAAGTAGTGGTGCAAAAACTGTCACATTGAAATAACATCCCTAGATATTCATAAATAAGGGAGACAATTCTATGAGTCTTAGACGAAAACCTCATCCACTATCATTCAAATGGAGACACTTTGAACCAGAAATTATTTTACTTTGTGTCAG
>JABIPA010000061.1 GCA_018698675.1 bacterium | reverse complement strand
CGATTTCAGACAATATAGTAATAGCTGTTGTCCACTTTTCGTTTTCATAATGGAATGATGGTCCGAAGAAATTCATAGCGTCTGATTCAGAACCAAAGTCAGCGTATACTTTTTTCATTTTAGCTTCAAATCCCAGAGCAAAAGAAGGAGAAAACTTGTATGCTGCAGCACCATAAACTTCAAGAACACCTTTTTTAGTATTTTCATTATCTTCAACTTCAAACTCTTGTTCAAGCACGATGTTACTAACAAGAACCCAATCATCGATATTGTGTTGAAGAATTAATTTTTCTTCTAATTCATATGAATCAGCAGTCATCTTAAGCTCTCCATAAACCATAACTCCAATAGGGTTTACATTCGGACTAAGAACCATGTATTTCCATTCAGATGAAATTCCTTTGAATTCAGTAGATTCGGGTGTGATTTGACTATTTAAATAAAGAGCAGTTGTTAATCTAGGTGTAAGTCCATATTCAAGTTCTTGGCTGACGTACCATTTACTTTCGTTATTTGATAATGGTTTTCTCGTAATAACGCTTTCAATTTCCCATTTTCCTTCGGGCATAATCGAATCTGCTTGGTAACTATATCCAAATAAGCGTTGGTCAGCGTGTAGAGCCGTTACGCTTAGCGATAGAGAGCTCAATAATAGTGTTAAAAATAATAGTGATTTTTTCATTTTTTTGTCCTTTGTAACAGTAAATTATATTTGTATTTTTACTTACAATGAGTATTAATTTTGATTTTGATACTCAATATCAGTAAGCAGAGTTTAAGATGCTCAATCATGTATGTCAATGGGGGGATAAAGTAATAAATTTTATCTCATTAATTTATGTCCCGCATACTTTATTTTAAGCGTTTGTATAGGTTGATCCTTCCTTCAGTATTTTTGGACTTAGTATAGTACTGATACTGAGTATCAATGTCAACAGAAGGGTGGGACTATTATAAAAAAGGAAACAGAATACAAGTTTTTAGCCAGGAGAGACTCACCTACATTAAAAATAGGTGTCTTTCTAAACATCAAAAAAAAGGCCATGGGAATTTAATACCATGGCCTTTTTTTTTCGCATAATTAAAATAAGTGAAAATTGTCTCAGGATTACCTAGTCCGAAGAATCCTTGCGGTGAGTATAAATTTAATAGATAATAATTAACGAATCCAAAAAATAAAAAATACGCAAGGAGTATACATATGAAAAAGAAAATTCTTTTAGGAATTATCGCAATTCTGTTCGGTAGCAGCACGTTGATGGCAGCAGGCATCACAGGTTTAGACGTAGACGAGGCAAAATTTAGTGAACTTCATCAAAGTGGATTTGCTATTCAAATTGCAAATGGACTTGATTTCGCATATTACACTGATAACCATGAATTCACAGTTGGTTTTGGTGGATTAACAATAAATGAAGGTGGATCTGACGAGACAATGAGTCCTGTTATTTTCGCAAGAAGAAATTTTCCTATGACTACGAACACAACACTTGGTCTTGGTGGATCTTTAGGTACAAAAACTGGAACTATGGATGGCGTGGATGTTGAAGACGCAAAATATGCAAAAGCATATGTTTTCTTCGAATATGCAGCATCTAAAAATATTTTATTAGGTGGATCAGTTACACTTGCTAAATATACAGCGTATACAGTTGGTTCAACTGACGTTTCTGTAAAACAGTATTTAGGTGGATCTAACGTACAAATAGCGGTTTTATTCTAACGAGTAAACTATAAATTTTAAGTGGGCGGTTTTCCGATAGGAGATCCGTCCACTTTTGTGCTTGGGTACCAATAATACCAAAAAGACTTTTATTCTTTCCTTACTTTCTCTTTACGATATTTCTCATTATTATTTAATTGACCACGTTTATTACTTTAATTCTAAAATGATATAGAAGCAGAGATTTTAGATCAGATTCGTTTTAACAACTCACTCTACGTTCAATTTAAAAGAGCCTGCGAGCGTCTTTTCGACTATGTTTGGATTAATGTTATATTTAGAAAGAATGCCGTATGTTCAAATAGCTATGTTTTTACGCACTCAATACCAAGGTGCCCGTCCCATCGAGATATCTCTTCAACATCGTTTAACATGGGGTCGTTGTTATCCCTAAAATTAGCTCTGCGGACATTCGAAAAACCAACAGATTCTAGTTCTTTTTTGAATGATTTAAAATCCCACAGCCATAAATGGTTGCTACCTCCAAAAAAATCTATAAGAAACCGAGAGACTGTGTAGTTACGTTGTTTTAGCCCTAAAAGAGATTCATCCATAAAATTAATAGCGGCATTATCAGAATCACTTTTAACATAGTCTTGAATTAATCGTTCTAGGTCGGGCATGACAAGGCGAAAAGTCCCTCCCTTTTTAAGTAAATCATAGGTGTTTTGAATGGATTTTCTGCAATCGTTTAAAGACAAATGTTCTAAAACATGAGAGCAATAAACTAAGGATGCAGATTCTTTTTTTAGAGGTAATCCTTTAATAATATTTCCGTATTTTACATTTTTTGGAAATCGCGATTTTTTGTGAGAAGAACGTCGCGTTAATAGGTGCCCAAGTACAGGGAGTTGTTCTAACCGAAGAGTAGGAGATGCATCAAAGTTTACCCACTTATCCGGGGCAGAAAACCCACAGCCATATTGTACATAATTATTACTCAACTATTTTTCCTTTTTTTTAAGAATTTCATGATGGGAACGAATTAGCCAAAATATTAACAACTCCTTAACAAATGGTAAAGTTTTAGGGATATATTTAAATAGAAATCGAATAGACAAGTGTCGGGAAAAACTCAACGTATATACACTCCTCAGATTGAGTATGAAATGGTAAAGTAATTGTAATTTCAAGTTCAAAATTTGATTGTTAAATGTTCTGTATCTAAGTTGAATGGGTTTCAATAGAGATCCAGGCCGCTCAGGTATTTTTGGTTTGTTATTGATAATAAGGGATTAAATTTTTTTAACAGAAAAGAATCTGTTGCGTAAAAGTAGAAAGGAAAAGAAATGAAAATTTTTTATTATTGCCCTTGTGAAACAAGCGCTATTGGTGGGATTAAGGTAATTTATCAACATGTAGAATTACTTCATAATAATGGGTTTGAAGTTTATGTTTTACATCCAAAAAATGGATTTATATGCCAATGGTTTGAACATCAAGCTCCTATTGCTTATTATAAACTTTCAGGAGTAAATCGTTTTAGAAAAACACCTGTATGGCCAGAAAAAATACTACTTCCTAGCGGGCAAGAATATCAAATGACAGACCAAGATATTGTTGTCATTCCTGAAATATATGGGCCTAATTTTGAACAGTTTGCTCCAGGTCACAAAAAAGTCATTTTTAATCAAAATGCGTACTATACATTTAGTAATTACTCAACGAACATAGGCAACTTAAAAGGGAGTTATGCAGATAAAAATATTATTGCTTGTTTATGTATTTCAGAAGATACTCAGAGCCATCTGTCTTTTGCGTTTCCCTCACTCCCAATTTATCGAGTAAAATGGTCTTTAAATGCGGAATGTTTTAAATATAAGAAGGAAAAAAAACCGATAATATCTTTTATGCCAAGAAAAAACTCAGATCATGCGAAACATCTAATAAATTTATTAAAATTTAATCTTGATTTAAAAGATATTGAGATAGTTGAAATTGAGAACAAAACAGAAGAAGAAGTTAGTCTCTTGCTAAGAGAGTCTCTTTTGTTTTTGAGCTTTGGATTCCCAGAAGGGCTGCCTCTTCCCCCAGCAGAGGCTATGGCATGTGGCTGCTTAGTCGTTGGGTATCATGGGAACGGAGCCAAAGAATATATGAAGCCCGAATTTAGCTACCCTTTTGAAATTTGGGATACGGTAGGGATGGCTGAAACGATTAAAGCAATCTTATCTGATTATAAAAACAATGAATTGTATTACCAAGAAAAAGGAAGAAAGGCATCTGCTTATATTAGTCAGCAATATTCGAAAAAAATAGAGAAAGATGTTCTAATAGGCGCTTGGAAAAATATTCTAAATACATCTACATAGTCTAAATGTGAAATATCTCATCTCCCCAAACAGAATACTAAATGGTACAATAATCCTTCTTCTTGGACAGTGCCTATTGAGGTAATGTTACACGAGGGCGGTTAGCTCAGTTGGCTAGAGTGCTTGCTTGACATGCAAGAGGTCACAAGTTCGATTCTTGTACCGCCCACCATAAATAATTCCTTAGGATACAAATAATTATTTTGAATGATTAGATATAAGTGATAGTGATTAATTAAATATAATCTTTTCGACTTTTCTATTTGAAAGTTGGATTGAAAAGGTTGTTTTTAAAAATTAATAGAAAAATTAAAATTAAAATGTTTAAGCAAAAAAAAAAGTGGGCATTTGATAAATGTTGAATACCTAGTTCGACCCTGAGGGGGGGCAAATATAGAGTTTTTCAACAAAATATTTTGGAGACAAAACGATTAAAATTTCTGGATAACTATCTAAAAATTATGGAGTATTGACGAAAGTTTGAGGTAAAATCTCATCTTTTTTCCATTCATCCAAAGGCAAAGGAATGTCTTTAATTAGCCCTGTTTCTAATTGTAAAACCCATCCAACAAGATTAGGTGCGTTCTTTGTACTAAGTGCTTTTAAAAAAGGGCGCGTTTGAGTTAATGATTTAATTTGAGCAATTACGTTTAATTCAGATAGTCGATCTGCCGTACACGCATGTTCGTCCAATTCTTTTTTATTGTCGGCGTAAACGGACCGAATAGGCCTAATCCAATCTTCGATAACGCCTTCTGTTTTAGGACCTAAGGCAGCTGCAACTCCACCACATTTATGATGACCTGCAACAATGATCGTTTTGACATGTAGCGAATGTATCGCATATTCAAGAACGGATTCAAGATTCGCATCGTTTTGATGAACCATATTTGCTATATTTCGGTGCAAAAATATATGGCCTGGATCTGTGTTTGTCATCATATTAATAGGGAGTCGACTGTCACTACAGCCAATGTATAAAAACTCTGGAGACTGCCCTTTGGATAGGTCATTAAAATAGGTTGGATCGTTGTTAGTTTTACTATCTACCCAAGTTTTATTGTTACGGAGTAAGTGTTGATAAGAAGATGCATTTGTATTTGTCATAAGTACTCATTAGTGTAGCTAGTCTTTTTGAAAATTCCAATTTTATAATAGATTTATCTAGGTTTTACCCACAAATTGAGTAGATAATATTTTTATATTTTATACCTTATGAATATGTTATTATGAAATTTCTAGGATTAACGGTTAAGTGCGTTTTATATATGTAAAAGATTCCCGCAGATAGTAGAGGGTTCATATGAGTATTTTTGAGTTATTTAAAATTGGAATAGGCCCTTCGAGTTCTCATACAGTGGGCCCAATGAAAGCAGCAAAGTTATTTATTGATGGGGAAGACAATCTTGATATTCAAAGACTTTCGATTCGGCTGAACGGGTCTCTTTGTTTAACGGGGAAAGGTCATGGAACTGATCGAGCCGTTTTATTGGGACTTATGGGAGAAACTCCAGAGCGAGTAGACGAAGACCTTTATCAAACAATTATAGAACGAGTTACCAGTCAAAAGACGTTGAAACTCGGAAACTCACAAATTATTTCCTTTAACTATGATAACGACATTATTTGGGACAAGACTTTTCTTAAAGAAGGCCATCCAAATTCATTAACCTTTACCGCGTATGATGGGGCTGGAAAAACGATTAAAAGTGAGACGTATTACTCCGTTGGTGGAGGGAGTATTCTTAAGGCGCCTGAATTAAATGATAAAAAAGATAGTATGCTTCCTCGTGATTCAAACAGCGAAAAAAAGGATACTGTCCAAAGTAACGATTCTATCCCTAAATTGAAATCCCCCCCTCATGTGTATTCTACGGGTAATGATTTATTAGATATATCGGAGTTACATAAATTATCTATTAGCGATATTGTTCGTGAAAACGAATTGTCGACTTATACATCCTCCCAAATTGACGATAAATTAGATGTGATTTGGAATGTTATGAAGTCTTGTGTAAAAAGAGGCATTGAGACAGAAGGTGTATTACCTGGTGGTCTAAATGTTTTTCGCCGGGCGAAGGATCTTCATAACGAATTAATTACAAATACGAAAATAAATAAATCGACAATTGGTATGGATTGGTTGTCGATGTATGCAATAGCCGTAAATGAAGAAAATGCAGCTGGAGGACGTGTTGTAACAGCACCAACTAATGGGGCAGCTGGAGTTATTCCATCCGTTCTTCATTATTTTGATAAATTTGAACAATCGTTAACAAAAGAAAAATTGAGTGTATTTTTTTTCACGGCCGGGGCTGTGGGTATGCTATTTAAAGAAAATGCATCAATTTCGGGAGCGGAGATGGGATGTCAGGGGGAAGTAGGTGTTGCTAGTTCTATGGCAGCCGCAGGATTAGCTGCTTTGTTGGGTGGAAACCCAGAACAAGTAGAATGCGCGGCAGAAATTGCAATGGAACATCATTTAGGTATGACATGTGATCCTGTTAAAGGGCTTGTTCAAATTCCATGTATCGAACGAAACGCGATGGGCGCAATAAAGGCTGTAAACGCCGCCCATTTGGCTTTAAAAAGAACTCTGAGCTATAGAAAGGTGTCTTTGGATAGAGTTATAAAAACCATGAAAAAAACGGGCGAAGACATGAACAGAACCTACAAAGAAACAAGCTTGGGCGGATTAGCTGTCCATGGTGTTGAATGTTAATCTTGCATATCCTTTCTTTTAACAATATCTGATTCAATAAAATTAAAAAAAAGATAATCAAAACAATCGAGTTTTTAGATTTCTAAACGAGAATATACGTATGTTTAACATTCTAACGATAGAGGTATAGGTGAACGTTAGAAATATATAAATGAAGTATGAAAAAATGTGGAGGAAAAAATGTCAAAAAGTAAATTAGTAAAAATGGTGTGTATTGGTTTAATAGGGTGTTCTGTTTATGCAGACGCAACAGAGGTACAGGAAAAATCGGAAAAAGAAGCTGTTGATCATTCAACGTCGACAGCATTGGCCGAAAATATGATGAGCCAATCTCCAATTGACATTGTAAATAGTGTTGAAAGAGAAATGCAGAAGTCAGTTACATTTAAATACAAAGGCAATTTAGCAACGATTGAGAATCTTGGTCATACCGTCCAATTAGGAGTGACTAAGGGACAAATGATTATGGTTAATGATAAAGAATTCGAACTGTTACAAATTCATTTTCATCATGATAGCGAACACGTTATTGGAGGTAAATCATATCCAGTCGAAGCTCATTTTGTACATAAGTCCAAAGACGGAAAGTTAGCAGTCGTTGGCGTCTTGTATGAAGAAGGAAAAACAAATGCAAGTTTTGAAGCACTTGGGAAATTACCGAAAAAGAGAGGCGAAAAGCGAGCGTTTAAAGCAAATATTAATGCGATGGACCTAATGCCTGCATCAAAATCGTTTTACACATATTCGGGATCTTTAACGACCCCTCCTTATACAGAAGAGGTAACGTGGGTTGTCTTGAAAGATTCTCCAGAATTATCAAAAAACCAAATTGGTATGGTGCAACGAGCAATGCATAAAAATAATCGGGATATTCAAGCTATTAACGGCCGGGAAATCATAGAAAAGGACTAAGTCTACTAGATTAAAAAATAAGGGGGGTATTATGAGCGTTGGTGAACAACGATTGTCATCACAAGAGGTCTCGGGAATTGGATCCCGAGACTTCTCTTCTAAATTTCAATCTACTAAGGGGGTAGCTACAAACAGTTCTGCGCTATATGCAGACAATAAATATACGTCGGCAAGTCTAAGTGAAGTTCATCAAGTTACTGGGGATTTAAAAGAGATTTTAGATGTATTTTTGGGGGATTTTTATAATCCTCTCCCGTCACCAGTATATTCATCTGTACCTACAGAGTTTATTGAGTTTATTCCTTCGTTTCCTTCAGCCAGTTTAACGTCTTCTCGATTAGATGCGTCGAATGGTGTTCCTGAATCAGTAAATATGGGAACGCACTTAGAATCGATAGTGAGCGGAGGAACGTTTAGAGTCGAAGAGGCCGATGGGAAGTTATACGTTGGAAGGGAATCCAATGACCTTATCGCTCTTGATGAGTTAATTGATGATATTGAGTTTAAATCTTTAAAGGTATCGACAAAGTTTATAGAAGCATATACTCAATCAGTTAAGAATAACTCTCTTTTTCTATCCGATAGAATCGAAAGCTTTAACGTATTAAAATCTGTGGCAGAATCATATTCTGCTGGGTTGTATCAATTTACAAATTGTTTAATGAGAGGGGAATTGGAAAAATTTCGAGAACGAGTTGACGGTCAGGACCCTGCGAGACCCTTTTCTGAAAAAGTTAGAGATGTTCTCCAGCATATTTTAATGGTCTCGCAAGCCATAAACAGTTTTCGAGAGACCGATAATCCGTCGTTAAGCCCAACGCTACAGCCTCGTTTTTTTTATCGAGGAGATGATTTATCAAAAACACTGTTTTCTCGGCTAGAGCTTGGATCTGTTTTTTCTGAGCGAGGGTTTATGAACACGAGTGAATCGATGGAAGACGCCGAAAATTGTGTTCAATTTGAAGAGGATACGGTTCCTGTTATTTTTAAACTAGAAACGTTGGATGCTGTGTCTTCAGATCCCTTTGCAATCTTTTTATCCGAAAAAGGATGGGTGGTTATGCCAACGTCATATGAAGTCGTTTCAATAAAGACTAAGTATGATTCAGATAACAGACAACTAAACGTCGTTGAATGTCGTGATATGAACAGATAAAGGTTAGTCCAAACTACCTACTCAAACTAGCACGGAATTACGTAGAATGAACTCTGGAGATTTGTAAAAGGACGTTTATTTGATAAGAATTTTTCCTAGAAAAATCCCTAAAAGAGCAAGGCCTACAGCAGGCGACACATGAAACATAAGAACATGTAGCGGTGACGACAATGCTCCACAAGTGAACTGAAGTCCAAATGCTGCTAAACCAAAGCTGGAAAGTAACCCTATATACCCTATTAACGATTTTTTCTGAGGACTTGCCAATCGAATCATAGAAAAAATAATAAGAGCAGGAACTACACAAAGTGTGGCAAGGTCTCTAGGGCACATCCCTCCTGGTGTGGACGAAAGTAAGTCGACAGAAAATATAGAAAAAAAGGCCCCACTTTGGATTATTAGTAGAATGATCCAACTGATTAAAGGTACTAAGGTATACCAAATCATGTTTGATTTGAATCGGCCAGGTACACTTAAAAGGAAAGCTAAGCATGAAGCCGAAAATGTGAAGCATAAAATAGCGATACTTTCTAAAATAAAAAATGTATTTGCAGATTCAGGGGTAAATTTTTGTAAAATTCCTGACCAATAAACACCAATAGACACGCATAAAATTGAAATAACAAACCAGATAATCGCTCGTTTAATCGGGCTCATTAGACGACGAACAGGTTTTAGATTTTTGCTTAAAGAATGTATAAGTTTAGTTGTTTCCATATTCATCCCCTAAGATAGTTTTTAATCGTTTATATCCTCTGTGTACATTTACCTTTAGTGCAGACAATCCTATCCCAATTATTTTGGACGACTCTTTAGACGAGTGTCCTTGAAGTGAAAAGGATTCTAATGCTTCTTTTTGTTTAGCAGGAAGTTTTTCCAATGCTTTTTCTAAATCGATCCGATAGTCAATTGACGAGTTTTTGGAGTTAACACAAATTCGTTCAAACTGAGTTTCGTCATACGTTTCATTGGAAACAATGCGTTTGTTTTTTCTCAAAAAATCGATAAATTTGTGATGAGCGATTCCAAATAACCAAGCGGTAAATGGCTGAGAAGGGTCATAAGTATGTCGAGAGGTATGAACACTCATAAGAGTATCTTGAATCAAATCGTCTTCATAACTTTTATCCCAAAGCCGCTTACCAAAATAAGCAGATAATACACGGTTAAGGCTAGATAACAGTTCGTTGTACGCAGAAGAGTCACCTTCTTGTGTTAAAACCATTAGAGCCGTCCATCGTTTATTTTGGTCGGTCCACTTATTTATCATCGTTTTGGTCATTCGTGTATTTCTATCCTTTGGTTACAAGAGATAATATTGTTACACAGGATGACGTGGCTTGTGGAGTGGTATTTTGGCGTGAGGGTCTAAATTCTGAATGGGCTTTTAGAGCTTTTGACGACGATATAGTAGTCTTCTGATTCTAAAACTTGAAGTGTCATGTCGTTTTTGTCTGATCTAATTCTTCCGCTAGCACATTTTTCTTCATAGATGCTGATTTGGGTATCTATTTTTCCAAGTACATGTGTCGATTGGTTTTTATTTACGAACATCAGTGTCACTGGTTTGCCTGTTTCAGGATTGTTTGATCGTACAGAGAATGGATTTTTCTTTGGTTCATTATTGTCACAATAGACTTGATCAAATGTTAATGTTTTATTGTCGTATTGAACGCTTTTAAAGATACTATCGGACGAATCTGCATTTTTGTAATTTCCTGACGTATTATGTACGGAGTGGGATTCTATTTTGCATGAAAGCACGGTGTGGTTTATTTCTGAATCAGCAGCCACTGTATTAAGAAATTGATAGTCATCATCAGACAGAAACGTTTCTTTTCTAATGAGTTCTAAAATTCCCTTCAATTCACTAAGGCACGACTCTTTAACTGAAAGGCTTTTTGTATTTTCCAGTTCACTAATTAAATATGAAACATGAGTTTTTGTTGATTCCTTTATGAAATGTTCTATATGTGGGTCGTTTGAAAAGTTTGCACTGCCTGAGTCGTTGACTTCAGTATGTGCAGGGTGCCCTTCTGTACTTGCATGTTTAGATCTATCTTTTTTAAAGAGAGGATTTTTCCCCATAAGGTCAGCTATTTTGTGGGGTTTGTTTGGCTTTGCACGGAATCCAGAAGTGTTTTTTACTTTTCTTGCATCATTCGGTGATTGGTGTTTTATTCGTGATTCTGCAAGATTAATATTTCGTATTTTCATAGGTCCCCTTCTTTTAAAACTAGTTTGATACTCTATGAGTATACCCAAGTTTTGGCTGTTTTAAACGCACTTGGGCTTGCTTTTATGTTTTAGCATAGAACCTTTTTAACGATATGACACAAATTAAAATGCATTTTTGACCGGATTGGATATTGTCGACGATAGTATTGCATTTGTAATACTATTTTTTAGGGACATCTTTTTCAAGTTTTGCAGGAATGACAGGTGACGTACTAGGCGTATTACGATAAATCGTCATCGTTTTAATTTTTGATTTTTGAATTTTCCCATGTTCTTCAAGTACGACGTAGCCACTTTTTTTGTCTTTGAATTTATCGACAATACGAGTGCCATCTTTTAATAAGACGTAAACGCGTTTTCCTTTATAGGTTGAAGTATGAATCGTCATTCTACGATTATATTATCAGAATAATTATAAAATCACAGGGAAAATGCACCTGATATTACTGTTTTTAAGTTTTTCTTAGCTTCTTCCATAGATGTGCCTTTTTGAATGCAGACATCTAAATGGTCATCCATATATGCTTCTCCAAATTTTTTAAGAGCATTTATACTTGCTTTGAGTTGTTGAAGAACAACTAGGCAATCCATATCATCTTCGTTTTCAATTTTTTTCTTTATGCCTTCAATTTGGCCTATAGCTCGATTAAGTCGATGTACAAGTTGTTTGTTTTTCAAAAGGTCCTCCTGTTAATAATTTTTTAAGACTATCTTTATTTGAGTGATTTTTTTAATAAATATTAGTATACCCAAATGATTGGTAAATTATATAATCTTATATTAAGAATATATTTTAACATGTTTACTATATATACCATAGGGGGTATAGTAGTTAAAGCAAGGCGTGTTTGTTTTTATTAAAAATGTATCATATTTAAAATTGGAGGAATAAATAATGAGAGAAGTAACTGTAAATGAATTGTCAGAATTAATTAAAATAGGCGACGAGTTGAATGTAATTGATGTTAGAACCCCTGCTGAGTTTAAAGGTGTTCATATAGATGGAGTTAGCAATAGTCCTATGGAGACAATAGAGTCGGAAGTGGATGTCTTAAAGCTGAAGAAAAATGTATACGTGATATGTAATAGTGGAAATAGGAGTCAAATGGCTATTAAGGACTTGGAGGGTCTTGGGGTAAACCAATTGATAAATGTAAAAGGTGGGATGCAAGCATGGAATAGAGCTAAATTACCTGTAATTCGAACAAAGAAATGGGTGATGCCTATCATTCAACAAGTAATGGCAATTGCCGGAAGTCTAGTGATTGTTGGGCAATTGGGAGCTCATTTTGTTCATCCAGGGTATGGGTGGTTATCGGCAGGAGTAGGTTCGGGTCTTTTATTTGCTGGAGTAAGTGGAAATTGTTATATGGCTAAGATGTTGGCAATGATGCCTTGGAATAAGTAATGGAGGTTTTAGGGTACGGGTTTGCCATTTTGATGGGCATGGTTTTAGGTTTATTGGGAGGAGGCGGGTCTCTTCTTACAGTGCCTATTTTAGTTTACTTGTTTAAAATGCCTGCTATCACGGCAACAGGGTATTCGTTGGTCGTTGTGGCTGGAACAAGTTTATTTGGTGCAATTCCTTATATACGTCAAAAGTTGGTTGATTTTAAAATAGCGGCCGTATTCGCAGTGCCCTCTATGGTTGGGGTTTTTTCTTCCAGAAAATGGTTGCTTCCAGCCTTGCCAGCCGAGATGAGTATCGGGTTCATTTCTTTTACCAAGGACCAATTTATTTTAGTTGTATTTGCGGTATTGGTTTTAATTATTTCTGGGTTTATGCTGAAAAAGAAATCCAGCGTAAACAGTGACGTTCCGAGCCGTTTTCCGAAATGGGCATTTCCAATAATTGTTGGTGTCGAAGGGCTTTTAGTTGGTGTCGTGACAGGATTTGTTGGAGCCGGGGGAGGGTTTATGATAGTTCCCGCTTTGATGTTTTTTGCCAATTTGCCATTAAGAAAAGCGATTGCAACGTCTTTGGTCATCATATCATTGAAATCGTTTGTTGGGTTTTTAGGAGATATTTCAAGTGGCGTTACATTTGATTGGATATTTCTAATGTCATTTATATCGTGCACGAGTTTTGGTGTCGTTTTAGGCGCATTTATCAGTAAAAAAGTCCCTGTTGAATGGCTAAGAAAAGGATTTGCTTATCTAGTTATGGTAATGGGTGTATTTATAATTTTAAAAGAAGTTTATTAAAGAGGAGAAAGACAATGAAAATAGAATCATTTTTCGACAAAAATACGTTTACGCTGACTTATATCGTTTATGATGAGGAAACAAAAGATGCTGTCATAATTGATCCTGTTTTGGATTATGATCCGGCTATTTCCAAGGTGTCTACGACGTCATTAGATTTATTAGAAGCATTCATAAATAAGAATAGCCTTCGGTTACATTATATTTTAGAGACACATGCTCACGCAGATCATTTATCGGGGTCTCAGTTTATTAAAGCCGTTTTCCCTGATGCTAAAGTTGCTATCGGCGATGAAATTACGAAGGTTCAGACGACGTTTAAGCATGTCTTTAATTTTAAAGAATTTAATGAAAATGGCGTACAGTTTGATAAATTATTAGAAGACAATTTTGTTTTAAAGGCTGGGGCTCTCAATATAAAAACATTATCTACTCCTGGGCATACGCCGGCATGTGTTTCTTTCTTGATAAATGACGAAGCTGTATTTACCGGGGATGTTTTGTTCATGCATGATTATGGAACGGGTCGTTGTGACTTTCCAGGAGGAAGCTCTGCACAAATGTTTGATTCTGTAAAAAATCGACTTTATACCTTAGATGATAATGTAAAAGTGTTTGTTGGGCATGATTATTTACCTGGAGGAAGAGATGTCGCCTATGAATCTACCATTGGTAAACAGAAAGAATTAAATCCACAATTAAATGCTCAAACGACGAAAGAAGCGTTTGTTAAAAGTAGAGATGGGCGAGATAAAACTTTAACTGCGCCAAAGCTATTGTTACAAAGCCTTCAGGTAAATATTGATGCTGGGCATTTACCAGAAGAGGAAGATAATGGTGTTCCTTATTTGAAGTTGCCTGTGAAAATAGTGAAGTAACGACGAATATTAAGTAATGATAAAAAGAACAAGGGGGAATCTAACAAGATTTTCCCTTGTTCCAGAAAAAATTTGTCAAATTGCATCTAACTCCCCTAAGTTGAATCAATGACAGCTATCTAGTCCAAAAATTATCCCATGTCTAAGGTACAAAGTAAAAAGTCCGGCTCCTAACAAAAGAAGTCCACTAAGGTTCGGTATCCGTTTCGATATTGGTAGCAAAAGTTTATTAATTAAAGAAGGCGCGCTATATAACGCGGGAAGTGTACCAACCCAAAATACAAATAATATTCCCATACTAGATACCGGACTTTTTAAAGGAATAGTGGCAATTAAAATTGTGTAAAGCCAGCCACAGGGGAGTAAAATGGATCCAAATCCTATGATTGCTTCTCTAACACCAAAAATAGGAAGTTTTAACTTATAAAGGGGAGTTAATAAGCGGTGACTAAGTTTTGATAAGAAGTGAAAAGATGTATTTTTATTTTGCCTTAATAGTAACTGAAGTCCTAAAAATATAAAGAGGAAACTAATTGAAAGAGAGGCATATAGTGACAGGCGATTAATGTGAGACGAGAGCAGTTGTTGTCCTAAATAGCCCATTAAAAATGCGAGTAATAAATACCCAAATAATCGTCCGATATGATAAATCGTTAAGGATACCCACTGGTTTTTACCGGACGTGGCAGCAAGAACGAGCCCCCCGCACATTCCAAGACAATGAAGGCTGCCAAGAAAGCTAGCGACTAGTACGGTGACTGCTATAGAAAAAGCTGATTGAGTTGGCGTTATAAGATGGAAAAGGTTATGGTCCAATTAGAGTTACCTCAAAAGACGTTACACTTTTTTTGATTGAGTTTGATTGAGTAGAAGAAATGCCTGAAATGTTTGTTGGTGAATATGCTAAATTCACTAAAATTACAGCTTTACCTTGTTTCAGTTGGGCCGGTGGAAATCGAAGAAATCCTGTTATCGTTTTGTGGGAGCCTCCTTTAACTATGCAGTTATTTTCAGGAACAATAAAAGTGGTAAGCGGATGTTGTTGTACTATTTTTGGCATGTTAATGGTGCTCGTGGTATTCGGTAATGACAGGTTGATAGACACGTCATGAAAATATTGATTCCTTAGTGTGAAAGAAAATTGATTGGTAACAACATTATTTATATCGACGGTGTAGGGTGGATTTGATTGTCGAAGCGTGTGAACTGGAATCATGGTGCGATGTGAAACTAAATAAATAAAAATAGAAAAGACTAATGTGAACAAAAAACCGTATATAAGTACACGTGGGCGCAACCACATTTTAGCTGAATCAAGCCACGAACGTTTTTTTAATGGAATGATTTTATCTAAGTCATTTTCTGATGTATATCTGACAAGTCCTGTCGGTTTTCCTATTTTTGTCATTACGGTATCACAAGCATCAACGCATGCCGTACACATAATGCATTCCATTTGTGTCCCTCTTCGAATATCAATTCCAGTGGGACATACTTGAACACATCTATAACAGTTGATGCAGTCACCGTGGTCTGTGTCTGTTTTATCCTTTTTTCTAGGCTCTCCACGTTGTTTGTCATACCCAACGACTAAGCTATCCGAGTCCATGATTACCGATTGAAATCGCCCATAAGGACAAGCGATAATACAAAACTGTTCTTTAAACCATCCAAAATTGAATGCCAAAATAAAGGTAGATATAGAGATCGTTAAAAAAGATGTCCAATTAGATAAGGGAGATCCTTGAATCATCTGAATCATTGCTTCTGCTCCTACAAAATAAGCCAGAAAGCTGTGGGAAATAATCAGTGATACCAAAATAAAGAGTAGCCATTTGGCTGTTTTTCTCATTATTTTATTTAGAGTAAAAGGTTTTGCATCAAAACGTTTTCTGGCTAGTCCTTTTCCTTCAATCCAGTTTTCGATTCGTTGATAAATCCCGTCAATAAAAACGGTTTGAGGGCATGCCCATCCACACCATATACGTCCATACAGACATGTGATTAGCCCAATAAATAAGAGAAAGCTTAAAAGTATGGCGCAAAGTATAGGTGCTTCATGAGCCCAAAATGTGAACCCAAAAAATGCGAATTTACGTTCAGGAATGCTAAAAAGAATGGATTGATGCCCACTTATTTTGATCCAGGGAAGTGATAAGAAAATAATAATTAAGAGTGCATAAACATAGTTTCTAGCGGTTCGAAATCGACCAGAGACATGTGCCGTATAAATACGTGCACGATCTCCAGTTTCCGTTGTTGTAGCTAGTCGTTCATCCGGAAGTTCAAATATCTGAGATGCATTTTTTTTTGGCATATCATTTACTCAAACAATGTTCCTTGTGCAGGTTTCCCATTTGCAGGAGCTGTTCCTTTGATGGATTGAATATATAAAACCAGCGAGGATATTTGAGATGGTTTGAGCAATGCTTCCCATGCGATCATACCTTTTTCTGGAATTCCTACTTTGATTGTATTGTAAATTGAATCGTTAGAACCGTCCCCGTTTAACCAATAGTTATCTGTTAGGTTTGGTCCAATAATACCCTCAGCTTTTTGGCCATGGCAGGCGGCACATCTAGATGTATATAAAGAAGCCCCTTCGTCGATGGACGCGTTTTCTTCGCTGAATCCGACGGCCGCTATATCTGACAATGAATCAGAGTTTTCTTTCGTTTCTACAATCATAGATTTTTGGAATCTATCTTCGATTAAATTACCATTTCTAAAATGATAATAACCGGTATAGATAACGGCAAAAACAGCGGTAAGGTAAAACATGTTTACCCACCATTTTGGTAACGGGTTATCGAGTTCTTTAATCCCATCGTAATCGTGGTCTAAAACAATATCTTTCTCATCTTCTAGAATTAAAGATGAAGACGAACTATCTTCATGGTTTTGGGTAGAATCTTTTTTTTCGTTCATTTTTATTTATCCTTATTAATCAAAATCTTCGTCTAAGGGAAGTGCTTCGATATATTGAAATCGTTTTCGGGCTGATTTTTTGTAAGTAGACCAAATTACAGCCGTGTATGAACCTGCAAATAGGAGTAAACCAAAGCAAGTGAGTTCAACATAAGGAAAAAACGCTAAAATTTCATTTTTCATTATTAATGTCCTTAATGAGTTGCACCATGAAGTGGTTCATGATGCAACTGTTCTTTTAATGATTGTAAATAAGCGATAAGAGCAATGATTTCTTTTTTACTAATTTTTTTCGCATCTATCGATGGGTCAAGATTCTTTCCTATTTCAAGAGCTTGAGCCTTAGCATCTTCAATTGCATTTTCTGCATTTTCATCTGAATAAGGAACACCAAGTGTTTGCATAACCCGAAGCTTTTTCTCTAAAAGACCGTAGTCCAAGTTATTTTCTAATAACCAAGGATAATTAGGCATGATTGAACCAGGTGCCATTGATCTAGGATCGTCCATATGGCGATAATGCCAGATGTCAGGATATTTGCCTCCAACACGCGCGAGATCAGGTCCAATTCGTCGAGAACCCCATTGAAACGGATGATCATAAATAGAGTCGTCTAATTCAGATTTTGCGCCATATCTTAATACTTCTGCCTTAATAGGGCGGACCATTTGAGAATGGCAGGTGTAACATCCTTCACGGATATAAATATCACGACCAGCAAGTTCCAATGCGGAATACGGTTTTTTATTTGTTTCTAGAGCAACATACTTATGTGATGTTAAAGAGGGAATTATTTCAATAATAGATCCAACAGCAACGGCCACAATTACTAATATTGTTAGGATATCTGGTTCTCGTTCTAACCATCGATGAGAAGATTCGCTAGTATTATTATCATGTTCCACTTTTTGTAGAGCCGGTGCTGAATACGATGGAGATGTTTGGTTTTTAGGCGCAGATGCAATGGTTTTCACTAAGTTATAGATCATTAATAAGTAACCACTAAGATATAAAAGACCACCTACAAGTCGTACATAATATAATGGAATTATTTTAGTAACCGTTTCTACAAAATCAGGATAAATAAGTCGTCCATCTTCTAGGCCAAGCCACATAAGACCTTGGGTGATGCCGGATGCCCACATAGACATGATGTATAGAATAATTCCTACAGTTGCAACCCAAAAGTGAGTAGTTGCTAATTTATCGCTATAAAGTTTAGTTTTCCAAAGTTTTGGAACACAGTAATAGAGAAGGGCAAAAATCATAAATCCATTCCAGCCTAAAACACCAGAATGTACGTGCCCAATAATCCAGTCAGTAAAATGAGCGAGAGCATTTACGCTTTTAAAAGCGAGTAATGGACCTTCAAATGTAGCCATTCCATAGAGAGTTAAAGAGGCTACTAAAAATTTTAGAATCGGTTCTTTTCGAACTCTATCCCAGGAACCACGTAAGGTAAGTAATCCATTAATCATTCCACCCCAACTTGGAGCAAGTAGCATGACACTAAAAACGACACCCATTGTTTGCGCCCATTCTGGTAATACAGAATAAAGAAGGTGATGCGGTCCAGCCCAGATATAAATAAATACAAGAGCCCAAAAATGAATAATAGAGAGTCTATAGCTATAAACAGGGCGTTTAATTATTTTTGGAATGTAGTAATACATCAGCCCTAAAAATGGAGTTGTTAAAAAGAAGGCTACGGCATTATGCCCATACCACCATTGAACGAGAGCATCTTGAACACCTGAAAAGAGAGAATAACTTTTAAATAAACCGACAGGAATTGCTAATGAATTTACAATGTGAAGAATTGCTACCGTAATAATTGTCGCGATATAAAACCAAATGGCAACGTAGATATGTCGTTCACGGCGTACTTTAAGGGTAAGAAAATAATTAATTGCGAATATAACCCAAATGAGAGCAATTAATATATCAATGGGCCATTCTAACTCGGCATATTCTTTTCCTGCTGTAATTCCAAGAGGAAGCGTAATGGCTGCACTAACAATAATAAGTTGCCATCCCCAAAAATGAATTTTGCTTAAAACGTCCGAAAACATTCGTGTTTTAAGGAGACGTTGAGACGAATGATAAATTCCAGCAAAAATCGCGTTACCAGCGAATGCAAAAATGGCAGCGTTTGTGTGAAGTGGTCGTAATCGGCCAAACGTTATCCATGATAAATCAAAATTAAAGGTCCAGTTTGCAAGTTGAGTGGCTAGTACAACGCCCACTAATAGAGCGACAAATCCCCATCCGATGGTTGCTATTATAAATTTCTTAACAATAGAATCATCGTATTGAAATGTATCATTTTTAGGTGGGTGAGTTTGTGGGTGGTTATTCATAATAATAATCTTTTCCTATCTAAAATTTTTCAGATTCTATTATAGGTAGTGGGAGGCCTAAGTCAATCGACCCTAAGGGTTGATTTTAGTCGTCATCGATCATTAGCTTTTGGGAAGGTGTATCTAGGTCATCATATTGGCCAGTCTTAACTGTCCAGATGAATGCAATTACAAAAAAAGTCACGATGCTGAGGGTGATTGGAATTAGATAATACAATACATTCATTAAAACGCTCCTTTTATAAGACTTCTTTTTTGAATTTATGTTGTAACGTTTTTAAATGCACGATGGCTAGTATTAAAACAGTTGCCGAACTCAGCGGCATAAAAAAAGCAGCGATTAGCGGAGTAATAAACCCAAGAACAGCCAGGATGATGCCTACCGAATTGTAGATTAAAGAGATGATTAATGTAGCGTATGTAAATCGTTGAGTTTGCTTTGCAATCGAGAGCAAAACGGGCAATGAGTTGAGGCCTGAAACCGTAAAATAAACGTCAGAAACAGAAAGCGCCATTTCAATACTACCCTGAACGGCAATGCTCACATATGCTTTAGAAAGAGCCGCCGAGTCATTTGCTCCATCCCCAATCATGCATGAGGTAGGATGCTTGGATATTACCTCTAATTTTTGTTCTGGAGTTTTTTCATAATATAGTGAGTTAAACGGAAGGTGGTTACCAACTTTTTCGACAGCTTTTTTTTGGTCTCCGGAAAGAAGGTTTATTTGTTTTCCTTGGTCTTTTAACTTGTGAAGAACGGGAGACGTCGACGTGTGTAATGTGTCTCCCAATTCGAACCAAAGAACACAATTATCGTTTTTATAAAGTCCGATCGTTGTTTCTATCGACTTGGAATTTATGTCGGGATATGATGTTTGTGTGTGCCTGGATGTGTTGATATCGCTATACTCGGCATGAGAGCTGGGCCCAGTATCGTCTAAAGAAAAGGGTTTTATGACATAACGATTATTTTCATAAATGCCTTCAACTCCCGAATGAAAGGCGGTGATATTTTTAACTTCGATAATATCATGTGAGTCTTGAGTTCCAATTTGAGTGTTAGTAAACCGGACAAGGGCTTTTGCGACGGGATGAGAATTATTGAATTCTAGTTGTTTGATAATTGAGTAAACTAATTTCTTTTTCGATATTAGGTCTTTATCACAAAGCCAATGAGCATTGTTGACCTCAAATTGACCTAATGTAAGAGTTCCTGTTTTATCGAAGAAAAATGGATTTGCAATCGCTAGTCGTTCAAATATAGCTGGTGTTTTTATAAAAATTCCTTTTGAAGAAGCGAATCGAAGACTCATCGTGTATATAAGTGGAGTTGAGAGAGCAAGTGCGCAAGGACAAGCGATGATAGTTAAAGCTAAAACTATATTCAGAGTTTCAGATAATGATCCTTTTAAAATCCCGTCGATGAGTATCGTCCATCCAATACATAAAAATAGAACGATAAATAATAGTTTTGAAAGTGAATGGGATAACGTCGCTAGTTTAGGCTGTTGTAATGATTTACTTTTTTCAATGAGTTGACCAAGTCTGGTTTTATGACCAATTGAGGAAACGGTCAATATTAAATCAGGGCCTACGTTTTTCATTCCAGCAAATAACGAGTCCCCTTGTTTATAATGAATGGGGTCGCTTTCCCCAGAAAAAATTTGGTTATCGATGATACACGTTTTATTTTGGCATTTCCCATCGACAGGGATGATGGTGTCTTCTAATACAAGAATACAGTCATTAGTAGTTAACGACTCGGTTAAAAGAGTCGTTGTTGTTTTAGAAGAAGGTATTTTGGAGAAGGGATTGTTAAGTTTTAGACACGTTTTAGGTAGAAAAGCGGACAAACGATTTTGATCGACGTCATTTGCTAAAAATTGCTGTTGATATATATGCCTAGAGGATAAAAGTAAAAAAATAAAAACAGAAAGAGAATCAAAATAAAGGTCTCCTCTTTGATAAAAAAGGTGACTATAGCTAATGCTAGAACCAAGGATTATGGCAACAGAAACGGGGATATCGATATTGAACTGAAGTTGCTTGATACTGAAATATGCTGATTTGAAAAATGGACGAGCAGAATAAAGAAGTGATGGTAAAAATAAGAACCCACTAATTACGTTAAATAAATGTAAGAAATAACCTTCGACGCCTGAGTAAATAGCGACCGAAAAAATCATAATATTAGCAGCTACTGCTCCTGAAATACCTATACGCAAGAGTGTTGTTCTATTTTTTTTATGACGGATTTGTTTTGAAATCGAATCTGGAAATGGTTGGTAGCCAATTTGATGAAGGGCGAATGCGGCCTCAGAAAAAAGTCCAGATTCGGTGAGAAAAACAGTAACTGTCGATTGTCCAAAATTTATAGAAACGGAGGCAACTCCCGTATATAAGAGAGGTAGCCTTTCGATTAGCCATATACAGGCCGCGCAGTGAATGGCTGGTACATAGAAACAAAGACTCTTTTTTGATAAATCGGGACAGTGCTTTTTTAAGTAGTCGGCATTATCTAAATAATCGTAGTCGTGCTTTGTTTGAGTCTGATATGTTTTTGATCGAGTGGCGGGTTCTTCCGTTTGAAGAGGTAGTTTTTCTTTGATTTTATAAAAGTTTGTTAAATTGGACTCTTTTAAAATTGAATAGACCGTTTCACAGCCCAGGCAACAAAACTGGGTTCCTTTTTTAGAGACAATTTTTGTAAGGGGAGACGTTTTGAAATCGGGGCATGGTAGTCCGCAGTGAAGGCATGAAATAACATCTCTAACTTGCATGCCAGTTATCTTATCATGAAAAAATCAAATAAATTTGGGGCGTACATTTTTTAATCTGTTTATTTTTGTATGATTCGATTGAGTGTTTATGGCCTATTAAAGTTTAGGGTAAAAAAGTCCTTTTGATATCTATGCTTTATTTTGTATGTTGTATTTATCTATAAATGGGAGTTGAAGTTTAGTGTTAAGTTCAGTTGAGTTTGGTTTAAATGGGGTAAGACGGGTAGCTAGTAGAATTAATTTAGGTCGCAGGGAATTGGGGGCAAAGGGGCTATCTAGTTCAAAAAGTTCTTTTGTATCTGCTAAATATGCTCAGAATCGCGTAGCTAGTTTAGACGCATTAAAATCTAAATCGTGGGGAGCTACCCAGGGTTCAATATCTAGACATTTTCATTCTCAGGTAAATAGCAGTGGAAACGTTGTTTTGGAATCTAAAGAATTAGCAGTGGTTCTAAGAACGCCTGATTCCCATAGAAGTGATATGGGGAAAGATCCTGAATTTAGTAAATACAAAGTGAGAAAACGTGAACGTTGCGAGGAATTGTTACGTCCTCTTGAACGTCGGCTAACGGACACGTTTTTAGAGAGAATTTCTTCTGATGATTTGTTGGAGTTACGTGTTTTATTTAGGTTGGGGGGACGTGAGTTCAACCTGAATCTATCGAATGAGACAGCTATGGCAAATGCGTCTATGACATTACATACGCATGGACGAATGACGGACCGATTATCTAGACGATTGGATAAGCTTTTAACAGAATTGATTAATGGAATGCAACTCGCTAGAAGTTATTTTGAAATGAGGGCAGATCGTATAGCTAAGGCAACTGTAGATTTGAGTCGAACAAAAGAATCCGGGAATGTATATGGAGCCGTGTTGTTAAGTCCTCATGATAACCCTTATAAAGTAATCGATGCATTAGTCTCTATGACGTCACACAAACCTATAAGTGAGCTTCGTGAAGAGGTTGATAATGTTAGAAATACAGAATCAATATATACAGGGCATCCTTGTTTAGGTATCGGGAAAGACTCCGTAAAAGCAATGAGACGTACTGTGGCAGGGCCATTAACTTCTGATTTTTATGACTCAATAGCAGAAACACTATCATCCGATATGAGTTACACACCTAACGATGGAAAAGTAAAAGGGGCAAAAGGAAACTTAGCTCGTTTCGAGCATGAACAAGTGACTAGTAATCGATCCATCGAGGAGCATTTCGAAGCGATGGCGACTATTTATGAGATAAATATGGAGTCTCTGGTACGATCGAAATTGAATCATTTGGAGAATCCAAACAATGAAACATTAGAAAGACGGTACCTTTGTTTTAAAACATACATGAGAGCTATTCCTAAAAAAGAAAAAGATTGGAGTCTTGATGGGGATAGAAATGGATTAGACGCTTCAAATTTCTTATTGTCTAAGGCACAGCAAATTGAGTCATTCAGTAAAAAATTAGAAGGGATTTTAAGTGACGTCTTTTTATCATTGTCCGACGAAGATAGTCATAAGTTTATGAAGCAGTTAAAAAAGATCGAGCGAGATGCAGTGGCCTCGATAGCGGATAAAGAAAACGTTTTGTTAAGTTATGAAGAAGATTATGACACAGAGTGTTTGCTTCAGAATGTTCACCTGGACTTAAATGCAAAGAATACCTCGTTTAATAAATTACATAATACCGTTAAAGAATTTTCGGAATGGAAGACGGAAGTTAGTGACGCTCTTAGTAAAAATACAGACCCAATGTTTAGTGAGAGCATAGAATTTGCGACTGATTTGATAAGATCGTCGTTAGGGTCTCAAGCACGAATAGGTGAGTCTGATAGAGACAGGATTTTATTGGCATACGAAACTGGCCAGTATTTGGTAGATGTAGATAGGGATACCTTGCGAGCACACAAAATCGCTATAGATTGTGGCCTTGTGGACCTTATTTTAGACGCCGATCATAAAGGGATTCAGTGTACTAAAAATACGGAGAAGATTTTTAGATTTCTAGGTTCAGGAGATTTGCCACAAATCGTGTCTTTAAACGAAAGAGAAAGGGTTCGTGACAATGCTTCTGAGAAGAGAGACGGTTTATTAAACTGGGCATTCCCACTAGTTAGAGCCGAATCTAAAGAACATGCAAGGGAAATAATCAACGGTATTGTTAATGTTGGTGGTGTTTTAGATATGGAAGCTGCAAGTGATACGGCTACAAAGCACTCGACTCTTGTCGGTGAATATAACGTGATGATTATTCAGCACGAAAAGAAACAAATAGAGAGTTACGTTCGTCTAATGATTAATGTTTTAGAGACGTGTTGTAAGGACGGATCGTTTTCGGACGACAATTGGAAAAGTAGGCATTCGGAACTACCTGAACAAGCGCGATTATCTTTAGATTGGATAGTAGATGTATTCGATACGCCCCAAGAAGCAACAGATTTTATGAAGAAGTACTATAAATTTTTATTTGAGTACGGACGAGGAAGTAGTGTTCCTAGAACCTCTGCAGAAAAACTGTCGCTGTTGCAAGGAAAGATATTAGAAGCTGGCCCGTCAGATAAGATGACTATTCAGCCTGGAAATGCGCCTCGTATCGTGAGTCCCGATTATGCACATATGAACGCGGTATTACAAAGTTTAATGGCTTTTAGGTGTGGACCAAATTATTCATTAACGTCTGGAGAGTATATTGGGGCAACGATGATAGCAACGGCTCAAGCCAATACATTTGATATGTTTGTGCATTGTGAAAACATAATGGCGATTATTAACAAGTTAAATGTAGCTGAGCTCACGAAGCATATTAAAACAAGTAATAGAAAAGTTGTTGTCCCTACCGGAGATAGCAATGGAGAAAAAGGTTCATTTGGTACTGCAAAAGATAAGCTAATCAAGCAGTTGAATAACATGGATGATGCTTCTAGAAGTAGAGGAGATGTTTTTAAAGATTTAGAAGAAACATTAAATGAAGTAAAAAGTACGGAGGGAATTAAAGAAAATAAGGAAATCAGTGCATTTATAGATAAAATAGATATACAGGGACTGATTCAATTGATTGATGTGAACCCTGATGCAGTTATGAAGTTGTTATCAGAAATGAGCACGATTGGAGAGGTTATTCAAAAAAATGTACAAGAGTATCAAGACACTCGTGCAATCTCTAGAGTCGGGTTTATGACCTTGGTTTTACTTACCATAGAGTTAATTGCTAGTACGTTGATTCATCCCAAATATGAAAAAGATTTAGCAGAGTTGGTTTTTCCCGTACATTCGAGAGTTGTCCGTGCTTTTGCTAACCGTATCGCACCGTCACAGCGAGTTCCGGATCTTAGGCATGTTGCGATTCTTCCGGCAACAGCGAGACGGTTAACATTAACCGAAAGCATAGATCTCAATAAATTGATTTTAAAAATACAGGAATATACAGGAGTTCCCTTAAGGTTAGAAGAAAAGTGGACAGGAGAGACTTACAAACACGGAATGTCTTTGGCAAATCGATTTTCTATTCAACAAGGTTTAAATGGCGGAGCAAATCGAATTTTGCAAACCTATAGTTATGTAATCAATAGTAAAAGCACGTTAAAAGATGGGCTTCCATTTTCTGCTAAAGATAGAAACCATATTGAGTCAATCCGGCATGATTTTGGTCTGGAAGACGAGCGTAAATTTGATTCGTACCTAGATTATCTGTCGTACCTAGAAGAAAGTCTTAGAGCGATGTCTCATCGTTTATATAAGGAAATCCACGGTACGTATCCAAGCTAAGGTTTTGTATCTTTAGGAAGTTAATAATCTATTTTTTCTTTAAATCGTAGAATAGTGCTATGTTTCGTATACTAAAATGATTCTAAATGAAATTATATGTTTTTTCTCTCGATAATTATTTAAAGAGGTAGAGTTAGAAAGATCAAGTTTGTAAGAATTAGAGATAGGACGTTGCATGATAATTTCAGTTCGATGGGAAGAAAGTAAAAATAACGCGGGCATTAAAATGAGTTTAATGAGCGCTATGAAAAATTCAGATGGAAAATGTTTGGTTCAAACCGATCAGTTATTATCTTGTTTACCTGCTCAATCAATAGCAGATATTGAATCTATGGATATGGCTCCAGACGTGTTTCAACACGTATTTGATATGGTTTTATTTGATATGGTTTTATTTGATATAAAAAATCGAAATCGAATCGAGCAAGCTATGGATAAAATGGCGGATTTTTTACTTGATTCTACGTTTGTAGATTTATTAAAAACGCATTACGTGGATACATCGGTATTGGCAATTAAAGTTATTGAAGAAACCCTTCAAAATTTATCCTACCATCGCGCTCCACATTCCATAGAAATGTCCTCCGACATTCAATCTACGTTTAATATTACAGCGGTAGGATCGGAGCGAAGAAAGCAAGTTATTACAAAATTATTTACTGAGTTAGTAGCGACTTGTCATGATGTTATTCAGGGGATTGCTCCATTTAGAAACGAAGAAGAAAGCGTGAAATTTTTAAACCGTACATTTACGGATAAGTTGTTTGATTCAATCGAGATGAAGTCGATTTTAAAAGAAAATGAAATTGGAGATAGAGACGCTGACCTTTTAAAAGAGGGTGTTACATTGTTCGCATATAGAGTCCTTGTGCCCGGAACATATTTTCCTTTGAATTTTAAAGTAGGACATAAGGCATCGTGCCTTTTAATAAACAAATTAAAGAAAATAATTAGTGACGCTATTCCTAACTCAGACTCTTTATTAAACCGGTTAACCGCAACGCCGACGTACTATTCGCCGAGCATCGAAAAATCTTGGTTAATTTTATCGAGGAATGATGTTGCTCGTTCAGTAAGTAAAAAGATAGTAGGGGCATATTCTGACAAAATAAGATCTGATCACGACAAGTTGTTACCTACTTTAGATTCTTTAAATAAATTTGTTTCCGAAACGGTAATTGGCGAAAAAGAACCAAGCTTTTTATTACGTAACTTTTCGAGTATTAGAACAATTTTAACCGAAGGCAGTGACCAGTTAGCATTCACAGACGACGACAGCTCGTGGTCGGATAATATAAACCGTAAATTTATTGATGAACGAGTGGCTTCCTTAATATGGATGGGACAAAGTTTGCGAATGTATGCTGAACAGGGGTTTGCATGGGCGTCATACAAAGATGGGGAGCAAGCTCGATTTGTAGCTTTAGGTACAAAAGTTAAACGCATTATTTCAATGGAACTTCAAAAAAATCAAATTGATGAGACACGTAATGATAGTTTAGACAAATATGATGAATCATATCTTAATGTTAGATTAAATAAGAAAATGTCTCAGGATATGAAGGATCTGATCGAAGAAGTGGACTGTTTTTCCCTGGAATTACTAACCAACGAAACCGTTTCGTTAAAGCGTTTACTTGAGGCAAGGTTATTAAATGATGCAAAAACGTTTGCTATGAAAGTGGATGGGAATGAGGCCTCAGAAGCTTTCGAGGCAAGTTGCCAAGGGTATTCTGCCGAATCCGAGATGGGTAGTGAAATTCAAGGGTTGAACAAAATAATTGCTGAAAATATAGATACTTGGTTACCGTGTTTATCTGGATTAGACTTGATGTATGTTGCGACAATACAATCAGGATTATCTGATGTTTTAAACACGGATGGAGTTTTGGATTATACAAAAGTGGGTCGCAAATTTTGTACTATGTATGACGCTGCTATCGCAGAGATTGAATCTTAAAAAAACGACGAGAATCCTCTCATTATTTCCTATTTTAATTTAGGTTAATTTGGTATGATTTAAGTTGCTGTTTGAAAAGCTAACGGTAACTTAAAATTTAACAAAAAGTCTAAACCTAGAGCCTCAACTATCAAGATGGTTAGGGCTCTAATTCCTAGGAGGAAACTATGTCGGAATCTGGATCTAAAAAAGAATTATTTCAAAACGAATTTGGAGAATCAACGATAAGTAATATTGAGCTTATTAACAAACGTCGTGTTATTAATGGCGTTGATGATGGATTGATGCAAGTATCGCCTCTAAAACATCCATGGGCATATGAAATTTTTGAAAATATGATCAAGAATAATTGGGTGCCCCAAGAAGTTCCTATGCAAAAAGATGTTGAGCAATGGAATGACCCGAAAGGATTAACAGATCAAGAGAGAAATGTTTATAAAAAAAGTTTAGCATTTGTATCTAATTTAGATGGCCTTCAAACAAACAATTTAGCATGTAATATTATTCGACATATTACGAGTCCTGAAGTCGTTTTAGGAATTGTAAGACAAACATATGAAGAAGCGTTACATGTTCAGAGTTACGCAACAATGATCGAAGCGTTGGCATTGGATCCAGAAGATGTTTACGGATTATACAGAAAAGACCAATCGTTATTCGAAAAGAATAAACAAGTACTTGCAGCGGTAAGTAAAATTTCTTCTCCTACATTTCAAACGGGAACATTTAAAAATGATCAAATGTTTTTAGAGGCATGTGTTGGAAATATTATATTAGAAGGAATTTATTTCTATAGTGCATTTTTGACATTTTATGTATTGAAGCGAAACAATAAAATGCCTGGTAGTGCTGAAATGATTCAGTTTATTAATCGAGATGAAGACGTTCATTTGCAGTTATTTATTAAAATTACAAACGCGATAAAAGAAGAGCAACCAGAATTATGGACTCCAGAATTTCAAGCTCAAATCGTTCAGAACGTTAAAGACGGAGTAGAGTTAGAATACAGTTGGGGAGCTTCTTGCATGGGAGAAGGAATTCTTGGATTAACGCCACATTCGTTGAAAGAATATCTACAATTTATTGGAGATATGAGATTGGTTGCTATAGGTCTTCCAAAAGTATGGAATTCTAAAAACCCTTTTCCTTGGATTGATGAATACACACAAGGATCGATGATAGAGGTAAACTTCTTTGAAGGAACTGTTAAGGAGTACCAAACGGGAAGCCTTGAGTGGTAAAAAAGTACGCAGATTTATTAACGTCGTATTGTCTTAACGTAAAACCTGGGCAAAAGGTTCTCGTTAGGACGTCGACTCTTGCGGAACCTTTTGTTAAAGCATTGTATGCCTCGTTGCTTAAACGAGGCGCTTTTGTTGAATTTCAATTATCCTTTGAAGATCAAGAAACTATTTTTTACGCTCATGCTGAAGATGCTCAATTAGAGCATGTCTCTGATTTTTATCAATTGGCCGCAAAAAACTACGACAAATTAATTTCTATACAAGCACCTTTTAATTTAAAGAGTACATCTGCTGTTCCACTAGATGTTCGGATGAAAGCGCAAAAGAATATGGCGCCTACAAAAAAGATTATCATGGATAGGTCTGCGAATAAGGAATTGGAATGGGTTCTTTGTGTCTATCCAACTCAATCCATGGCTCAGGAAGCCGGAATGAGCTTAACTGATTATCAAGACTTTGTTTATGGGGCGTGTCTTTTGGACCATGATGATCCTGCAGCGGCATGGGGAAGTGTGAGCACGTTTCAGCAAAGAATTGTGGATGTTCTTAATACAAAATCATTAATTCGATACGTTACTAAAGGAACGGATATATCATTTTCGACTAAGGGCCGAACATGGATAAACTCTGACGGTAAACGAAACATGCCATCTGGAGAAGTATTTACATCTCCAGTTGAAGATTCGGTTGAAGGGGTTATTTCATTTTCTTTTCCAAGTATCCATGGTGGACGCGAAATTACGGGCGTTCGATTAGTCGTTGAAAAAGGAAAAGTAGTTTCTTGGACAGCTGATTCAGGGCAAGATTATCTAGATTATATTTTTACAATTCCAGGTGCTAACGTGTTTGGAGAGGCTGCTATTGGCTTGAATGATGGTATTCAAAAAATGACCAAGAATATTTTGTTCGATGAAAAAATGGGCGGAAGTATTCATATGGCTGTAGGTGCTTCGTATCCTGAAACTGGTGGTAAAAACACGAGTAGTGTTCACTGGGATATGATTACAGACATGAAGGAATCTGGTCAGATTTTTGCCGACGGAGAGTTAATCTACGAAAAAGGCTCTTTCCTCTTCTAAAACGCTTATCCCTTTCCATTTTTGTCTTCGCGTGTCGTTTACATATATTAATATGCTGCACGCCACTCGAAAACCAAACTGAAAACGGATAAGCATTTTAGATTTTTTTTGTATATCGTTTACATATGTTCATACGCTTCATGCCACCCGAAAATCAAATTGAAAACGGATAAGCATTTTAGATTTTTTTTGTATATCGTTTACATATGTTCATATGCTTCACGCTACGCGAAAACCAAATTGAAAACGGATAAGCATTTTAGGTATTTTTTTTGTTTTCATGAATAACTAGATGGGTTTTTTTAAATATAATGAAATTTTTAGATAAAAATAGCGATAATTAGATAGTTACTACTATTTAAAGGGAGATTCACCATGTTTTCAATGCCAAGTTCTAGCACCAGCTTATTAGGAAGATTTGAAAAAATAGTTCAGAATAATCTGAGGTCGGAAAAAGGACATAGTTTGTTTTCGGGTTTTACCCCTATGCCAAATGGTGGGTATCGAATCGAAGATTTAGTTAAACCATGTAACTTTCGAGAACGTGGACCTGCTTTTTTTCCCAATCAAACAAGTGTCATAGTCACAGGACAAATAAGAAATGGGGCAATTCGAAGATTTAATATACTTGAAAATAAGTTGCATGAAACGGAGAATTTTGGTGTCAAAAAAAATATTAAGGCAGAAATGTGTGATATGGTTGGTGTCCTAAAACGAGATGGTATGAGACAAGGCTTAGATAGTTTTGATATGGAATTGTTAAGCTATATGATTCTTGTTTCTGGATTTAATCAAGTCGTAAAAGACTGCGGGTTTTATAGGGATGATAATTTTTTCACATTATCATATGATAAGCCTATGTTTCCGGATAACGGGGACTGGAGCAAAGAAATTAGAGTGGAAAAAGTTGAGTCTAATCCAATTTATAATATGGAACCTTACATAGAAATTGAAACATCTGATATTACCGATAATAGAACATTGCTCTTTTATCACGAAAACGAATCTAAAACTAAATTGAAAGAAATTCAAGAAAAAATTGCTGAAATTGAGGCTGTATATCATTCTAATTTTAAGGAAGATCCTCAATTATTAGAGATCGACATTTTTAAGTACGAACATCGTTATATTGTTGTAAAAGAGAAATCTCTAGAGTTCAGTGTTAACTAAAAAATCCGAAAACCGGATTTTTGGGATAATACGTAGCTGGTACCTTTTTAAAGGTAGGGTTATCTAGGTATTTAAGAAATAGGTGGATGTTCTAATGTAAGACGTCCTAATAAGCCTGTTCGAAGGTCTCTCAAAAATGTTTCATGAGCTCGTTCAATATCGAGTTCATTTCCTGATGCCAAGTACTGTCTTTGCCTAGCTAATTCTTCAAAAAATTTATGAAAATTATTTCTGTCATTAATAAGTGAGTCGATGTCGGCGTTTTTTGCGGCTTCGGGATATCGTTTAGATAGAGCCTGAATATAATGGGACAACATGTAATCTAGACCATTGTCTGAGATTGTTTTGAGGTCAAAACGTTCTTTTTTTAAGGCAAATACTAGGGCTAGCTTTAGCGCAATTTCAGGTGTTTCAAATTTCTGCCATGTTAACCCCGGAGTATCTAAGAAATGCATAAAATCATTTACTTTGTTCCAAACAACAGACTTCGTAACGCCGGGTCTATCTCCAATTTTTGCGTGACGCTTTCCCATCATTGTATTGATAAACGTTGATTTTCCAACATTAGGGATACCAAATACAGCTAAATATAAAGGTGGTGTGAATGCCGCTTTTGAAAACTTTTTATGAACTTTAGCTCTTAGTTTTTTTGCTTCGTTTAAAAATAGTTGTTTATCTAATTTTACCTGAGAGGAGAACGGAATGACGCGTTGTATTGGTGATTCTAGATGTTTTATCCACTGTTTGGTAATAAGTGGGTCAGCTAAGTCGGCTTTATTTAGGATAATTAGTTTGGGTTTGTTTTCAAATACTTGATCCAAAATAGGCGTTTTACTTGAAAGAGGAATTCTCGCATCTCGGATGTCTACAAGTCCGTCTATAGATTTCGATTTATCTTTAAGTTGTCTTACCGTTTTGGCCATGTGACCAGGAAACCATTGAATCATGTTCGTGAGTTTAGCATATTCGAGAATCTTGAGAAATGATGGAAAGGAGTATCACGGGGTATTTCTAATATTCGTGCTAAAGAATCGACCATATGGTAAGGTAAAGATATGCCCCAAAAAAAAGAGATGCCTCTTAAAATTATGATAAGTGCTGGTGAAATATCAGGAGATAGGTACGGAGCACAGCTTGTTCAAGAATTATCTAAATCAAACGAAGATATATCTTTTTATGGGATGGGCCATCGTGCGATGGAAAATTCTGGGGTTCAACTTCTCGCTAATTTATCGGGACAATCAACAATAGGTGTTCTAGAGCCTCTTTTATATCTACCTAAGATTTTGAAAGCTTTGCAAAAAATGAAGGCGTTTTTAAGAAAAGAGAGGCCCGACGTTTTTATAGCTATCGATTTTCAAGGATTTAATATGATGGTGTGCAAAGAAGCCAAAAAGTTAGGTATTCCAGTTGTATATTTTATTTCTCCTCAAGAATGGCAATGGGGCACCGAATCAGGAGGCAAAAAAGTTACAGAGTGTACGGACAAAATTTTATCAATCTTTAAAGAAGAAGTTCCTTTTTATAGTAAATTAGGAGGCGACCCTGTGTTTATAGGTCACCCTATGTGCGATATTGCTAAAAGTGAGTCGATAAAAGATATGTTTTTAAAGAAAGAGAACTTAGATTCATCGAAGGATATTTTAGCTCTTTTTCCAGGGTCTAGGGCTCAGGAAATAAAGCATGTGTGGCCGGTTATTGGACAAGCGGCGCAGGAGTTGACCGAAAGATTCCCAAAACTACAGATGGTATTGGCAGTCGCCGATGTTGAATTGATTCCAAAAATAAAAGAGTCGTTTACGCCATCGTCCCCCCTCAAATTTTATGAAGGCAGTCCATATGATTTGATGAAGCACACGCGGCTTTCATTAGTAACGTCTGGAACGGTAACTCTGGAACATATGTTGATAGGAACTCCATTTATCGCGAATTTTAGATTTCACCCGATATCGTATTGGATTATTAAAAAATTGGTTGGGAAAAAGTTTTTTGAAAGAGTAAAATTTATCTCACTACCAAATATTTTAGCTAAGAGAAAAATTGTTCCAGAGAATATTCAAGATGATTGTAACGTAGAGAGACTAGTTTCTCAGGCCGTAAACTTTTTAGAAAATGAAGGAGAAATAGTTACTCTTAAGTCTGATTATGAAGAAGTAAAAAAGAGTGTTTATAGCGTAAATGTAAATAAAAAAGCCGCAGAAGAAATATTAAATTTAATTAAAAAGGGAAGATAGCATGGGATTGTTAGTTAATGGCGAATGGAAAGACCAATGGTACGACATGGCGAAATCAAAAGGAAAGTTTGTTAGAGAAGATAGTCATTTTAGGAACCACATTACTACAGATGGGTCGACTCCATTCGCCCCGGAAAGTGGTAGATACCATTTATATGTAAGTTACGCGTGTCCGTGGGCGAACCGAGCCTTAATTTTTAGAAAAATAAAGAAACTCGAGTCTCATATTTCTGTATCCGTCGTTGACTATTTTATGGGTGAAAATGGGTGGGAGTTTAGCGACAAATACCCCGAACACTTATATCAAAGTAATTACATGCATCAGATATATACGAAAGCAAACCCAAGTTATACAGGGCGTGTTACAGAGCCTGTTCTTTGGGACAAAAAAAATAAAACGATAGTAAATAATGAGTCGTCGGAAATCATTCGTATGCTAAATTCAGAGTTTAACGACTTGGGAGATACCTCCATTGATATGTATCCCAAGGAAATACGAACAGAAATTGATGTGATTAATACGAGTATTTATTCCGCTATAAACAATGGTGTATATAAGTGTGGGTTTGCAACAACACAGGATGCCTATGATGAAGCGATTGATGCCTTATTTTCGTGTTTAGATGAACTTGATATCCGATTGGAAAATAAACAATATCTAGTAAATAATCAACTGACAGAAGCTGATTGGCGACTATTTGTGACCTTGGTTCGATTTGATGCAGTTTATGTTACACACTTTAAATGTAATGTTCGTAGAATAATGGATTACCCAAATTTGTCAGAATACGTTAAGCGTCTCTATAACTACCCAGGGGTAAAAGAAACTATTCACTTTGATCATATTAAAAATCATTATTTTAAGAGCCATAAAACAATTAATCCTTATGGAATTGTGCCTAAAGGACCCACTGAATTATTTTAGGATTTTATTAACCTTAACTATGATGTATAGAGATATTTAATTGAGAAAAATAGTCGCAATGCACGTAGGTTTATTACCGAGAACTACGATAAATGCAGATACGGTCATCCCACGTTTAGAAAAAGCAATTAGGGAAAATAATTTTCGAGAGAAAAATGCTTGTTGGAGATATTTGGACGAAAATTTGGAGAAAGTTTCTTTTTCTCCTTCCAGAGTTATTCAAACCATAACAAAACGACGTCAGGCTTCGCTGGAGTACGATTTAAAATATGGAGAAAGTGGCTTAGTTTCTCACTTATTAAACACAGACTCGTCGGTATCAACTAAAGTGTATGGCGTAGATTTATCAATCGGGCATATTATCGCGGAAACGTGCGAGAAAAGTACCCTGGAAAAGTTTGTTAAAAAGAGACCTGATATTCGGTTTGATGTGATGAGTGACGGGAAGAATATTACTCATTGTGCCATTTTGGGAAATAAGGTCGAAAATTTGACTTACTTAAATGGTGAATTTCCAGAGTTAATCGATGCTAGATTAAACGATGGAACAAGTTCTCTTTTTTGCGCGGCTCAAGCAGGAAGTTTACCAATTTTTGTGTTTATTGATTCCTTGAGACCAGAAATGAAAGATGAAGTATCCGTAAAAGGGTTCAATGTATTTCATATTGCCTGTTCTCATGGACATCAAAATATTGTCGATCATATTGAAACTCATGCGAACGACTTAACAAAGGTAGTTGTTGATGGATGGATTACAGGTATTCATTTAGCAACAGCGGGGAATCATTTTAATTTGGCAAAGTCATTGTTTGAGGCCCATCCTATGTTAGTTCCGAATACGAAGAACTCTTTCGAAAAACTAATAACGTTGTCTCAAGCGTTTAAAGAAAAAGAATTGCTGACATTTTGGAGAGGTAAAAAGTTTCGAGCACCCGTTAAAGTATAGTGTCTAGTTAGAGGCTAGGATTAAAGTTTTTGTTTCATAAATAGTTTTAGAATAGACCGAATATTAAAAAAGCTATGTTTTTTGAAATAGTGGTTAAAGGCGGCTTCACATGGAAACGAATAATAGTCAGAATGAGCTTCAATTGGCTTTATATGGGGAAGCTTTTCTTTATTGATTATTTTTTTTCCTATCGATCTTAAAAGGTGGACACCTACAATTGCTGATTTAACAAGAACATCAAATTGAGTCATTCCATCATGAATTTTAAACTTTTTTTGCATTAAAATATCGCCAGTATCTATTCCCTTGTCGATCCAATGTATGGTTACTCCCGCTTCATCTTCTCCATTTTTTAGAACCCAAAAATAGGCCATTACCCCTCTATAAGCAGGTAGCCAACCAGGGTGAACATTAAGTATTCCTATTTTTGGACTAGATAAGAGTGGTTCTTTAATAATTTGGTTTAAGTATGCGCTTATTAAAAGGTCTGGACCAAGGTCTTTAATAAAAGTTGTACTCTCTGGGTCATTAATAGATTTTAGAGAAATAAGGGGAATGTTAAGAGCGCTCGCTATTTTTATACTAGGCCAAAGTAAATGACGTTTAAATGGGATTAAACCGCTTAATAGGCGCATCGCAAAGTGCCACGCTTTTTGCCATATAAGTGCCCATCCAAATTTCCATCCCATTTTTTTCATTTGAGTAACAATTGACTTTTTTCCTTTAAAAGATAAAGAAACTAAGGGTGTTTTGATAATTCCAATAATTTGATATTCCTTTGAATGTACCAATCGGTTAAGCGTGATTGCGCTACCTATGTGGCCCGATGTGTAGAGAAGGACAATTTTAAGAGGAGTCATGACTATATCATACTCCTTTATTTTGGTAAGCTGAACAGATGTCATCAGCTAGAGTAACTATAATCTATAATCCAAATGCAGGGAGTCGAAAGAATCGATTTCCTTTGGTTAGTTGGTTTTTAGGAGTTAGCCATCGAAAGTTAAGCGCGAGTTTGCTTGATTACGTAAATGAGCTTACCTATGAACTGGAGAAAATAGGGTGCCTTGTCAGGATAAAACCGACAAAACATGCTGGACATGCACGATTAATTGCGGCTTCTGTCGAAGATGGCGTTATCGTAGGAATTGGTGGAGACGGAACTTTAAACGAAATAGTAAATGGCTTAGGCGCGCATTCAAAAATAAGTTTATGTCCAGTACCCTTGGGGACGGCTAACGTTTTGGGCGTTGAATTACAATTAGGTCATTCCATTCCGTCGATTGTGAACTCAATTAATAGTGGGAAAAAAGTATTGATGGACCTAGGGTCTGTTAATGCTGAGTATTTTTTAACGATGGCAAGTGTTGGTCTGGATGCATATATAACAAAAAAAATGACAACAGATCTAAAATCTAAATTCGGAGCCTTTAGTTATATTTTCTTAGCTCTTAAAACTTTACCAAAATACACGTTTAAACGTGTATTTTTTCAAACAGATGATGATGAGACTATTCATGAAACCTATTATTTAATTGTTGGGAACACGAGTTTTTATGGCGGAGGTTTAAAAATGTTCGAAGGAGCCCGAATTGATGACGGGTATTTCGATATTTGTATGGTTAAATCAAAACGATTATTCGATATGATAATTTTTATATTAGGAATAAAATTGAAAATCAACAAACTACCAGATTTTATCGAGTATAAACGGTGTAAATCGTTAACGGTTCTAAATGACGATTCTCATGTTCAGATAGATGGTGATTATTTGGGAACAAGCAAGTCTGTCATGACTGTTAAAGAGCAAGCCGTCTCTGTAATTACCCACTAAATTAATCATATTAAATAGGGATAAAGGTTTAAGTCTTAGTTTTTTTGATCGTATAAAAGTATATGTATTTAAGAAAATGGTCTAGGATTTCTGGTAAAAAAAAACCGGGAATCTTTAATTAAAAAAATTCCCGGTTTCAGTTGATTTAATTATAAATCTTCTACAAATTGTAGAAATTCAAATTTAGTTAAATCTTTTTTGTTTTTGTTCTGCTTTACGAACTCTAAGAGATCGTCCACCAACTTCAACGTTGTCTTTTTCGATAGCAGCGTTAAAACCTTCTTCAGTTTCGAATGTAATGAATCCGAATCCTTTAGAACGTCCTGTTTCTCTATCCATGATGATTGCTACGTCGCTTACTTCACCACATTGAGAAAACTCGTCTCTTAGTTCGTCTTGTGTAGTACCGTATGCTAGGTTACCAATATATACTTTATTTTCCATTATTCGATTCTCCTTGAGTATATGACAGAAGCCATAAAAATTGTCATTTAGAACTATGATTTGGGAAGAAACTCAAAAACATTTTGAGAGTCTTTTTGCAAATCGTTCATTTCATGCAAATCCTATACTACCAAACTTGATGGCAAATAAAAAGATGTTTTATTAGATACCTGAAATTTAGCCAGGTAGGGAACTTTGAGACTAAGTTTTGTGTAGATCTCTTTTTTTATAGGATAGAGTAATCAATAGAATAGAGGTCGATAAGATAAAGGTTCCCATGCCTATATTGAGTTGGGCCCAGCTTAGTCTATTGATTAGAAACCCTGCTAAAAAGGCTGCGATAAACTGGCCAGAAAAAATTATCATGTCGTTTAATGCCTGAATTTTGAATCGTTCAGATACCGCATAGCTAGAGGTTAAAAGACTTGTTGCCGAAATAAAAACGAAGTTCCATGCTAGGCCTAATAAAATGAGTTCGATTAGGTATACATGAAAAGACGTGGGAAAAAGACCTACTAGTGCACATCCAATATAACAAGCAATTCCTACCCAAAAAATTACCATGGGACCTAATCGTTGAATAAGGGAGCCTGTAACGAGAGATGGCAGAAACATTGCGATGATGTGGCATTGAATGACTAGTTTTGTTGAGGATAATGGATACCCCGAAAATTTATGCATACTAATGGGTGTCGCTGTCATTATAAAGGTCATTACGGAATATCCGATTGTTCCTCCTATAATTGCTATACGAGTCGTTTTTTGTTTAAGGATTTTAGAAAGAGACCTTACGTTTCCAGAGATATCTGAATTTTTGAACTCAACCGGTTTGAAAAAAAGTAAAATACAACCCGCTGTGAATGATAGGGCTCCCGTAATTAGGTATCCCCCAGCATAGGGAGCAAACGGCAATAAATTTTTCATAGAAACACCAATTTGAGGGCCTAAGAAAGCTGCGAAAATACTACCAATTAATAAAAATGAAATTGCTTTTGGAACCTGGGTAGGATGAACACATTCAGCGGCCGCGAACCGATATTGATGAACAAAAGAAAGTGATAGTCCAAGTAGTAATTGGCTCAAGCAAAAGAACGTGAATGATTGGTTGTATAAGGAGACAATAGAAAATACGGCGGCTAAAAAAGTCATTGAGGCGCCAATAATGCTTCCATATTTCCGTCCAAGTTTTTTTAAAACCCATACGGCTCCAAAAACATTTAATGCATTTCCTAATATAATCGCTGAAATTGGTAATGTGCTGAGGCTTTCGATGGGGGCGAGGTCGAAACCAACTAAGCTAGCGATAAGTCCTGACATGGACATTGAACATAGAATTAGTGCTTGGCAACTTGCAAGAATAATCAGGTTTTTTGAAAACATAAAAAGGAGTATACACGGAATCGTGCCGTATTCTACACACATCAATAAAATAAATCGTGGCTTTTTTTTAAGTTGCCTCGTATGATAATCCTCACAAAATCATTATGAACCAATTTCCAAAGTCTCGAAAAAGAGTTAATAAGCTTGCAACTAAGAGTATAAAATCTTCTAGTAAGGTATCTCCAGCGGGAGCACTAGATTTTTCTGGCGCCTCATTAAATATTGCTGAAGCCGATTTAGAAAATTTTGAATCACCTAAAAACAAAGGCGTATTAAAAAATATTGTTGAGCAATTACAAAGTTTTTCAGTAGAACTAGAAAATAGAGACTAAACGGATTTAATTTCTTTCCAACCTAATTATTTTTTCTTTAATTATTTTAACTCGTAGAAATTCTTAGATCTGACCTGACCATGAAATATGCAAAGAAAAGGCTGTATCTAGGTTAAATGCGGCAATTTAACTGTGAGGGGACCGGAAATAAGATTGTCATATTGGAGTCTATTAAATTCCTAATAATTGAATAACCCTCAAAACCCATTCACACATCCAAACAGTGAAGCAATGCTTGTTCCCTATTAATTCAACATTGGAGTATATTAAATTCCTAATAATTGAATAACCCTCAAAAACCCACTCACACATCCAAGCAGCGAAGCAATGCTTGTCCTCTATTAATTCAACAAAGCGCAAAACGTTTTCGTTAAATTCCTCAAGATTGGATAAATCCCGAAAGGAGTATACATAAAGCGGGAGCGTATTCGACTGTAGGAATTTATTCAATATTGTGGAATTTAAATGGTGGGCGGTGAGAGGTTCGAACTCCCGACCCCATGGGTGTAAACCATGTGCTCTCCCAACTGAGCTAACCGCCCTTATAAAAAGGAAACTAAATTCTAGCATTAGATCTCATTTTGACCAATACCCCATTCTTTATAAAGCAGAGAATCCTTCCTTCTTTTTTAAATGAATCTTTTCCCTTAAGATACATATCTATGGTGAAAGCAGAATTTAATTCATATGCAAAAACATATAAAGAGTGGTCAGATGTTCAGGTATTAACGGGTTCTCATCTCATACAAAAGCTAAAAGAAACAATCGGAAACAAGGCGGTATCTAGCATCATCGATTTGGGGTGTGGCGATGGATGTGGGACAAATCATCTCCATAAAACCTTAAAAAGCGCATCAACATTAGGTATAGATAGCTCAACAAACATGATAGAAAGAGCTACTCGAAATTATTCGACTATTAACACTCTTCAAAAAAATCCTAAAGGAAAAAGTACCCCGCAATTAAATTTTCAGCTAAATACTATCCAAGACTTAGATGCTGCATATTTTTCTGAGTTTGATCTGATATATTCTAATGCTTCTTTACAATGGGTCTCTGACCTTCAATCATTTTTTCAAAAAATCAAACAAAGTAGAGCTATAAACTCCGACCAAATGGTTTCATTTTCTTTATTCACATCTAAAACATTAACTGAGTTATCTCAAGGTCTCGAATCGATTGGTAGAACAGATTCTTTACCAACAGCAACCTTTTTAGATAAGGAGTCTATCGGGTCAATATTGAAAAGCACATTTACAGATGTGGTTATTTGGCATGAGTCGATCGTTAAACCATTTACTACTATTAATGAACTATTTGATTCGCTTAAATATACGGGTGTACGAGATAAGGACCGGGAAAAGGGCTTATGGACCCCACGACAACTTCGAGACCTCAAATCTTATTACGAAAAAAACTGGGGGCAATATCGCTTAACTTATGATGTTGTTTATGGAGTGATATCGAGGTAGCTGTTATTGAGTCTATGAATCAGAAACTAGTCGATGCCTAATATCTTTATTTTGATGAAGTATTGTTTCCAATTGTTTCATATCTCCATTTTCAATAACCGATTGCATCGTCGTTAACTTTTTTATTATCGAAGGAATCAACTGTAATAAGGCATCCTTGTTTGTCGAGCATACATCAATTCCCCATGACGGATCTGATTCCGAAACTCGTGACGTATCTTTAAACCCAGGCCCATACACATTTGAAATCGTTTGTTGATCTTGGCTAGAAAAAGAAAGCGCTTCACCTGATAATGAACTCGCTAGTAAATAAGGTAAATGAGAGACATATCCAATTATTAAATCATGTTGGTCCGCAGACATAACATGCGTTCTAAACGAAAGTGATTCGAGCCATTTTTTTAAACTTGATAAATTAGTCGAAAACAATTTAGATTGTTTTTCTTTGTTAACCAATAAAAAAGGAACATTCTTCATTAATTCTAGGGTTGAGTTCTCGACACCTGTAAATTCGGAGCCACCCATAGGGTGGCCTGGAATATATCGGTCCGTATAGTTTGAATGAACGTGTTCAATCACTTGTTTTTTTGTACTTCCAATATCAGTGACCAGTGTTATCTCTGAAAAGTGATCGAAGCTGGCATTTATTTTTTCGCTCAACATAGAAATCGGTGTACAAACAATGACTAAACTCATCGAGGACGGACAGTCAGCTAAATCGGTGAACCCTTGATCAATAATAGATTCTTTAACGGCATAATCGATAGTTTCTTGTCTTCTGCAAATAGCATAAATTTTGGTATTCGGATAAATAGATCGAATAAGTTTACAAAGGGATCCACCAATTAATCCTAATCCGACAATACAAATAGATGGAAACGTGGACGGTTTATCCGTTGTCATTTGATAGCGTTAAGCGATTTATCGGGCCTTAAAGAAATAGCTTCCTTTAAATAGATATGATGAATATCTTTTTGTGAAGCGTCTGTGTTTACGTGGATTAATATTCGAATACAACGTTTAATACTGTTTTGAACATTGATTTCATTTAGGCAAAGAAGTGGGACGTCAACTAAGCCCATTTTTCTAGCAGCAAGTGCTGGAAATTGAGCATCTAAATCAGTGGTCAGAGAAAAAAATATGCTAGCGATATCTGTTGAATCGACATTATTTTTTTCAATAAGATTTTTTAGTAGAAACTCAGTTTCCTTTAAAATTTCATCTGCAGAATTTGCGTCTACAGTCGTTGCTCCTCTTATCCCTCTTAATGCCATAAATGAAGTGTATCATGATCTATCTCATGAATTAAGATTATGAAATGTTTATTTTTTTTTCAGGGGGGAACTATTAACTTGTACGGTTATTTTTCGGGGGGGTAAAAATGATAAATGGAATACAAGGCCTAGGCCATATATTAAACGAATTAGGAATTATCAACGCTCAGACTCAATCAATTCAAGATCAAAGTAAAATTACAATTAATAATATCAGTGAAAAGGCTGGTGTATCAAAACCGATTCATTCAGATAAGTTGACAGGTGTGAGTACCAATCCCGTTAATTCCGGCCACCAGGTACAACAAAGTGTTAAGGCGATGCATCCTTTAAAAAACGAAGGTCTCAAGAAACCGGGCGCAAAAGTCAACATGAAACATGTTCCAAAACATCATGTAGCAGACGTAAAGAGGGAAGAAATTTCCTTATCAAGAAGAGCTCATCTACTAGAAGAGCTAAGAAACCCAGAATTGGCCAAATCAATTTTAAGCCAAAAAAAAGCTGGCGCTCGATTGGATCGTCTTTCTGATGTATTTGATGCCTTTTCTACAGCTTCGAGATTAGAAGTCTTGGGTAAATCTAAAAATATGGCTAAGAATACAGAATCCAAACGAATCATTGATGGACTTTCGGAAATTCGTTTATCTATTGAGGATCCTATATCTATGGACAAAAAAGAAAAAAGCCGAGATATGGAATTATTTAGTTCAGAAGTGAATGTCGCAGTGAATGCTAATACCGACTATATGTCATCGGATAAAGTGGGTAGTGACGATTCCTTTGTATCTCTTAGGCAAGCAAATT
>JABIPA010000060.1 GCA_018698675.1 bacterium | reverse complement strand
CGACTATAGGCGCGTCAATTTTAGAGGCAATTAAATTTCCTTCGTCATCTATATAGCCTAATGCGATTAGGTTATCCCAGATTTCATTTGTTGTGTGAGAGAGCCCAGAAAATTCCGCGGGAGTTAATGCTTCGGCTAAAGTTGTTGAGACATATACTGATTGACCGCCCGCGGAAACGGACCCGCTCGAAGACCCAGCACTTACGTCGACAACGGCTCCGTTACTAACGGAATTTGGTGTGTCAACATCGTCGGTATTAAATTGAAGTTCATGGGTTTCGACCGTCCAAAAATAGTCCATGATGGGTGTGCCTTCTACCCAAGTACTGCCTACTTTTGTATATGGTGTATAAACACTTCGAGATACTGTTAAATCACCGTTTTCCCGATAGTCTTCTAAGGATCGGGCATTGATTTCTGGAGGAAGAAAACCTCCGTTTTCTGACGTTAAGTCATCGAGTTGGCTTTGAGTATATATCCGTGTCGCAGTACTTTGGTCACGGACGAAGCTATCGTAGTCGTAATACCAAACCTCGATAAGAGGCTTGCTTGCTTGATAATAAAGGTCGTTATAACTACTTTCTAATTCGGCTATAAAGAGGTCGAGATCTTTTATTTCGTATGCAGTTTGGAAATCTTGATCTATCGTATCGACCGTGTTCCAAACGCGGTCATTAAATTCGAAGACTTCTTGAAAGTTTAAGGAAGAAAAGCTTACCGCTTCTGATTTTGATGTGACATCTAATGCCAATGTAGCAGGTTGGCCTAGTGATTCTGCAAACTTTACAAATGTATGCCCGACTTCTCCACCAGCAACTTCAAGTTTTCCAGCAGAGACAGTAACTAGCTTTCTAACGTCGCTATCTGAGTAACCTTTGTGTTTTAGGGCTCCCATTAAAAGGGAAGCTGTTAATATCGACAAATCTTCACAGTCACCTTCTCCGGCGTTGATTGTCGTTTGTACGTCGTTCCAAACATCTTCTCCGTTAGCGTCAGGAATATAGTCATAGGTTGTTTGGACGTAGGTTCCGATTGCATTTGCGATATCTGTGATGGATGCCGATTCGGATAATGTTCCGTTTTTAAAAAGAGAATCAATGATCGTTTGAATAGCTGAATTATCAGGATCAACAAGGTATGCTTTTTTTCTGAATTCAATTTCGGTCAAACTAAGTTCAGAATTTTGGATGGCATATTCTCGGATATCTGTAAGTAAAGATTCGTCGAATTCGGATTTTTTAGGAAGATTGTTTTTGTATGTTTCAATTTGCTTTAAATCTGCTGCGCTTAGGTTTAATTTGGATGGCCAGTCGTTACTTGTTATGGTCTCTATAAATAATGTCATAGAATCGATTTGAGATGGGTCTAAGGTGTCTGGACCGTATTGGATGCATTCAAAGCAATTTTCTACATCTTGTTCTAATAAAGAATCGGCGCCCATTCTATTGAGGCTGTACATGAGTTTTTGTTGAAGATAAGGTTCTGTTATTGCAAGGCTATTTGACTGATAAAAGTCAGTAGGGGTAACGTCCGAAAAACTGTCGTCCCAATCGTTAATCGTTGGAGTTTTTTCTTCTGTTTTATATAGCTTTGATAACCAAAGCTGAAGTGATTCTAGATTTAAAATTGCCATAAATGAGATGTACCTCTTCTTAATTATCGATTAAAATGGAAAAAAATTGCAAATTTTCTTTAAAAGAGGAGTTTCTTAACCAATGAAAAAGCCGCCTTACTACTTAGTTTACCAGAATGATTTCGCTTGTTTAACAGCGTTAACACCTTATTTAAAACATAGCGATATTTCGAGCTTTGTCCAAGCACTATCTACGCAGCGTACAAAATTTGATCATTCGATGGCGGTTCGGTTCGAAGACATTTTTAAAGCGGTTCAAAAATTTGATGCGACAACTTGGAAAAATGGAGCGATTCCTTCGTTTTTTGGAGACGGAAAATTATCGATAAAACGATTGGCAGTGCTAGAGCAATTATTGAAAAAATTAGGTCCCTGGCGAAAAGGTCCGTTTGATATGTTGGACGTTCCCGTAAAGACCGAATGGGATTGTGACTTAAAATGGAACAGGTTGGGTTTAGTAGAAGACGATATTAAAAATAAAGTTGTTTTGGATGTTGGCAGTAATTCTGGCTATTATTTACTTAGAGTAATGGAGCATCTTCCAAAACATGTTGTTGGTATTGATCCCACTCTTGTTTATTATTTTCAGTTTTTAGTTCTGAAGCATTTTAGTAACGAATCCTCTATGCATATGTTGAGCCTTGGGTTTCAAGATTTGGAACCATTGAATCAGGTGTTTGATACGATGTTGTGTTTGGGGATTTTATATCATCATCGTCATCCATTTGAACTTTTATCGATACTCAAGAAGATTGGAAAAGAGAACCAGTGTTTGGTTCTAGAAACCTTGATTATCGATTCTAAAGAGGATGTATGTTTGTCTCCTAAAGAAGCTATTTATGCGAAGATGCCGAATGTTTATTTTATTCCTTCGTTGAGTGTCTTGAAGTCTTGGTTATTGTTGGCGGGATACAAAAAAATTGAAGTGGGCGAGGTTTTTGTTACGGTTCCTGAGGAACAGTCGAAACAGTTGGAATGGGCGGGCGAATATTCTGGAATTTCTGAAGGATTGGATGCGTCTGATCCATCTAAAACGATAGAAGGGTATCCGGCTCCTAAGAGGGTTGTTGTTCGGGCATTTAGTTAATACTTAGTATTAAAGGTAGTGGTTCAAAACCGTAAATATAAAAAACAGACTTAAAAACCCCAGATAAAAGTTAATTTATAAATCTATTTTTAGCGCAATTTTTATAAAAGTGGATCCTTTATTTATGAGAATTTGGAGATATTCTTCTAAAGTGAGGGTACTTGCACCATTACTCATATATACTAGTTTATTGAAATTACTATACATATGGTCTGATTAACCGGGAGTTTGCTAGGGTTGATATCAAGAATGAATTTACAAAAAATAATATCGGTAGGATTATCCGACAAATTATCTAATATTGCTGAAGACCTTTCTAAGTTAAATTTAAATTCACAAAAAATTGGAAAAGATGGTTTAAAACCATTGGAAGATTCGGTAGTGGATCAAGAAGGTATTTTTAATTTGTTAGAAAAAGTAATGTTAAAACGGCGTGAGTTACTTTTAAATACGGTACAGAAAGTAGTAAATGTAGATGGCCGTTCACTGACACCACCTCCTTTAACTATTTCACAGGATATGACACCACCTCCTCTGATAAGAGTAAAGTCAATTCATTCAGTATCTCCTCCGGAAAAAGATAAGCACCTTAAGCAAACGCCACGTATATTGAGGGTTCATGTTCGAAACAGGGGTGTTCGAACGGTTTTGAAAAATAAAAAATTTCCATATAAGGAAATGGTTCGTAAGCAGGCTCATCATATTGGACTTATAAAACCTGAGCGAATGCCAAAGTCAGGAATTGGTATCGAATCTGGTGTTTTAATTGGAAAAGATTTATTTCTTACAACCAGGCACGGAGTCCGTGGCGAAAAAATGAAGGTAAAATTTACGGATTTTTCTGGCACCAATGATAAATTTCACACGTATAATGGCGTTGTTTTAGGTCCCGATTCTGAAGAGGCAAAACGGACAGGGATTGATTTTGGAAAGAAAGCTGATTTTGCATTGATAAAATTAGAGAAAAAAAAGAATGATTTTCCTAAAACATTTGTAAGCTTTGCAAATGAACAAGATCCCAATCCTAGCACCTTGATTCATATTGGATGTAAAAATGGATCTGCTCCAAAAATATCTTATGCAGAAAAAAGAGACGTTCCGTTGCAAGTAGCAATAGCGAAGAAAATGGACGTATTTAATCAAGAGCTTTTGTGGAGTGACCGATCTACTGTAGGTATTGTTAGGGAAGTTAAACCTGAAGGAAAGAATTTTGTTTTGGAGGTTGAGTCGAAGGGTGAGATTCATATCTTAAAGGTTAGTAAAGATAGAGTCGTTAAATATTATAAAAATGGTAGACGAGAAGTTATTCACGTATGTTTACAGCAGCCCGTATATTATGGAAAAGATCATATTATTATTGGCCATAACACGGGAGGTGGGAGTTCTGGAGGGGTCTACTTGACCAAAGAAGGGAAGCTTTACGCCTTACATAAAGGAGCCGTTAAACAAGAGCTAATGGCTAGTGATATCGATCATCATTTTATAAACCATAAAGCGATTTTTCCCTTTGTAAAACAGGAAAGTACATTTTTTGATCCATATCTAGATTTGGAATGTGTTTATGGCAAGGATACTGTAAAAATGATGCAGTCTGGAAAAATGGATGGGATGGCTCCTAGTTTGCAGGGTGAACATGTATTTAATGCGATAGGAGATTTATGCAAAAAATTAGTAGAGACATTAAAAACAGTTAAAGAAGTACCTTCAATAGAAAAACTTGAAATACAACTTAAGAAAACTAAAGAGCTCAGGAACAATGACTTGTTTAAAAGTGCTAAATTTGGAGACCCTATAAATGCTAATCGATATTCGGAGTTTTGCGTACAAGTAACAAAGGCAATTTTTAAGGTTGTATCGGGAGATGCTTCTGCGCATACGCAAGGATATTATTTGCTTCAAAAATTGAAAAATGATGTGGAGCGTTGTTGTGTGGATGAGGTTGCTAAGTGTGCGTTTAAAAATAAAAAAGGGTTTAATCTTTGGTTTTCGGAAACCTTATCATCGATGCACGTTTCTTTTTCTTTATTGATTGAGGCCGCGATGGAGGTCAATAGGGTATCAAATGAATTGGAATAATTAACTGTTGTTGGAATTAATACGGCGTTTACGGCTTAGGTGAAAATCAATCGTATTACCTTCTCGATTGCCGGGTCTACATGGATATATCCATTTTCCTTTACCTTTATTGAACCCAAGATTCCATCATGATACAAATAAAAACTCATATCTCAAAAAAGATAATATCAATCATACAATTACCGATAGAAATAGAGTTATTACAGATATCGCTCAATTCAACTCATCAAGAAAGAATTTTAAAAATTCAAAGAGCCTACACTTTACAATAAAATTATTTAACATATCCCCTCTACAAACTTTATAAATCATGACCTTATGAAATTTACCCTAGAATCTCTCTAGTTACGTTGAACGGTAGTGGATGAGATTTTCGTCGTAACCTCATAGAATAGTCTCCCTTATATATGAATATTTCAGAATTGTTATTCTTTCAAAACGTGTCCGTGTGATGACTTATCATTTTCCATTGACCATTTTCTTTCCTAAATATATTAGTGGCACGAATTTTCACACGATCTTCAGGAGTTTTATTTGGACCTTCCGCGTTTTCATAGTTTTGGGTAAACGCAATGTCGCTACCTATAACTGTATGAATATCTGATGGAATGACGTTAAAACCTAAGTTCATTTTTGCTTGGTCTTCCCATACTTTTTTTATTTCTTTCCACCCTTTTTGTGTTCCACCTACGGGGCCCATGTAAAATGTGTCGTCTGCGTGAGACCATATGTCGAACATTGGAGTTAGATTACCTGTTGAAAGCATGTCGTTTAGGGCTGTGTAAAAAGAGTCTACGGCATTTTTTATTTCTGAGCCTTTGTTTTTGTTCATTTATTTATTCCTTTTATAGTTAATCGTAGTAATTATTCCCAATAGATTTTGGGAATAAACTTTTTTTGTTTTTAAGTTGAGTTTCTCGTTGATACTCGTTTGGGAATAGTTGTTTTTGGGAATATTAAGATTTTAATTTAATTTAGGGGTGTTTATGGAAACAGGTATGCATGTGGGTATTGGAGTAGGGGATGTCCGTTTCAGGACAGGCTCTCATGAGAGTGGATCTAAAGGCGATGTAGATAGTTCGGGGCGACCGGCTATAAATTTATTGCCAGAAGAGGATGATTTAAGCAGAGATACTTCTTCTGAATTATCGTCAAGCAAGGCAGTTGTTCATGCCAATTTAGCTATTTTGGGTTCTTCTAAAGATGAGCCTGTTTTTAAATCGATTGTCGATGAGTTGGATTCTTCTATAGAAGCAGCTTCTTTTTTTGTAGACGGAAAGGACATTGACGATGAGGTATTTAGGACGTTTATTGACTCAATACCTAATGATAGTACTCCTTTTGAGTTTTTAAGAGACTCAGAAAATGACTTTTCTGGAGAAGATGACGGTGGCGTTTCATATGAACCAATCTCATTAGCAATGGCACGGGAAAAACTTGCCTATATTATCAATACAGCAAAGAAAAATAGTGGCATGGATCCGGATGATGATTACGTATCTAGTCGTAGCTCAATTGTGGACACGGGTAGCGATGGAATTAGAACACCTCGAGCATTAGGAGATTTAGGTTGGGGAAGTGGTGGTAGTTCTGTTTCGGGTGAGGGAGTTCTTCTCGCAGCTAGTTCGAGTGATGATGATGTGGATATGCGGGTAGGTGGGTTTGGTGACGGAGATGCTGATATGGTAGGTTATGATTCTGATACCCCCCCAGGGTTTAGCGAGAGATGTACTCTGGGAATTGCTGAAGGTTTGGAGGCGGTTGCAACAGCAATTGCGGATGATGTGGGTGATTCATTGGGTAGCGATAGTCTCATGGACTTTTCTGATGGAGATGGTTTAGACTCCGAATTACCTCAAGGGTATGTCGCTTGTGATGGTCATGAAAATGCTAAGATGGCGGCAACTGTTACGGCACTTTTTAGACCACCTGCGACAAAAAAACAGGATGTTTCTGATTTAGGAACTAGCGTTCAGAATGGCACAATGGCTAGGCCAGTAGCTGGAGCAGGTTTGGGCGCGGGGGCTGGAGCAGTAGTAGCTGCACGCGGAATTTTAGGTGCTGCAATTCCAGAAGACAGATCTAGTGTGCAAACCTTTACAGTACTCGATCGAACAAATGATACTGTTCGAGAGGCATACCTGGGCCATATTAGAGCAACAATCGATGCTTTTTTACCGTTGTCGGCATCTCATAAAGCCATTTATGACTCGGCTATACGATTGGTTCAGCGAGATTTAAATACTTTGGAAGATGAAGCCGCTAAACGTAGTCCAGGCTATTTAAAAGGAAGAGGATCTTTATCGCCGGAAGCAAAACGTTTGATTCGTCATATAGCAATTTTGGAAAGAGGTAATAACTTTCGGCATAATCCTATATTGAGGAGGTCTTTATACGATGCAAGAAATCGAATGGTTAGAAGTAAGGCACATGGCGATTTATTTGATAAATATGGCCATACTATTCAATCTAAAATGGAGTCAAAAACGGGGACTTCTAAACCTAGAGGATTGAAGGCTTACCGAAGAATGCGAACCGTTTGGAATGAATCGTTTCCGGAATTATTAAGAAAAATTCAAAAAGAAATGAAATACACAGTAGAAGAGTTGGGAGCGAATCGCTTTGCCTTGTTGCAATTAATGAAGAAACTACGGCCAGGAAAGGTTGCTAAGGTAGAACTTCATCATCTTTTTTACAAAGCAATGGATCCAAAAGATGCAATTTCTGCCCGTAATTTAATTGTGGCAATTCGAGGAGGCAAAGGCGTTGTAGATAGGCATGAATACAATCATCTTTTGAAATCTGGAAATAGACGAAATTTATTTCGAATTTTATACGAGCAGGTTTTAGAAATTGAAAATATGGTAACGCGATCAACTAGATCTCGTACGATTCCTAAGACCGGAGGGGCAAGTCTAGCGTCTGGTTCTTGATTGTTTAATTTGGATTTTAAATTGCCCCGTGCGGATGTTGATAAGTGGGTACTATAATATCCAAAATTAAGAGAAAATAACCTTATAATGGAAAAAATGAGTATTCATCCAACATTACTTCAACGAAAAATCGTTCATATTGATATGGACTGTTTTTATGCAGCCGTAGAGGTTCGCGATAATCCGTCCTTAAAAGGAAAGCCCGTGATTGTAGGCGGCCAGCCCGGAAGTAGAGGGGTTGTTGCTACATGTTCTTACGAAGCACGAAAATTCGGGATACATTCGGCTATGTCGTCATCTCAAGCCTATAAACGATGTCCAAGTGCTATATTTATTAAGCCTAATTCAGAAAAATACAGAGCGGTGTCTAGTCAGATTAGAGATGTATTTAAACGGTATACAGATGTTATCGAGCCTCTTTCTTTAGACGAAGCATTTTTAGATGTTACCGAACACCAGTTATATGGAACAGAAATTGCGAAGCGGATACGTTCTGAAGTTTTTTCGGATACGGAATTAACCTGTTCTGCAGGCGTTGGTCCAAATAAGCTCATCGCAAAAATTGCGTCTGATATGAACAAACCAAATGGAATTACGGTTGTTCCTCCTCATAAAGCTAAGGTTTTTATGGAACATTTATCGTTGAGAAAAATTCCGGGAGTAGGTTCTGTTACCGAGAAAAAATTAAACAGTCTTGGATTTAAATTGTGCAAGGAAATTTGGCCTATTCATATTTCTGAACTGGAACGAAAACTTGGGAAACGTATGGCAGGATGGCTTTATGATAGAAGCCGAGGAATAGACGAGCGTCCCGTTAGAACCGAACGGATAAGGAAGTCATTGAGTGCAGAACGAACATTTTCCGAAGATCTTAATGACTTGGATAAGATTCAGGAAGAAATTCGAAAGATAAGTGTTCGGGTTTCTGAGCAGTTAGTTAAAAAAGATTTAAAAGGCAAAACAATCACATTAAAAATTAAGTATTCTGATTTTGAACAAATTACGAGGTGTATTAGCATCGAACGAAAAACGAATGATGTGGATGAATTGTTTGAGGTGTCGTATCAACTTCTATTGAAAACGGAAGTCGGGGCTCGGTCGGTTAGGCTGCTTGGGATTGGTGTGAGTTCGTTTGGAGATTCTGAAGTTACAGACTCTAGTATCACCTTTAGTAATGGTGTTCAGCAGGTCTTGTTTTAGTGGTGAGTATTTTAATTTGAAATTTTTTTTTAAATTTTTCGTTAATTCTTTATAGAGATTCAATTTGGGTCGTTAGTAATTATTTATAAAATATAAAGAAGGTATTATGTTTAATTCAAAAATAAGTCCTGTTCCTATGTTACCTGTTGATGGAAAGGGTAGGGATTACCAGGTTGTACATCCATCATGTGTTAAATCAACGGGACCTAAGACTAGTGCCAAGAGTCGAATGTATTTAGCGGCTAAAGAGATAATATCTACAAAAATTGATAAACATGTCACTCTTAATCAATTTACTACGAATGATTTGCTTAATCTAAAATACATGGAGCGTTCTGGCGAGCTAGTTATCATGCATATCAAAGGTAAATCTTGTCCTATTTTGTTTGATGCCCATTCTTTTCCGGCATTTCTAAATTCTAAATTGAAAGAAGGTCTTTTAAATAGAGATTTATTCCGAACTAGAATAAACGGGGACGAGATGAGAACTCTATTGAAACATGTATTGGATTCGATAGGAGAAGATCTTGTTAAGAAATTGATGCTTAATGTTTCAGAAAAAATTGACTCGCATAGTTTGAAATCTAAGGTTATTGGTATGGGAAGTGGAGTAGTATGTGCCACGACCGCTGCATTAGCGAACCCCGCTTTTGTTATAGGTTTAGTAGGTGGGTGTAAGGCGGAAAATAGCCGCCAAAAAGCGGGTGCATATAGCGAATTGAAACGATTCTATACAGAGTGTATTTGTTTGTCTGACCCTAAATTTAAGTTGAAGGTGCAGGTGTGTAATAACTTGTTTAGACACACAATTTCTATGGATATCGTTTCTAAAGTAAATGGAGAGGCGCCAATTTTATTTCTTGGATACAGCTATCAGTCTAAGTACTGCCTTAAAGATAACTTAGCGAAACTTGCTGAAAAGGCGTTTTTAAAACTGGGTGAAATGGATGATGTTGCGTCGGGATGGAGTCTTAATCAGATGGAGCTCATTGATCTTAAAATAATACATGCGCTAGAAGAGTTAGTATGCGTGAAAAGTAAAAATAATCCTTTCTATATTTCTGATTCGGGACAACGGGCTATTGTATTGGATCACGCTTTAATTGGACTTAGAAAACAGAGTGTCAGAAAAGTTGCTGACGATATTGATTTGAATGATATTTTTGAGCCGACATATGATAGATTAGAAATAACCCACCTTAATCTTGATGAACTTGGATTTTCTTTTCAAGAAGAGCAAAAGGGAACTCCTGCTACGGATCTTATGATTGGGGTAAATCTCGGGATAGACGATGTTTTTGAATCTAACCCTAAGGTTAGAAACGTTCGGATTCCTGAACCTGTTGAAAGTTAATCTAAAAATTATAATTCTTTCCCCTTAGGCAATGGTATTTGTTACGGTTCTTGAATATTTTGAGTTGGATGTTTATAGTTTAGAGTGCAACAAAAAATAGTTTCATATTTGGATCCTTCTTCTACTTTTTATGATTGTATTACTCTAAATACATTATCGCCTCTTCACCCTTTACCTTCTTTATCCGACGGTGTTCAGAAATATAAGATGAATGTGGACGATAGTGGGACCCAGGAAACGGCTTATTTGTTGATGAATTCATGGTATGCCAGATCAACTTTAAAGGAATCTATTCAAAGTAACTTAAAACATTCCAGGTATATTCCTCATACGGGAACGGCTCATTTAATTCCTGATTCAGTTTTAACCGATTGTAGGGAAATTTATGAACGGTCTAAATTTATGAATTTTTTGGAAAAGTCTAAGTTTGACGAAATTTATGATTATTTTAATTTTCTTAAGAAAGAATATGTAGAAGAGGCGATTGTTCATATAGCGAAAGAGATGACCTGGAAGTGTATGATTAGATTTTGGGGACTGTATTCACCTGCAATTCATGATATTCGTTTTAGAAACAGGTCCTTGTTGTATTTGGCTTGTTCCGTAAAGTCTGAAAAAGCAGTTTCAGTTTTGAAGGAAAATTTCTATAACTTTAAAAATGATTCTGGCTATGAAATTTTTGACGAATTAGGTAATAGAAAAGCGAGGATTTCGAGTTTCTTTAAAGTGTGTTGCGTAGGGGCTGACTCTCTTGTTACGACACTTCAAAATTATGGATATTCAATAAAATCCGATTTTGGAAAGAAAGAATTTGATAATTTGGGACGAGTAACAAAAAGAATATCAAGTTTGTTTATGGCTGCTAGGTCAAATTTTCCAGATGTTATTCAAGCGTTAAGTGATAATGATTATCCGATAGGTACAGGTGCGGGTCTTTTGATATATGACGAATTAGGGACCGTCGTTTTAAGAGAGTCTTGCTTGTTTGTCGCAGTAGTTAAAGGAGCCGATTTATCTGTTGAGGCCTTGGCTAGAAATGGGTATAACGTTTCGGACGATTTTGGAAAACAAGGGTATGGCATTGATGTGTCCGCTTTGTATGTTGCGGCTGAGTTAAATTTGTCTTCGATTATTAATATTTTATCGGATAATGGAGTGACTGTCTGCAATGACAGAGTTTCCAGGGTTGTCTCTGATGATAGAGAGCATTGTAATATTATGTCATGTCTATATATAGCTGTTGAAAAAGAATCCATAGACGCTGTGAAGTTATTTTTGGTGCAAATGACACCTGAAACTATTGATGCAGGTAAAGTTGTAGAGGGCAAGTTTGGGGTCGTATCTAGAGAGTCTAGTTTTCATAAATGTGTTCAAATGAAGTCGATGGAAATGGTGCAATTATTTATTGATGCAGGATACCCCGTTTCAAAAGACAATGGCTTTGAACAACGGCATTTTTATGGCATTTGGACTAGGAAAAATCTTTTGGATGACGTTGATTCGACAAGTAGCCTGTATGCCTTGTTGGTAGATCAAGGGTGTCGTCACTCCATTTCGTTTAAGGTGAAACGGTTCTTTTCATAACAATCTTAAAATAGCTTTTTATTATTTTATTACTTTTAAAGGGGATAAAGTTTTTGATGTCTTCCAGGAAGTGGCGATAGCCCTTAGTCCTTGAAGAGACGTACTTGTCTCACCGAAATGGTGTAACGTTTTTTCCGATAGTTTTTGGACAAGACGTGGATTTGAAATGATTTTGTTTAATACCGAGTCAAATAATATGTCATTTGATTGATTGTCGGTCGTATCGCTTAAGAAAAATTCTGTAAATTCTTGTCTCCAATTATCTGTTGGAATTTCTGTTAGAAAATATAGCATGGCTTGAATGTACAAGGTTTGTTCTAATATAAGGTTCGTTTCAATTGAATCATCTTTTGTAAATTGTGGAACCGTATTTTTTATTCGAAAACGTTGGACAGTGTTTGTTTCCCAGTCAGAAAAAAGCCCGAATATTAGTTCGCCGAATTTAGGGTCAAACAATGATGAAATAACGCTACTTGATACTGCCTTTTTAAACTCTTTATAGATAGAATAAGTTTCTGATATTTTTTTAGAGGAAAATGGAAAATATTGAGAAGCAAATAACATAAATAAAAGAGGGTGCCTGAGCGTTAGCGTTTTTATTGATTCCTTGTCTCTTACAATCGTCGTAATTGATTTCCAAAATATGGTGTTACTGCACGTATTTGATTTTGGAAGAGATTGTTCTTTTATTAACGATAAATAAATGGGTTCTTTTAGTTGGGTGGTAGGCGTTTTTTGGTTTCCATTCTCATCTATCATCTGTATATCTTTCATCATATGGATAATCGTTTCTGGTCCCTCAAATCCATTAAAATCAGATGTATTAAATGTTGCTTCAAACGTTCCTGCTTCAATAAGTTGGAAAAGTGGATAGATAATATCTTTTTTTATTTTTCTATTGTCGTTCGAAAGTTTTTTACTTAAATTCCCCAAAAGCTTGGATGATAGAATTTTAGGAGAAACATCTATAAATGCTGACAGTAACAGGTTGAATTGTTGATATTTTTTGAGAGGTGCGACTGATTGGGAACAATCGACATTAAAGAAAAAGTCGTTATTTAATGTGCTTTTTTGAAATGAATACGTTAATGAAGGTGTGATTTTTAAAATACTTAGTACGAGCCATTGATAATGATAGGTGTCGATTGCCTTTTTATTTTTATGTAAAAATCCCTGTAACTGGGATAAGAAATTTGAAAAAGATTGACTTGCTGTTTTTGTGTCCCAATCGGAGTGAGCTTCCAACTTTTTCAAAATTGATTTTTTTGTAAACTGTAACTTATTTTCGAAACTTAAGGCTAACAAATGTTCGGCAGACAACGCACTTATAATCGCGTCTTTTAGTTTTTCATCTCCTGGACAAAGGGCAATAATCATTGATGTGAACGGAGTTAAATCTAAAGAGTTTGTATGTGATTTACTTTCCCAACATAAATTAAACACGTGTTTACCTAATAATGGTATGAATTCCGAACAATTTGTCCTCATCCAACTTAATAAGGACAGTTGATCATTTTGCCTGAGAGACATGTAATATTTTTTAGAAATGTAAGCACTTAATATGCTTGAATCAGATTTCATCCTGTCTAAAGATAAGCAGCAATCTAAAAATGGGTGTAGATAATTATATTGGGATGTTTTGGATTTTTCTGTTGGGATAGATTTAAAGATAAATTTAACAACGTAAGAAAAACATGTGTCGTTATAGGCAAGTGTCATCCAATTTGAAATATGTTTTTTATGGCGATTAGCTAACGAATAATAAACGATTAAAAAGTAAGATTCGGATAGTTGAGCTCGCGTTAGGACTTCCACAAAAAATTCGTTTAATAATGAAACGTCCCAATTCTTGGAGGCAGAGATAAATTGGTTCCAAAATTTGGGGAACCATGGCGTTTTGAGAAGAGCTGTAATTACATCTAACGCCATCTTTGTGTTTGATTTATCGAAACAGGTAGACCATAGATCTTCTTTGTTTTTTTCGTTCAAAAAGGATGAATCTAAAAGTTCTAAAAGGATTTCCATTTTGTGAGATTGATTTTTTAAGAATGATTTTGAAAGACTCATTAATAAAGGCAAAAAGCTTTCTCGTTCTTTATTTGTGAATAATATGGAGGCCAAGTCAAAAAATTGAATGAAGGCTAACGGCGAAATTACGGCATCTTTAGAGTGGCTAGAGCTGAGAGAGTCGAAAAAATCTTTTTTCAATTTCTTTTCAAATGTTTCTAGGTTTAATGAGTCTTTTACTGTTAAATCACTATGTAGAATTTGCGAGTAAAAACTTCTGGTTTGGTCTTGAGGACCCAAGAAATTACTGTGGAAACTATTTGTCCAAGGAAGTGTTTCTTCCGCGAGTCGTGAAAGGAATGTCGATTTATAATCTGGCGACTCTAGTTTTTTTGAAAGGTCAGAAAGTTCGATGAGCGAGACGGATTGTGACACATATATATCTTGGAATTTTTGATTAAATCGATTTCGATAAATTGTTGTTAATCCTTGGTTAAAGAAATTATCAGATAAGTTCATGACGGGGTACGGTGTATTTATTTGTTCGAAGTATGCGGTCAAATCGACGATGCTTTCGTCTGATTCGACGATGCTCTCTATGAGCGATGTATAGAGTGTCAATTTGTCGTCGGAGAGTATTCCGGAATAATAATTGGTTAAAAATTCCTGACAGTTACTAATAGACATCTCTTGTAGTCGTTGTAGAATTTGTTGTCCGAGCAATGATGTTGGCGAACAACTCGAGGCAGAATATGCTTGGATAGACTGGGTGACAGGTTTTTGTAAAAGAAGTGATTCAAATATGGGTTTGTTGTTAAAACTTATATCTTCAATTAGGGTAAAAATGGATGGCGATAGAAAGCTTCGTTTTATTTTTTCAAAATAACTTGAAGGGATTGTTTCTGGTAAACGTTTAAAATGACTAATTAATGTTAAAAACGTATCGGCATCCATTCCTCTGTCTTTACAGAGTAATGAGGTTTTAATTACATATGCTGAAAATGAACTAGAGAAATCTAATGTCGACTTCGGAAGCTGCTTTAATTTTAAGTTAGGGGGAGTCATCGACTTAAATGATGGTGAATTTTCTTTAAGAAGAGAAACAAGCGTATGTTCGATTTCACCGGATGGATCATTCGTTTCTGATATGATTTTTACGAGGGTCTCTAATTTGTTATTTTTAAATTCTTGTTTACAGTACAAAAGAGGATGGGACAATAAATTGCTAAGCCATTCAAATATTTTTACAGGATTTTTGAAGGATTGAACGGTATCGGACATAAACTGTTTTATCTCATTTGAGTCTATCCAAGAAAGGTAATTGATATATGCGGCGTATTCATTTGATTGAGGATGGGCGCTCGCCCAGCTAATAATTGTTTCGAGCGTTAGCGACTCAGGAACTTCCGAGATGCGTTGTAAGTTAGTCACGATGGTAATTGGGTCTGTATCGCTAATTGGTATAACCGATGGTTGTGGCGTATCGATTTCTTTTTTAAGCAGGACAGCTAATGTATCTCCTCCATACTTAAGAAAGTTTCCATTTTTTAGGAGATGATGAAGTTTTGTTTGGCTCAGATTATGTTTTCTAAAAAAAGAAATCAGGTGTTTTCCAAATTGTGTGTATATCTGAGGGGATTTATTGGCCAAGTGGGTGAGTATGAATCGTAAAGACTCAGTTGTCTTTTTTGAATTGTAATCTAAAAAATGAGTAAAAATTTTATCGGATTGGATAGGCGTACAAAAGAATGAGTACCATAAGCTATCTGTTAAATGACGAATAGATTCCTTAAAATCAATATCCTCATTTTTATTAATAAAATAAAGGGATAGAAATGCCAAATACAGAGAGTTTTGGCTTTGCTCTTGTGGAAGTTTGTTATTGCATAATGAAATAAAAAACTGTTTTGTTTTTTCATCAATTAAGCTTGATTGGTGAATAACTTCCTGGATTTTATGTCGGTTATAGCTAATGATTTGAAAAAATTCTTGAAATTGAAAATGAGTTGGTCTGTGGTCCAAAACTCGATTCCTTAATCGTTCTGTATAGTCTCTTACTAACTGTTCTTTATTTTGGATCCAATTTTTTTGCTTAGAGGTTTCTTCAATAAAAAACTGAAGAATGTCTGGATTTTTCTCAGTATCAGTTGCCCATTTAATGATGAGTAAAAAGTAGTTATTTAATTTGTGTTCTGATGCTACAAAAAATGAATCTGCTTTTTCAAAAATGTCGCTATCCCAGTTAATGAAGTTTAAAAAAGAAAATTGTTCGTCATTTGTTAAATTGCTAAAAAATGTCATCGAAAAAGAAGGTCGTTTAAGTAAGAGATCCTCGCTAATAACAGCGTTCGTATTTGATAGCCCAAATTTATCGGCAATTGGGATAATTATTGATTGGAATAGTCTGGATTCAATAATAGAAAGAGACGAGGTTGATTTCTTTAGTGTCAGTTGATTTTTGATTTTGTTAAGTAGGATTGTTGTTTTAAGGTAGAACGATATGTCCGTCCATTTTAGGGTGTATAGTGCTTTGACGTATTTACTTATAAAATCGTCGAATTGATAAAGGTTCGACGGAGATATTTCAGATTGATTCCAGGTATAGTTTACTAACGCTTTAAATTTTGAAAATAGAAGTGTTGATTGTTGAATGTCTAAAAAATACTCTGATTTTTCTAGATGACCTAGGTCAGATTGAGTAATAGATTCAAAAAATCCAAGGTTGATTAGACATTTACAGACAAGAGCGTGAGAGTTGTCTGTTTGTGCTTTTGTTAATTCTTTTAATAGCACTAATTTTGATTTCCAAGTAGAAACATAGCTAGGGTTATCTATTGAAAGCTTTAGGATGTTTTCTAAAAAGCTTCTAATACAGTTTGTATTTTTATTAAAAAGTTCAATATTATCGATAAGTCGGTTTAGAACGTTGATATCCATTTTTTTGGAACAAAATTCTTGAAATAAATCTGCGTGTTGAAGCACATATAAAAATCGCTTCGTAAGGTTTGGGCAATGTTCGGAATTTTGGAGTACAATATCGAAAAAATCAAAGCAGTTTTTTTGATTATTGATGTCGATAAATAGATCGTAGACGAGCAACCAACTATCGAAAAAATGTTGTTTTGTTTTAGACATATTTGGACGGATAATATTGATATCAGTTGCGATGTTTAAATAGTCAGCAATAAGATCTGGTTTGGATTTCTTAAAGAAATCGTCGTGAAAACTTAATACTTTTTCTGTTAAATAAGAAGGAAACATTGATGCGTAATCTACTTTGTTTTCGTCGATATGGAGTAGTAACTGATACTTTGCCCAAGATGTTAAGTTGATTTGTTTGTTTTGGACGGAGAATACGGATAGGTTTACATTTGAGAATGTAGATTCCAGCCAATTCAATAATTTGAATAACGGTGCTTTTTGGCTAGGCCGTTCCACTTTATTGAAAACGAGTTTACATACCGCAGAAAAATATGGCTTTGAAGCAGTTGGTTCGTTACTTAATATTGCGGGAGCTTGAGCTTTAAAAAGAGAGGGGAATGACGACTCTTTTTTTTGCTTGGGTGTGGAAAGAGGCATCGTTTTAGACGTTTTTAAGGCATGCATTGTTTTTGCGGCATCAACGTCGCTATTTTTATTTCCTAACTGAAGGTGTTTTTTTTCTGATAATAAGTGAATGGAAGATTCCGACATGATATCTATTAATAGTTTTGTTTGTTTGTCGCAATCCGTTAAAAAAGTAAGTGTCTGGTTTTTAAAGGCTAATGCAAGTCCTTCATTTTGTTTGCATGTTAATTCCCATACATGTAGCCAGTCTTCTATACAATGAGAATGCTGGATGATTATTTCTGAATAGATAGACAATAATTTGAAAAGAGATGTCGTGTTCGTCTGAATGAATAGTTGTAAAAGAGTCGCTAGATTTTGAAGAGTTTCTGGCGTTTTTAGTACAAATATAAATCGCCAAGGTTGTTTGAATAGCGCTTCGTCTAAAAGATGAATCGTGTCATTTATTATTATGGACGACCATTCTTTTTGAAGTGGTTTTAATTTGGAATGAGATGGCGAAAATTTAGATCCTTGAAGAATGAGTTCAAAATTTTTCTCGTTTTTAATTAGTTGATTAATTCCATTTGCTTGAGCGGATATGCTTTTTTTGAATTCGTTATGAAAGCTACTATCTTTTTTTTGAATTTTTCCGAGGTAATGACTAATCATGACACGGGCACCAAATGACTGATTCTGATTTGATGCTTTCAAGCTATAGGTTGCATGCAATTTATTTACAATTGACTGGATGCTTTTATTTTTTTGAAATTCAGAATGCCAAATCGTTAGTATTGTTGAATTTAGTATCTCGTTTGGCTCGTAAAGTCCAAAAAACTGGTTCCACTTAAATGATGAATCCAAGAAAAGTTGGCTTTGAAAATGCGTTTTCATATGATTGATAAAGGTAGATGAATTCCACCAATTGGACGGGTGGGGTTGGTGAATATTGCTTAAGAATAATGACTCGAAAATTATGACAAGTCCTTCAGGATGGTCCGCGTCTTCTAAGCAATTGTTTAGTTGATCAACGATACGTGCAGTAGGTAGCGTAATTGCTAAATTAACCATCAGCGATTCCATTAACTTTAAGAGATTTTCTCGATAACAATAGTCGAGTACATATTTCAGGACAGGTTCTGGGTTTGCTTGTTGCATTTCGTGATCCACATATTTAAAAAAATCAGAGCAAGCTTCAAGTATTTTTTCAGGAGATTGATGAGAGTCTACGAGAAAATTTCTTAGTGAATCTAAATAATAATTAATGAGTCCTTTTGAAGAAAATAATACGTCCTTTTGGTCAAGGAAATAAGGTGTTATTGAAAGAATTTGGCTATAGTTTCCCAGCGTATCATCATAATCTGTTTCGAATTGAGTCCATTTTTTAGACACGGCTTTTATTGTCGAACGTAGTACCGACTTTAGTTTGCAGTCAGGTGCATTTGAATGATAGTTTAATAAGGTTTCTTCAGCTTCTTTTAATTGAAATAGAATCGTGTTTACGGACGGCCACGCGTCGAAGCCATAATTCTTGCTAAGAGATAGCCCAATTTTTTTTCGTTCAGCAATACAAAATGACTTTAGTCTAAGGGGTTCATTTCGTTGGTTCGTTATCGATTTTTCGAGATGAAGGAACCCTGAAAATTTTTCTAACTTTATTTTTTGTAAAATAATAGATATTAAAAACGAAATTTTCAGATAAAAAGGAAGGTTATGCAATTGCGCTTGAATGCTGGGCCTATTTTTTTCTATTGTGGCTATATTTAAACTATCTAGAAACAAAAAGACTTCATTTTGAAATGAAATCCATTGGTTTGAAAAATCGATGAAATTATCAATTTGTTTGGATTGAACGAGCATAACCGAAAGTTCGTCTAATCGCTGGCTGTGGTATGTAGGAGCGGGTTGTTTTTCAGTTCGAATTTTAAGCGTATCAATCGCTATTTTAAGTTCGTCTTTTAAAAAGGCTTGAGACATTGTTTTTTCGTCGTAGTTTTTTATTGCATTCTTTTTTGAGAATCCCCACCATCTCTTTGTTAAATTTACTCTACATGTGTCTTGCCATTGTCTGGATAGAAACCGAAGAGATTTTTTTTGTTTATCTGCTTTTGAATAAATATCGATTTCTATTTCACTAAATAAGGGAATCTCATTCGTCCATTTGATTTTTGATAATTGTTTCCAAAACCAAGTAGTGGGATTTGTAGATGGGTTTGTTCCGTATTTGTCTTTAACTGTTTTTTTTAGTTTGAGAACAGCTTGTGTGAAAAGCTGATAGGCAAACAGGTCGTTTAAGTATGGTGGTTTAGTCGAGAACGTGGACATTGTTTACCCCAAACAAACGACCTACGGCCGTACCTATTTCTTGATCGGATGCTTCGTTCCGTAAAAATTTTTCTTTTTTAAGACTATCTATCCGAACCAAAGTAGGTTTAACGAATGTAGAATATTTGAATTTAGAATAACCAGCCACAGTCAAAAATCGAATGTCTGTGTCCAATTTCATTAAGTCAAAGAAAGACCGATGTAAATAAAGAGTATCCATATCGTCTGTATCAATAAAAAATTCGTTTATATGAACAACAACGGGATAACCAGCATCAAGTAAGGTTTTAATATTTTTGGATGTAGATTTCAGTGTCCCGTCTTCATAGCTAATATGCTTAAAATATTTACCGACTCCTTTAAAGGGTAAATAAGACGTTGTTCGCATCGTATCCAAGTTTTTTTGGATAGGGATGACGGTGGGGAATGGTAGGTTACAAAATGTATACAGACTACTCATTACATTTTGTCTTAATGTAAAAATAATCATAGGGCGACCTGTTTTTGGAAACTCTGATTGTAAGGTCATGTAGGCAGGTAGTCCCTTTAGGTTAAAAAACTTTTTAAAGTAATCTTTAAGAAATCGTGCTTTTAGAGCTGTTGATTGCTTTTCTGAGAAAATTGATACGAAAGAAATAAACCATTGTTTTAATAAGAACCAAGGAAATAAGAGGGAAAATAAACGATTAGCTAATTTTGCATTTTTCTTTGCATAAGTGACCATTCGTTTTTGGAATTCAAACTGTTCTCGTGTTCCTTTTATTTGTTTTCTTGTATTCATGGATTTATATAGACTTGGATGAGATAGATCCTGTGTCTCCCTTTATTATGTCATCAAGACTTTGTTGTCGTTTTTTAAATCGGTTTTCTAATAAATCGCCTGACTTTTTCTTGAGCTTTAATTCTTGATTTTTTGTATCTGCTTTTTCTTTAGGTGTAACCATTTTCTTTGCAGCAGCAACTGTTTGCTTAGGTGGTGTAACTTTCGATTTTGGTTTTTCTTTTTCCTGGGTGATGATAGGTTTCTTTTTAAGTTTTTCTGATGATTCGATGGATGGAGACGCTTTTTCGGTGGTTACGGATTTTTTTATCGAGGCAGATTCTGTGCTCAATTTTTCTTTTAACACGTCCGTAAACGATTGGTTTGATTGACTGATAACAGGAGCTGGTTGAACCGCTTCTTTTTTAGGTGTGTATGATGACGGAACTATGGTCGGTTCTTTTTTAATCGGAAGCGGTGTTTTTTCTTCAACACTAACTTTTCTTTTCTCATGTATAGGTTGTGTTGGCATTGGCGCTTTTTTTTGTATTGGTTTAGCTGTCTCTTCTTTTGCTTCGGGAGGCGCTTCAAATAAAAGTGAAAGATTAACGTCTGGAGTAGGAATATGTTTAACCTTTATGACAGATGGCGGAGTTTTTTCTGTCATGTTTTTGAATTTTGATAGCAGGTTGGATGCAAGGTTTGTAGCGAAATCGTTAATGCTTCCTTGTTTTTCCGGGTCCCCAGATTCAACAGCATCTTTTAATTTTTTAAATTCTTTTTCTTCATCCATACGTTAACCTGCTGTTTTTATGTTTATGACGGTGATTTCGGTGGTGTCGAGGTCTCGTTAGATTTTGAACCTGGTTCTTTTCCTAGGGCAGCAGTTTCTGCCATGAGTTTGTCGATGTTATTTAATGATTGGGTAAGTGATGCCCTATTTTCCGTCATTCGTTCTACAATGGTTTCAATACTTTTGTCTGAGTTTTTTGCTTCACGTTCCCAATGAGCGAGTTGTTTTCGATGCATTTTTACAGCCCAGTAATTTGTACTGATATAGGTGATTATGCAAATAATCATTAAAATGGATACAACGAGTGCTGGTATATTAGATAATAAACTTTCCATGATTCACAGTCCTTACATGTTTTTAAATACGAATTTTACATTACCGCAGTCTGACGAACCGACTGCCGTGGTTATTGTAGTTAATAGTTTACTATAAATGTTTCTAATTTTTGAGTCTGTTTGTCGATTATAACTAATTAGAATTTCTTTTATTAATTTGATGATTTTAATCGGAAATTGATTGAGGACTTTTACTATCCATTCTGGAGAGGGTAGGTTCGATAGAAAAATCACGGTTTTTTCTAAATTTGGTTTTATTATTCGTTCTGTATTCGGGAAAATATCTAAAAACGCGGCCATGAAAAAGTAAAATTTTAAATATACCAAAAAAGTGGGTGGGGAATTCATTTCTATATTTAGCTCTGTAAATGCATCGATGATTTCAAAAGTGAATGTTTCGACTTCATTTAATTCGTATTGGTTTAATAGGCGCTTGCTTTCTTTCGCGGCTGCTTCTTTGGATATTCCTGAATTTTGAAAAATATCCAAAATGAGTTCTCGTTCTTTTTCATATGTTTTTGTTAGATCTGATGATTTTTCGATTTTAACATGTTCTATATATATCGTGCTCGTTTTCATTTCCTTTTTTAGAGCTTCGTATAAATAAGGGTTTTTTTTGTAAATGACACTTAAAATTTGTTTTTGTTGTTTTTCTTTATAGGCTTTAAATAATTGGGTCAGAAACTGGGTGTCATGGTGAAAGGTAAAGAGTAGCAGTTGCTGAGAATAGTTTAGCGCGGTTACTACTTTTATTTTGTTGGATTTACTTAGGTTATCTAAAAAGGCTTCTTTCATAACTGGGGTTGGGACGGATGTTATCAATTTACTTATTAAATTAAGTTGGTCTTTTGGCAAAGATGCCGTTGTTTTTTCTTTTTTTATAAAAATCGATTCGAGCAGATTTGCAGCGAATTGTTTGTCTGTGTCAGATAAGTCGGCAAGTAGATCTGCGTTTACTTTTGGCGCGGATGAGTGTTGTTTAGGAGCTTTATTTTCGAGTGTCATTTATAAATCTTATTATAAGTGGCAGCGATAATCTTTGGAAGGTGTAAAATTCATGGTTGTGTTTAATAATAATTTGTTCTTTAGTGAATTAACTATCTAATGTGATTTGCGTATTATCTGGATGAGTAATTGCCGATAATTTATTCAAAAACTCGATAACATTTGGCACCTCATCATGATTTGGTGTGAGTAATTCATTTTTAGCTTGCTCAACAAGAACCATATTATTTTCCAGTGCGACATTAAAAAAGTTCAATGTTTCTTTTTGAACAGAATTGCTGCTAACTAATGTAATTGTTGAGTGTTCAGAGTTTGAATCACTTGACTGTATGGGCGCTAGTAATTTTTTGATTTCGGTTTGAGCTGTTTCAATCGATTCGGTGTTTTGTAAGTCTATACTTATTCCGTAAAGTCGCCGAATGGCTTCACGTGCTTTCTTCTTATTCGTTTCCCCACCAATACTTTCTTCAAGAAAACCTATGTTTTTTGAAATAGCGTCTAAAAACCTATTCAGACAGATATTTAATTTGGGGTCTGCAGGCGACTTTGCTTTTGATATGACTGATAAATCTATTTTTGTAATTATATCTATTTTTAATAAATTTCTGGTGTCTATGTCGTCTATCCCACTCAGAATATAGTTAAATCTGTTTTCGTCTAGCTCTCCATTATCTTTAATAACGGATAGTTGAACGTAGTGGATTTCGTCGGAGGAAAGTGTTTTGTAATCTCTAGCTATTTTTAGTTTTGCTTCCGCTAGAAGGTCGCAATCTTGTTTAATATTATATAGTTGCGAGAATGCATTAGGGATGAGGGTCGGTAATTCACCGGATTCTAACATTTCTAATAGCCCATAGAAGTTTTCTGGGGTAGACGTCATTAGATCGATTAATTTATTTTTATGATTCTTTAGTTCGGTTACATATGTTTCTAAAACCTCATCAAGAATAACGCCTTCGTTTATAAGAATTTGAACCGAGCAGATACTTTGTAACAATTGATTAGGATTTATTCCTTCGATAATTTCTTTAATAGGTGTTTCGTTTTGGTATTCGGTTACTAAATATTCTTCTATATCTGTTAAATCTCCGACACTAATATAAGGTATGTCTAATTCTGTTTTTAAAAAGCTTAATTCCGCCGCAGATATTTCGTCCATTATAATCGGGTTTTTTGTGAATAATTGAAGGATTTCTTTTTTTATAGATTGTTTTTTTTCGTCCCGGTATGTTTGAGTGATATAGTCAATTTGACTAAGATCTTTTAAAGACGAAAGGTTTGTTTTTATTAGAGATACGGCAAGTTCTAAATTTGAATCAATTGCAATATCGGAAAGAATTACTTTTTTTTTGGGTGCAGGTAACGTTTGTATGATGGATGTTGCTATAGAAATTTCCATTAGCTGTAATTTACTTATAAGGGTTTTGTGGAGTTTTTTTTCAATTTTTTTAATTTCAGCGATTCCTGCTTTTAGTTCTTCGTAACTTCCGGTTTCGCTAGTTTCTTTAATTTCCTCAATGGTTTTTTCATTTTCTTTAATTAAGTTTGAAATGAGGCAGTGATGGAACATTGTTTGTTTTTGTTGATCAATATCGCTTAATGTTTCTGGCTTTTGGTATGAATCGATATGTGTTGATGTAAACAGAGAAAGTGTTTCTTCTTGATTCGTTATATGCGATGAAAGACCTATGTTTATTGCCTGATTTAGTTCTGATTTTGTTCGACCAGAGATTTCGACGAGATGTGTTAAGTCATGGTTAATATGTTCGTAAAGAGGGTTTATGATTCCGTTATTTATAAAGTTTGAGTTTATGAGATGCGTAAAAAGACTAAGTATGAATTTTTTTCCTGCCTCCGTAGGTTTAATTGGGTTTACTCCAATTAGGGTGGCTGTTTTAGGAAAACGATTTAGAAAGTTTTCAATGTATTTCTCTGAATTTTCTGATGTAATATTTTCTATGCTTTGTATGTCATTTGGGACTTCAATAGATGTAAGGTCGAGTGCTGAATTAATTGCCAGATCTAAATTTATAGGTGCAGGAAGAGTGCCTTCTGTTTCCAATGTATTAATGGTGTCGTGCATGATGATGCATAATCGTTTCGAAAATTTGACTGTATCTGGATTTTTGCTTTTTTGATTCGTTATCGTTGTGGATAAGTTTTCTGTGAATGTGGATATCATTTTTTCTGGCTCTTCAGTTTTTTCGGTAAGTACTCGGCCAAGTATCATTGATACATAATCGTCTTTTAGTGTTCCATCAAGGATTAGGTGATCTAGGGCAGGTATCCAGCTTCCCGTCATTAATTTTTCATGTGTGAGATTTACAATATATTTACGTCCGTCTTTCATTGTTTAGGTTCTTTCTTTTTTATTTTTCATGTTAAAATTTTCCTGGGAACAAGTTTATTGCTATTGTTAATAGCTTTGGTTCACGCATTGTTTGTACTGTTTCCATTGTCGTTTTCGGATTTCCCTCCAAGTCCATTACCTGCTTCCCATCACCATCCAATACTGGCGTTTTTACCTCCGTTGTTACCATGTTTTCACTTTCCCATTTTGAATCATTATTTAACATTTCCATTATGTCTTCACCGCCTGTTTGGTTAAGCATTTGGGTTAACATCATGGTTTGAGTTCCTGTGTCTAGTCCACTGTCTTTAATATTTTGCATGAGATTGGATCTGGCTTCGTTTGTGGAATCTAGCCCTGTGCCAGCTCTATTTTTTGCGAAGTTAATAGCTTTTCCTGTCAGTGTTTTTGCTTTTCTATTGGAGCCCAGGGTTTTATGCTGTGCTCTTAGCATGTTCCTAAATGTGTCTTCTTTTTGTTCGGCCGTTAAATGAGAACTTAGTTTCACAAAACTGGATACTACTGTTTTGGTATTTCCTGCTGATGATGCCATTTGAGTTGCTAGATTTTTACTTAATGATTTTGTAACAGTGAGCTTAGCTAGTTCTTCTTCGGGGCTTACTCCGTTTATGTCATTAGGGTCCCCTGAACCCGCGCTCATTAACTCGTCTAATTGAGATATGTTGTTTTTTCCTTCTATGGGTTCCAATAGAGCTTTCATCGTTGGTGAATTTATATTGATTTCTCCTCCAGCGTTCGCAGTATTTGCAAGTGCTTGAAAAAATTCTGTTCTTTTTTTAGGGTTTTTAATTGCTTCGTTAATGTTTGATTGGACTTCTGTTAAATTAGGTTCGTCTTTTCCTAATTCGCTTATTATATCTGATTCGACACCATCACCATGGCCTACTTTCTTAGTGCCTGTATTTGTTTCTACATGCATGTCAAAGGACGCCTTCATTTTTGAATCCATTTTTTTTAGTGTTTCCATATTTGGGTCGAAATCGTCATCTTCATCTATCCCGTTCATTGCTCCTTGTAAGAGCGATTTTTTGATTGTTGGTGCATCTCCTAGATTATTCATGACATCGATAGCCCAGTCTTCAATCGGAAAAGCATCTAAAGCTTGTGGCATAACTCCTTTTAGTTTTGTGCCTAAATGCTGGAAGCTCTCTTTTAATGATTTAAGCTGGCCTGAATTGCTTGTAGATTTAAGCACTGCCGTAAAATTCTTTTTATCTAGACTTCCTAGTAGGGATGGCTCGTTTAGGCTCATTTGAGAAATTATTTGCGATGGAAGTGCATTTAAGTCTGCCTTCCATTGCTCAACAATGGTATCTACGTCACTTTCATTACTAATAAATAGTTTCGTTCGTAAATCGGCTTCTGATGTTATGCTAGATGACCAATTTCCATCATGAATGATTAGTGCGTTGTTTTTTAAACCTGGTAGAGTGGTTAGCTTTGCAGGGATATTTGTTAACTTAGCGGCTAAACTACCGCTTACTTTTGAATCTAATAATTGAGATAGAGACGTGGCATTTAGACTAAATTTTGGATTTTTAATTGCTTTTCCAAATGACTTTGTTAATCCAGGGTTTTCTTTTACAACTTGGATAAACATTTTCATGTTCGATGGTTTTGTTAAAAATTTATTTGCAATTTTTAGAAAGGGTTGCATCGTATTTTTCGTTCCGTTTGGAAATGTGTTTGCAGTAAACTGTGTTAAAAAGGCTGTTACGATTTCAGTTTGTCCGTTTTCTACAGCAGCTTCCATTGCTAAGGCTGCTTTTTCTGGTCCATCTTCTGCAGTTATTATTTTAAAAGCCATTTGGTTTAGTACGGCAGTCTTTGTGCTAGTAGGCATGCTTTGTAGTGCAAAAAATGATCCGGCTATTTCGGCTTTTGTTGTCTTGTTTTTGATTCGACTAGCTATAGTCGCTATTTTGTTATCTCCTTCAGGGATGCCGTTGAATTCGGTTAATGCGCTTTTAGCAGCTTTTATTTGAGCGGAATGTTTTTTTCCTAATGTTTTGAATATAGGTTGCCCTAATTCAGCTTCAGAGAATGTATTGTTATCACGGTCCTGCTGTGTAGCGACCTCATCTAAGTTTACGTTATTAGCGTAACTTGTTAGAGCAGAGGAAACCGGCGAGTTTGAAAGGCTTATTAATATGAGCGTTTCTGTCATATGAGGCTCGTTTCTATTTGTTAGAAGTTCTTTGACTGCGGATTGTAATTCTGCCGGGGATGGAGAAGGAGACGACAACATATCTAAGACGGAGTCCTTTAATAGAGTTGCTTGGTTTGATGAACTTGTAAAACCTCCCATTATTTGAGCGCTAGCCCCTAATTTACTTGCTTGATTCATCGCCTTTATTCCTAAGTCGGGGGTAATCGTGTTTAATATTTCAGTTAATTTTACCTTTGAGTCCATGTTCGTTATTCCGCTCGAGAGGTAGCCGGCTGTTTTTACTTGCTGAGCAAGGCTGTCCGTGGCTTTAGGAAGTATATTTGTCATTTTTGGTAAGACGTCTTCTAAGTTATCAAGTTGTCCTAATATAGCTATGGCGTTATCAAGACCCATTTGAGGGGATCCTTGAATAAGTCCATCCAGTAGGTTTGCTTGCTCTTCCGAACTGCCAATTGTTTTAATGACATTCGCAGCGGTAGATGGACTACTTTCAACTAATGTCATTAATGCCCCCATTTCTCCTGCTTCCATCGTGAATATTTCTGATTTTAGAATAAGTCCGACTTCGATTTCTTCTTGTTTCGGACCCGGGATGTTTTTCAAAATTCCCATGAAGTTAGAAATGGCACTTTTATCTCGTAACAATGGTTTTAATGCGGCTTTTGCTGGATTTGGGTCGTCCATATTGTTAACGTTATCGAGGAAGGTTTCTAGACTTCCACCTTCAAAATTAGAAGGTTCTAAGTTCTCAGCAACGACTTCGTGTAAGACAAGCGACGAAAGTGCTCGTTTTGCTTCGCCAATCGATTTTGCATTGGCGCCATCTTTTCCAGTGGACTCAAGTCCTGTTTCTAATTTGTCTAACAGAGATAACATGTTCATCATCGCTGTTTCTTGTGAAAGGCCAGATCCTATATCACCGGAATCAGAGCTCGTAGAAGCAGATAGTCCTTCCATAAGCTTGTCCATTTCGTCACCGCTTATGCCTAACGCATCTTGTAGTTCATCTGAATGAGCGGTCATTATCCCTGTGATATTGTTTAACTCGGCTTCGTAACTTTCTCCCTTTATTGCTTTATCCATCGCTGATTGAGCTTTTAGCTTAATTTTGTCGAAGCCTCCACCCGTTTGAGCGCTCATTTTATTTAGCAAGGTTTGGACGGTTCCCATTGAACCAGATTTCACATCGTCAACAGTCATTGTTCGGCGTAAAGAGCTTAAGTTTTCTATTGTTGTTAAGTCTACTTTTGCCGATGCTCCAAAAACAGCCTTTTCAAATGCTCCCATATTGAGTCCCATCGCTCCAAAGGCTGCTCGTTTTGCCGTCATTTTCGCAGGGTCTTTCGTTGAGCTTGTCGCACTGGTATCTGCGTCAAATTTCATGAAGTTTGAAACGGCACTATCTAATGTTGGTTTGTCGGGATTTGCTAAATTAAGTTGCTGAAATAATTCTTTGTTATCATTTATAGCCGTGAAATCTCCACCTTGGTTATCTGTAAGCCATGTTTTTAGTTCAGAAGCAATTCCTGTATCTTCTGAATTTGCGACTGTGGCCATCAATTTTTGATAGTCTTTTGGAGAATCTTTTTTCATTTTTTGTAGAGATTCTTGTCCAGAACCTCCTGTGATAAGGGTATCTTTTAAATCAGAGAGTTGAGCATCAGATAATTTTAATTCTCCACCGTCTTCTGATATAGAGGCTGTGGTAGTGCCTAATGTCTGGACAGCTGTACTAACGGCAGTTAATACTTTTCCGGCACTTATCATATTTGTGAGCGTTCCATTAGGGTCTAGGTTTATGTCATCAGGGTCAGCACCTGAAATCGCTGTAAATGCATCTTCTAGAGTATCGACTCCATCAAATAAGTTTTCGTCTAAGCCACTACCATTTAATAATTCAGTTAGCATAGCTTTAACAGGAGCGGTTAGCTTTTCGGATGGGTTTACTTCTCCCGAAAATACCATAGCTGACGAGGACGCGATGAATTTTTCGGCTAAGTCTTCTAATTCAAAAGAGTCTTGGTCACCAGCTGGTTTTGCCGCTTCCATTTCCATATCGGCTTTAATATCTTCATGTTGCTGACCTAATGCAGAAAGCGGCGAAGAGCTTGGTGAAGTTGTTCCGGTTGCCGGCAACGTAGTGGCCGGAGGTGTTGTCATAATTGTGTTTGTTATTTGAACACCATCTTGTGCTTTGGTAAACATCGTTAACATGGTATGAAGTTTTTGCTCGGCTGGAGACAGCGATGATAAATCGCCTCCCGAACGAGTTTCTATTTCAGAGAGCATTGTATTTATGTCGCCACTATCAAGTGTTGCGTTTTTAAGGTTATCTTTTAGCGCCGAATCATACCCTGACAGGCTAGGGTCACCTACTAAACTATTAACGGATGCTTGTGCGTTTGTAGAAACAGCCTTAAAAAAGTCGTTAATTTGAGCAAGATCCTCGGCAGGAGTGTCTGGTTCCGTGTGATTAGAGATGTGATCTAATACTGTAAATGCCGTATTTGGTAAGATTGGACCATTGTCAGTTAACATAGAGGCCATTCCATTTGGATCTTTTACTGCACTTGTTCTCATTAGCTCACCAGTAGCCGTCGTTCCAAACTTTTTAAGGTGAGCATTTAAGGTGTCTTGTTGATGTGTTTTACTTACGGTGCCTTTTGTAAATTCGTCCGATGCTGGCATGTTTTGTTGCATTCGGTATGCAATATCAAATGACTTTAAAAATTTAACTAACTTTTTATCTTTATTTTTTCCTTCATTTGTTGTTTTTATTCGTTCCGCAATTTTATCTACTTTTATTTTTTTTCTAGTATCTGAGATGTTTGCATTTACTTTAACGACTTGTTTGGCAACCGATGTAGCGAACCTGTCTTGTAAATTACCACTTAGTCCTCCAAGTTTTACGGATAGTTGTACAAGTGCCATGTCAGCGGCTCCTAAGTTGGCAGCAAGTCCTCTTGCTATGGCTTGCGCGACTTGACTAATTGCTACTGGATTATTTAAGGCTTCTAACAATGAAGCGTCATCTTTTTGGAGTAATATGTCGATCATATTTTCAAGTTCTTTGTTTTCTTTAATATAAGTAAGTGCGTCGGAATCAGCCGCTGTTTTACTTTCGGCTATTCCAGAAGATACTCCGCTTAACAATGCTTTGTGTTGCGCTTGTTGTCTTTCGCCCATTCGTTTACCGTTTGATTCAAAAAAGGCAGTTAATGCTTGCTTCGCGTCAGAATCGTTTCCTGTGTTTTTTCCTGCTTTATTCCCTAGTTTCTCAAGAAGTTTGTCTGAAGCTGGAGATCCATCAAATAAGCTTAAAAAGTTTTCTGCCGTTTCTTCACTGGCGCTATCACCTCTCTCTGCGAGTTCAATTAATAAGAAAGAAAATGTTTCGATGTTTTCTTGTATATAGGCAAGTCCTTCTTTAGAAAGAGTTAAAGAACCGTCTTCTCCCGCCGCATTTTCAGAAGCTAAAGGACCACCTTTTTTTAAGCTTTCTGTAAATCCGGCAATACTTCCATCTTTTAATTGTTTGTGTTTCCCACTTCCTCCTATTGCTCGTTCTCCAAATTCTTTTAATTGTTTCATGTTTTCAGATGTCTTAATTTTAGTTGCTTTGTTCTTCAAAATTTCTGTAGCCAAAACATCTCCATATTTACTTTTTAAGTCTTCCTCAGACATTGTTTCAATATTAGGATTTGATCTCGCAACTTTATTTGCAAATTGACTTAACGATTTACTTATTTCTTGTTTTTCTTGTTTGTTTCTTTTAATGTCGGATAGCATTCTTTTTTTGTCTAATTGGTCAGCAATATGTCTTGCTGTTTTATTTCCCTTTTTTGTATCAGACAAGGCATGACTATCGTTTTCAAGTGCGTCGTCGGCATTTAAAGAATTAACCGAGTTAAGTTGTGTTGTTACGTTTAGAGGGTTGAATAGTTTGCCTGCATTAAGCTCTTTGTGTTCAATATCTCTTTTTCCACCAGGATTTATTTTTCGTATAGATTTGTCGAGGGTGGACTGGGAACGGCTATCTTGTGAAAGATTTATAATTCCTTTGTTTACACTGTCCGCATATTCAGCATTACCACTTTTATTAGCTTGCCTAGAAAGTGCGTCGATGAACTTTGGATTATCTTTATTTGCGGCAAGTGCGGAAGCAACAAATGATGCGCTTTGTTTTTTGTTTAACATTCCAGCAACTTTACCTGCAATTTCTGCTTTTTCTTCGGTAGAACCTGGAAAATTATTTAACATTTCCTGAGCCGCATTTTTTGGTTTTTTAAAATTATTACTTTCGTCCCTATATCCTTTGCTTTTCGATTTAGCAAGGTTTGCTATTTTTTGAGCGGTTATATTTTTTACCAAGTCATTAAACCCATTTTGTTTCAGGTTCATCATAAAGCTGTTCATGACTTCTTTCTTATCTATGCCACTTCCCCGTTTCGAATTTATTATGCTGGATATTAGAGACGTTTCTTTTTTCTTGGATATACCGCTTGTAGAAACTTTTCCTCCTAAACGAATAGTTATTGCTCTATTTCTTTCTGCACTAGCCGGAAGTGCTCGCAAATGGTCAATTTGTGTGTGCGTTGTTGCAAGCACATTTGCTTTTTTATTACTTTCTTTTTTGGCAGATTTAAGTTCTTTAGCTTTTTGTTTGTTTAATTCTTTTCTTGCGGTTCCTATTTCTTGTCTAAGAGATTTAGATTTTAGGTGCAGTGCACTTAATATTTTCTGTGTAGTAGACGTTTCTTCAAAGCCCATGTCGGCAACTTTTTGAGTTGATTTTGCTTTTTCGTTCACGTCATTTATGTGAATGGTTTTATTATGTTTGTCGAAGGCTGCTTGTTTGACGTCTTGTGTTAAGATGGGCGATAACGGTTGGCTTAAAATATCTTCTTTTGACATGCTACTAAGTTCGGTTGTTTTTTTACTTTTTAGTTTTTGTTGCATTAATTTTGCGCGGGGGTTCCTTAATATATCCATTATTCCGGTTAGGTTTTCTGCTTGCGCTGTTTTACGAGCTAGAAGCTTCCATTTTATTGGGGAATTTGGCATTTTTTCGATAGATTCTTTTGTGTTCGTTTTTAATAGATTGTCAAAATTTCTTTTCGTTGCTGCCTTCTCAGTCTTTTTGGCTGTTTTCCTATCACTGAAAAATTTTGCGATAGTTGCTTTAAGTCGATTCTTTTTCGCTTTTAATAAACTGAATTTTTTTCTAAGAGTTATATTCGAATGCATTATTGTATCAAAGGTGCCTAATCGCATCTCTTCGTTTTTTGAGAAGGCGTCCATTTTTTCCATATTATTTTTCTTGCTTTGTCTGTCTGCCTTTCTTTTTGCTTTCATTATTTTTCTTTCTGAATTGGAGTCTTGTCTTACTTTTCTTATTGCTTGCTTTTTCTTTGCTTTAGCAATTACATTGTCCGAAACATTTGGGTTTTTTTCTTTAAAATCATCCGCGTCCATATCCATTCGTGAAAGTTTTTCAATTAATTTTTTCTCTTCTTTTTTTTCTCTTCTTTCCTTTAAATCTTGTAATATTTTATCTAAGATTCCCCATGAACCACTTACTGCAAATTCCATCCGGCCTGCTAGTTGCCCGGCGTAGCTTTGGCTGGCCTGGGTTAACTTGTTACTTGCTTTATCAATTTGTGAAGGCTTTTTCTCTTTTTCTTCGTCCGAGCGTTTATCACCCTTTTTATATAAACTTTGAACTTCCTTTTGAAGTTTTGTATTTTCTGCGCTTAGCCCACCATTTTCATCTAATTGCTTTGTGAGGGTGCCAGCATCTTTTAGCGCTTGCGTTTTTTCTGGCCCGTCCGTCATGGAGCTAGCTTGAAATGTTGCAGAGATCGCTTTCTTTGCTTTTTGACGCATCGCGATTCTATTGAGTGAATCACCCGCCGAATGTTTTTTGTAAGTTTTTACCGTATTACCTGCCTTATCTGTTTTGCTACTTGATACTTTTGTATTCATGTATGTAGCAAATAAAGATGATTCGTTTTTGTTTTTCCTATTTTTTTCTTGTTTGGTTTTGGCGTCCGTGACGTTTTGTCGTGCTTGTTTGAGTTTTGCAGAATCACTTGCTTTTGGGGTATCAATGGTCGATGTTTTTAGCTCAGCAGCTTGCACTGTTAATGAGTCAACTTTGGTTTGGAGTGCTTTTGTTTTTTTCTCTTGTTCTGTTTTTTCCTTGTTCAGAGCGATTAGTTTTTTGTCCGCGGCTTCTTTTTTCGCGGGAGCGGCTATTATTGTTGCTAAGGCTGCTTTACCTTCTTCACTGAGAGATTTTGTTAATTCTTTTATTTTGGCTGCATCAGTTGTTTTGTTTGCTTTAAGAATTGCCTCCACCTTGGTTTTGTCAGAGACGGCTCCATCACCAGACGAAGCTTGACCTCCGTTTTCCCAGAATGCCAATATCGAAGCAAATGTTCCACCACGTGGGTCTGTCGGTTTTGATTCAAAGTCGGTGTCGGTCAGAAATTGATTTGCAGCATCGAGTTCTAAATTGATATCACCTTTTTCATGTCCAGCCGTTACAAGTTGTTCGTCTAAATCTTTTTCTTTTTTCTTTCCTGAAACGACCTCTTTTTGAGTGTCTTCTATTTTTGTATCTAGATTTTGTATATCTTCTTTTTTTGTTGATTCAAATGCTTTTTCAGCAGCCTTTACATCTAATTCGTCGTCTTTAGATTTATCTACAGTAGTTAAAAGGTGTGCTTTGTCAGCGGATAATAATGCTGTTTCAAGTTCGTCTTTGGATTTGGATAGTGTTTCCATTCCTCTGTTGGTTCCTGCAACCAAATGCATGGTGTCCATAATTTGTTTTGCTTTTTCTTCAGATCCAAAACGAGTGGTCAAATGGTCTTCAAGTGCTTGTGACTGTTCATCATTAAATATTCCGGATCTATCATGAACTTTTAAACCTTCTTTAGTGTCTCCGTCGGAATCTTCTTTATATGTACTCAAAAAGTCTTGCTCGGACCTTAAAACGTACATTGCTTCAGCAGCATCACTAGCATCTAGTCCTTGAGAAGATAATGCCGCAATGGTTATTGTTCCTGAACCTACTGCATTCAATGCATCTTGCATTTTTTCTAGACCTTCTTTAACAGCTGTTTTTTCTTTGCTCTCGGGTAAAGTATCCATTGTTTTTCCAATTTCACTGGCACTTTTTCCAAAATTTTCTCTTGCTTCAACAGCGTCCATGAAGTCTATGCCGTCCGCTTTTTCGTGGCTGTCATCGACATCGCCTGATTTTATGCGCTTTTCTGTTTTATCTAATGATTCATTTTCTAGAACGTCTCGACGTTTATTTAGCATATCTTCTTTTGTTTGTCCTACGTCGGCTAGGTTGAATCCTCTTTTTGCAAGTTGAGCGCGTAGACCAAAGTTAGAACGAAAAATTTTGCTAGCCGTTCCTGTTTCTTTTCCATCTCCAAGTTTGACGAGGTTATTGGTTAATTCTTTTACAGATTTACGTTGATCCTCACTAAGGCTTATGTCATTACCATTTTTACCATTTTTACCATTTCCAACGATATGTTCTTTAACGACACTTTTTATACCTTGCTCGTTGCTAGTTAATAGATTTCCCTTTTTATCTATGAGTCCTTTGCTTTTTAGTCTATCAACTAACTGTTTTGCTTCTTGGGCGCCTCCTGATAGGCCTAGTTTTTCGGCTATATTTTCGTTTCTTTTATTTTGTGAACTGGTTTTTTGGTCTATTTCTTCTTTAGAATCTTCCTCTTGGATTTCGTCGGCCGGGTTATCTAATTTTGTTCCATCCTTACCAATGTCTTCTTCCTGTGCTATATCCGTGGCTACAACCAAAACAGCAACCATCATAGCCGCGACAATAAGAAATGGAGACGCAGCAACACTTGCAATAAAGCCTCCAATTTTAGCAAGAGTATTCATTGCTTTGTCAGAATTTTTATCTCCAGGGTCACCAGAAGGCATAAAGGTTGTTAATACACTTGCTGCGGCGCTTCCTGGCGTAGGAGGCTCTGCATCTGAGCCTCCAGCTCCCAATTTACTCGCCGCTTTATTATCGGCTTTATCTTTTCTTTTTTGTAAAATTTTATCAACGACAGACGGTTCTTTTCTTCCACTTGCTAAATCCTCTGGGTTACTAGCACTAACATTCTCACTAACGATTTGTTTAAGCTCAGCGGATAATACGTTTACATATCTACCTACATTTCTATTTCGTTGCTGAAGCGCTTGTTTGGCAGCGCCAGCATTATCTGCGCCAACCGCTGCAGATAACGATTCATTTTCAAATGCAGCTGTGTCTAATCCGTCTTCTCCGCCTTCTTCACCTTCACCGTCGCCACCTTCATCAAGCCCCTCATCTGGTTCGCCAGAGGATAACCCTTGTCCGCCTACTCCTGCTCCGCCGGCTAAAAATTGAATAAGGTCAGAAAGTCCCGCTGCTGCGACGATGCCTGCCATTTTTCCTCGTCTCGCTGTTTTTTTGTTTCCACTTTTTTGCCCGTACATATCGGCTGCTGCTGATATTATTGCTGAAACCATGTCCAAGACGCCGTCTTTTACTTGTTCAATTGCTCTGTTACCAGCAGCAACTTTATTTTCCAAACCTGCAAATACGTGTCGGACCAATGCTTTTTGAGACGAACCTATGGCACTTAATACACCTAATATTCTATTAACAGCTCCACTTGATTGCTCTTCACTAATTTCAGACCCAGCTTCCATTTTTGCGTCGGAAACTGCCAACGACATTTCTCGTTGTAGTTTCATTGTCCGTAGCATTCGGGTCATTTTGGTCATCATTTTGGTCATTTGACCTCTATTTGACGTCATTCCAAATCCAGTGTTCCCGGCAGAGAATTTTATGGTAGCGCCTTCTTTTTTGGATGATTTTTTGTAGTTGGCAGCCTGTTTTTTGTCTCTTGCTTCCATGTTATCAGCATCTTCTTCTTCTCGTTCGTCTTCATCTGCGCTTCCTAATAGTTCAGAGGTTACGGTAGGCACGGGCGCTATATTGAATAAACCATGTAGACCAATTCCAAGAGAAATAGATGAGGAAACGATTCCCTTAATAAGGGATGCCATGATTTTGTTATAGGCTCTGATATATATTTTGTCACTTGTAGCCATTCCAGGCGCCAAATTGAAATAAGCTAGAGCTGCCATTGCTGTTAGAAATGCAACCTGTGCACCGGCTTTTGAGGAGATATCTATAGTAGATTGATAATATTGATTGTACGATTCTGCGCGACTTGCCATTTCCTGTTGATAGTCAGAAATTAGTCCCATTTGAGTATTATTGTAGTTATCAACAATTGACATCAAATTGTCTATGGCTCCAGAAGCATTTGCGAATCCGACCATTTTTTTAAGGGTATTTTGTTTGGCATTATAAAGAGCCATTTCCATCATACCCATCATTATTCTGTTTACACTTAACGTTTGAAGGCTTAGTTGAGTTTCAAGAAAGGCGGCATAGTTAACTTCTCGATATTCCATTCCATCAACGGATTGTCTTAAACTTTTACCTAAATCACTATCTGATAAAACTTTTATGTAGCCTTTTTCGTATTCTGCCGAATTGTACCAAGATGAATACTTGTGTGCTGCTTCTATGTTTTCGTCATCACTAGCGTCATAATTTCCATCTTCTCTATTTATTGTTCGTCCAATACGAGCGTATCTGGATGCTTCAAATACAGTTGGTTTTAATATCATATTTCCTTCATCATCATAGGCAATGGTTCCATCAATATTGTATTCAATTTCTTCGGGACTAGCCGTAGTTTCATCTGGATATTTATCATCGAATGCTTGTGTTTGCGGATTGTATCGCGGATTGTATTTTGAGATGTCTCCATCTTCAGGGTCGTAAAAGTTAGGATTTATAGCCGCATTTGTACCGTTCGTTCGTTTATAGTTTGAAAAATTGGGAGCGTAAGGCCCCGATATATATTTAAAGACATCTAATGACGTATCTAAAACTGTAGTATAAGCTAATTCGGCCGCTATAGCGGCTCCACCCGGTATGGCGGCAAGGACTGAGGCTGGGATTCTTAACGCATCTGCGACAGATTCTCTGTCTCCTGCATTTTTATCTCTTTTTCGTTCCCAAGTTTGGTCCCATGCTTCTTTAATTGCAAACATTTCTTCTTTAAGAGCGTCTGTAACCCCACGTTCAACGCCGATAAGCGCTTCTATTTGGCTATCAAACTTTTTAGACGCGCCCGTTTTATCCATTTGTCCAATTGAGGCTGCAACTTGTTCAATCGCATCATATAAAGCACTTAAAAATAAAAGTAAAAGTTTTATTTTATTTTGGAAACCCATGACAGGGTTCGCTGTTTGAGCCAACATGGCGCTATCTAAAACTAAATTCCCGTCTCCTCTTGGCACTAAAAAAGAAGGCGTTCCTTCTATCGTATTTGATGTGAGGACACCATCTCCTTGTCCCGGTTTAAGTGTTCGTTTAATTCCATCATCTTCGTCTGTCCAAAGTGTATTCAATTCATTTCGTTGGAGATAAACATTTTTATTAACTAGGGCTGAGTAATAGTCGCCTTCTTCGGTACTCATGTTATCGATGCCTGCTAAATTAGTGGCATTTATTTCCGTGTTGTAGTTATTTACTTTTAGTGCGGACCCAGACTTTGAATAGAGGTTATCTGATTTTGGGGCCTTTCCATTTTCCATCCCTCGAGATTGCATTATTTCTGTATAGAATTCACCTTGTATTTCTTTTTTAAGTCCTTGGTTTTCCCATATTCCAAACGCATTTTCTACACCGGCGGAAAAAAGTTCCATCATAAAATAGTTCCAGTAAAAGGGATCTCCTGGTGTTGTGGGAGCTCCCCCAGTTACAACGGCAAATGCGGCTGCTAAACCACCAGATATACCAATGAACGCGGCGGTGGCAATTAGGTAAACGGCAATTTTTACATTTTTAGCAACTAACATCGCAGAGTCATATTTAAATTGCCATCTCGCTTTAACAACAGCATTTAAACTACTTGTAAGTTCTTTAGCGTTACCTATCATGTTTTCAAAGGCCGTTGTCATTCGCCCTAATTCACCATCAAGGCCTTGGGTACTCATAGATTGTATGGCGGTTGTTGATGATGTAGATTCTGCATTTCCGATGGCTTGCGCCGCTTCAAGTTTCTTTGCCATAAGGCTTTGTTTAAAGATTAAGATGTTTCGAATTTTATTTTGCATAAGGGTGAAATTACTTCGAAAGTCCAAGATTTCTTCCGTTTTTTGATCGATAAACATACGAAGGTTATCGTTTGACCCATTTGCACCAGAAGCAGGAGCTGCTAATGCTCGTTCATATAATAGGGAATTTTCGTCAGTTATTTCACGTCTCGTTCGACTCGCACCTGCATTCATTGAGTTAGCAAGTCGAATCAGGCCGTCCTCGGAGGTGTAGTCTGCAAACGAATCCCAAGATACATCGAGTTGTTTTTTTATCGCAGCAAAATCTGTTCGATATCTATCTAATTTGTTATTGATCTTTACTTTACCGTAGCTAATTTCAGAGTTTCCAATAGTAGAGACGTTTCGTTCTGTCTCCATGAAATCCCATGTTTTACTTCCGAAGAAATAGGACCCATTTGTGTAGTTACTATTCTTAATTTCTTCCTGTAATCTTTCCGAATCCGTAGATGTAGGTGCGTTTACGTCCCAAAGTGTAATTCCATGCTGGGCATTTGTTTTGAAACCAGAATTATTTATATATAGATTGCCATTTCCTTCTTTGCGAGGGTTCCCTTTAGCCTTAAGTACAGAGCCAGATATTGGAATGTCCTCTAAGTCGACATCTGCGTATTGGCCTCCCATGTATAGTCTCGTTAATTCCGCAGTTGCCTGTGCATTTTTTGCATTTAACCTAGCGTATTTTACGGCCAATTGAGACCGTGCAGAACTTCTTATATAAGAAAACGTGTGAGTTAACCCATCAACCATGCCAGACCCAATTCCATCTACAACAACTTGTTGTGCAAATTGTTCTATTTTTAAACTTGCTATTTCTTTTTGAGATCTATTTTGGTTGGTAATGAGTCCGTTGATTTCACCCATTATTTCTGACCAACCATTGTTTATTTTTTGTTGAAATTTATTGATTTGTCCCGCTATTTTACTTTTAAATTTGTCCCCACTTCGTCTTGACCGTTTTATTTCCTGTTTATCTCCTTCTGAAAGAGCAGAATCTAAAATTTCACCACCGACTTGGAAATAAACGTCTGTAAGCGTATTTGCCATGTGGTAATAGAGCGTGAATTCGTTTAATAAGTTTTTTGCATCTTCTATGAATTTAAAATATTTGTATGGCTCAATTTCGTAAAATACAAAGTCTACAGCGTTTCCGGTATAGGGCTTAAAATCGGCACTTTCAGAAGCCCCACCTTCTCCATCGTCAGAACCAACCCCCTCAACAGTAGGTACGTCGGGTGTCCCCGATACCACGCTCTCTGTTTTATGCTCATTTAAAAATTCAAAAATTAGCCGTCTAAAATCTTGGTTTTCTCCATAAACTGATTCAACGCCGTCTATGGTTAAGTCTAGGCCTTCATAATAATGAACTTCGCCATCATAGACATTTCGTTCAAATTCTTGTTCCGCATATTCTGCATTGTATGGATTTGCAGAATCAATGCTAGAACCTTCTAGCCTATCTGGGTCATCTACTGCTACAAAAGTACCATCTCCATCCGGGTCAAAATACTCGGGAGTAACTTCGGATGTTTCTACAGCGTATGCATAGTCATTAAAGTCTCCAGTTACCGTCCAGATATTTACCCCGTCTACTACAGAAGCTTCTAAATATCCATTTGCAACGAGTATTGCATAAATGGCTTCTCTATCTGGTTGGGTATTCCATAAACCCCCGTTTGAAGATAATACGACGGTGTCTAAATCACTTGTTTTTAATTCAGTTTGATCTGGGATAAGAATTTCTACGCCGCCTATACTTATTGGGTTTTGGCCGTCTGCAGCTTCGGCTTCGTCCGCGACATCATTTGGAGAACTAGAACCCTCAGAAGCATCCGTTTCTGGAACCTCGTCTTCACCCAATGTAATTTTGTGAGGAACCGCCGTCCAAAATTGGTTATAGCGTATTTGGGTATTGTCCCATTCTTTATATATGTTTCCATCTCTATCCCATTCACGTTCTTGGGTCCAACTAATTTTAACGGTTGGCGTGAACTCTTCTGCGAGATCAGCGGCTGCGGCTGCGGCTCGTTTTGTATATTCTGTTCTGGCGCGTTTATATTTTTCATCTGCGGTTTCTACAATAACTTTTCCGTCGTCATCTAATAGGTCATCTAACTGGCTTGGTTCAGTTGCAGATGTAAGTCTCATGCTAACAACATCGTTGTATGTTAAATACGTATTTTCTGCGCGGATACCATCATCTCTATTCCATCTATTGTTATTGTAGTCCCATCTGTCATTAAACCAGGCTCTGTATTCGTCCCAATCTAAATATTCGATGCCCATTTCAATGTTGTTAACGGTGTGATTAATCTCGTTCCAAAGCCCTAAAATAGAATCCTGTGGGGGAGGCGTTTCTCCGGTATCATCTCCAACAAAGGTTTCAAGATCTTTAATATAGAAGGCTGTTTCAAAGGTAGAATCTATTTCTTGAAATTTATTCCAAACACGGTCATTAAATTCGAAGATTGCATCAAACTTATACGTATCATAATAAACAGCTGCGTTGCTTGATGTGGGGTCTAGGGCCATAACAGGCTTACTTGATTCAGGAAAAAACTTTGTAATTGTATGTCCGGAGAATCCACCAGTTGGTGTTTCTATATATCCTGCTTGAACTTTCACCATCTGTCTTATTTTGTGGTCAGAAAATCCTTTTCGTTTTAAAACGTTCATTAACATGGAAGCAAGAAGAATGTTTAAATCCTCACAATCTCCAGATAAAGACGTTAGCGTTTCTTCTACGCTAGACCATGTATCTATTTCGTTATCAGGAACATATTCAATATTGTCTTTTACAAGATTTGATAGTGTCGTAGCTACTTGAGAAAGGGGCCCTTTTAGTGATAGGGCGTTTTCGTTAATTAATGTATCGATATATGTATTCAATTGCTTAGAATCAGGGTCAATTAGATAGCTATGACGTCTAAACTTTAGCTCAGTATCAGAAATGTTGAGTTTATTTTCTAATGTCGTATTTTGAAGAATAATGTCTTTTTCTAATGATGTTTCAATGTCAGGTAAATTGTTTTCTAAGTGTTCAAGTTGTTTTTGTGTTTCCCAAGAAATATCTAGTGAAGAAGCTTTTCTAGGGTCGAGTATGTAGTTTAAAAATTTTCCGGTACTAAGCGATTCCTCGGGAGTAAGTGTGATGGGGCCATTCTCAATGAATTTGGAGCAGGCTTGGCAATCTTTTCCAGAAAGTGTTTTTCCATCGATACGATTTAATAAATAAATTAGTTTTTGTTGAAGGGCCGCAGATATATGCGCGGGCGTATCGGCAGACTGTTCAAATGAGTCTTCTTGAGTTTCTTTAAGTAGGCGATTGTATTTTTCAAAAGCTTCTGATTGTAAATTTTCATTGAAAATCGAATCAAACCCAGCTGTTAACGAAATCCCGTTTTGAGATGTCATTAACTGATCTGCTGGTCGTTCCATATAGTGACTCCTAGTTTAAGATGGTCTTTTCCCCCTAAAAGACGTTTGGGGAAAAATATTTTTTCCCAAGTAAGACAGATATATTTATCGTGCCTATACTTAGTTATTGCCATTTTTGAGGGATTGTATTCATTTATATTCCCTGTTTTGTTTAGAATTTTAAAAAGTGAGTTTTTTGTTTTTGTATTTTGGTATATATAGATGTGCGTATATTTTTTAATATGAATATTTTCTGATGAAGGCACAAAACTAAGAGCGTTATTCAATACATACGCATAGTACTGCTTGGTGTAAATATGTCATTTACGTCGTTTTTATATTGAAAAAAACATGAAATTAATAGTTTTTGGTAACGATAATGGAGTAGGGTTTTAAATTTCTGATTTTGTAAAAATGGAGTGAGTAAATGGTAACGATGAACTATAAACGAGGGCTACGAAAACTCTGTAAAAAAGTAGTCGCAATGTCTTTGGAAACGTATTCTCAAACTATTTTTATGGATTGGTTTCACACTTATGGAGACTCGGGTAGTGGGCAAGAGGGTTTGAACCTTACATTTTCATCGTCTTCATTAGAAATAAACCCAAACGAAAGTAGTCGTCTGTTAAGAGGTGATTATTCAATTAAAGAAGAGTTTTCGGACATTGAGGAATGCGTGGAAAAAGGGATGGGTGAGTCAGTTGAGATTGTAAACAAAATACCTTTTTCAAGTATTCAATATAAGCTCCCTCAACATTCTTTATTCAAGGAACAATCTCGAAAAAAAAGAGAGCAGCTTCGAGTTCAAAATATTTATACAGGAGATACCCTTAATTCCTATATTAATTCGGAGTTAATGAGCCTTTCATCGTCTTATTTTCTTAGAGAGAATGAGGCGGCTGCAAAGATTATCTCTGAATCGGTGTATAGAACAGGACAATTAAGGTCTGTTTCAAATCAAATTAATGCGTTGGCCTCGTCTCGGGACCGTCATCATAGGTTGACGGCTGGGTATATTTTTAAACGATTAGTTTTCGGAGACGAAGGTGTCGGTGTTTATTTTCAGAAGCAACTATTTCAAATGATGGACCCTAAAAATATACGCTTATTCCAAGTATGCCAATCTGCATTTCTGGATATTCTGGTAAACATAGCTCCTTATCATTATGGTGATTTTAATCAAATAGTTTTTAAAATGGCCGCATCCGAAGATGAAAATGTCAGAAATCTTTGTTCGTTTTTAATGGTATCTGATTTAATAGGGGTTTCCTTAAATAAAGTACCTTTTTCAAGACGGTTTAAAGAGATTATAACTACAGGTTTGAAATCGCTTAGTGATTCGAATGCTCTGAATATTTCAAAAACGATTACACATGCTTATTTTTCTTTGTTCAATAAATCAATCTCAGAAAAGAACGAGGTTTCGTTGTTTAAGTTTGAATTACTACTGTCCCTTAAAAAGGGAGGTCATCACGCAAATAATAAACACTTAATTCAATGGGTGATGGGTAATGATTTTGAATTAGGGAATGCTTCTCTTCCTGTTTTTATTCGTCTTTCAAAATCTAGTCGGTATACGTCGAGAAAATTAGCGGAACGGTTTGTTATGAACCATATACAGGCAACTCGACCTGAATTGGTTTTTAGAGGACAAAGTTATTTAGTCGATTTTTTAGGGTCTGGAAATCAGCAGAGTGTATCCATAGGGATAGACTGTGTTAGAGGTTTTTATAAAGACGCTCCAAAACGGTTTCTCGTTTTTTGGGACCAGGTATCTCAAGGGGTGAATCGTAGAAATATGGGTACGACTGATTTAGTTCGTCTTCGTGCAAATCAAGAGATGAATAAGTTTTATTGGGAAAATATCGTGTTATTTAAAAAACAATTGAGACTGTAAAAATTTAATTTTCACATTTATATTTACTAAACGTATGCATCTATTGAATAGAAATCATAAAAAGGGCATCTCTTGATAATAGAATAAGAGTCTTTTGAAGTTTACCGTTTTTTTGATGAGGACCTATTTTTTAAATTTGTTTGAGCATCTTCCATATCTTTATATAGAAGGTTGATGACATTGTTTCCAAATACATCTCTAAATATCCATTCAGTGGGAATAATTGGAAACATCCTTAAATAGGGCCTTAATTTTCTGAACCCCATTCTTTCTAAAACTGTTTTTAACTTCTCTAAATACGCAGGTGAATCCTGAGCCTTATCTAATTCAATAAGTAGTTGAGGGAAGATGAAATAATGTGTTTTAGCCAAGCAAACAGATAGTCTAATAGTGTCTTCTTTATTTTTTGAGGCGCGTAATAATTCGAAAAAAAACTTATAGGCTTCCATGAAATTTGCAGTTCCTAAAGCAATGTATAATTGCTGTTGTTTAAATGCTCGATATTTTGGGAATCCTTTAATTAGGCGTAATAGTGTGGGTCTATGATTTACAGAAATAAGTCCAGCTAACACGACAACGTCCTTGATCAATGATTGATCGAGAATGGAAAAGACAGTGTCATATTCATCATCTTGAAGTGGCGTGTTATTCCAGATTTTGTCTTCAAGGAGGAGTAAAGTTTTTAGGTCGTTATTCATAATTAACTTTTATATTAAAAAATATCGATACAAAATAAAATAGAGAAAGGTCGATACTCTTATAAACTGCCACAAATAAGGCAAGATTAAAACCCGGAGGTGAATCGTATAAGACAACAACACTCTACTTTGTTCTGAATGCTGAACAAAGACTATTATATAAGAATATAATAATTCAAGTATAGAATTAAAATTAAAACTAGGTTGAGTCTTAAATTTAAAGTGAGTAATTAACAAAATTGATTAATGAAAGCGTGATTTAACCAAATAAAAAAACAAGGAGTAATAACATGGCTGAGGGAGTAGATTTTAGTAATTCCGCAGATAGAGAAGATTCGGCAGCGGCAGCTGGTAGTGATTTTGAATCTCAATTAGGAAGTATGAGAGATTTTTTAGATGATTCGGAAGAAGGCGGAACGTCTCTTGGTGGAATGGTTAAAACTCAATTGGGTTTAACCGAAGCAGAGACTAGATATGCGGTATCTAAAGGATTGCCAGAAAAAGCAACCAAAACTGTTTCTACAGTTTCACAAAAAATCGCACAACAAGCCGGGTAATTTTTAACCCGAATTGATATTTTGGAAAGTTGCCTTTTATTATGCGGCTATTCCAATAGGTTCCAGGGCTGTGTTTAGTTTTTGTTTTCATATTGTTGATATGAAACATGAAAATTAGAAATCAGTCTGAAAAACTTTGGAATAACTACGTAGTAGAGGCAACTTTTCGTTTAAAGGAGTAAAAAATGGCAGAAGGAGTAGCAACAGCAATATCAGGAAGAGTTTTTGTTGATCAAGTCAACAACAACAAGATTAACCACGTATATGATTTTGCATATGGTGATTATATTGCGAATCAGTCTTTTTTAGACGAATTATCACGCATACAATCAGGACTTTTGCTTAATGGAGAAGTTGAATTATCGACAGGTCTTGTTGCAACAATGGATAGTGCTGGTGGATTGCTTGCATTGCAACTTCATATGGAGTCATTGAATGCCGCTAAAGACGCGATGGTCGGTTTAGCGAAACTTGGTCTAAAGAATGAAATTAAATTATGGACACTTCAATAGTCAGCTTAAATTAAACTATCCGCTTCCATGCTTGTATTTATGTATAGACATACATAGCACGCAAGCCTGAAAACGGGTCGTTTAATTTAGATTGAAAGCTATAAATATAGAAAGACTTATAAATTTTAAAGTAGGACGGTGTTAATAAATGTCTGGTATTGATAATTTTAATAAACCGAAACCTGCTGCCATTCCTCTTCAAATGGATGCCAGAGTTAAAAATGTCTGGAAAATTGGGCTTGCCGATGAATTTGGTAAGCGACTGGCTGATATTGTTGCAAAAGAAGATTCTTTTAAACAATTAAATTTAATGAAATCCTCAGATCCTTTCTTTAGTTTAAATTCAAAACTTTCAAAATCAGATTATTCAGCAATGAAAACCTCCGCTAGTATCAAAGCAACACGTCAAATTGCAAATTTCCAAAAATTATTAGATTTTATGCCACGAGCAAAGTTGGCATTTTTGGATCAAACTGGTGATAAATATAACAACGAGTTAACAAAGTCAGCGAATTACACGGATTACCGATTTGCATTAAATTCTGCATTTTGGAATCCAAAAAAAGTATTATTTAAAGAATCTAAAAATAAGAACAAGGTTAAAAGTGAAAAGTTTGGTTTGTTTTTTGATGAAGATGGTCACCCGACAGAAGAACTTGGAATCATGGACCCGTCACCAGATAATTATTTGATAGACGATGTATATGGGCAAACAAATGAGGAGCTTTATGGAGAAACTTATGAAAAAGGTTTTTTTGCAGCGCAAGGAAATACGTGGTCTCATAATTTAAACTTATATCATGGCGCATCATCTTGGAATCCATTTAAAAAAGAGGGCGGAGATTACGATGTGTTTGAATCTAGTGAAGCTTTAAATCAGCTAAATCAACGGTTCGCATCTCCTTTGGCCGCTATAGGTAATATGGATAGTAGCGTATGGGATTCCTCAAATGAATGGCTACAAAAAATTCAAGAAATGAAAAGAATTGGTACTACGGGTAATTTAACGAAATTTGAAAATGTAAATAATAAAGACGATGTTGATAATGATTTGAATTGGGAAGGAGCCGCCGACCCTTATAAGGATAATGGAGATATTAAAACATTTGATATAAATGCTAATTTTTACACATTGGGCATGTCTGAAATTTGGAGAAACTTTGGAGAAGAGGAAGCTTTTTCATTTTTATTATTAGGATATGAATCTAAAAAACGTGGAATCAGTGCCTATAAAGATATTATCGGACGGGTATATGACCTGCCTAATCAATATGGCTCAGAAGAAGCGCAATTAAGTAAAGTAGATGGCGTTGTTGAAAATTCTAAACAATGGTGGGAAGAAATAGGCCAGCATTTAAATAATAAAGCGATGATGATTCCATTTGGGTCTTTACCTGCAATGGCTAGTTCTGTTTCCAAGATGATGGATACGTGGAATGAATGGGGCGAAAGTGATATCACCGGAGCCTCGGCCCCAATTTCTCAGAATATGGATTTTAAAGATAAGATGATTGGGAATTATTTGGCACATCTTGACGCAAATTTAATTTCTAAGAAGCTTAAAGGCCAAGGTGTTATGGATACCGATGAATTAAATGGTATTGGTGGATTGAGTGGAAGTGAGTGGAAATCTACCTTGATCGAGCACGGGTATTTGACTGGGAATGGTAATATTGGACCTTCTTTTACCTTTTTAGACCCCAATTTCAGGTTTAGTGTAGGAAAACCAGTATCAGCCGAACAAATTGTTTTTGATAAATTAAAAATTGCGGCTAATGGAGCATTTGGTATCGAATCGTTGGATAGAACAACGGTTGGCGGGGAAAAGCGAAAAAACTTAAAATTACAAGGACCAGATGGTCAATCATTTAGGCTTGAAGAGATATTAGAGTTTGTAAATATGGGAAGTACGTCGATTGAAAAGTATGAAACAGCTCGTTATGCCTATAATGTAGCATTTGATATTTTTGAATCGATGACTGGTATTGATTTAGAATCAAAAGGTGGAAATGGACGCGTTAAGGGAACGAAAGACGGAGACCAATTTGAGGTTAAAGTTTACCCTAAGGCAACGTGGACAGAGTGGAATCTTGAAAAAGATAGAATCGTTCAAGATGCGTCTTTGATTCCCCCTGAAGGTAGTGGTGAAGAAGTGCCTACAGATGCATATAAATATGTTGCTGGATGGGAAGACAAGGAAGACCAACCTCTATATACGACATTCGGATCGGAAGAAGAAGCCCAAGCGTTTTTAGATAATATTAGATCCTTTATAGCGGCTTTAGAACCTGTTGTTGGAGGGTTTGACCCGACGAATGCAGGTGGGCCTGGACATGCTGCGGATACTTATGAAGGTGGCGTTTATAATCGAACAAATTTAAGAGTACTTATCGATAATGCTGGATCAATTGAATCCACAGAGTTTATTACGTCAGAAAGTGATTTATATCGATTACAGGTTGATTTTTTGCCTCATTATAATAATGAAGGTGCGATGGAAGATCCTGAAAATGATTATACAGGAATTCGTGGATTTGATCGGTTTTTTTCTACTGGAGGAGAAAGCTGGGGTAAACAAATTAATACCTATATTCAGCAAAAAGCGGCATTTGGTATTGGTAAGGAAGTTTTTGAAATAGGCACAATGAACTCGATGAGTCGTTTGAATTGGAGAAAGAAGAAAGATGCTTATTCTGATGAAAAAGATGAGTTTGATCGTCTTAAACGAGAAGAAAAACGTGCCACAGCAAAGATAAAAGGGCGAATAAAGAAAGCTGAAAAATTATCTATTAAAAAAGCTAAACAAACAAGAATACGAATAGAGAACGCTAGTAAAAAGGCGGCAACTAAACGTAAAGCAGAACAAGCAAAGAGTAAATCTAGGAAAAAATAAATATGGCTCGAGACATTGGAAGTATAGACCCAGATAGGGCAAGTAAATTAGGAAATCACGAATACTACAAAAAGATTCAAAACGAACTCAAAGAAAAAACACAAACCCATAACAATAGAGAACGCAAACAGCAACATGAAGTGCAAGAAGAAGATGATACTAAGGTAAACAAGCTTGATAAAACGGACGCTACTTTAAAAGCCAAAAAGGCGATGTCTATAAAAGATAAGGTTCAAATCAGATCGTTTCGATGGGAGCAGGATGATACAGGTGACTTTCAAATTACAGAGCCTGATTCTTCCTATATGGCAACATCTGTTGATCTTAAGAATGAAGGTACCGCTATTATGAAGTTTATGGGGGTAAAAATTGATTTTACTGAAAAGCTACCTCATTTAAAACAGTCGTATATGCAGAACGTGATTCAGACGAAGTCGCATAATTTCTTTTTAGCGAAATATGCAGGGTTTAAAATGGGGATGGTCGGTCAGTTATTATCATCGTTAGGGGTGTCGGCTCAGGAGCTAGAAGAGTTAAAGAAGCAAGCGATAGAAACAACGGTTGTCGATTTGTTAGAGCAAGTTTGTGAAAATATTTATAATATGGAGCTTGTAACATTGGTGTTTGGAAAGACGAAAAAAGCTCGGAAGCCTATGGCTAAATTTCAGGAGATTCAGGCTCAGCTTTTAACTCAATTGAAGTTCATGGATAAGGCAGATTATTGGTCTAATACTCGAGTTTTAGAAGAACAGTCTACACAATGTAGACGTATTATTGACGAGTTTGAAGCAGAAAAAGAGACCGTTTCTAGTCAATTTAATTATTTTGAGTTTAAGAAACAGACAAAAAAGGAAGAGAAAAAGTCAGTTAGTGTAAAAATTGATGATCCGAACAAAGAAGAGCTTTCTATTTTTGATGTTCGAAAGAAGTTAGACAAATTAAATTTATATATTCGTAGAGCTAGCGATAGAATTAAAAAACATGATCGAAATTATAGAGCAATAGCAGAGAAAGATAAAAAAGAACAAGAAATGGTAAAGGCCGGCTTGAAAGTCATGGATAAGAAGCAAAAAGAAGAGATAAATATTTAGAATGAATAAGGACTAACTATATGAATGTTAATCGATTAGAACAACAATCTCTTAGAGCGCAAGAATCAGCTACAGTTGAAAAAATTGAATTTGATTCTAAGCAAAATGAAAAAAATGTTGATAAAGAAAAGAAAAGTAAATCTAATAAATCTACGGCAGTTTCTTTAATTGATAGAGAAATGGATCCTGATGAATTTTTACAGAATCAGATCGATAAACAATTAAAAAAGAATTCCAAGAATAACGATGCCCTCAACAAACAATTTAAAAGTAAAATGGATAAATCTATAAAAGACATGTTTGCTAAAGAGACAAAAGTAGATGTCCAGGATCAAGCGATCTTATCTCAGCAATATGCGTCGAAGGCTCAGAAAAAAGGTAAAAAAGAAAATACAGAAACAGCAAAAACACCTTCAGACGGTAAGAAGACAGAAACTGCCGAAAGTACCATTCAGGGATACGGAGAAAAATATGTTCAACCGAAGGCTGGTAAAAAACCAGTAAAAGGGGCGCAACGGCAAATGAATAATCCTCATAGCCCTAAGGTTTTAGCTGAAACTCAAACTGTTCTTCAAAAGTATATGGCAGCATATTCGGAAGCATTGGTTGATGGAACACCTCAAAAGAAAAAAGAGGTGGCTCAATTAAGACAGAAGCTAGAACAACTTCCTGTTTCAATTAAGAAATTAAAGAGCTTAGAAGGGCGAGTTAATCAGATGATGAGAGGCGACCTTAAAAAGCAGTTAAAAAAATCATTTATCGATTTTGCACTCACCTTTAACCCAAGAAAAATGGGTGCCGATAATATTATTTATGAAGAAAAATTTTCTCAAATGAAATCACTTGCACAGGAGATGGGCGTGTTTGAGGGAGAATCCGAACTTAAAGAAATTAAGAATGAGTCTAAGAGGGCGCTGAAGCAGTTTGTAAGCTATGAATTGGATGCCGCTTTAACATCTTCAAAACTTAAAGGTGGAGACACGATTAAGGAGATTATAAAGGCGTTTGACAGATTTAGTTCAATTGCTGGGATTTCTGGGTTCAATTCTGCAACGTATTTGAAAGATTTTAATAAAAAGTTAGAAGATTTTGGATTGAAGGAATTTAAAAATCCGGAAAAAACGGGCATTTTGGATGTGGAATCTGAGCCAGATTTTAAGGACGGACAGAGAAAGAACGATTCGGAGAAAAGAGAATCGTCTGAGAATCCTGAGCTCGTTGAAGATCAGCTGAGAACCTTGTACATGCAAAAAAACATTAAGCAGGGGATAACTCAAACTATCCAGCTAAATTTAAAAATTAGGAAGCTGAAAAAGACCATGAAGTCCTTGGGAACGTTCAGTGAAAAGAAAATTAAGAAGATACAAGAAGAGGGGAAAGCTCTCGCAAGATATCGTCTGTCGGATTTGTTAAAAGAAGCTTTTGAGGAGCGGGCAACTCTTCCTGAATTGAAGGGAACCGCCTTTATCTTGGTTCGTAAAAAAATAAAGGTATCTTTAAAAGGGTTTCGGTTAATAGGGGAGCCGATGGAGAAAAAGAATATTGAAGCGATTAGAGATAAGATAAATCAGTCAATATTTGGTATCATTAAGCAAGAATACAATAAAATTTTAATTCATTTGGAAGGTAGTCCAGAAGAAGTATCGTTAATTCGAAAAGAAAAAGAGTATCGAGGAATATTGGAACGTTTGAATGAAGAGTCCAAATTAGGTGAAGATTTGAAGCAAAAAATGTTTTCAGATGTGACTCTATCCTCAGATATGAATATAGTAGAAGCAGCTTAGAGTTTAGTGTTTATTTGATTGGTTATTTTCTTATGAATTTGGGAATAATCAATGGTAGAAAAAGGATAGGGAGTTATTAATGTTAGATATATATAAGAATATAAGCAATTCGTTACAAGCTTTAGAGTCGTCGCTTAGAATCTCGATTTCAAATGCGGATAATTTTGATACCCCTGGATTTAAATATACCTTTGCATCGTTTACAACTTTATATAATGACGTCGAATCTTCTGGAAGTGAAACAACAAATCCAATTCAACTTGGTGCGAGTATGACATTAGGTTCTACATCAACCGATTTTTCTCAAGGGAATATTGGATTTGGTACTGGATTAGATGTTGCTATTTCAGGTGAGGGTTTCTTTTTAGTCTCTCAATCTGCTCAAGAATTTTCGTCTGGGTCTCCTAAGGTTTTTACTCGAGCAGGTCGTTTTAATGTTGATTTTCAGGGTAAACATTTAGTGGATTCGTTTGATAGAAAAGTATATGCATTTCCTCTTTCTGAAGATGGAACTGTTATTAGTGACACGCCTGAAGCAATTGATATATCTGAACATCCAGATGTTGGGTTTATTGATGGTGGAATTTTAGTGAACAATTATCAAGCAAGGAAAGACCAAGTTGCCGCCGGATTGGGTACAGATGATTTGGTTGAGCAAGTTCCTTTGTATAGAATTGCACTCACGTCGTTTAAAAACAAAAATGGTCTTGTTTTGACAGATGGAAGTGCTTATAAAGCAACCGCTGCTTCTGGAGAATCATTTGAATCTGGAATATCAGGTGACGGTGTTTTAGGGAATGTTAAATCCGAATCATTAGAATCTTCTAACATCAGTGTTGCAAAGGTTGCTCTTGATATGAACCAATTGAACAGAGGATTCTCTGCTGTTCAGGGAATAATCGATGACGTATCAAAGGTAATCGGCCAATTAATCCAAAAACTAACGGCTTAAATATCCCAAAATGTTCCATTTTGAACGTCGTGATTCGCTCACATATCATTGATATGCTTCGCTTTTCTCGACGTCCAAACTGAAAAATTTTGGAATATTTGTGGTATTCGGGGTTTTCTACCTTTCCTCGCTAGAAAATTGTCTCGCCTGTCGCTTTGCTTAGGCGTTTTTTTTTACCTTAATGTTTTTTGATTGAAGGGCTCGCTTGACGCTTTGCTTAGGCGTTGTGTTTTTTTTACCTTAATGTTTTTTGATTGAAGGGATCTCCTATCGCTTTGCTTAGGCGTTGTGTTTTTTACCTTAATGTTTTTTGATTGAAGGGCTTGCCTGTCGCTTTGCTTAGGCGTTG
>JABIPA010000059.1 GCA_018698675.1 bacterium | reverse complement strand
GTGACGTATCAATGATATAAGGTTCTAATTCTTTTCCATATTTATGAAATTCAACAACAGCAGCATCAATGTCTTTTTCAGTAACACCAATACCTGATAACCATGATTTTTTCATTATTTGCTTTTTCAAAACATCGGGTTTTAGAAGATCCATTACTCTCACACCAAAACGAGCAACTTTGTCCGTATAAGCTGGTCCGATACCACGTCCTGTTGTTCCAATTTTTTCACCTTCTCGATTAGACTCTTGGTTTGAATCTAATATTTTGTGAAAAGGTAAAATAACGTGAGCAATAGACGATAATTTAAATTTACTAGGATTCACAGCGATTCCTCGCTTTATCAATCCATTCATTTCCTTTAACAAAACTTCAGGATCAAGAACGACTCCATTAGCCATAATGCTAACGCAAGAATCGCTTAAAATTCCCGAAGGTATATGATGTAACTTAAATGTTTCTTTACCAACAACGACGGTATGCCCCGCATTATTCCCACCTTGATAACGAACAACTAAGTCCATTTTTTCAGCAAGGATATCAGTAATTTTACCTTTACCCTCGTCTCCCCATTGACTTCCAACTATAACTTGTACAGACATATTACACTCCAAAATAATTTTTCAATTTCCAAAGGTAGATATTATATCATTCCCTTTAAAAAAAAGCAAATTTCCGTTCTACAAATAAACCATTTCTAATATCAAAAATAACGGCACCTTTAGAATAAAAATTCTATCAATATTAATAATTAAATCCACGAATTATTCAAAACAAGAAAGAATAGTATCTCCCGTAAACAATTCTTTTGCGGCAGCGTTGGACTCAGTATCTATCACATAAATGGAACTCCCATTAAGAGTGATATAAAAATCCAAAGGTGTAGATTGAACGGAAGTAACCCTAACCCCCGAATCTAACTCAATAACATCTTCACCGACATCTACACCCCAAATAGCGCAATGACCACTCTCTAAAACAACAAAAAAAGCGCTTCCTGTCGAAAATAGAGCGATAACTTTATCTAGTCCCCAAATATTAGGGCAAACACCTCCATATGATTGGTCGCCCCAAGTAATCACTCCACCATCCTCTAAAACACAACAAAACGACCGATCCGTTGAACGTAACTGAATACCCCCTCCGTCAAGACAGGGAAGAACCCAATCACCTAAATTTTTACCCCAAGATCGAAGTTCTCCTCCCTCAAAAATTGCAGCAAATACAACATTTTCACGACGACTTCCTACGGGACCACTTACCCAACTAGCGTTACAAACAGAAACAACGCGTCCTAAATCAGGAAATAGCATTGAAACAGACCCATTCTCGAATTGCCCTATGGTTCCATCTTTATAAATCAAAACCATCTCATCTTTAGACTGACATACCGAATCTACAAATTCAGCAACCATTACTGGACTACTATTACTAAGAAAGTTCTGATTTTTTAATGACCATAATTGCCCATTTTCCAAAAGAACATAACTAAATTCATTAGCCACCTCAATATGAGAAACTGATTTCCCATCTAAAAAATTGTTAACACTATTAGTATCCAACCCTTCTCCAAACGATTCGACCCTACCATCTTTAAATAAAACGAAGCACACACCACTTACAAACAAATTACCATAAATATCTAATATATCTGCTTTTGATTTGATATCCAAATTAGTACCATACATGGATCCTTCGCTACCAAAAATAATACCCCCGGTAGAAAGTACCCCACTGTATTGCATGTTAATAGGAAAATAAAAATATCCGTCGGTAAAACCAGTTTCTTCTCTCAAGCTCTCATCATTCAAGGAATAATTATATAAAGCGACGGAAGCTCGATTACCCAAGTAAAGCTTCGGAAGAATAGGAGATTCGCTTTGATGACGAAAAAGAGGTAAGTTTGAAACAACATCTTTAATTGAAAAGCCCTTTTCCATCATTATTCTCTCAAAATGAGGAGTAATACCAAACTCTTTAACAAGTTCCAGAACAGGATTTAAACCCAATTGTTTCAGTTCTAATTTCAAGGCCTTAATATCAAATAATAATCCAAACGTATCAGAACGAGGATGTAACCCAAAGCCTCTAAACAGCATATTTATGTCATCTAAAGGATCAATAGACGAAACGTTCGCCCCAAACGTATTCAAGTGATTAGAATTACTAATGATTTTTTTCATATACCCACTTATCGTAACCACACCTATCAATATTTCATTTTATTAAACATAATCATCACCAAAAAAAATTCAAAATTTGATATTAGATCAAATCTAACTTAAACTAAAAAAATAAAAATAAATGAAATTAAATTCAAATTGTCCCGATAATTGAAGTAGAATGAACATGAAATATATAACAACCGAATCATCACCTTTTAAATTAAGCTTATGCTTATTACTAGCAATAGCCCTTTCTGGTTGTGGTCAAATTTCAACATACGTCGACAATCCAACCAATATTACATCTCCTATACAATCATTCAGTGTGTATCAAAATAATTCAGAAAAGTACTCTATAAACTACCCATTCAACTGGTTATCGACATCCATAGAAACAGAATCAACACACACCTCTACATTTAAAAATCCCAACAATAATTTTGAGTTTTTCACGACACAATCTCCTGAAAAAACAACACTTGATGAGCTCGCAACGACTTATGAAATTGGGCTTAATCAATCTACATCTCAAGTTAAAAAAAGCACAGTTTTAATAAACCAAAAACAAGGGATTAAATTTCAATCATTAGCATATGGAACATCTGGAGGTATTTATATAACTATATGGTTAATAGAGCACTCAGACTCCGTATATGTTTTTGAATATAACCATACAAATTCATCAGATTCTGCAGGAGAATCTATTATTCAGTCCTTAACTTTTTCTGAATAACCGCTCCCATTTTATAGTCACGAATAATACCTACCCATTTAGGTGAATAAGCTAAAACCTCATCAACATTTGAGTTGTTAACCCCACCAATCGCAACAAAAGGAACCGAAAGCTTATGTGCTTGTTTCAAATAATCAAAACCGATACCATCTCTCCCTGGTTTTGATGGTGTTTCCCAAACGGGCCCAACGCTAACATAGTCAGCACCCTCTGCAACCGCCTGCTCACCTTGCTCGAATGAATGGGTCGTACGCCCAATAAGCTTATGATCTCCCAATATTTTTCTAATTTCGCTTACAGGTAAATCATCTTGCCCTGTATGAAATCCATCAGCATCCACCAACAATGCGATATCGATATAATCATTCACAACAAAAGGAACCCCCGCCTCTTTCGCTTTTTTAGAAAGTAGCATTGATTGATTCAATAATACCGATTTATGAACATTTTTATCTTTATTTCTTAATTGAATAATAGACGCATCCCAACTTAAAGCCTCAATAAGAACATCGGGGTCATCAGAAATAATATAAACACCCGGTTTTATACCTGTTTTCGATTCATGCAAAATAATATCTTTTTCAAGATCATATGCATCGTAACGTAACTGAGTATAACAAGGTCGATCCGAGACCTCTTCCAATACTCGTAACCCCTCTTCTACTCGTTTAAAATTTGCTTTCAATACATCTACAACATTTATCCTGGATCTCGGAATCTCTCGAGCCCTCATATCTGACTCTGTATTCCGTACTGATAAATTTGCCAATGGATTTGTTTCAGATAAATTAACAGTCTGTCTCATATTGGATAACGTTTTACTCCATTCCCTATTTTTAAAACGAAATCGACAAAAATCTTCAATCACTCGAAGACCTTCAGCCACACGATTAATATTTGCATCAATAATTGTTAAGTTTGCATTCAAATTATGTTGAATCATCAGGAACTCCTTTTTCTTCTTTTTTTAAAAACTGACTATCCGTCGAAGGTGGCCCCAAAATCACACCAACAAAAAACATCGACATAATAAGTGACGTCCCTCCAAAACTAATAAATGTAAGAGGAATTCCTGTTACTGGAAAAACACCCATAGTAGCGCCCATATTAATTATCATCTGAAATACGAGTAAAACAGATAACCCAACAATAAGAAAATAATCAAAGTCAGATTCACAATTATGCGCCCGAACAAAACAACGTTTTAAAAATAAAGCAAACAAGCCAATGACTAAGACCCCTAAAATAAAACCACCCTCTTCACAAACAATAGAGAAAATGAAATCCGAATAATGAAGCGGCAAATAAAAAAACTTCAATTTTGACTGACCAATCCCTTGCCCAAATTTACCACCTGACCCTATTGCGATAAGTGACTGATGAATATGATACCCTTTTCCCAACGTATCTGTGTTTGGCTCCATAAACGTCTTTATTCTATCCATCTGATAAGGGTGAGTGGCGACACTCAATCCAAACCCAACGAAGCCAATCAAAATTAACGCGAATAACGAACGAAATGGTAATTTAGACAAAAACAACATAGAAGCAGATGTCACTGAAATCAATACTATATTACTCAAATCAGGCTGAGAAATTAACAAACCTATCGGGAGAGTAATAACAAGTAATAAAGGAACAATCCCCTTTAATCCTTGCTTCAATTGTTCCTTTTTCCAATCTAAAAACGAAGCAATGAATACAATTAAAACAAATTTAACAACTTCAACAGGTTGAAACTGAACGAAACCCAAATATAGCCATCGACTCGCACCTCCAGCCTTAACACCTACACCAGGAATTAATGTTGCTATTAATAGTAAAATACAAGCGCCATAAAACCCCCAAATATATTTCCTATACAGAGATTTCGGGATCATGAATCCAAATAGAAACGAAAAAGTACCTATTGTTAAAAAGACCAAATGTCGTTTTAAAAAAAAGTATCCATCTCCATAATTTGACAGCCCAACAACGGAACTCGTAGAAAAAATCATAAAGGTGCCAATAAATACCAAACCCAAAATAGACGTGAATAATGGCCAGTCAAACCATTTTGAAAAATACGATTTAAACATAAGTTTCCTGATTAAAGAGCATTAACCATCTCTTTAAAAGTAGTTCCTCTATGTTCAAAATTATCAAACTGGTCGAAACTAGAATATCCAGGAGAAAAAACAAGAGTATCTCCAGGTTCCGACATTTTTAAGGAGATATCTAAAGCGTCTTTCATTGTCGAAACGACTTGTAACAAAACGATGGTGTTATAGTGTTCAACTAAGGTAGATGCAGACTCACCAAATACAACCAAAGAACAAACATGTTGTTTCAAATAGTGTTGGAATCGACGATAGTCCGAATCGCTGTACAGTTTCAACTTTCCACCCATAATTAAATGAACGGGATTTTTAAATGAACAAATAGCAATTTGAGTAGAGTCTAAATTCGTTGATTTAGAATCATTATAAATAGAAACATCGTTTACTTGTTTCACAAATTCCAAACGGTGGGGGAGAGCCGAAAAATGCTTCAACTTCTCAACGCCGTCATCGACAGACTTTCCTAAAACCTCAATAACTAACAAAGCAGCCACAGCATTAAGCGCATTATGTATTCCTAATTGAAACGACTCAACCTTCGCCATGAGTCTATGTTTACGAGAAAACGGAACCACTTTAGCTTTTACAGAAACATCTCCCAATAGTTGAATGACTCTGTCATCATCCTCATTATAGATAAGAAACTGGTCTTTACATTGATTTTTATAAATAGTCGCCTTAGATTTGGCATAAGCATCCATAGATCCATGTCGCTCAAGATGATCCGGAGTAATATTTAATAAAATACTAATATCAGGGCAAAATACAAAACATCTCTCCAATTGATAACTTGAAAGTTCAACAACAATATAATCTGGTAAATCAGGGCCGAGTACAAAATTAATTAGAGGAATGCCAATATTTCCAGAAACAGGACACCCTAATAAGTGACCTATCATAGACGTCACTGTAGATTTTCCATTCGTTCCAGTTACGCCAATTAGTTTAATCGTAGGCTTTTTACTCTTTAATAATAAAAACGAAAATTCAATTTCAGAAATAGGAGGAGGTCCTACCTCAGGATAATTAGATGGGGGTATTCCTGGAGATGCCACAACAACATCGGCAAACTCAGGAGAAACAATCGAAATCGATAAGTCTTTACAAACCCTAGCAACGGCCTGCCCCGTAACTCCTGATTCACCTAAAATTGCTACTGATTTAAACATAAAAATAGTTCTTTAAAATCAAAAAATATAGGTTGTCACAACGGTAAACATCGCTATTAAAGCATGAACCACGTAAAAAACCAAAACAACCTTCTTTTCAGACCATCCCAGTAACTCATAGTGATGATGAAGGGGAGCCATCAAAAATATACGAGTACGCGTTCTCTTAAACCATAAAACTTGAAGAATCACAGATAAAGTTTCAACGGCAAACATACTACCGAGGCCAATCAAAATCCAAGGGTTCCCCAATAATAAAGAAAGTGAAACCAATAAGGCACCAATGCACAAACTCCCAGTGTCCCCTAAATACTGCTTTGCAGGCCGCCAATTAAACACTAAAAATGACATCAAAACCAACACGGAAATAAAAACCAAATGAAGACCGGGTTCAGACCGAATCATTAAAAAGCAAACATAAAACCCGCAAAGACTAATGACCGTCAATCCAGATAAAAGACCATCTAAACCATCTGTTAAATTTGTGGCATTAGGTACCCCAAGGAATAAAAAACCATAAATAAACCATTCAACTAACGACAATTCTCTAAACAAAAAGTGAAAACTGGACAATGTAATACCAGTAACAATAACTTGATAAATAAACTTTCTTTTTGCCGAAAGGCCTTGATTTTTCTTACCTATATAAGAATCCGAATCATCGATAAAACCAATGGTGCCAAACAGTAAAATAACGGCATATACCCAAACAAAAATTGTATTAAAAGGAACAAAAAACAAACCAATTCCAAACATAGCAAGAACAGATACGCCTCCAAAACTAGGTGTTTTTGCTTTTTCCTTATGTGAATCAGGGCTCAATTCATAAACATTTTGGTAAACTTTTTTCTTCGATAAAAACTGTATAAATAAATACATAACTATCAAGCAAAGTATTAAAAAAGCCTCATATTTAAGCATAATGCTCCTCCAATTTATCTACAATAATTTCCATTTCCATACCTCTAGACCCCTTCACTAAAACAACGTCTCCAGTTTTTATCTCTTGCAATAACTGCTTAATCAAATCGGCTTTAGAATTAAAATGATAATTAGGGCATACCGAAGACTGAATTTCTTTAACTAAGGATCCAACCGAAAAAATCATAGATACGTCCGCTTCTTTTAAATGAGGAATTAACCGACGATGCTCAATTGCTCCAAAGCGACCTAATTCTAACATGTCTCCTAATACAACAATTTTTCGGCCAGTATAATTGCGTAAAGACTGAAGTGCATACACCATGCCATTAGGGTTTGAGTTATACACATCATCAATAACAACCACTTCAGAATATCTCTTTACCAGTTGCCTATGTCCTGAAGGTTCAAAGTCCTGAATTCCTTTTAAAATCGTCGAATTATCTAATCCAAAAGACTGGCCGATAGCATAACATAAATTAATATTTTGATCGGGAGCTGTCTCTCCAGTAATAGGGGTAACAGTGTACTCACAAGATTCCGCTTTTAATTTTAGATCGTCATACCCAAAAGAATTGTAATTTAAAAATGCGTGCCGATTAAGAATATCTGATTTTAATGGCTTCCTAAAAACTTTACCTTTTTCTTTCACAACAGTTTTTAAAGATTTAAATGTCTCTAAATGAGTCTTTCCTATATTTGTAATAGCAACATGAGTAGGACGAACAATAGAGCTCAATAACGACATGTCTCCGCGTTTTCTAATTCCCATCTCAACAATGATAATATCTGTAGAGTAATCAGCATCCAATAATGTTAAAGGAACACCAATTTCATTATTTTGATTTTGTTTAGTTTTAACGACGTTATATTTTTGGCCCAACACAGATGCCAACATATCTTTAACAGTTGTTTTCCCACTTGACCCTGTAATACCAATGACTGAACAAGATAATTTCTTTCTATATTTTCGTGCATAATCAGACAAATCTACATCTAAGACGCGCCCGCCTTTTTTTATGACATCATCTATAAAGTCATGCCCATCGAATCGTTCACCCTTTACAGGAATAAACAATTGACCAGGTTTTACATGTCGAGAATCAATAGAAATATTCATAAGGTTGATAACACCTTCAAAGCAACCAACCGATCGTCAAAATCGATAACCCGATCATTCAGAATTTGATAGGGCTCATGACCCTTTCCGGCAATAACTAACATATCTAACTCACCCATTTTTAAAATCGCTGTTTCAATTGCATCTGCCCTGTCATTAATAACCTCAACACCTCTTTGCTCATCTAAAGAAAGGCCATTTAAAATATCAGCAACAATTTGATCAGGATTTTCTGTTCGAGGATTATCTTGAGTAATCCATACGGTATCTGCAATATCAACTGCGATACGCGCCATTTTCGGACGTTTTCCTCTATCTCTGTCTCCCCCACAACCAAAAACAACATGAAGAGAGCCATTTCCAAGCATTTCTTTCGCCGACTCCAATACATTCTTTAATCCATCTGGAGTGTGTGCATAATCAACAACAACTTGGCGATGGGTAGATTTCAATATCTCAAAACGGCCAGGAGGAGGGGAAACATCTTTTAAAGATAAAGAAATTTCCTTATCTGAATAATCCAATAACCTCAAAATTTCTTGAGTGCACGTTAAGTTTTTTAAAGTAAAACCACCGTTTAGTGACGATTGGAAACATAATTTTTTATTCAAAAAGTCAGAGGACTGTAATTTAAGTACCCCATAATTTTTAATAAACGAAAGCTTAGTTTCTTTATAGGAAGAAAATGTCAAATGATAATCTAAGTGATCTTGAGAAATATTTGTAAGAGCCGTTATATCAAATTCAATTCCATAGACTCGGTGCTGCGCAATTGCGTGAGACGAAACCTCCATAACAAAGTGAGTTCCACCATTTTTAACATGAGCATCCATCTTTTGAGCAATGTCAATCGATTCAGGTGTTGTTAATGGAGATGTTAATGTTCCAAGTACATACGGTTTCTTACCTAGCTTTTCCAAAGCCTGTCCCAAAAAATGACAAACAGATGTTTTCCCATTTGTTCCGGTAACACCAATAACAACAAGCTTCTTTGAAGGAAAGTTATAAATTTGATTCATCCAATTTGCGCATTGAATCCTATCCATTACTAAATATCCAGCAGCTCCTCGTTGAATTGCTTCTTCTATATATGGCTCACCATTAGGTAGACAAATATAGATATCTCCTTTATTAATAGTTCTTGAATCAATTGAGTATTTTTTCATTATGTTTCTTTGCCCTTATCAACACGTATTTTATAAGGGTAAATTGCCCTAATCGAGGTTTGAAATTATATCAGTTATCATGTTATGATCCTATTGGAAAAAATGGATATTTTGTTCGAATTTTTTCTAAAAGAATCATTATTTTTATCCAATAAGAAGTTAAACTAAATTATTAAAAGAGGCTATTGTGTATCTTGATAAAGAATCGTTAGTTTTACAGTATGTAAAAACAAAATCACCAGAATTACGCGAAAAAATAGTTTTAAACTATAAACCGTTAGTGGAGTATATCGCCCGAAAACTATCATTTAACAAAAATGATGCGGAAGACCTTATACAAGTTGGTGTTATTGGCTTATTAAAATCCCTAGAACGTTACCTACCTTGTCGTGAAACTGATTTTTCAACATTTGTTACGCCAAATATTATCGGAGAAATAAAACATTATTTTCGTGATAAAAGCCGTATGGTTAAAGTTCCACGAAAACTACATGAAACCTATTCAAAAATAAAAACATTTATAAGAGAGTGCCAACGAACAGGACATTCTCCTACTATTTCTGAAATTGCCAACCATTTAGACATCGATGAAGAAATCGTATTAGAATCAATGGAAGCTGGTCAATCATCAGTTGTTTATTCACTGGACGCGCCTAGTAATTTCGGTTCTTCTTCACAAACAGGCCCTTCTTTAATCGATAGTATTGGTGAAGAAGGAAATGAAGATCAATTTCTAAATAAAGAAGTCTTAAATCAAGCAATTCAAAAATTAGATGAACGAGAAAAGAAAATAATTTATTGGAGATTTTATTTAGGAATGTCTCAAACAGAAATTGCAACAAAGCTTGGACTATCTCAAATGCATATTTCTCGTCTACTTACGAAATCTATGAAAATTCTAAAAAAACAAATGGAACATAAGATTTAATGTCTGAATCCATAAATCTAAAACTAGATGAAATAAAAGAACGGGTTCTTCATCGATTCGAAAATTTACTTGTGGATGAAGTTGAAAACTTTAGTTTAGAAACCCCCACCGAAAGTAAAATTAACTTTTGTATCAAAGAAAATGATTATCTTGATAGAACCTTATTCTTCAAACAAATAAATCCTGGAGAATATGTCATATTTCCTCAAGCTCTGATGGAAATACTGGCAATAGGGTGTATCGTTTTATCTGGCGCTAGTCCAAAAACATCAATTATCTTCTATGCTGGAATATCTAACTTTAAAAAATACAAAAGTTTATCACTTAACGAAAAAGGATCCGGTCAAACGACACTTTCTGCAGTTAAAGCCGGGTTTATATCTAGCAAAGCATTGATTAAAAATCAAAGCGACGATCTAATTACAGATGCCAAGATAATGGCATATATTCAATCAATCGAGCCAAATCAAGCACCTACTGACTCCAAACCAGAAAAACCTAAAAAGAAAATAGAAATCCTTCCTGAAAATTGCAATGAATCTGTTATTAAAAACACAGACTACAAAAAAGAATCTATGTATATGGTTAATTCTATTGAACATATTTCCGAACAATCTGTCATGGGAAGCTATATATTTCCTGCTTCTCACGAACTAACAAAAGGTCACTTCCCAGGTAACCCTGTATTTATGGGCATACTTCAATGGCTATGCTTAGAAGACACTCTTTTAGGACTCTTACAAATTCTTGAAAAACGAAATGAATTAACAGGAAATAAGTGGACAATTACGGGATCTGGAACTGTGTGTAAGGAAGATGGAACAATAACAACTGAGATTAAAAACTTTGTAATAGATGCTGTCAGACATCCAAAGTATTTTAGTTTAGATACCATAGAAACGAAAAAAGTAACGTTTAAAGACATCGTTAGACCAGAAGAACCCTTAAAAATAATAATAACTGACTTTATCCTTTCGTGATTATTTTAGGTATTGATCCTGGAATAGCCATTGTTGGATACGGCGTGCTTAAAAAAGTAGGAAATAAACTTCTCCACTTAGAACATGGAATCATTTCAACACCTGCAAAAACCCTTCAACAAGAACGTCTACTTATGATATCTAAGCAACTTAATGAACTATTAGATGACCACAATCCTGAAGCGGTAGCAATTGAAGAATTATTTTTCGGGGTAAATACAAAAACAGCAATGGCTGTCTCCGAAGCACGGGGCGTCCTTTTACTTGAAGTTGCTAAAAGAAAAATTCCTATTTATTCCTATAAACCAGTAGAGATAAAAGTTGCTGTTTCTGGTTATGGACATGCAAAAAAACCTCAAGTTATGGCAATGGTTAAATCACTTTTAAATCTAGAAAAAATCCCAAAACCAGACGATGCGGCTGACGGACTTGCCATAGCAATTTGTCATTGCAATTCAGTTAGGATAAAATCTCTCCAATGATATATTTTATTGAAGGAACGATTGATTCATGTCTTGAAGACTCTGCCATCATTAACACGAATGGAGTCGGTTACCAGGTATTTTTACCAACGAATTTTCTCTCAAAACTATTATCAGAAACGGGAAGTGTTAGGCTGTATATTTTCCACCACATAAGAGAAGATGCTCAAGTTCTATATGGATTTTCAACACCAGACGAACGGAAGTTTTACACCGTATTAACATCCGTTTCAGGAGTAGGTCCCAAATTAGGGATGAAAATAATGTCCAATATGAATTCCGATGTTATAACTAAAGCAATTTTAGAAGAAAATATTGTTGTTTTAAACCAACTTCCAGGTGTTGGTAAAAAACTTGCAGAACGTCTAATTTTAGATCTAAAAGACAAAATAGGTGTTTTCGACGTATCAACGGCAAACTTTTCTCTACCAAAAAACTCACTATATGACGATGTTCGATTGGCACTTTCAACACTTGGGTATAAACCAAAAGAAATATCTTCTGCCCTTAAAAAAGGCGAGCAAGCACTTCAATCAATAACAAAAATAGAAGAGGGAATTAAAATTGCTCTTAAAAATATATAATCTTAAGTTGATAAATTAATATGACAAATACATCATCTTCCAATAAACGAAAAATTAGCGACTATAAAGGGTATGACTACAAAAAAGACTTTTGGGATTCTGGAACTAGAGAATACGAGAATCTCTGTGAACATAAAACGATACAAAAAATTCTTACAAAATTAAAACCAACGTCAATCACAGATATTGGTTGTGGGTTCGGAAGACTCTATCCAACATACTCCCAGTTTGGAACGTCATGGATACTATTAGATTATGCTCACCACCTTCTAAAACAGGCCTCAGAGTCTAATTTAAAACCAAATACAACACTAATCTCAGGAAGTTTTTACGATATACCCATAGCAAAAGAAACGACTGATTGCGTTTTATCTATAAGAACAATGCATCATATGATAGATCCAGAGCGTTTTTTTCAAGAAGCATGGAAGATACTTAATTATAACGGCCATTTAATAGTAGAAATACCAAACAAACGACATATAAAAAATATTATAAAAACGTTGCCAAAACTATTCACAAACCCATCACTATTTTTTGACCTGTTTTCAGACAAACGATTAAAACTAAACGACTCTTTTTATAATTTTAACCCTACATCAATTATCAAATTACTTAAAAAGAATAATTTTAAAATAGAAAAAACAATTAATACGTCTTTTTTTCGATCAGCATTTTTAAAAAAACGAATAAATCCGCAAAAACTCACCCAATTAGATATGATAGGCCAATCTTTTTTTTCATGGATTTTTCTAACACCTAGCGTATACGTCATCTGCAAAAAATAATAACTTAATCCTTGTTTTTATCTCGTTAAAAATGGTATGTTTTTTAGGTGGTTAGGCCATAAGTTTAGAAGACCCTGTGGATAACTTTGTGGATAAGTTTTAATAAATGTGGATAACCCATACCTTAATCAATAATTTAAGCTCCTTTTAACCTAAATTTACCTATATACAAAATAAAAATGTGAAGGAATACCTGTGGAAAACGTGTTAATAGCTGACGATAAATTAGACAATACATGGAATAATTTAAAAGAATTCCTACAATCAAATATATCTCCAGCTGCATTTCAAATGTTTAACTCGTCAGCCAAGCCACTTTCTTTAAAAAATGACATATTAACTATCCAAGCTTCAAACGCTTTTTCAAAGAATTGGCTCAAAGAAAAATGTGAAGAGCTAATTATTTCTTTTTTTAAATCTTTAGGGTTCGAAACATTCCTAATTACATATGAAATTTTAAAAGAACAACCAAAAAGAACCGAACAACTATCAATATTGCCAGAAAAACCATCGACTGTTCCTCAGAAAGAAATAATTAAACCAACAGGTTTTAACGAAAAATATACATTCGATAACTTTATCCCCGGACATAACAACAGATTTGCTTACGCGGCATCTGAAGCCGTCGCTAAAGCACCAGCGAGAGCGTACAACCCTTTATTTATTTACGGAAACGTTGGACTTGGAAAAACTCACCTTATGCACGCAATAGGTTTAAGTATACTTGAGACAAACCCGGCAGCAAAAATAGCGCTTGTTTCCTCTGAAAAATTTACAAACGAACTTATTAACGCAATAAAAGATAAAAGCGTTGATCAATTTAGAACAAAATATCGAAATTTGGACGTTCTTCTCGTTGATGATATTCAATTTTTAGCCGGAAAAACGCAAACACAAGAAGAGTTTTTTCACACGTTTAATGATCTCCATATGAATAACAAACAAATAATCTTAACATCAGATAGAACACCAAAAGAAATACCAACATTAGAGTTAAGGTTACGAACTCGTTTTGAATGGGGGTTAATAGCAGATATTCAACCTCCAGAGTTTGAAACACGAATAGCAATTTTACGAAAAAAAACAGAATTAAATAATTTTGACATATCAGACGAAATACTACATTTCATAGCGACCCAATTTCCTTCAAACGTGCGAGAAATGGAAGGCGCGTTGACTCGAATTGTCGCTTATTCAAAATTATTGCAAAGTGAAATCACATTGGCGGTAGCAAGTAGTGTAATAAGGGACATAGTCGGTGTTAAATTGGAAAAACCGCTTACAATCCCTCATATTAGACGGAAGGTATCTGAGTTCTTTAATATACCTGTTAATGACCTTGTATCTAAGTCTCGGACAAAAGAAATCTCATATGCCCGTCAAATGGCTATGTACTTAACTAGAGAACTTACCAACGTATCCTTACCTAAAATAGGGGAGAGTTTTGGAAAAAGAGACCATACAACTGTCATGCATGCGTGTGACAAAATTAAAGGCCTAGTTGCAACAGACCCTGAAACAAAACAGTTGTTTAATAGCCTTATCTCAAACATTAAAAACGATGGTTAAAACCGCTAAATTACCAGTGGATAACCTATGGATAAGGTGTGAATAGCAATGAATAAAATGTTAAAAAAAACAACGACTTCCCAGTTATACACAAATTTAAACATTTTAAAAAATACGAATAAAAACGATAAATAAAGTATATTTTAGAGTTGTACACATTTCCACAGGTGCTTACTACTATGATTTATATATTTATATATTTATAATAATATTAACTTAATTAGAGTTATTGGAGGAAAAAATGAAATTCTCATGTCAAAGTGACCAGTTTCAAAAAGCATTATCAATTGTAGACAAAGCGATATCAAACAGATCGTCAGTTAACGTATTGGAATATGTTTTTCTAAGCTTAAAAGAAAATAAATTAACATTAATCGGAAATGATTTAGAAATAGGAATAAAACATAGTATTCCTGTTGATTCGATGGAACAAGAAGGTGAAATTTTAGTTAAGTCTAAAACAATTTTGTCTATTATGGGCCGTCTTCAGAATCACCCGGTAACGATAGAAACGACTGAAAACGTTTTAAAAATAAAATCAGAAAAAGTTGATTTTGAGATTCTGGGTCTATCAACAAACGATTACCCTCAGTTTCCTAAAGTTAACGACGGATACCTGTTTCCTATTCAAATAGAAGAATTAAAAGATTTAATTAAGAAAACCATTTTTTCTGTATCATTCGATGAAACAAAACAATTTTTAAACGGAATTCTAATAAAAAACGAACCTGAACATTTGTCTTTTATATCTACAGATGGATTTCGATTAAGTTTGAAACAAAAAAAATGTGAAGGAATTGATAAAGAATTTTCTGCAATAGTTCCGTTTAAAGCGATGAACGAAGTAAGTAAAATAATTCAAACCCTTCCTCAAGAAGAGTCTATAGAAATTAATGTTTCAGAAAAACAGGTTGCTTTTTTTATAGGAGAAACTACTTTCTTAAGTCGTCTTATAGAGGGGCAATTCCCTGACTATAGACAAGTAATGCCTTCTGAATCAGTACATTCCTATGTAATCCCAAGAAAGTTGTTGTTGGACGCATCTGAACGCGCTCAGATAATTGCAGCTGAATCTAATAACGTTGTTAGGTTCAATTTTTTTGATAATGAGCTCATTATTAAGTCAAACGCTAATGCTTTGGGTGAATTTAAAGAGGGAATTGATGTTAATCGTGAGTCTGGAGAAGGTGATTCGAAAATTGCTTTCAACGTAAAGCTTATATTAGACGCGATTAAAAATCTCGATGATGAAGACTTGGTAATAAAGTTTAGTAGTGAAGTTAGTCCATGTGTGATTCAACCTAAAAATGAGGGGGATTATACGTATATTATTATGCCTATACGTACCAATGATTTCCAAGAGACGGATGCTTAATGGTTTATGATTACGAAACTTTGGCTAAAGGACTTTCGTAATTTTGGAGAGGTTTTACTTGATTTTAAAGGAAAGTCGAATGTCTTTATATACGGTGAAAACAATCAAGGTAAAACCAATTTTTTAGAGTCTATATTTTTTCTAGGTAATGGGTCATCACATAGAGAATCTAAAAATGAAAATTTGGTAAGATTTGATACAGCCTTGAGTTATATAGGACTCGAGGTTAGTAAAGATGATCAAAAACACAAAGTTTATTTTAAGATTTTAAAAGATGGAAAACGACTAGGAACATTTAATCAACAATTATTGAATTCCACGCAATTGCTAAAAGAACATTTAAACGTCGAGTATATTTCGTCTGACGTTATTAAAACGTTTCAAGAGTCACCTGACTATAGACGTGATGTGTTAAATCGATTCTGCGGCGTTCTATTTAGTGAGTACACTGCAACTCTTCAAGGGTACAACCGAATCATTAAGCAAAAAAACTTTCAATTAAAAAATATAAAGAAAAAAGAAAGCATCGATTATTGGAACGATCAACTTATTGAGTACTCATATAAACTTATTACTATGAGACTTAAGGCTCTCGTTCAAATGGAAACGCAGACTAAGAAATTTGTCGCTCCAATTTTCCCCGATTTTTATGAATCATTGATTATTGGATATTCTTATCATGGTATCCCTTTAGACTCGTTCACAGAAGAGAATTATAAAGAGACGCTCAAACGTGTTTTAGGAGATGTATTTGATAAAGAAAAAGATTTGGGATTCTCAATAGTCGGCGCTCATAGAGATGATTTCTTTTTAAATATAAAGAAGAAAGAGTTGAAACGATTTTTTTCTAGAGGGATAAATAGAAGCCTATCTTTTTTTCTAAGACTTGCTCAAATTGAAATTGTTTCTGAGCAAACTGGGTTACGACCGACATTGTTATTAGACGATCCTTTTGCTGAAATTGATGCCAAAAATAAAGCTGCTATAATCAATGTTATTGATACTGAGTCTCAAATATTTTATGCAACTATTTTTAAAACCGACGCTCAATACTTTAAAAAACCAGCTATCATAAAAATAGACACGGGTGGGGTTGAGTGTGGATAAGTTATTTAAGTTATTAGAGAAAAACCCACACCTTCGAAACCTATCAAGTCAGTTAGTGATTGAGAAAAGAATTAAGAACAATTGGAAATCAATTTTTGGAGACCTTTCCAACGAGTTTTATTTTCATAGTTTTAGAGATCGTAAGTTAATAGTTGAGACAATTAATCCTTGTTGGAAGACTGAAGTGAATCATCTTAGAGGAATGATTTTGGAAAAGATTAGTGATGTATTGGGAAAGGACAAAGTATCTATGTTTCACGTGAAACATGTATTAAGTCGTCAACAAGACGGAATTGAATCTAGTACAAAAAATAAGCCTACATCTAAGGATTCTTTGGGTTTACATGAAAAAATTGAATTATCAAATAAAAGGAAACGAGAAAAAGGTAAAAAATTATGTGCTGTTTGCGATAAGATGTATACAAGCGAAAATGTTTGTTTTACCTGTGTTGCCAAAAGACGTTTTTACGATGCTGAAGTTTCACGTGAAATACATAAGAGAAAGTTAGCTAAGGAAGCGCTTGTTGAACCTAAGGCTACTTATCGAAGAAGTATGTATAAAACAAATATTGATAAGGTTTAGATTAAATATTTTTTTTTCTATACTTCTCTCATAAATCATTTTCTATTTTAACTTCTAAACTTCTTCTATAAAGATCGAAGTAGTCTATTTTTTGAATCGACTTAATGTAACTCGGTTATTGTTTTTGTATCACCATTCGTTGTTATGATTATGTTTTTAATTTATAACTGAAATAGTTTGCCTATTTATGTTTTATAAATCTTAAAATTTGTGCTCAAAAACTTAATAATTTTAAAATTAAACTTAACCATAGAACCTATTGTTTGTTATACTTATTTTTAAGTTATGAGAGCAGTTATTTTTTCAGTTGTTAATCAAAAAGGTGGCGTTGGTAAGACGACTACTGCTATTAATTTAGCTTCCTTCTTGGCGGAATCCGGTCATAAAACGTTATTAATAGACAGTGATCCTCAGGCAAATGCATCATCTGGGGTTGGTGTAAGACAAGACCGTATTGATAAAAATATTTATCACCTTATTATAGAAAATGAACCCTTGGAATCCGTTATTTATCCAACGGCTTTCGATAATCTTCACCTAATTCCATCATCGCAAGACTTGAGTGGTGCAGAAATTGAATTAATTGAGTATGTTTCACGTGAAACAATTTTAAAACAACGTCTAGAACCATTAAGTGCTTATTATGAATTTATTATCATTGATTGTGGGCCCTCTTTAGGGTTATTAACGATAAATGCATTAACAGCGACTCATAAGGCAATTATACCCGTTCAATGTGAATATTTTGCATTAGAAGGTATTGCTCATTTATTAGAAACATTGAATTTAGTTAAAGACGGATTAAATCCAGATTTAGAAATAATGGGGATAGTTTTAACGATGTTTGATAAACGAACGGCATTGAATAAACAAGTTGTATCGAATACGAGAGAATTTTTTAAGGAACTTGTATTTGATACTATCGTCCCAAGAAATATTCGGTTATCTGAGGCTCCTAGTCACGGGTTACCAATTGCACTGTATAACCCTCAATCAAAGGGATCAGAGGCATATCAAAGTTTAGCGAAAGAGGTTGTTGCCCGTGTTAGATAGTAATACAAAACGATTAGGTAAAGGACTTGAAGCCTTAATACCTAAAGGTGCGTTAGCTTCTGGTCGAACGATAGTTCATATTCCATTGAATAAAGTATCACCTAACCCGTTTCAGCCTAGAAAACATTTTAAAAATGAAGCGATTGAATCTCTTTCTGAATCAATTAAGAAATTCGGTTTAGCTCAACCTATTTTGGTAAGGCGAAAAGGAATAGGTTATGAAATTGTTTCTGGTGAAAGACGATTTCGGGCGAGTCGATTAGCTAATCTTGAGCGAATCCCTGCTATTGTGAAAGACTATACCGATCAAGAATCTTTGATGATGGCTATCGTTGAAAACATAGAGCGGGAAGAATTAAATGCTATAGAAGTTGCAAAAGGGTATAACCGTTTAGTAAATGAATTCTCGCTAACTCATGAAGAAATTGCCAAGATATTTTCACGAAGTAGGTCAGCTGTGACTAACTCGTTACGATTATTATCTCTGCCAGAAAAGATAATTATGGCAATTACGGACGGAGATTTTTCTGAGGGACATGCCCGAGCTTTGTTATCTATTTCACATGAACCTACGTTGAATGCAATATTTGAATTGGCAATTAAGAACAGGTGGACTGTTCGAGATATTGAGGCTTATATCAAAGGATTAAGAGAAAAAAGTGATGTTCAAAAGGAGAAAAATATTAGTGATAAGCAATATTTAGGTCGTTTTGAATCCGCTTTATCTGATGAGTTTGATACTCGGGTTAAGATAACCGGTAATAAGAAAAAGGGTTATGTAAAACTTTATTATAAATCAAATAAAGGTTTTTCAGATCTTCTCAAAAAATTGGGACGGGTTTAAAAGTCCCAATTTAAAAATTTTTGTTTCAGTCACATATAAATAAAGGGTCATTGTGAACCTGTATTTCTTGAATTAAAACTTCTAGCCTATTAATAGTATTGTACATAAAAACATAATTGTTTTACGTGAAACAATTGTGTTTTTCTATAATAGAGAACTTAATTTGTTTTGGTTATGATTTTTATATTGAGGTATTCGTTATTAGAAATATCGTTTAGTTACAATAAGTATTTTAGAAAAATATGAGAGTTTGTTTCAACGAAGCAACTCCCTTGTAAATTCATTTCTTGAATTTCTAATTTTTGATTTTTACTAATAGGTACCCAGAGCTCTTGTCCTTTAAATTTTATCTTTTCACATATGTTCAATATCTTTGGTAAGGGAGCAAATGCCTTGGCGGTGATATATCGGGGGCGTGTTTTTTCGGTTCTTAAAAAAGTAAGTACGTCTTGATGTACAACTGTTAGGTTTTCTAAATTTAATTCAGATTTAACGTGTTTTAAAAATGTCGCTTTTTTTAATGTGGAATCAATTGCAAAAATTCTAGTGTTAGGTTTTATGATAGAAAGAATTACTGAAGGTAGTCCGGAACCAGAACCAAAATCAAAAATTGGACCTTTTTGTTTCATGTGAAATCCAAGCAGTCTGCAGTTTTCTATATGAAAATCTAGTTTATCGTAAGCGGATTTTGAATATACATTTGTTGTTTCATTGTATTTTTTTAAAACGGAAATATAGTCTGATATTTTTTCTTCAATTGTCATTTGATTAAAGTCCTTTATTTAGTTGAATGTCGTTCTAGTGCTGTTAATAGAATTAGTATATCGGCAGGATTAACACCGGCTATTCTTTTTGCATCAAAAATCGTTTTTGGTTTAAGCCTTATTAGTTTTTCTGTGCATTCTGTTTTAAGACCTAATATGGATTTAAAATCAAAATTATCTGGAATTATTTTTGTTTCTTGTGATTTTATTTTTTCAATTTGTTGAACTTGTTTCTTTAAGTAACCTTCGTATTTTAATTCGATAACAGCGCCTTTTAAGTTCATTTTTTCCTCAAAAGTTAGGGTGTTTATTGCATGATAATCTGTGTAGTCTATATTTGGACGTTTAAAAATTTGAGCATAGGGCGTTGGTATAGCCATATTTTCTTTTGGAAAATATGAAGGTTTTGCAGATTTTTTTTTAAGGAATTTTGCCCATTGTTTTGTATCTCGTATTCTATCTTCAATAAATTTATATTGGTCGTTGGATAACAATCCTATTCTATGACCATGTTGTGAAAGTCTAAATATAGGATTATCTTGTCGTAATGATAATCTGTATTCAGATCTAGATGTCATCATTCTGTATGGTTCAACTATTTCTTTTGTAATTAAGTCATCGATCATCGTACCTATATAAGACTCTTCTCTTTTCAATATTAATGGGTCTCTATTTTGACAATTTAAAGCTGCATTTATACCCGCGACTAATCCCTGTCCTGCTGCTTCTTCATATCCTGATGTTCCGTTTATTTGTCCGGCAAGATAGAGTTGTTTCACGTGAAACGTTTCTAACGAATGTTTTAGTTGGTGAGGATAAACAAAGTCATATTCAACAGCATATCCATATTTTAGTATGCTTACATTTTGTAATCCTGGCATTGAGCTTAGTAGTAATTCTTGGATATCCTTTGGGAGAGATGTGTTGAGCCCTTGTGGATATATTTCGTTTGTAGAATGGCTTTCTGGTTCTATAAAAATATGATGTCTATCTTTATCTCTAAATCGCACAATCTTGTCTTCTATCGATGGACAATATCTTGGTCCTGCACCTTTTATTACATCGGTATAAAGAGGGGACCTATCCAAGTTTCCAAGTATTAATTTATGTGTGTCAGTTGTTGTGTAACTTAGGTGACAACTGTGTTGGTTTTTATATTTTTCATTATAAGGCGTTGCGTATGAGAAGCGTAGAAATTCGTCGTCTCCAGCTTGTTCTTCAAGTTGTGTAAAATCGATAGTCGTTTTATCTAATCGAGGAGGGGTACCTGTTTTAAGACGACCCATTTTTAGATATTTTGATAGAGATGATGAAAGTGAATCGGATGACTTTTCGTCGACTCGTCCTCCAGAAGACTGGTCGAGCCCTACATGCATGAGTCCTTTTAAAAATGTTCCGGTCGTAACTATTGTATTCTTCGAAAGAAGTTCTCCGTGTAACTTTGTTCGTACTCCCAATACTATAGGTTTTTCGTCTTTGTTTTCGATAATTAAATCGGTAACCATATCTTCTATTATTGTTAGGTTTTGTTGATTAACTAAAGTTTTATTCATATAGGCCGCGTAGTCATATTTATCGTTTTGAGTTCTGTAACTGTGGACAGCTGGACCTTTTGATCTATTTAGGACTCGGAACTGAAGAAAGGTTTCATCGGCCGCTTTCCCCATCTCTCCACCAAGGGCGTCTATTTCTCCTACTATTTGTCCCTTAGCTGGTCCGCCTATAGATGGGTTACATGACATCCAACCAATTTTAGAAGCGTCCATAACCACTACAGCTGTATTACACCCTAGTCGGCTAGAAGCGAGTGCAGCTTCACACCCAGAATGCCCAGCTCCAATTACAATTACATCAAAAGATTTATTCATAGGTTTGTATTTTATGTTAACCATAGCAATATGAATAGGGGGACATGGTATTTCTTATAAAATTTAAATGTTATCCATAAAATTGAAAGTCAAAAAATGGTTATTATATTTGCATGTTTTTCAATGTTTCTCGTGAAACACTCGTATTTTTGTTGTGGAACATAAATAGTTGTTTGAGGATATTTATTTGGTGGATCAAGTATTTTTATGGAATGAGAAAAATTTACGTACAGCATGTAAATTGAGTGTATTTTTCCAAACTCATCCTTTTTTATTGTTAACTAATTTTTTGTAATACTTAATAAAAATGCATTTAAATGACGATCTATCGATAGATCTAAATTAATCGATGTATTTTAAATGCGAATGTTTTTTAGACAAATGAACTAGAAACCTGAGGTTTGTTTTAAGAAGGTTAATTAGAAAAAGTTAGAAAAATTAATTAAAGAAGTTTGTTAGTAGTAGATGAAATAATAAGTGATTCAAGCAAAGCAAGAATCGAATACAGGGGTCAAGAAACATTCAAAAAGTTTTCAGGTTGTTCATCGAGTGGTGTGTAGCATATCAATGCATATGTAAACACCGCGCGACGGACAACCCGGAAACTTTTAGGATGTTTCGCGAGAAGAAATAGTTAGAATGGGAACAAAGAGGCCACATTCATTTGCAAACCTACAGATGTAGATTCGGTAAACGTATCTTCAGTAATGTATTGTCGTTGATAGTTAATGATATAAGTAAATGTTCCACCAGGAGCATAATATGCATCAAGTTCAAGTAACGCATTGGCTGCACCTTGATAAGGAACAGTATAGTTCACTACACCAGCAATATTATTAATTTTCTTCCAACCAATAGCTGCAGTTAACAAAGGATCTTGTCCTTCATAGCTTTCCCATTCAAGACCACCTTTAAAGTAATCCATAAATTCACTACCGATTCTTAAAAGAAGTCCGTTTGTATCTGATGTATATTCAGTTCCTGAATAACTAGTAGATTCATATGTGTTATCAAAATAGCCAGGGATAAAGCCAGCTTCTAAGTTTCTGTATTCAAATCCGTATTCAACTTGTGTGAAAAATTCACCTTGAAAACCGACAGATAAACCAGCTGGAGCATCTCCAATTTCAACATCTTCACCGATCAATTTGCCATATTCAGCAAATACCGTAAAAAAGTCCCCACCTATTGGTAGTCCTACATCAACACCAGCAGCGCTCTCTATAGGTCGGGTAGTAGTTCGTCCGTCAGAAGTTGATGCTCCGTCCGAATCTGTAATATACGTTCCTCCAAATATAACTGGGGAACCTAGGATAGGTGAATTATCCATAGCGTATGTAATACGGCCTGCGTATACATTTTGCATTGTCCATAGTGCATCAACTCTTATTGGTGATACTGTCCCGTAAGCTAATACACCAGCTTTGTCATTACTGAATTGAGTTGTTTCTCCAGTGTCAGTGTCAAAATCATTAACGATTAAACCATAACCAAGTGTTACGTCTTTTAACCAACCCCAGTCAAAACCCATTTGATTATTGTGGTCGTATTTAAGTCGTCTAAGAACTACTGAATTAAAGTCAGTTGGGTAAGGTTTATCTGATTGAATGGGAAGGTATAGATTTAGGTCTAGTCCAACACCTAGTGGTCCTAAGTCAAAATCAGGGCTTAGACCTACATTAAAAAAGTTAAGAGTTTCTCCGTTTTCTTCGACTCCTATGTATTGTGCTCGAAATGCGTTGCTTTCAGTAAGAAAGTCCTCTAACTCGTATCTTATTTTTGCTTGAACAGACGTTGCAAGTAAAACAGCGCTTAAGATTAAACACGTTAATTTTACATTTTTTATCATATATTACTCCTTATATATTTTTTTTCGGAAATCTGAATCAAATTGATTTGGATAGTATACCATCTTAGTTATTTTACCTTCAATCAAGCTTGATATTTTTATATCTATTTTAAATAGTATCTTCGATTTTAGAGAAGTTTTTCGAATAATTGTTTCAATGGTGTTACAAAATAGCACTATTGGTGCAGACCCTAATCGAGAGAAAACGCCATTGTTAATCTTGTTACCTAGTTGTATCTGTGGTGGTTGGAACGATTTGTGGTATGATGACGAATCCTATGGACGTCGCAAAAACAAGGTTACAGAGTATGTTAGGGGATCCTAGTTTTAGTTCTTTGGATGTAAACGAAAAAACATTTTCTGGATGCTTAAAAAAGGAATATGGAAAAAATGGCCTAGAATTCTTTTTTAATAGAGCAGCTCGAACAAGAGGTTGTTTTGTAGCGAGTTCTATAACCGTTTTAAGCTATATACAGGATTATATTAGGCCAGCTGTTAAGAATGGAATGTTAGGTTTCTCTGGTGCTCATGAATAAAGATTAATGTGTTTGTGGATTTTTTTATTAAAATGAGTTCTTTTGAAGATGTCACTGTATTGTGATTTTTTTTATAACGAAAAACCCCGTAGATTTCTGCGGGGTTTTATTTTTCTTGAGCACGTCTCTTTTTAACAAATCCAATTGATGATATTTCGTCCATAAATTTATCAGCTTCTTTCTTCATAAGAAGGCGCCAAGCAATTTTAGTTTTTTCTCGATCGATTTCCATGATACGTCTATCCTGAACGGCGGTTACTAAATTTTTCCGTTCTTCTTCTTTTTTATCTTCGGCTTTTTTTGTTTCTTGGACTTGTTCTTCGACTTGCTTTTTAACAACTTCTAAATGGCCTTTTCGCATCTGAACTTGTACAAAGTCTATTGTGGTACCAGGTCCAATAAGTTGTTTAAATTCGCTGTATTTTTCAGATTGAAATTCTTTAATTTCTTCTTCTTTTTTTTGCTCGTCTTCATGTTTTTTGATGGCTTTATTGTAGACTTCTTTTTGCTGTGTTTCTCGGATTTCACGAACCTTGAGGACTGTGGCAAGTTGGTATTTAAATTTTCCGCTTTTTTTAGGTTTACTCATTTTTTAAATACTCCATAAAAAATTATTTAAAGAATTTGGATTGTCCTAAATAAACGGACCATCAATACTATACACTATTATTATTCCCTTTATATTAAAAAGTAAAACAAAACAGGAGTAATTGATTAGAAATATGAACTGGATTAAACTCTTAATAAGATGAGTCATTTTTTACTTTTTACCCACTTAATTTCTATTTTTTCCGGCGTATTTTCATTTGGATTATTAATTGTACTTATTAAAAAATATAAGATTAATGAATTAAAAGCTTACGTTCTATTTTTAATATCTTTGAGCGCTGTCGTTTTATTTCAGATGCTTAATACGTATTTTATTTTTAATATAGACGGATTTTTAACGTCTCCGTCTCTCGGTAGTTTTTTATTTGTTTTATTTGATATTGTTGGTGATTGTTCGATAATTATCTCTATCCCGTATTTTGTTCATCATTTGGTAGATGTTCCTAATAAAAAATTAAAGCAACAAATATTTACAGGGCTTTTTATATTTAATGTTATTTATGTCGTTGTCATTAATATAATTAATCATAAGCAGCTACTTACAATATATACGTTTTGGCATATCCTGTATGATATTTTATTATTTTTACCTATCGTTTATGCTGTTTTCGTGCTTCCTTATTACCTTCGTAAATTAAAAGAACCTAAACGGACATTTATTAGCAAGGCAGTTGTATTTATGGTCGGGCTAATTATTTTATTTATTCCAGGATTTTTAACAGATATTTTTTGGTACGCAGCCAAGATTAAGTATGGCTTAATCCCAATTGGCTTTTTCTTTACATCTGTTTTCTATTTTTTATGGAATAGTATATTCATTTGGAGGGCTGTTCCATTTATTACAAAACCCCTATCTACAGATCATAAGCTTAAACGATTTTCAGACTCTCATTGTTTAACAGAGAGAGAGAAAGAGCTTGTTAGTTATTTAATGCAGGGAATGTCTAATAATGAAATTGCAGAAGAGATGTTTGTCGAATTATCTACAGTAAAACGGCATATTCAGAATATTTTTCAAAAGACATCGTTGAGTAGTCGTTTTTCTCTTACTCAAAAAGTATTGGAACCGTAATTGGAATCAGTAAATATTTAACTCAGACTCTTATTTGAACATTGTGGACAACATTTTTACAGATTCTTCCATAGGAATGTTAGCGTCCGTTCGTTGTTGTAAAAACGTGTTTACGGCGTCTATATTATCAACAGCATAGTCAATTTTTGGGTTACTACCTTTAACATAAGCACCAATGTTGATTAAATCTTCAGCCTCAGCGTATTTTGATAAAATTTCTCTTAGTTGCCCAGCTGCTGTTTTGTGTTCTTCTGTACAAATTGCATTCATTAATCGACTAACACTAGCGGGTACATCAATACATGGGTAATGGTTTTTAGCAGCAAGGTCTCTATTAAGTAGAATATGTCCATCTAGGATACCCCTAGCAGCATCAGCGATAGGTTCATCCATATCACCGCCATCTACAAGAACGGTATAAATAGCTGTAATACTTCCTTTGTCAGATGTACCAGCTCGTTCCATTAAACGAGGTAACATAGCGAATACCGACGGTGTATATCCCTTTGTTGTAGGAGGTTCTCCACAAGCAAGCCCAATTTCACGTTGTGCCATAGCAAACCGGGTGACCGAATCCATCATGAATAGAACGTCTTTTCCTTGGTCTCGAAAATATTCAGCCATTGCGGTGGCTACCATAGGAGCTCGTTGACGAATAATTGGAGGGGTATCTGAGGTCGCGCAAACGACGACTGTTCGCTTAAGCCCTTCTTCCCCTAATGACTCTTCTATAAAATCATTAACTTCGCGGCCCCGCTCCCCAACAAGGCAAAATACATTAATATCAGCTAAACAGTTTCTAGCTAGCATACCCATTAATGTACTTTTTCCTACTCCAGAACCAGCAAATATTCCAACCCGCTGACCTCTTCCAAGAGTAAGTGTTCCATCAATTGCTTTAACTCCCATTTCTAAAACACGTGTAATAATCGGACGTAATATAGGATCTGGGGGATCATTGTCGACACCATAATGTGTATCGTATTCAATGGGACCATTTCCATCAATTGGTCGGCCAAGGCCATTTAATACACGGCCTAAACAGTTCTCGCCAACACCAACCATAAGGGGTTTTCCGGTGCCATACACTTTACTTCCAGGGCTAATTCCAGCCATCATTCCAAGAGGCATGAGAAGAACAACCTCTTCATTGAATCCAACAACCTCAGCTTCAATTACATTGTCTTTATCAATAACGATGTTACAAAGTTCTCCAAAAAACACGCCTTGAACCTGAGCTTCAATAACGAGCCCAACAACTTGAACGACTTTTCCAACAACTTTAATTAAGTCGATAGAATCAATTTTTTTTGTATACGCATCAAAATTTTTAAAGAGAGTCATAGAGTGACTCCTTTTTTAAAAGGCTTGAATATGATCATTATTCGGGAGCTGCTTCAGTGCTTTGTTCTGAATCTGTAGATGTTTCTTCTGTTTCGGTATTTTTAAATTGTTCGGGGTGTTCTTCTTTATATGTTTCTACAATCGCTTTTTCTAAAGCTTCTAGTTTGATATCCATAGATGTATCGACATAACCAAGTTTGGTTTCAATAATACATCCGCCTGGACTTTGGTGAATATCTTTATGAACTTCTAATGTTTTAATATCAGGCATGAATTCTAAAAATTTATTAATTTTCTTTCGTACTCGTTCAACATCTTCTTTAGCTACTTTAAGAATGACTTTGTCTTTATCTGTTACTCGATCAAGAGCTTCTTTTATAATATCGTCAAAAGCATCTTCAGAAACCTCTAGTTGGCGACGGGTCATGTATTCTGCTGCATGAACGGCTAATTTTAAAATATCATCTCGTTCTTTTCCGATGAGTTCTTTTTTAGATTCCTCTACACTGTTAATTGCTTTTAATAATTCTTGAGATTGAGATTGTAGTTTTTCTTCTACTTCTTTTTTTGCTTTTTCGTAGCTCTCTGAAAAGGCTTTTTCTAATATTTCTTGTTTTTCTTTTTCCAATTTATCCAACATATCTTTTCGCATGGTAACGAGTTCTTGTTCGAGAAGTTCTGCTTTTTCTGCTTTATAAGCATCAAGTCCGTCAGCTATTTTGCCTTGTTCAGTTTCCTTTAAAGCATCAATTTCATTTTGAGAGGTTTCTTTCTGTTCTTGAATCGCTTTTTCTGTTTCTGCTAGTCGTGTTTCAATATCGGTTTCGACTTCTGCTAGTCGATTTTCGATTTCAGATTCGGTTTCTTCCATACGAGATTTAATTTTTTCAACGATATGATCTTCAAATTCTTCGTCTGTTAAATCTTTTTTCTGAACAATTTCTTCAGGTATTTCTTCTATAACTGTATTTTCAAAAATATCATGTTTAAGTGCTAAATAAGTATCATCATTTTCAGAGTCATTATCTTCAGTATCATTAGAGTGATCATCGTTTTCATCGTTAAAAAAGTTGTCATCTAAAATATCGTCAAAGGACTCATCACTAACATTTTCTTTTTCGTCTTCTTTGGGCAATAAGTCTTCATTATCAAAGAATTGTGCTTGAGAGGATAATGGATTTTGAGGATCTTCCATAATATCGAGAATAGATTCTTCATATTCATCAATATCATTATCTGATAATTTTTTTAGTTTTTTAATACGAGTAATGCCTTGAGATTTAAGACCAGGTAGACGATGTTGGTGTTCAGGTTTAACGATACTTGATTCAGTGTCGGGTTGGGGAACAGTCTCGGAGGGTGTACTAAATAAATTATTTAGTTTAACTGTATCTATTTTGTTTGAGGAGAATCCTTTATAAACTGCCATGTGTTAGTTATTATATCAACTTCAAGGTCGTGTAATAAAGCCCCAAAATTTAGCTGTATTATGCAAGGCCAAAATTAAAGAAATAGATACGCCATTTTAGGTCTAATTTATAAAGAAAGAGTGTAGTAAAAATGTTAGAATACCCTTCATTATCCCCTATAGTATTCAGTGTTGGACCGTTAGCCATACGATGGTATAGCTTGGCTTATATTGGCGGAATTGGATTGGGTACCTTTTTATTCAAGAATGAATTTAAAAAGTGGTTTAATTTTACATACTTAGATTGTTTAGATTTCATGAGTTACATAATGATAGGAGTCTTATTGGGAGGCCGATTAGGTTATGTATTATTTTATGATTTAATTTATTACGTTAGTCATCCTTTAGAGATTGTTGCTATTTGGAATGGTGGAATGTCTTACCATGGAGGAGCTATTGGCGCTGTCATAGCAATGTATTTTTTCTCAAAAGTTAAGAAGGTTTCTTTTTTTAGTTTAATTGATATTTTGGCCGTTGGATCGACTATAGGTATATTTTTGGGGCGACTCGCTAACTTTGTAAATGGGGAGCTTTTTGGACGTGAAACATCAGTTCCGTGGGGAATGATATTTCCGTCTGGAGGACAAATAGTTAGACATCCGTCTCAATTGTACGAGGCCTTTTTTGAAGGATTTGTTTTGTTTTGTATATTATATTTTTTGATGAAAAAGATGGAGTTTAAACCCGGGGTTATATTTGGATTATATTTAATTGGATATGGTTTTTTTAGATTTTTCTGTGAATTTTTTAGAGCACCAGATTCTCAATTGGGTACCTTAGTCCTAGGCCTTTCAATGGGACAATTGTTATGTCTTGCCATGATAAGCCTAGGGGGGATTGTTCTTTCTTTTTTAGGACGAACACCTAATAGCGAATTACAATAAATCTAATTTAGGTTTAACCTATAAATCGTTCGGCTAAGAGGGCTGCTTGGCAACCGGATCCTGCAGCTGTTATCGCCTGTCTGTAAACCTTATCTTGAACGTCACCACATGCAAAAACACCAGGGATAGATGTTTCTGGACTTCCATTTTTTGTAATAATGTATCCTGTAGAATCAAGTTCTAGTTGGTTATTTAGAAATGTTGTGTTTGGTGTATGTCCAATTGCATAAAACAAACCACTAGCTGAGATAGTTTTTGTTTCTTTTGTTTTTGAGTTTAAGACAGCAACTCCTGTTAGAAGTTTTTCCCCAACTGCTTCTGTTGCTTCTGTATTCCAATGAATTTCTATTTTCTCGTTATCAAATACGCGTTGTTGCATAGCTTTTGAGGCTCTCATTTCATCACGTCGAACAAGTAGATGAACTTTGCTAGCAAATTTAGTTAAGAATGTAGCTTCTTCAGCAGCTGTGTCTCCGCCTCCAATAACTACCATTGGTTTATTTCTAAAAATAGGCAAAGCTCCGTCGCAAACTGCGCATGCAGAAATACCTTTTTGCCAATATGTTTCTTCTCCAGGAAGACCTAGTCGTTGAGCCGTCGCACCTGTTGCAAGAATAATTGTTTTTGTTTTTACAGTTTGAGAATCTGAAACTACCGTAAAAGGGGATTTGGAAACATCGATACTATCGACAGTTTCTGTAAATATTTGAGTTCCCCAATGAGCAGCTTGATCTCTCATTTTTGTCATTAATTCAGTTCCCGAGATATCTAAAAAACCAGGGAAATTCTCAATTTCCGTAGTGGTAGTTAATTGACCTCCAGCAGCAACCCCAGCTGCAAATAAGCCTTCGAACATCAAAGGCTTTAAATCAGCACGTGCAGCATAAATAGCCGCCGTATGGGCTGCTGGCCCAGATCCAATAATAACAACATCTTCAATTTTTGATAGTTCCCCAGATTGTTCAGTACTCATAATTTTTCACCTATTAATTTTTATTTATTTATTTATTTATTTATTTATTTATTTATTCGGAAACCAAGTCCAAAAAGATATTCTAGGACAGATTTAAAAGGTTTCAGATAGACTGTCGAGCCAAGTGCCGCATATCAAAGATATGTAAACGCGACGCGACAGTTTATCTGGGAACTTTTAAACTGTCCTAATTGAAGAAGTCGAGGATTTCTTCCTTAGACTCTTCTGCATTTTCTTCTTTTTGTTTAATAATATTCAAACTTAAAGGCGTATCTTTTTTAGTAGGTTCTTTACCCTTCCAAAACTTTTCTTTAAATACACGTTTTTCAGGACTAAAATCACTAGAAAGAAGACCAGTATCCCAATTAATTTCTCTAACAACCATACCTCGAGGAGCAGGAAAATCTCTACTAGGAACACCTTTGAGAGCTTCCTTCATAAATTCTTTCCACATTTGTGCAGGAAACCATCCTCCAGTCATTTTAACCATAGATGAGTTATCGTCATTACCAACCCAAACTCCAGTTACAAGTTGAGGAACAAAGCCCATAAACCAAGCATCTCTATAGTCGGATGTCGTTCCTGTTTTTCCAGCAATTGGCCTACCTGGGAGTCTAGCTAGTTTTCCAGTTCCCGATTTAACGACTCCTTTCATCATGTTTACAAGAGCAGCTATTTTATTTTCATTAAATACTCGTGTTTCTCGATGCCGGTGTTCATATAGGGTAGAACCATCTCTATCCATAATTCTTAAAATACCCACAGGCTCAACGCGACGTCCTTTATTTGCAAATGAACCGTAAACAGTAACAAGATCTAACATTGTTACCTCCATCGCTCCAAGAGGTAGAGATAAGATTGGTTTAAGGTCAGATTTTAATCCGAGTTGACGAGCTGTTTCTATAACACTTGCAGGGCCAACAAGATCATTCAATTTAATAGCAATGACATTTACCGAGAGCTCGAGAGCACGACGCATTGAAATTTTGCCTTTATATTTTCTTGAATAATTTTGAGGTGAGTATGGTCCTTCTGTCGTATTAAACGTAACAGGGCTATCATCAAAAACTTGTCCTGGAGAAAACCCTTTGTTAAGAGCCGTTAAATATACAAAAGGTTTAAATGAAGAACCTGGTTGCCTATTTGCTTGAAGACATCTGTTAAATTGGTTATGACCAAAGTCGACACCACCTTGAAGGACTTTAATATATCCTGTCGAAGGCTCAACAGATAAAATAGCTGCTTCACGAACGTTTAAACTAGGGTATCTTTCTCCACGAATTTTATAGGGTTTATTCCCTCTTTTAATGTATTTTTTAACAATAGTTTCAGCTGTTTTTTGAAGTTTGTAATCGAGTGTCGTATAAACCTTCATTCCAGATCGGTAGGTAGCGTCTTCTCCATACATATCAATAAGTTGCTGAACGACATATGATGTAAAAAACGGAGCTTTATAACGATGTCTCTTTTTTTGTGCAAATGCTAATTCTTCTTCGTAAGTAGCGTCTGCCATACTTTGAGTTATAGTTCCAACTTTTGCCATTCTATTAAGCACGATACGTTGGCGTCGTTTCGACCCTTTCATATTCTTAAAAGGACTATATAGTTCGGGGCCTGTTAACATTCCAATAAGGAGAGCAGCTTCACCTAATTTCAAATCTTTTGCGCTTTTTGCAAAATACATATGAGATGCAGATTGGATACCATATGCGTTATGTCCCCAGTAAACTTGGTTTAAATAAAGTTCGAGAATTTCTTGTTTGGAATAATATCTGTCTATATTGAAAGCCAAAATTGCTTCTTCTACTTTTCGTGTAATCGTTCGACGTTTCGTTAAAAAGATATTTCTAGCAAGTTGTTGAGTTAATGTACTCCCACCTTCTACAAAGGCCCTAGCTTTAATATCTTTATAAAGAGCCCGAAGAATAGCTTTAAAATTAATGCCGTGATGTTCATAAAAAGCTGTGTCTTCAGCTGCAATAACGGCATCAATAACGGATTTTGAAATATCCTCGAGAGGAACGGGGTTTCTATTTTCTTCTTGATGAAGCTCTGCAAGAACAACGTTATCTACAGAATAAATTTTTGTTGTTTCATGAGGGATGTATGTCTCCATTGCTTTAACATCAGGTAATTTTTTTGACAAAATAAATATGGTTAATCCTGCAACGAGGACGCCCGATATCGCTATAAAAAGACCAGAAAAAATAAAAAACCGAGCGACTCCTCCCATTTTATTATGACGTCGTTTTTTTGCCATAAACGATGCGCCTGCCGAACGAGAAGATAGTCGTTTTACTTTTCCTATGTGGTGTCTAGATCGAAATATCAGAGAAATTGCTCCTTTTTAAGTACAATAAAATTTGTTTTTAATAAACTTACAGAGTAGGTAGTTTACTATAAAATAATCGTTTAAGTAATTTGAAAAAATATGATGAATTAAAGCATATTAAAAGTATTTCCGGATTGGATTTTGAAAATGAAGGATGTAAGATGTGTTTTGTGTGAAATGCAAAACAGTTTCATTCAAAAATATGAGTAATTAGTAAACATACAATTAGGAAAAATCATGAGAAAAAGTACAGAAAATAGCGAGAGTATAAAACGTGGCTTTGAAGAAGTAATTCCAGAAGTTGAAATCGATAAATTAGTAAACATAGATCCCAGCAAACCATTAAAAATAAAATGGGGGGCGGACCCTTCTGCACCAGACCTACACTTAGGTCATATGGTTTTATTAAAAAAACTTCAGCAATTGCAACAAATTGGGCATACAATTATTTTTTTAATCGGAGATTTTACGGCAATGATTGGGGATCCGACGGGTAAATCTCAGACACGACCAGCTTTAACGGAAGATGATGTAAAAAGAAATGCAGAAACGTATCAAGAGCAGGTATTTAAATTTTTAGATAAAGAAAAAACAGAGGTTGTTTTCAATTCGACATGGTTAAACAAGTTGAAACCTCAAGAATTAATCGCATTATCAGCAAAATATAGTGTGGCTAGAATGCTCGAGAGAGACGATTTTTCTAAGCGATTTAAATCGGGTATTTCAATACGTATCCATGAGTTTTTGTATCCATTATTACAAGGGTATGATTCTGTCGCACTAAAAGCAGATGTCGAATTAGGTGGAACGGATCAAACATTTAATTTGCTAATGGGGCGACATTTACAAAAAGAATATGGTCAAAAACCTCAATTAATAGCGACCTGTCCAATACTAGAAGGTACAGATGGTGTGAAAAAAATGAGTAAGTCCTTGGGAAACCATATTGGAATAACTGAAGAACCAAATGATATTTTTGGAAAGCTAATGTCTATACCCGATACATTAATAGTAAAATACCGGTCATTATTAACCTCAGCGACGGATGATGAATTGAAGCAGTTAGAGAGTGATATATCGACTGGCGCAATTAATCCAAAACATGCCAAGGTAGAATTGGCAAAACTAATCATTACAGAACTATATGATGAAGATAGTGCATCAAGTGCTCACGAGAGATTTGAGACACTATTTTCAAAAAAAGATATTCCGGATGACATTCCTGAATTACATATTTCTGAATCACTTCTATCATCTGACGGAGTAAAGTTGATTGACGTATTGATAGAAAAGAAATTGGTTCCGTCAAAAAAAGAGTGGCGTCGATTAATTATGCAGCAAGCGGTTCAAATCGATGGAAATGTTATTTCAGACCCATTTTTTGAACTTATACCTTCAGAATCAAATAAGTCAGAAAAAAGTGAGAGTGTTCCAAAATCAGGCTCTTCTTTAAAAATTGGTAAGAAAAAGTTTTTTAAACTCATATTTTAAATTTAGCGAGGACAAATCATGGCAAAATCTTATTTAGCAACTAGCGCATTACCTTATGCAAATGGACCAATTCACATGGGACATTTGGTCGAATATATTCAGACAGATATTTGGGTCCGTTTCAAAAAAATGATGGGTGAGTCCGCGTTACATATGTGTGCAGACGATGCTCACGGAACACCAATTATGCTTTCAGCAAAGGCAAGAGGGATTACTCCCGAAGAATTAATTAAAGAAATTCACCATCAACATGAGTCCGACCTAAGAGCGTTTGGTGTGGATTTTGATGAGTACTATACGACCCATTCTAAAGAAAATAAGGTGTTGGCATCCGATATCTATTTAAAGGCCAAGGAAAAAGGGGCTATATATACGAAAGTTATAGAGCAAGCATATTGTAATAGCTGTGCAATGTTTTTACCTGATAGGTTCATAAAAGGAACGTGCCCTAAATGTGGAGCGTCTGATCAGTATGGAGATAATTGTGAAAGTTGTTCTGGTAGTTACGCGACAAAAGATTTAGTTGCTCCATATTGTGTGTCGTGTAAAGAAACACCGGTCACGAAAGAATCTGAGCATCATTTTTTTGCAGTGTCTAAATATGAAGAGACGATTAAAACTTGGTTAGACACTATTAAGGTAACCGACGCGATTAAGAACAAATTGGACGAGTGGTTTAAAGACGGATTAAGAGATTGGGATATTTCTCGTGATGCGCCTTACTTTGGGTTTGAAATACCAGGAGAAGAAAATAAGTTCTTTTATGTTTGGTTAGACGCTCCAGTAGGATATATAGCGACGACTCAACATTATTGTGAAAAAAATGGCTTAGATGTAAATGATATTTGGAAAGATGGAGAGACAGAGATTCATCATTTTATAGGGAAAGATATCTTGTATTTTCATACATTATTTTGGCCTGCGATGTTGGATGTTTCCGGTTATAAATTGCCGAGTAAAGTAAATGTTCACGGATTTTTAACTATAGGTGGGAAAAAGATGTCCAAGAGTAGAGGGACATTTATTACGGCAAGGACCTATTTAGATCATTTAAGCCCAGAATACCTTCGTTATTATTACGCCTCAAAATTAACAGGTGGTATCGATGATATTGATTTTAGTTTTGAAGATTTTGTTAATAAAGTAAATGCAGATATCGTAAACAAGGTAGTAAATATAGGAAGTAGGCTCGGAGCAATTTTGGTTAAAAAATGTGGTGGGAAGTTAACGTCTCCAAACGAGGAAGGTGCAGAATTACTTGAGTCTATCCGAACGGACATTAAGGCAGCCGATGACCCCTATGACAGTTTAAACACGCATGAAGCGATGAGGGTTATTATTAGCCTTGCTGAACGAGTGAATAAGTATGTCGACGAACAAGAGCCATGGGCAAAGGTAAAGGTGTCTCAAGACGACGCAGCGGCCATTTGTACGACTGGATTGAATGCTTTACTTATGTTGAGCGTATACTTGTCCCCTGTATTACCGCAGTTAACGGACGGCGTTTTTAAATTTTTGAATTGCGAGAATTATTCTAGAGCTGATATCGAAACAACTATTGAGAATCATACGATTAATCAATACGAGCACTTGGCTCAAAGGATTAAGCTAGAAGACGCCCAAAAAATCCAAAATCCATCTTAAATCCATCCTAAAAGTTCCCATATTGGCTTTCGAACTGAGTTTACATATCTTTGATATGCGGCACTCAGCCCGAAGGCCAATCTGAAAACTTTTTGAATGGATTTTTGTGATTTGTAATTAAAATATTTTCGTGGCACTCAGTCTAAAGTTTTTTTTGAACGGTTTTCACCGAATAATAGTTGAATCGGAATCAGTTGTTGGTGATTCTAGGCGCTAAAGACTTTTTAACTAATGACAAAGTCTAGGTAAGCAGTTTGCGAAACAATATCCCTTTGGGGGAATTAACGAGTCGAAGTAGCTTTCTCGTTCAGCAAGATAATCAGGGTGTCTTGTTTGATAATCTGAACTCGTTGCGTTAAAAAATTGAGTCGTTTCCTCTAATGATAAGGATCTGTCAGCTTTGAGTCTTAAAATGTCATTTCTAATTTCGGATTCAACCTCTTGTAGCTCCGGATTCATAGGATTTAAATAAATAAGGTTTGTTGTTTTGATTGTGTCTATAAACATATCTGGTGTTAGATCTTTTAGTTTTTCAACCGTTTTTTCGTTTTTTTCTTTTTGGGAAAGAGGGAGTTCATTGAATAAGTTTAAATAGCCTTTGAGGTCTGAATGGGTGTTTGCTTTTTCAAGATATAGTCTATTTTTTTCATCTATATCGAATGGCGAATGATGAATATATATGTATTGGCTCATATTGTCCGTCGTTTCATTTAACAAAAGATAATACTGGTGGCTTATTTCTGAATCTAAAAGCTCTATATTTCTTAAATACACAACATTATTAATCGTATTATCAATATACTCATGAACTTTTTTTAGGATTAGTTTTTGTTTTTTTTCTATTGAAAGTGGAGAACCGTTAATTTCTTCCAACACCGATTCCGCATCGCTATCGCAAGTTATAGATTTTTCGAAGTCTTTATAAGATTTATGATTAAGAAATAATTTGGTTCTACAGGTAGGGCATTTTCGGGTTTCCGGAGTTTTTGTTAAAAGCCATGTTTGAAGAGAATCGGACATGAATTTATGCCCGCAAGTAGTGGTTGTCGTTTTCCCGTCAACAAAAGTGTCATAAGAAATAGGACATCTATTTTCATGTTCAGTAGAATTTTTTGAATCAGCTTCTACTTTAATAATAGTAAACGCTGAATTTCCAGAAATTGTAGATGAGTCTTTTCGCGTAATTCTTGAATTACAGACAGAAAGTGTAATACCTTCCATTGTTTATCCCCTTATTTAATTTATTTGCTTGAAGAATACTCCCTTTATACATGATTTATTTCTAAAAAGGAACAAACCTCTCTATGAAATTAAAAATAAAAAGCAACATGATGTATGCTCAATCGAACTATTTTTATGCTGAAAATTTTTTGATATTGATGTTTGGCATTGTAATTTATGAATAATATGGTTAAATAGAAGCCGATTTATAGAAATTAATGGGTAAGAATGATGTCGTAGGTACTTGGACCGCGATATTAATCAGGATATATATAGTAAAACAATGAGAGTTAAAAACAGACATTTAATTAAAAAAATTGTAGCTGGAACTAATCAGCGTAAGCCTATTAAAGGGTTTGAAACAAATATATTTCAATTTTTTCCTCGAGAAGAAATGTCTTTTTTGGTAAATGGACAAGAAGTTCAACCAAACGGAGAAACTCATAGTGGATCGTTTGAGTATAATGGGCAAGCAAAACGTACGGTTCTAAAACATGGTCGGGTTCAATATTCGGTTTCAAGTGGTTCTATTAGTGAAGAACATGGTTTTTTTGAATATATACCAGAAATAGATAGTTGTGTGTTAAAGAGTGGAAAAAGAATATATAAAACAGACGTTGTAGAAAATGGCAAATTGTATGTATATGATCCTACTAAAAAAAATTCAATCCTTAAAATAGGCGAACAGAAATATAGTGACGGACTAAGCTTGAATGGTGAGTTTTCTTACAATTCGTATAGGGCCTTACATTTCCTAAGTAACGGGGTTTGTATCTTCCCAAATAAAGATATACATAAAGGTTCTTTTGATTATAACGAAGAAATCAATCGGCCTGAGCTTACAAATGGCTCCAAACAAACAAAACAAGGGATTGAAGACGGAGAATTTGAGTATTTTCCAGATTTAGGAAAGTATTTTCTTACTTTTGGAAAAAAGGAAGTGGGTTTAGTTTCAGGTGATGGGGTATGCGATTCACAATTAGTTGAAGATGGCGAATTTGACTGGAGTGATGAGTTATCTAGTGTGGGACTAAAGGAAGGGACTAGAGAGATATCTGGCGTTATAAAAGAGATTATTGAGTTTGGAAGTACTCAAGAATACACTCACCTGATCGATATCATATAGTCTAAACCGTCATAAAATAGCCAAGACACTAAGATTCTTAAAAAATACTTTGTTTTTCAGTTAAGAATTATTTTATATATATCTTTTAGATAAGTAATAAGTAGATTCTTCATTTAAAAAGTTCCAAATAAACAGATCTTTACAATGTAATATCCAAAAAATGAAATTGTATTAAAAAAATATCGATAATTGATTAAAAAGATTGAAACTATTTTAACCTAAAGGGATTTTTTTATCGGACATAAAAGATATTTAAAAAAAGTGATTTCAGGGATAGGTGATGAGCTTAAGGCTGCCTTCGAAAATATATCGAAACTTAAGCCAGTTGCAAATTGTCCATCACGACGTTCAAATAATCGTGGAAAATTTAGTAGCAGCACTGTATTACCTACGATTAGTGAAGGGGTTTCTTTTTTAGAGGCACCTCCAAAAAAGAATGTTGTTTCGGAGAAAAAAAAGATTCAAGGTCGTAGGAGTGGTTTTTACTTCAATAGACCATTTAAAAGTCTTAGAAGCAATAAATTACAAAATGTTAACGTAAACAAAGTGCCTATTGATGTTCAAATCCGGTTCCATGAGTGGGTTGAGTCTGTAGACATTTATTATTTTGATGAAGTCGTTCCAAAAGGGACGTTATTTTTAGTTGGAAGCACTAATAACAAGGCGGTTTGGCAGTTTGAGACGAAATCTGGAAAACGACTATATTATATAGATACGGCTTTGAATGTATTACCGAAGCGAAGAGGTATTGTTGAAGTAAATAATTCGTTAAATAGAGAAGATATGTCTGTCGTTCCTCCCACTAAAGATGGAAATGAACCCAATGACTTTGTTTTAGTGAAAGGTACGATCGTTTCTCAATTTGGAATGAGACAAGAAGGAATATGGTCCTATAATAGTGATGCAAAGAGACATGTGTTTACTTCTGGATATAGATCAACTTTCATCGAAATTGAAAAAGGAGTTTTCGAGTACTCAGCAGAGAATGATGACACACATTTAATATCAGGCAGTAGAGTGAGTGTTCATCGTAAAGTTAGAGAAACAGGGACATTTAAGTGGGTTAAAAAAAAGAATTCTAGTGTACTTGAACGAGGGAGTCAAAGTGAGTCTGATCAAATTTTTTATAATGGTGAGTTCGATGTCAATTCAGATTATGATTTTTCCAGATTAATATTTGGGAAAAAGGCTGATGTCTTTGGAAATAAATATGTTGGTACGTTTCGTTTCGACGAAAAAACGAAGGGTTCAGAGTTAATAAATGGAACATCTATATTAATGGACGGCTCATATTTTGATGGTAAATACGAATATAACGTGGAAACTCAGGAGTACTTAATAGTATCTGGACATCATAGACGAGTGGATAAGTATTTAGCAAAGTCTGAAAAGAATGTTGTTTATAAAGATGATGTCGAAAATAGATATGTAGAAGAACAGATCGAATATGAAAAGAAAATATTTTCTATAGAATCATATGGGCTTGAGTCCTCCCTTCAAAAACAGAAAGAACATTTTTTAAAAGATAATATTCGCCAGTTCAAAAAATATGTTTCAAGACTTTTTCGCATTTCTCAACCGAATGAGGAAACCATGTCTGACATTTTTTATATAGATGAAATAGAGAGAGAGAGAATTTTAGAGGAAAGAAAACAAGAAGAACGAATGAATCCAAGAAAAATCGTTCCAGAGTCTGAAGATATGTTAGATATAAAATTATCTGAAATATATCCAATAATTCAAAAGCGAAAAAAAACAGCTGACATTCTTAAACAGGAAAGGCTGAAAGTAAATGATGAGCGTGGTGGAAATATAATTGAAAAGGAAGGTTATTCTTTTGATGGAGATTACGAATATTGTTCATATACGGAAAGAGCAGAGTTGGTTAAAGGAAAATTAACTCATCCTAAAGGAGGGCCGTCTGAGGGCGATTTTAAATATAACGCAGACGCAGGAAAATTACTTTTAACAAAGGGGATTAGAAAAAAACCGTTTCATGCAGATCAAGAGGGTTCTTTTGAATATAGTATTGAAAGAAAAGCGCTTGAATTGAAAAAAGGAACGTTGTCTGTGGTAGGGGGTGTCCATCATGACGGTGATTTTGAATACGTTCGAGAACTGAATAATGTCTATATTAAATATGGAATAATCACAACAAAACATGGGGATACATATGTGGGGACATTTGGATATGTTAAAGAACTTAATGGGATAAGTTTATTAAACGGAATTAAGTCATATAAAAGTGGGTGCGTAGAAGATGGTGAGTTTCGATATGATTTGGATAGAAAAGAAATGGTTTTATCAAAATAATAGATGCTCATGATTAATAGAAAACGTGCGTCTGTTAAGCAAAAGCAGTTATCGTAGTCAGACTGAGGGAATAGATCGATTAGAGGCATTTAGTCAGTCTGGAACGTAATTTTGAATGTAACGAATTGACGAAAAACTAAATTTCATATTAGGAAAAATAAGGTTTGTAGGTGGATAAATATATGATGGACGGTTCAAGTTTAACAATTAATCTTATATGTCCATTTTTTCGTTAGATGTTTCCGAATAAAAATACACCTCTTTAAATTATAAATGACATCGAGTATTTTCTTTGTACTCAGAAAAAATTTTTGGTTCAAAAATCTCAATTGAGAAGAAAAGGAGTCATCATGAATAGAATAAGTCAAAAACAGGTATTTTTGTTGAAAAAAGTAGTCGCAAGTACCGGGCCTTTTGGACGTTTTTCTCCTAATACGACAAAGAAGACAGTTCCTTTTAAAGAGGATGTTAGTAATGAAGAACAAAGACATGAGGGTGTATTTGAGTTTTCAGAGACTTTAAGAAAAAATGTACTCAAAAGTGGTACTGTTTTTCTTGGAAAAGGCACGTATTTAAAAGGTGATTTTTCGGTTGATAAAGAGACTCACATACATTATTTATCAAAGGGAATCTTTCATATTCCAGGAAAAACGGAAAGAAAAGGTACATTTGTATTAGTGAATAAAAAAATGGAACTTCAATCGGGATCTATCGAGATTCTTGGCGATTCGAGGAATCGACTAGCGGAAGATCGAGCCTATAAAGGACAGGGTATTTTTGAGTTTATTAAAAATGTCGGAAACGTTTTATCGGTTGGGGTACGAGAATATTCAAATGGGCGAACCGAAGAGGGGGCTTTTTTTTATAACAAAGACTCTAAAAAGATGGAATTGAAGACAGATATCGATAGCTAAAAAATATACTTATTTCATAGGTTATTGAAGCAGGATAGAGTACGTCGCTAGATGGAAAGGGTCCTATTTTTTTCCAAAAATTAAAGAGGGTACAGGGAAAATAACGTAAAGAGTTGTTAGTCCAAATAATATTTCAGGAATATAAAAAGACGCGCTAAACGGAACGCCAAGTAGGTTAAAAATAGTCAAAAACAAAAAAGTTCCTGTAGAGATACGAAGGTACTTTAAAAATGTATGATTTTTAACCGCGTCATTGTGAGGATATGGAATCTTAGAAATCATCAAGATAGAAACAATTAGGCTTAGCCCTAAAAATGCCCACGCATTTGAAAAAAGAGATGATGCGTATCCAATCATAACAACACCTGCTCCCACTGGAGATGGTAGTCCTTCAAAATATGCAGTGTGCCCAGATGAATTGAAGCGCTTTAATCTAAAATGAACCGATGCATAAAATAAAAACCCAGCGAGAAGACTAACAAAGAAAAAAGGACTAGGTAGGTCAAGAATCATAGTAATTGCTAGTCCAGGTGCGACCCCAAAACTAATGAAATCAGCTTTCGAATCCAATGCGGCTCCCATTTGAGAGTCCGTTCCAAATCGCCTTGCCAAGGGACCGTCGACTGCATCAAAAATCATAGCTAACAATACCAGTAAAGCGACTGTATCGAATTTGTGAAACCACGCAAACCCAATTGAAGCCAGTCCACAGAATAAATTCGCTAAAGAAAACCCATTTGGAATAAAGGACAAAAGGGCCTTTCGTGCCTTGACTTGATCTCCTGAAAATTTTTGAACGTATTGTTGCCAAATAAAACTTCCAAAATAATCAAGGAAGGACCAAATGGTGACGAGCACTGTCGCCCATACTAATACAGAAATAGTCCATCCAGGCCAAGCCATTATCCAAACACGAAGGTATTCGAGGGGCTTTAAAAATGACGGTAAAGTCACAACTTCGACGGGGACTCGAGCAAGTAGTATTCCACAAACGGGTAGCGTAAAGGCTGTTTTAATTTTCCCAGCGATTGTTGCCGGAATAATGGTTCCATTTTTTGCAGAAACAACTCGTAAAGCCATAATCGCAAATTCGCGAGAAAGAATAATAAAAACTGGGAATGACGTAATAATTTGCATCTCTAATAAAGGTAAAAAAACTAAAACTAATATTTTGTCTGCCAGTGGGTCTAGTATTTTTCCAATATCAGAAACAATTTTAAGCTTCCGTGCGACCCATCCATCTAAAAAATCCGTAAAACAAATAACCGAGTAAATAGAAATCGCACAAAGTTGCATGAAATTAGTTGTATAAGGGGTTAACCAAAAGATGAGTCCTACTCCTAGAATCCGAGTAATGGTTATTACGTTAGCGAGTTGATTATAAGATGCTGTCGATTTCATTAGTGATAAATTATCATTCTTGGATAGAACGTTCAAGAAATGCTACTGTAAACAAATGATTACAGTAAAAGAATTAGACCAACAATTAACGATAGATTTTAATCCAGAGACACTTTCTGTCGAGGATGATAGTCACTTACACTCAGGCCATTATGATGGAGATGGTGGAGTATCCCATGTAACAATAAAAATTCAGTCTGAGAAATTTTCGGGGAAAACAAAAGTACAAATTCATCGATTAATTTATCAGTCGCTGGACCCTTTTATTAAACGAGGATTACACGCAATTAAGATCGTTTTAATAAAGTAAAAATTGAGTTTTTGATCAGGTAAGGGCTAGACAAAGAAATATCTCGTATATATAATTCGAAAAAAAACATATTTAGGATAAAAGACTATGAAACGAACATTTCAACCAAATCAAAGAAAAAGAAAACGTACTCACGGATTTAGAATTCGTATGCGTACTGTTGGTGGCCGACGAGTAATTAATCAACGTCGAGCTAAAGGCAGACACAGCTTAAGCGTTTAAGAAACATCGCTAAGCAGACATTTTCTTCATCACGACATATTCGTAAAAAAAAGCATTTCCAGGCGATATTTTCAGATCGTCAGGCGATTCAAAATTACGAAGTTAAGGTTGTGTATGCAAAAAAATATTTTGAAGAATCAAAAGCCGCATTCGTCGCAAGTAAACGAATTGGTAATGCGGTTGTTAGAAATAAGTCAAAAAGACGATTAAAAGAATTAGTGCGAGCGAATCAGGGGTTGTTACCCTCAGATTATGATGTAGTATTTGTTGCCAAGAGAGAGTTACGAACTTTGTCTTATCAACAGTTAGAACAAGGATTTATTCATCTTTTAACTAGGTTAAGAAATCGAAGATGAAAACGTTGGTTATTTTTTTAATTAAAGGTTATCAGCAGGGTATTTCGCCATTTTTTCCAGCTAGATGCCGCTTTTATCCTTCTTGTTCAGAATATATGCTTCAATCTGTAAAAAAACATTCAGTTTTTATTGGTATTTGGTACGGGTTAAAGAGATTGAGTAAGTGCCATCCCTTTCATAATGGGGGAGTAGATGAGGAGAATAATTAAATGAATCCAATTACAGCTATGGTAGATAACATAATGATTCCTTTTTTGGAGTCGTGTTACAACTTTTATCCAAATTATGGTGTATCCATTCTTATTTTAACGCTAGTTATTAAAATAATATTTTTTCCGTTAAGTAAAAAACAGTTTGAAAAAATGAAAATTACTCAAAAGCTTCAGCCTAAAGTAAAAGCCCTTCAAGAAAAATACAAAGGTAATCCACAAAAAATTCAACAAGAGATGATGAAATTATGGAAAGAGAATAATGCAAACCCATTGGGAGGCTGTTTACCCGCCTTAGTTCAGTTACCATTCTTTTTGGCAGTATTTTATACGATTAAAAGTGATGCTTTTTTAAGTCTTTTAACTGTTGAAGGAATAAACCCAGGCTTTTTAATTTGGCCTAATTTAGCCGAAAATGACACGACGTATATTTTACCGGCTCTTATTGCTGCAACGACGTATCTATCTCAAAAACTATATGTGACAGATCCTGCTCAAAAACAAATGATGGCAATGATGGCTATTTTTATGCCGATAATGATGTTTTTTGTGAGTTTAAGCATGCCAGTAGGTGTTTTATTATATTGGACATTGAACCAAGCCGTTTCAGGAGGCATTCAATATTATTTTGTAAAAAGAAAACCTGCGCCAAAAACAACATAAAGGAGAAACATTATTATGGAAAAAAGTAAAAAAGGTATTTTTGGATTTTTTAAATCATTTCAACAACCATTTTCTAAGGAAGATGATGAACAACGCAATTATGCATTAGGTAAAGAAAAAGAATCAGACGCACCAAAATCACCTGCATTTGAAGCTAACAGTCAAATATCAGAAGAAGTATTTGATTTTTGCCAAGATAAACTTTCTGAGATTTTGGACCTTGCAGGATTTAAAGGAACTGTAAAGTTTCTTAAATGTGACGGAGATAAATTATATTTAGGAATTGAAAATGTAGATGATATCGGACGCATTATTGGTAAAGACGGAGCAACATTGGACGCTTTCCAAATTTTGTTGAAACGTATGGTATACAGAAAATTTCAACAATCTGTTCGAATTTACGTAGAAGCTGGTGATTATAGACGCCGTCGTAAAGACCAAATGAAAAGTCAAATTATGAAACAAGCAAAAAATGTAATTGAAAAGGGTGATACTGTTGAGTTGAAGCCAATGAGAGCTGCTGATAGAAAATTAGTTCACATGATGTTTGAAGGCGACGACAAAATCAGTACGTTTAGCACTGGAGAAGGAAGAGACAGACGAGTTGTCCTCCAACGAAGCGAAGGCTAATTATTTCGATACAATTGTAGGGATTGCAACTCCCTTAGGAGTGGGGGCCATAGGCATTGTAAGAATGTCAGGCCCCATTTCAAAAGATATTCTTCACAGACTTTGTCCGTCTTTAAATACGATTAAACCAAGAACCGCATACCACGCAACTATTACCGCAACTAAAGATTCCATTGAATTGGATGATGGATGCATTCTATATTTTGAAGGTCCCAAATCTTACACCGGGGAAGATTGCGTCGAGTTTCAATGCCATTCTAATCCCATTATCTTACAACAGGTTGTTTCTGAATGCCTTCAAAATGGGGCTCGATTGGCTTTGCCCGGAGAATTTACACGAAGGGCGTTTATTCATGGAAAAATGGACTTAGTAAAGGCAGAAACGGTAATTGATATTATTCATGCTAAAAATAAGTTATCGAAAAATATTGCCTTAAAGCGCTTAAATGGAAAGTTGTATAAGAAGATAACAGAAATGCGAAGCGGTTTAATTAAATTAGTAGAACAAATAGAGGGGTCTATTGATTTCCCTGAAGAAGTCCCGGAATTAAATCAAGATGTGCTCATAACTCTTCTAAAGGGAACGTGGAAAGAGATTCATCGTATTCTAAAAATGCAAGATTTTGGTAAAACGATTTCTGAAGGCGTGAATGTTTTAATTATGGGAAAACCAAATGTTGGGAAATCTTCCTTATTAAATCGAATTGTGGGGGAGAATAGAGCGATTGTGACGTCTATTCCTGGAACAACAAGGGATTATATTGAATGTAGTGTTTCTCTTGGAGGCGGACTTTTTAACTTCATAGATACCGCTGGAATTAGAGCGTCTCAGGGTGACAAGATAGAAGATATGGGCATGAGAAAAATTAAACGCTTGGTAAAAAAAGCGAATGTTATATTGTGGATTGTTGATGGAGGGGCGCCTTTAACCAAAGAAGACGAAACGATTGCGACTCTGATTCCGAAAAAGAAAAGAGGATATTTGATTTTAAATAAATCAGATAAAAAGAGGAGGGCGAATTTAAGTACATTATCGTCTTTAACATCATTTCCTCATCTGTCGGTGTCAGCAAAGGTAAATCAAGGACTTACGGACTTACAGGATGAGTTGATCGACTTTTTTTTGAAACCAAAATCGGATGTTACTTTAGATTTTATGTGTAATATTCGGCAAATTCAGTGTTTAAAGGATGCTGAAAACGGGCTATCTTTAGCTTTGAAAAGCATAAAATCGGGATTTGAGCAGGACTTGATTTCGTTTGAATTGAAAACAGTTGTTCAAAAATTGGGAGAAGTATCGGGGGATGATTTAACAGAAGAAGTTCTTGATGGTATCTTTTCTAGATTTTGTGTCGGAAAATAGGGGACGTCAGATATATAATTCTGTCGAATTTAGCTTTAAATATCGAAAAAATGGTTAGAAATTCCCTATTTGGGGTATACTAATAATGAAGTGTTTTAATTAGGGTTTATTTTTGATGCAAGCCCAAATCTAGGAGTATGAAATGACAATCGCACCTCTTCAAGGAAATCAACAGGTATCACAGCAAGCAGCTACTTCACAGCAAGCGGTTCAGTCTTTTGTTGCTGAAGCTAAAGAAAATTTGGCGGAAACAAAGTCCTTTATGCAGGACATGATTAAAGGTGAGCAGTTGATGGATTCTGAAGTCAGTTTATTGACGTCTAAACAATTGGGAGTCGAAGACAAGTCGGGCAGTCAAAATGCTCAAGTAGCAAAAGAAGCTAAAGAGGGTGTTCGTAATGAACTTCTTGCCGAAATGGCTGCAGTGATGACGGAAGAGGAAGTTGAACGCAAAAAGAAGTCAGAGCGTAAAAAGTCCAAATTTGAAGAGAAAATGGATAAATTAGGTAAACTTGAAGGTCAAATTGATGTAGAACAACTCGACCAACAAGAAAAAGGAATTGTGCAGGAATTTTTTGATAACATGGCACGAATTAAGCATTTAAGGCATAGATTGAAGCAATTGAACCAAGAAGAATCCAATTTAAAGAGTATGTTTAAACAAGGTGAATCGGATAAAGAGCGTCAAAAAAGACGACATAAAGAAATTCTTGAAGAAATTAAAGATAAAAATAGCATTAAAAAAAAGAAATAGGAAAAAGGAACTAGGCAATGTTTAAAAAGAAAAAAACGATGGGGAAAGCACATGTTCGAGCGCTTTTACCTATGTTTAAAGAATTTAATTCGTTGTCGAAAGTATTTATCCGTATGCTTAATAAAAAAATTGAGGATAAACAGAATTCTGTTAAGCAAATTAAAGTTTTAGTTTCAGGAATGTCTACTCCAAGCGAACTCCAATCAAATATAAGTATCACTACTGTTGATATAAACAAGACATCTGTTCGAGGAAAAAACAGTGGGTCTTATAATCAGGTCATGGATTGGGAAAGTGATTTTATGAAAAATAGGAAAAAATTTATTATTTAAAGTTTTAAACTATGTTTCTTTTAGCTCGATATATGTAATTCCATTTTTAGATATTTTTGAAAGAACGTCAAACCGTGTTCCCATAGTAAAAATAATTGAGTGATCTTTATCATTAGGTAAATGATTCCCAATATAAGTACCTGTTTTATTTATAGTAATCGTGAATAGTACGGGTTTTAATAAATCTGTTTTTTTGTACAGGGGATCGTCAATTTTTGTGTTTAAAAATGCGAGGTTTTTAATAGGGCTTGTTTTAAAAAAGCCTTTTTCGATAATTGATCTCCCCACTTTATATTGGTCAAGTTCTTCCCTCGTTAATGAATCACCATGGTAGGCAGGTCCGTGGTATACAGTTACTTTTCTGATTTCGTTCAGACCTTGTTTGATCATAAGTGCATGCAATAGACATTCTTTTATAGCTAGCGAGTAATTTGATTGTGAATCGGATGGAGTGATATTGGCCCAAGTACAATGGTTTCCTTTTAAAAGACTGTCTATGTAACGATGTAGTTTATTAGAGTATTCATATACGACACCTACGGGACCATCGTTTCTGTATCGTAATAAATTAAGACGAAAATTAGATTGAGTCGTCGCGTTTGTGTAATACAGTTTTTCTTCGGAGGTGATTTCTCGTTGGGAAAAATTTAGTTGAGAAAGAATTTTTTTAAGAGGGATAAATGTGGTATGTGATTGCCTAATGGTACTTAGTTCGTTGTCTAAAGAAGAACGTTTGTAGGTTAGGGCGCTTTTTGCTTTATTAATAATTAACGATAGACCAAGACCAAATAGCCCGATGGTTATTGTTAGATTACTCAATGGCAAAGAGAGGAAGTTTAGCCCGACGGATACTGTTAAAAGAGAGCCTCCAGCTTTTAACGATACATCTTCAATTTTGTTTAACAATTTATTTGAATCTAATTGAATTAGTCGGCGAATCGACGATTCTAATTGTGTTTCTTTTTTCTTTTCTGATTCCGGAAGTTTCGGTATTCCAACAAGAATCTGATTGTTTTCCCAAATAGCAATGTACTCTCTGTTATTAATTAGGTCAAAAGGAGGTGTTTTGCGAACAGGGTTGAAATTGGATCCCATCGTTTTCATCAGTTTATTTGGATGGACCGTTTTTGTAGGAGGGTTTACGATTCCTAAAGGAAACGATAAGTAACCTCCTATTTCTTTTTCAGGAGTAAGCTGAATATCTATTACTCCCAGCGGACTATCCATATGCATCTCATTAAGACCTAATGGTGATGTCGGTATGCAATAGGCGCCTATTATTGTGGAGTCTAAAAGCGGAGGTTGATCTTTTTGTGGAGACCTAAAATTTTGATGATTTGTTGACGATAAGTTTGAGCGTTTTTTGTATGGATTAGCTTTGGCGAGGCTATTTAATGAAACAGAACTGAACAATTAAAATATATCTCCCATATATAAGTTTATACTCTAAAAAAGTCGTATTTGACTAGGTAATTCTAGAAATAGAACAAACTCATTAGATAAAGTCACAATTTGCGATTTTGGAGGTGGGTTTATTTCCGAGAAGTAGATCTTAAATCATAACCGACTATAGCAGAAGTTGCTGCAACATTAAGTGATTCGACGTGAGAAATTGGGATTTTAATTGGGATAAATGGAATGGTGTTCTTTAAAAGTGTTTCGTTGGTTTTTGGAAGGATACCTTTTGATTCGGATCCTAGAATAAAAAGAAAGGGTTCTCGCGGCTCAATTTCGGAAAGATTCGTTTTGGTGTGCGGTGTAAGTCCATAACACGTGAGTTGGTCAGTAAGTGAGGTTTTTATGTCTAAAAGGGAGCTTGTAAAAAAGGGGATTTTTAGACAATTTCCGGCCATGGCACGAATACTTTCTGGATGAAAAGGATCTGCACAATTTGGGCTAAGAAAAACGGCGTCAAAGTTAAATGCGATTGCATTTCGAATAATTGCGCCAATATTAGATGGTTTATTCACATGATCAAGGTAGAACCCTTTTTTAAAAGTTGATGGGCTGACTGGTTGTCGTAATGAATTTGACATATCCCATACAGGTTTCTTAAGAACGCCTAAGACTCCAGGCCCTAATTTTAATGTAGAGAGTGTATCAAATAAAGAATCAGGTACGGTGTAATTTATAATCTGAGTAGGGAATTTTTCACGGCTTGCATATCGTTCTGAAAAAATAAGATGCTCTATAGATGTTGGATAATCGTTACAGCATTCAATGAGACCTGCTTCATGATCGTGAATAAAATGATCGGTTCTATATTTTCGGTGAGATTTTAGTTTGAGAGCTTGCTTGATAATGGGATTGGCGGGGCTAGATAGAAATGTTGAGCTATCCATTTTTAGTTTAAGACTTAGTAATTAAAACGACGGCTTGGCAGGCCATTCCTAGTTTTTTACCTTCAAACCCTAACCATTCAGTAGTTGTTGCTTTTACAGACACATCGTCAACAGAAATTGATAAGGTGGCGGCAAGTTTTTGGCGAATAAATAAAATATAAGGTTTTAATTTAGGTTCCTGGGCAATAACTACGGAATCAATGTTTCCAATTGTATACCCTTTTTTCTTAATTAGGTCATGAACATGTTCCAAAAGAACTAAGCTATCGGCATTTTTATATTGAGGGTCCGTATCTGGAAAATGGTCGCCAATAGATCCTAGGCTTAAACAGCCTAACATTGCGTCCATAATAGTGTGGGTTAAAACATCAGCATCGCTATGCCCGACTAATCCTTTTTCATAAGGAATATCGATTCCTCCTAAAATTAGCTTTCTATTTGGCCCAAATGCATGGACATCATAACCTGTTCCGATTCTTATCATTGCTTAGGTAGTTTAAATCCATTTATGGGAAAGGTAAAGAAAGGAGGGGTTACAGAAAAAATGAAAAAAGTTCGGTTCCAATAAAATAAACGGCAAATCCAAAAGAAACGATTGCTAGAATTCCAATGGTTAAAACGGGAGATATTAGAATGGCGAGGCCCTTTGTTCTCGAACATTGGTAAATAAATTCTATAGATTTTAAAATCAAATAGATATAAAAAATGCATACGCTTAATGTAATAAATGATAGTCCCCACCAAGGAATATTTAGTAAAGATAGGCCTTTGTGGATAGACGGGACAATGCAAAGAGGTAAAATAGCAACGCAATTCCAAAACCCTAGTTTAATAGATTGCCCTTTTAGGTGCATAAACTGAGCAGATAAATCTGCAATTAAACAAGTAAATAGGATAATCGCCAGTGTGGAAAAAAACGTCCATACGAGTTGTCCGATGAACATATTTGATGGTGTAAGCTGAGATAGGCTGTAAAGAAAGACACACAAGAGTCCTTCTTTAATAGGTAAATAATTAATTTGAGAACGGATAGCTAATATGGGATTTGTTATATATGAATACAAAAACGAAACAATAGATGAACGTTTGATCTCATGATTTTCTAACAAAGATCCCGCAGAGAATTGCTCCATTCTATTATCGAAGAGACACGGTTTGAGCGAGGTTTAATACAGAAAAAAGAGAATCAAGTGATTTAAAGGAGTTCATCCATTGTTTGAAAGAATTTCCTCTCATCGATGTTGGTTCTGCGTCTTCAGGCAGGTTGAACTCTTTTTTTACAAAGGTGACAGCAGATTGAAGGCTGCCTACTTGATCGATTAGCCCCATGTTTTTAGCTTGAGTACCTGTAAATATTTGACCATTTGCTAGTTCAGCCGCGGTATCTTTTTTGAGTCCCCGAGAACTTGCAAGTACGTCGACAAACTGAAGGTGGATATTATCAACCATATTTTGAAGGATTTTGTCTTCTTGTTCGCTAGGCGTTCTCCAGCTCGATAAAATATCTTTATATTGCCCACTTTTAAATACTTGATAATGGACTCCTAGTTTTTTAGCCAAGTCTTCAAAGTTTAAATTCCCTAATATAACGCCTATATTTCCAACCATGCTCCCTGGGTTTGCAAAAATAATGTCCGCGGAAAGAGCAATCCAATAGGCCCCAGAGGTACCCATATCTGCAATGGATGCGATGACTGGAATTTTTGTCTTTTCTTTATATAGCTGAACGGCTTCGAAAAACTCTTGAGAAGCGCCAACTGTTCCGCCGGGACTATTTATTCGTAAAATAAGGGCTTTCACGTCGCTATTTGATTCAATATCTTTAAGTTCTTGTAACCATGATTCTACAGAGCTTTGAGGTTGAAACATGTTACCTTTATCTCCAAATTGAATTGGGCCATAAATTTTGATAACAGCAATAGAAGATGACTCTTGCTTGAACCCAAACGTAGAGGAAATAGATGGAGTGGATTGATTAGGAGATGTCGTGGATGCATCTTTTTGTGAAAAAAAGGGAGCTATGCTAGATAATCCTAAAAGCGCTAGAAGCACTACTATTACAATTGTTTCTTTTTTCATGAAGGCACGCTTAGTGTACGAGGAATTCCTTGAAAAATGCAATGCTTCTCTATCTAGACCACGGCTAACGCAACCCTTACTATATAGAGATGGAAATTAGTGATCAAAATAGTGAAGGTGAGGCATTGGTGCAAAATGCTGAGGAGACGATGACTACGGAAGTGGTGCCATCAACTTCAAACGAGGATGTTGGTGAAGAAGCTGTATCCTCTCATTTCCCAGAGAAGCCTCAAGAAATAGTTGATTCTGAAAACGAGACAGCTTCCGAACCAGTAGATTTTGTTCACCTACATTGTCATACCGAATATTCGCTATTAGAAGGCGCAGTTAGAGTATCTGATTTATTTAAAGAAACTCAGGCGAGAGGCCTTAAGCACGTTGCGATGACTGATAACGGAACAATGTACGGGTCAATTTCCTTTTATCTAAAGGCAAAAAGTTTAGGCCTTAATCCAATTGTTGGGTGCGATATGTTTATCGCGGACGACATGCATGATAAGAAACGAGGGACATCAAAGCTCGTTTTTTTATGTAAAGATTTTGAAGGATATCAAAACTTAATTAAATTAGTTACTTTCTCACATTTAGATGGGTTCTATTATCGACCAAGGGTCGACTTAAAATTAATTAGGGAGTATTCAAAAGGACTGATTGCGATTTCACCTGGGCCCTATGGTGCTGTTGGTAATTTGTGCGGATCTTATGATAAGTCTCAGGCAGATGTAATTGCTTCAGATCTAAAAGAAATATTCGGAGATGATTTCTACTTAGGGATTCAGAGGACAGACGCTCCTCAGGAAGAATCCATTAATGATGCTCTTATTGATATATCGGGCCGATTAGATATTCCATTGGTCGTAACAAACGATGTTTATTACCTTAAAAAAGAACAAGCGTACTTAAGAAACGCATTAAACTGTATAAAAACAGGACGGCAATTGGACGGAGATCCTAGGTCGAGTGCAGAACATTCCGAGCAATACTTTAAAACGGCAGAAGAAATGGCTGCTTTATTCACTGATTTACCACAGGCAATAAAAAATACGGTTGTTATTGCAGAAAAGTGTAATTTTGAAATTGATACAGAACAAGTTCTTTTGCCTAATTTTGAATGCCCAGAGCCACATACTCCAGAAACATATTTAGAAGAATTGGTTTGGGCCGGCGTAGATAGTAAATATAAAGAACGCACTCAGGAAATTAAAGAGAGAGTCGCATTCGAAATGTCGATTATTAATAGTATGCATTATGCTCGATATTTTTTAATTATTTTTGATTTTTTAGATTATTGCGTTCAACAAGATATACCTGTTGGTCCTGGACGGGGATCTGCTGCAGGCTCTATTGTGGCATACGCTCTTAATATCACCAAAATTGATCCGATAGAATATAAACTCCTTTTTGAGCGATTTTTGAACCCAGAACGTGTGTCCATGCCCGATATCGATTTGGATTTTTGTATCAAACGGCGGGGAGAAGTCATCGACTATATCGTAGAAAAATATGGGAATGAAAATGTATCTCAAATCATTACGTTTGGAACGATGCAAGCACGAGCTGTGGTAAGAGATGTAGGACGAGTCTTGAGTGTTCCTCTTTCTGATGTTGATAGATTGGCCAAATTAATCCCTGCGACTCCCGGAAAATATGTAAGTATACAAGGGTCCTTAGATATCGTTCCTGATTTAAAAACAAGCTATGACACGCAACCTGCTTGTAAAGAATTATTGGATATAGCGATGGAACTTGAAGGATTTGCAAGACATACCTCGACGCATGCTGCCGGTGTTGTTATTTCCAGAGATCCACTAACTACAATTGTTCCCCTAACAAAAAATGAGGGACAAATAATTACTCAATATCCAATGGCAGATATCGAACGCGTTGGGTTGCTTAAAATGGATATTTTGGGGCTTAGAAACTTAACCGTTATGTATGATGCCGTCGGTTTAATTAAAAAGAGGCATGGCGTTGAATTAGATTTAGATGGATTAGAAGTTGATGACAAAAAGACATACGAGTTGCTTTGTTCGGGAGATACCATAGGAATCTTTCAGCTAGAAAGCAAGGGGATGAGACAGTTGATTAAAGACTTACAACCTGAAGTTTTTGAAGATATTATCGCTCTTCTCGCTCTTTACCGACCAGGTCCGTTAGGCTCTGGAATGGTAAGTGATTTTGTTTCAAATAAGTCCGGGCTAACAGAAGTAAAGTATGATCTCCCACAATTAGAGCCCATTTTAAATGAAACATATGGAATGATCGTCTATCAGGAACAGGTTATGCAAATAGCCAGTGTCGTTGGCGGATTTTCTCTTGGTCAAGCAGACATGTTACGTCGTGCCATGGGTAAAAAGAAAAAAGAAGTAATGGACCAAATGCGCGAAGAGTTTGGTAAGGGTGCTGCTGAAAAGGACGTGCCCGCAAAAATTGCTACGAAAATATTTGACCTTATGTATAAGTTTGCTGAGTATGGATTTAATAAATCTCATAGTGCTGCATATGCATTAATTTCATTTCAAACAGCTTATTTAAAAGCGAACTATCCACTTGAGTACATGGCGTCGTTACTATCAAGTGTCTTAGGAAATACGGAAAAAGCAACATTATATATCACGGAGTGTAAAGCCATGGGGATTGAGGTTTTACCTCCCTGTGTCAATGAATCTGAGTACGGGTTTGTTGTTAGAGACAAAGCGATCCGGTTTGGGTTGGGTGCGATTAAAAATGTTGGAGAGGGCGCAATTGAAAGTATTGTGGAATCTCGAAAAGATGAAGCGTATCAGAATTTAAATGACTTTTGTATGAAGGTTAATTTAAAACACGTAAATAAACGGGTGATTGAAAGTCTAATTAAATGTGGCGGGTTTGATAGGTTGGGCGATAGGGGTGATTATTTAGACCATTTTGAAGCAAGTCTAAATTATGCACAGAATCAGGCTAAGCTTATAGCGAGTGGGCAGATTGGTTTATTTGGTAAAAATGATATGGCCGAACGAGCGGCTGCTCCAAGTCACAATGCCATTTACCTTTCACCACTTAAAAAATTTCAGATGGAAAAAGAAGTAACCGGGCTTTATATTACGGGGCATCCCTTGGAAAGTGTAAAAGACGAACTAGCAAAACTTACATTTAACTCATCAACACTAAAAGATGTGAAGTCAGGAACAATGGTTGATGTTGGAGGGATATTAGAAAATTGCCGGGAGATTATAACAAAAACCGGCAAGCAGATGGTTTTAGGGACGTTGACTGATACAGAAGGTGAAATTACAGTCATGGGATTTGAGGGGCCAAAATTTGCCGATTTAAAAGAAAACTTTAAAGATGACAGTTTAGTTGTAGTGACAGGCCGTGCTCAAAAAGGCAATGAAGGACCAGTTATTCGATGTGAAGGCATTCGTTTTTTAGATGTATCGAGCGTGTGGTTACATATTGATATTAACTCTATAGATGATCGAGCGGTATTTAATAATTTGCGAACGTTATCAAAAGAGACGTCGGGAAATGTTCCGTTGGTGTTTCATGTAGATGATAAGCTTATTCGAGTAAACCGCAAATATTGGGTTGATTCAGATAAATCATGTGTAGATAAAATAAAGGCATTAGTTGGTGCTGGGCATGTGTGGCTAGGTAAAGAAAAGTAAAAAAAGAGGTAAATTAAAATGTTAAGTTTTTTAAATGAATTGGAAGGAATTTTAGAAGAGAGAAAAAAGAACCCTACCGAAGGATCTTATACAAGCACATTGATGAAACAAGGTTTAGATAGGATTTTAAAAAAAATTGGAGAAGAGGCTGGCGAAGTAATTATTGCTGCAAAAAATAAGGATGCTGAAGAACTTAAGAATGAATCGGCTGATTTATTATTCCATTTGATGCTCGTTCTCAAAAACGAAGGACTTTCGATTAAAGATGTTGTGAAAGTTCTTGAATCACGGCATAAAAAATAACTAAAAAGGAGATATTCTCTTATATTTTGAAATAAGGGTAAGTAAATTCATAGAAATAAATAGGTGGGTTCTTACTCAAAAGATATCTATTTGACTAAATTTTCATTCAGTAGTCACACGCATTAGTTAGTGCTAGTAAGTATTTAAATTCTGTATATCACATTAGTAAAAGTGACTTTTTTTAATTATTCATTATGGAGCTCTGTTTGTTTTTACTATTTACTGAAAAATCTCTAAGTGGCTTGAATTTAAAGTGGGTCCAAAATAAGCACATTTATTTAGACATGTGGAAATCGGTAGTAGAAAATGTATCCAAATCGATAATTTGACATTATAGAGGGGTAGTAAAATTAGATAGACAGTGGTAAAAATTATCAATATATAAAGGCTGTTTGGACATAAATTACCAAATATAAAACTATACTATGAAAAAATTATTAAAAATTATTGCGATAGATACCCCGACAATTCACGTGTTTCAAAAATTGTTTGCCATTGATTTTTTTAGAGAAAACTTAACGTTTCTTCAATCCAGAGGGATTATCAAAACGCAAGATGAACTAGGGCAATTCTATGAATTTCAGATACAAAAACGGGAATTGGCAACCGATATGGCAAATTATATGAAAATTGACCATTTTGAATTGTCTTTGGATGCACTTAAAGCTAGGAAGTTAGATCTAAGCAAAGAATCTTTTGGAAAAATTGAAAATTTTCTCGAGTTAATGTTTAGCCAATTTATACCTAGATTTTGGGTTAATAACCCGTATGTATTTAGTTTGTCGGTGTTTACACCTGATAAAGCTAATTATTTAGTGAATAGTGTGATTGACATTGTTTTAAATACCTTAAAAGTTATTCCTTTTCCAGCTGATTTTGCTACCGAAAAAGTTTCTAAAGATTATCATTCTATGAGACAACGGTTGATAGACTCCGATCATCCAGCAAAAGATAGGTTTAACGTACGAAAAGATTCGTTGTTTAAATGGTGCTATACAATGATAGATACATTGGTTTACAATCCATTAAATTCTTTTTTTGATGAGACTGGAATTAAAGAAAATTTAGCGCTAACAGGTACGTTAATGGCGATTTTTGATACACGAATAGATGATATTGCTGACAACATTAGAGATAAAAAGTTAGTGGACGATTTTACTCAAATCATTAAAATAAACGATTCAGGGTTAGCTCAAATACAGACGGAGCTAGAAAGCTACCACAATGGAATATTTAAGGCATATTTTGACGAGACTGTTGAACTATTTTCTGACATCAAAGTATTGATCGCCGATTTTGTATTTTCAATAGACTCAAAGCATTATGAACGTATGTGCGCCCATTTAGAGGAGCTTATGGACGTTTTTAGATATGCGGTAAGTATTAACAATAAAGAAAATCAAGATATGGCTCAATCTATTTTGGATAATTTTGAAACAATGGTGGAAAGACTATCTCCTAATATGATGACTAAAATATTGTTTGATATTCAGTTAGCGGCTTTGGAAAAGCATGGATCTCCTGAAATAAAAACGTTTATTGGTGACAATGGAGATGATCTTTTGAATCTTTTCTCATTAATAGAGAAAGCCTTTCATTTATCGAATTGTTTTGCGACTTATGAAAGAGAAATAGATGAAGGTGATATTACGAATTCGGTGTTTAAAAGAGCTGCTGAGCTTTGCCACGCTGAATTTGATGTTGCGTATAAAAAGTCGGGCCGAACGTTTCAATATTACGTTGAAAAAGAGACTCATTTAAAGTTTGATGATAGGTGTACCATTCGTTCATTTGATGATTTATTAGTGGAGAATGAAGGGGAGCATCCTTCGGATGTGGCTCTAAAAAAGAAGGCAACAAAATTACTGGTCTCTAAAGATAGTGTGATTAAAAGCTATTTTGACAATTGGGAAGCTTTCCATAGTCAAATATGTGAGATTACGAATAGGCTTATTCTAAAATTAGATGAGGATCAATCTGAATTTTCTAAAAAATTAATAGAATCGTTAAAAAGATATTCTATTAATACAGAATTGTTTTTAGTTCAATATGTCATTGCATCTAACTTTAAAGGAATGGTTTGACAAAATTCATTACGAAAATAAAAGGGGGGGAATTTGAATTAGTCTCATTGATTGCAAAGTTTTTGATAATAATGGGGATCCCTTATATATTTCTATTCGTTTTTTTTGATTTACCTAGGTCTGCATTAACAATGTCTAGTTTGTATGTGACGGCATTGACGACATTATTATTGGAAAAATTTAATCAAGCCAAATACTCTAAAATTGTTTTGATAGCAGGGCTTTCTTTTACTTTATTTTGTTATTCGGTAATGCTTGGAAAGGATACAGGCGCTCCATTAATTTTTATACCGATTATTTCACTTCCCTTAGTTTTTTTTGAGTCTCATGAAAAAGCTGAAATATTTATTTCTGCTTCTTTTCCGGTGATTGGGCGGTTTCTGTTTGATTTTTTTGACATTTTTTATCCTGATGTTTTAGCTGGGTATCGTGAGTATATTGGTCCATTCTCTCAACTTATAATTTATGAGTTTGCTGTAGCTACTGCGTTTCTATTCACATTTTTATTTGTTTATTTTTTTTATCAGAATGAAACGGAGTTAAAAAAGGCGAACCAAGAACTAGGAGATAGATCTAAACGTGACGAAGAATATAAGCTTGCACGAAAATTCCAGGAACGGTATTTGCCTAAATTGCACAAATTTAGCGGGATTATGCCGATGGTTTTTCATTCTCCATCGCACTATATGGTGAGTGGTGATTTTTATGATATAAGAGTCTCAAGTATAAAGGATATAGGGTATTTTTTGGCCGATGTGGCAGGAAAAGGAATCGAAGCCAGTTATGTTGCAATTCAGCTACATCAGATTTTAAGAAAACAAATTAAGGGCAATATATCTCCTCGAGAAATTATGCAAATTATGAATAGTGAAGTTGAAGAAATTAAAACGCTTAAAAGAATGTGTGTTGCTGTTTATATCTCTTTTAACACTAAAGAAAAAACCATTAAATATTGTAGAGCAGGGTTGGATTTTCTATCGATTTTTCGAAAAGGGATTTTTATTGATTTGGATGAGATATCACCCCCTATAGGCTTTTCAGAAACTAATGATTTTATTCAGGGAAGCTTTCAGTATCAGCCGGGAGATTTACTTATTGCTTCGACCGACGGTATTTTTGACGCTAAGAATAGATCTGGCGAGAGATACGGGTATGAACGTTTTCGAAAAGAAGTAGTAGCGTATAATTCGAATAGAAAGAATTGGGATCTGGAAGAGCAGTTATCCCGGTCTTTAAATAAATTTTTAGATGGGAACCCGCTTGCAGACGACGTTACCATTATAGCGTTTGACTTATATTAATCTAACAGAGGTGTTCTTGTTTTATACGTTGTGACAGCTCCTCGTGGAACAATGATATGCCACAGATTCTATGAGCGTTTGAGAAATCTTTGAATGCATTACAAAAATATGGATAGAAAACACCCCCTTTGATATACTTTCACCCATGTCAATCGAACAAAAAGACGTAGAAAAAGTTTTAAAATTATCCGAATTAAATGTAAGCGATGAAGAAAAAAAGGAACTTCATGGCCAAATGTCTCGCATATTAGGATATATGGAAAAAATTAATGAGCTTGATTTAAAAGATATTGAGCCTACTTCTTATTCAAATACAGTACCTACTTTCTTGAGAAAAGATGAGGAAACGCGAACTTCAATTAGTCTTCAAAATAATGCCCCTCATTGGGAAAATAATGCTTTTGGCGTGCCAAGCATTTTAGGGGGATAACTTATGAGTAACGATACAACATTTAAAACTGCAATTGAGAGTCATAAAGCCATTCAAAATGGCGATATTACGGCTGTAAGTTTGGCGGAAGAGACGTTCAAAACGATTGATTCGTCGGATAAATCAATTAAGGGTTTTCTATCTTTAATGAAAGAACAAGCGTTGGAAACTGCGCAAGAAGTAGATGACAAGGTTAAAAACGGAGAAACTCTACCAACATTAGCCGGTGTTCCAATTGCGGTTAAAGACAATATGAATGTTTTAGGAACAAAAACAACATGTGGGTCGAATTATCTAAAAAACTTTGAATCGCCTTATGACGCGACTGTTATTACAAAACTAAAACAAAACAAGCTAGTAATGGTTGGAAAAACGAACATGGATGAATTTGCCATGGGGTCTTCGACTGAAAACTCTGCATTTTTCTCAACTAAAAACCCGTGGGATTTAACACGGGCACCTGGAGGGTCGTCTGGAGGATCTGCTGCAGTTGTTGGAGCTGGGCAACTTCCATTGTCGTTAGGTTCAGATACGGGTGGGTCGATTAGGCAACCCGCGTCATTTTGCGGGATATGTGGGCTGAAACCGACATATGGACGTGTGTCTAGATATGGGTTGGTTGCATTTGCCTCATCTCTGGATCAAATTGGTCCATTCACTAGAACTGCGGAAGACGCTGCTCACTTAATGAACGTAATTTCTGGACACGATCCAATGGATGCAACGTCGTTGCAGGATCACGTTGCATTGGGTTCAACAAAACAAAAAAACTTATCTTCTCAGGCTGTTGAAGATTTTACGTCAAACTTAAATAATGACATAAATGGCTTAAAAATTGGTGTCCCGAAGGAACTACTGGGTGACGCGATTGATAGTGGCGTTAAAGAAAAGATTCAAGATATGTTGAGCTGGTTTGAAAAACAAGGCGCGACATGGGAAGAAATTAGCATCGACTCGTTTAACTATGCAATTCCTGCCTATTATATTCTTGCTCCAGCAGAAGCTTCGTCAAATTTGGCTAGGTATGATGGCGTAAGATATGGGCATCGAGAAGGTAATGAGTCTTCGTTGCGAGACATGTACAAAAACGCACGTGGAAATGGCTTTGGGGCAGAAGTTAAACGACGAATTGTCTTAGGTACCTATGTATTAAGCTCAGGGTATTACGATGCTTATTATATTAAGGCTCAAAAAGTAAGAACGGTTATTAAGCAAGAATTTGAACAAACCTTCGCAAAATACGATATCGTTTTAACCCCAACGAGTCCGACTCCTCCCTTTAAATTGGGAGAAAACGTGGATGATCCATTAGCTATGTACCTATCTGATATTGCAACGGCATCAGCAAATCTTGCGGGATGCCCTGCATTATCTATTCCATGCGGGTTTTCCGATGGATTACCGGTGGGGGCTCAGTTTATTGGACCAAATTTTTCGGAATCAAAATTATTAAATATTGCGCATATATATCAACAATCAACGGGGTTTCATAAAGAAACGCCTGTACGGTAACAGAGGGATTTAAATGGAATTTGAAAGCGTTATTGGATTAGAAGTTCATGTTCAGTTAAAAACGAAATCGAAGGCTTTTTGTTCGTGTCCGAATGAATTTGGACGGCAGCCAAATACAAATGTGTGCCCGACGTGCTTGGGAATGCCCGGTGCATTACCTGTTTTAAATGAAATGGTTGCTAAAATGGCGGTTCGTGCTGGATTAGCAATTAATTGTGATATTCAGAACAGATCTGTTTTTTCCAGAAAAAACTATTTTTATCCGGATATGCCTAAAAACTATCAAATTACCCAATTCGAGTTTCCTGTTTGCTTGGGCGGACATATGGATCTTATTCAAAACAAAAAAAGAATAGGAATTACCCGAATTCATATTGAAGAAGACGCGGGGAAATTAGTTCACCAAGGCGCTGAGGGTGTTTCTGGATCTACGGGTAGTTTAGTGGATTTAAATAGGGCATCTGTTCCTTTGATAGAAATAGTATCTGAACCTGACTTTAGGACTGCCGCAGAAGCAAGAGAGTATTTTGAAATGCTGCATGAAATTGTGATGTATATTGGTGTGTGTGATGGGAACTTGGAAGAAGGAAGTTTACGATGCGATGCAAATGTATCGTTACGACCAGTTGGGCAAAAAGAGTTTGGTACCAGGGCAGAGGTAAAAAACTTAAATTCATTTCGTTCTGTTGAACGAGCGATTCAGCATGAAATCAAGCGTCAAAAATTAATACTTTTAGACGGTGGAACAGTTGTTCAAGAAACACGTCATTTTGATGATGCAACGCAAACGACACATTCATTAAGAGGAAAAGCAGATGCTCATGATTATCGTTATTTTCCCGAACCTGATTTGATTCCGTTGGTATTATCTGACGCTCAAATTGATGAAGAACGGCAAGCTATGCCTGAACTTCCTTTGGCTAAGCGAAAAAGATATTCTTCTGAATTGGGACTTTCAGACTTCGAGGTCAAGGTTATAATCGGCGACATGGATATGAATACTTATTTTGAGAAAGCAAATGAATTATTAGTGACGGCTAAGTTATCGGTCACGGCAAAAGAAACGGCGAAGTGGATCGTCGGAGATTTTAACTCCTTTTTGAAGGAAACATCTGATGATTTTGGAAATACAAAGGTAAGTCCAGAGGAATTGTTATCTTTACTAAGCTTGAAAGAGCAGGGAAAAATATCTGGGAAAATAGCAAAAGATGTATTGAAACAAATGATTGAAACAGGTAAAACTGCCAAGTCTATTGTAGACGCATCTGGATCGACTCAAATTTCAGATGAAGGGGCTCTTCAATCAATTGTAGATGACGTATTAGCTGCAAACCAAGCAGTTGTAGAGAAAATTAAAAATGGTAAAACAGCTGCTGCCGGGTTTTTGATGGGACAAGTCATGAAAGAATCCAAAGGACGTGCTAAGCCGGACGTTGTTAAGGATATGATTCTTAAGTCTATTTTGGGTTAAAGCTAAAAATATATTGTAGAGGCCTCTTTGCTTAGTATTCGCTAAGTAAAGAGGTTATTCCAACTGTTTTTCAAACCAATATCCACATCCAGGTAACATTTTGTTATTCGTATAAGTGGATTGAAATGGATAAAGTCTACAAAACATGGGTCGGGTTTTGTGAATGCCGCATTGACCTTGCTTTGTTAAATGGCGGCATTTAAATCGCATATCACCTTCATTATCAATCTCTGTAAACGTTAGATGTTTTAGGGGAGAAAATTTAAGAATAAATAGCCAGAACTTAACGTTTTTGATCCATCTCGTTTTTAGTTCGACATGAATGCTTTTACAACAAATCCCTCGTTTTTTACAGGACCCTTTACGTATGATTTTCATCGGCATTTGTACTGAAGTATACAATAGTTTTAAAACGGATTCTTCTTCATGGTGAGAAAATAGATTATAATTCAAATAATGATATCAAAAAGTTCCTTAAAAAATATAATGATACTAATTTTTTTCGCTTGGGTCTTATATATGGGGTCGATAACCATGAAGTCCCACTATATGAGTGACTTTCAATCGTATTATTATGGAACAACAGCAGCTGTTGAGGGATTAAACCCTTATCGGGCATCTTCAGTAGCCCATATTAAGGGCGAGAATGTTCCTACTTATATCCACTTTGCATATGCTCCATATATGTTGCCAATATTTTGGCCGTTAACTAAGTTGCCTTATGAGTCGGCTAGGTTAGTTTTTTTAGCTGCAAAGTTATTAGCCGCTATGGCTCTTTTTTGTGTATGGATGAAAGGGTTTGATTTAAAGAGACGAACGGATCCATTTGTGCTGGCGGTTCTAGCGATAGGTGCTTTTCATTGTACGATTCGTTTGGATATTATAGCTGGAAATATTTCAATTTTTGAACAACTATTCTTATGGTCCGGAATTGCGTTTTTCTTGAGAGGTAAGTTGAAACTCGCCATGATTGGCATTCTTTTAGCAGGTCTTTGTAAGGGGCCTTTGATCGTATTTTTGGGGATATTTTTATTTAAACCAGATGCCAAAAATTTACACGCGATGTCTGAAGGTGTCGCCTCATTTCTTGTAATTAACTTAGCTACGTTTTTTTGTTTTCCTGAAATAAGTTTGAATTTTTTACAAAATCCAAATGTTTTGGATAGCACTGGATATACGAATCCATCGTTATTGGTATGGATTATTTATGATTTTGTCCCATTTTTTAAAGCCGTCGCGGGAGGTTCCTTAAATCCACAAAATGTTTATAAAACCTTGCTATTTATATTTGCAGCGATATTTGGGTTTAGCTATTTGTTTGTGATGAGAAAAGAAGAGGATCGATATAAAGTTGCCTTTTTTGCACTAGCTTACGGGATTATGGTTCCTCGAATGAAAGACTACTCATTCGTTTTACAAATAATGCCAGCTCTCTTTGTTTTAGACCGATTAAAAAATGTAGGACGATATGTCGTATTAGTTTTATTAAGTATTACTTTATGGCCGTATTACCATTTGTTCACTCAAATTATGTTGATTTCTATTTTGATTTTCGTATCAAGTGGCGTAACGTTTAAACCTAAAGCCACGAGTAGTAAGCAGGACAAGCGTCTGCTCGCAAGTTAATACCCTGTGAAAAAAATGTGGAATGAACGATTAACGGAAATCCAACGACAATTTGTTGCCTATAGTTTAATCGGTGTTATGGGGCTTTCAATTGATTTAATAGGGTTTTATTTCATGTCCTCTGTATTAAAGTGGCATTATTTACTTGCTAATGGAATTAGCGTGTATAGTGCAATTACCCACAACTTTTTATGGAATGCGTTGGTGAATTTTAAGACTAAAGATAGATTTTTATGGAGATATGGATCCTTCTTGATGGTTGGTACTGTGGGATTAGGGTTGAGTTCAATATTATTATGGATTCAAGTCGAAAAATTAGGCATAGAACCGATTATTGGAAAAGTACTGACAATTGGAGTCGTCGTTTTTGTTCAATTTGGATTGAATAAATGGATTACGTTTAAACCACAAAATATAAAAGAGAATAGTGAGAAATAATATGGAATTAAATGAGTATAAAGATCGTATTGAGAGAGCAGATTACATAATATGTGGGGCTGGTTTTTTTGGGGCTACAATTGCCGAACGAATCGCAACAGAATTAGGTAAAAAGGTTCTAGTTCTGGACCGAAGATCTCATATAGGTGGGAATAGTTATTCAGAAGACGATCCAGAAACTGGTGTGCATTTTCATACATATGGGACTCATATTTTTCATACTTCGAACGAGAAAGTGTGGGATTATGTTAACCGATTCACCGAATTTAATGGCTATTTTCATCAAGTACTAACAACGTACAAAGGGAAGGTTTATCAAATGCCAATTAATTTGGAGACGATAAACATGTTTTATGATGTTCAACTTAGGCCATATGAAGTCGATGCTTTTTTGAAGAAGGAAATCGAGAAGGAAAACATTAAAGAACCCAAAAACTTTGAAGAAAAAGCGATAACCATGATTGGTCGTCCATTGTATGAAGCCTTTATAAAGGGATATACGATGAAACAGTGGCAAAAGGACCCAAAGGACCTGCCTGCGTCTATTTTAAACAGGTTGCCTTTTAGAAAGAGCTATAACGAGAACTATTATTTTAGTAGATGGCAAGGCATTCCAACCGATGGATATGGTGCTATTTTTGAAAAAATGTTGAAAAATGATAATATCGACGTTTTGTTAAATGTGGACTTTTTTGACATCAAGGCCCATATTCCTGATTCTAAAAAAATAGTGTACACAGGTCCTGTTGATCGATATTTTGATTACAAACATGGAACGTTAGAATGGCGCAGTATTCGTTTTGAAAAAGAGGCTGTTCCTTATGATGATTATCAAGGCTCATCCGTAATGAATTATGCAGAACTTGAGGTTGAGTTTACAAGAATCCACGAGCCTAAACATCTTCATCCTGAAAAAGACCACAAAGAGGGAACGTCTTTAATAATTAAGGAATTTTCTGAAGTAAACCCCGAAGAACCCTATTATCCAATTAACACACCAGATAACCAGACCGTTTATCAGAAATATCTCGACGAAACGAAATCTGAGAAAAATGTTATATTTGGTGGACGCTTAGGTGAATATAAGTATTTTGATATGCATCAGAGCATTGCAAAGGCATTGGCGACATATGAAACAAAAATAAAGGCCGTTGAAAAGGAATAATCATGACAGACTCTAAAAAAATCGAAAAAGAATCATTAGCGATTGTTATCCCTGTTTATAATGAAACGGAGATTATTGATACTGTAATTCAAGATTGGGTAGATAATTTACGGCCATTAGCTATCGATTTTTCGATTCACTTGTACAATGATGGGTCAAAAGATAATACGTTAAGCGTTTGTAAGGAAATTGAGAAAAAAGTCCCCGAGCTAACTGTGCATGATAAAGCAAATTCTGGACATGGTCCTACTATTTTAAAGGGCTATTGTGATAATTTAAGCCATACATGGCTTTTTCAGATAGATTCTGATAATGAGCTTCCAGCAGCTCATTTTAAACTATTATGGGAGCAACGAAACGATGCTGATTTTTTAATAGGTATTCGTGAAAACCGGGAAAACCCATTACCGCGACGATTGATTTCATTGATTTCTCGACTATGTGTCCGGCTATTTTATGGAACGGGTGTCTATGACGTTAATTCGCCATATCGATTGATGAGAGTAGAAAAACTTCGAGCTACATATGAGGGTATTCCTAAAGATACGTTTGCACCCAATGTAATTATTTCTGGAATGGTGAATTATTTAGGGCTTCGGATTGTTCAGATAGATGTTCCTCATCGGCAACGTGAAACTGGAGAAGTTTCTATTAAGAAATTTAAATTATTGAAAGTTGCAATAAAGTCGTTTTTTCAAACGATATTATTTAGCTTTAATAAGCCTGGTAAAAAAAGTGACTCAGGATGCGCTAATGAAGGGTGCTGTAAATAGAACAGTAGGTTGAGGACACTCAATTAGGTTCCTTTCAACATGAACGTTTTTTTCTTCACGAACTTCGTTTCGAACACGATTTTTTTATTAAAAACTAAGAATACTATCGAATTAGTGAATAGGCATCTATAACGTAAGAGCTCTTTTCTGCATTTTTTCAGGATCTGTATTATAAAAAACACCTCTATAGCTATATATAAATGTATTCACTGAGATGCCAAGAAAATAAGCCTCGACGTTGGTATTGCTTTTATATCTTCGCTTTAAAAACCTCTGTAAAAAATTGGATAATTAATCTGTACTTAAGGCAAAAATTTATTTATTGGTTATTCCCAACTATTAAATAAAGGGTGCTTGACAAAAAGTTTAAGCATGCTTAAACTTCTAAAATCTAATTATAGTTGGGTAGAAGGAAATAAAGTATGAGCATTATAAAAATTACCGATGAAACAAAGAAAGAGTCCATAAGTACCGAGGATTATTTAAAGGCAATTTATAAATTGATGAATGTGTCTTCCGGTTCCGTAAAAACTCAAGATATTGCAAATAAACTTGGAGTAACGTCTGCCGCCGTAAGTGAAATGGTTAAGAAATTAGCGACCAAAGAATTATTAGACTACATTCCATACAAGGGTGTTCGTTTATTACCCGAAGGAATCAAAAAGGGGAAATTGGTTATCCGGCGTCATCGATTAATTGAGCTTTATCTTCATGAATACTTAGATATTCCTCGAAATATGGTGCATGAAGAAGCAGAAGTTTTGGAACATTTTGCTTCAGACTATCTTATAAATAAAATGGATAAGAAATTAGGGTTCCCACAATTCGACCCTCATGGAGCGCCTATTCCTGACAAAAACGGAATCATTCCAACACATAAGACTGCAATACCTTTGTCAGAGAGTAAAAAAGGGGATGTTTGTAAAATTGTAAGAGTTAGTAATTTTGACTCGGAATTATTAGAACATCTTGAGAACGAAGGAATAACAATAGGGGTGTTGATTACTGTTTCCGGAATATTGGAATTTGATGGAACAGTACAGGTTAGAATTGGTGAAAAAACATCGAGTTTGAGTACTAAAATTTGTCAAAATATTTGGGTAGACCCAATAAATTAGAAAAGGAATTAATTAAAAATGAAAAATATAAATCAAAAAAGAGAACAATTTTTTACGTTGAATACGTTTTTAAAAGCGACGTCATTTTTGATCGGAGCAGGAATGATTGGAATTGTTAGTTTAGGATTGTTTGGATGTAACGATGACAAATCAGGAACAAAGAATGAGAATTTAGTACACGCGGTTGCAACAACCGGAATGATAGCTGACATAGTAACCAATGTTGGTGGAGAATATGTTGACGTTGTTGGATTAATGGGGCCTGGAGTGGACCCTCATCTTTATCGGGCAAGCGAAGGAGATGTACGGAAATTATCAGACGCAAATATTATTTTTTATAATGGATTACACTTAGAAGCCAAAATGGGGGACATTTTTAAAAAGCTAAATAAACAGAAACCAACAGTCGCTGTTGCCGAACGTATTCCTAAAGATAAACTAAAAAAACCACCTGAATTCGAAGGGCAATTTGATCCTCATGTGTGGTTTGACGTTGAGTTATGGGCGTATGCTGTAGATGCCGTTGGAGATACGTTGATAACACTAGATCCTGAAAATAAAGAAGCGTTTTTAAGGAACAAGGCGGCCTATTTAACAAAATTAAATAAGTTGAACACGTGGATTGAGGAAAAAACGGATATGATTCCTAAAGAGCAACGTGTTTTAGTTACAGCTCATGATGCTTTTAATTATTACGGACTAGCTTATGGTTTCGTTGTAAAAGGATTGATGGGGATAAGTACGGAATCTGAAGCGGGTACGAGAGATATTCAAAATTTAGCGACTTATATAGTAGATAACAAAATCCCAGCCATTTTCATTGAATCATCGATTTCAAAAAGAAATATTGAAGCCGTTCAAAGAGCAACTCAGTCACGTGGGTGGGATGTTAAAATTGGTGGCGAGTTATTTTCAGACGCAATGGGAAATCCAGGAACAGCTGAAGGGACTTATATTGGAATGGTTGAGCATAATACGACTACGATATTAAATGGATTGGCTCCACGTAAAAAAAGTATTGAACAAGGCCATCATCATCATGGCGGAGATAATCATACTCACTAGATGATAGAACTATCTATGTAAGAGACAGGCGTGTTGAAGTTATAAAGCGAATATTTGCTTGCAAAATACGACTTAAAAAGGAAGAAAAATGAAAAATTTAAAAAATATAGGAATATTGGCGGCGTCACTAGCTATTTTGGTAAGCCCTACAATGGCAAATTTAGAAGTATCTGGATTATTTCCACTAGAAGAGCGCGTAAAAATTAGTGATTTTATGAATAATGTAAGCGTTGGTGGGTCGATTTTAGGAGGATTAAATCTTCTTACCCAAAGTACAAACTCAGCTACTAATCGATATCAATTTGATTATGCTGCAAACATTGATTTTGAGACGAAATTAGCGCCAGGAATTAAGGCCTATCTTCAATTACAAACAAGCCCAGGAAATGGAACATACGGGTTCCCTGGTCCCGGGGCTGAGTTAACAGATATAGGTATTGAATATACAAATAGAGCGAGAACAGTAACTGTGGTTGTAGGGTCTTATGATACTCCCTTTGGACAACAAACAGGAATGTTATCAAATAATGCGGATACATTTAACAATAACTTAATAATTAATCCTTTGTTATACAGTGCCTTTGCAGGACCAATGGGAACATTGAATACATTGGGAGCAATGATTAATTGGGATTCATCCGTAGGGACGTCTACGTTGGCAATTTCGAATGGTACGGATGAATCAGCGACGAATCCAGACGGTCAATTTGAATTGGTAATCGGGCAGTCCTTATTTATCGAAGAAATTAAAACTGAATTAAGTGGAACATATATGAGAAGCAATGATATTAAAAACGCCACATCTGGCTTTTCGTCAGATTTCCAAGGGTGGATGGTTGACGGTATCTCGATAATTGGAACATCAACTGAATTGATTGGATCTTATTCTCAATTAACTTATGGGGATGAGCATGATGGAACAGAAGACAAGGTTACGTCTATTATTGCAGAAGCAAGACATAATGTAGGAGATATGTTTGTTTCAGGGAGAGTATCAACTTGGATACCAGAAGATAACGATGGTTCAGGAGCAGGAATGTCCTCCACTCTACCAAACCCAGCGTTTAATTTTGGAGCAACTGTTTCTCCGGACCAAACGATAACTCGATACGAGCTAGGAATTGGGTACTTTCATAAAGAAAATGTTTTGCTTAAAGCAGAATGGGTGTTGGATAACTATGAAAAGGAAACCGCTGGCCAAGAAACTGACGTTAGTGGACTTCTCCTAATCGCAAATGTAAGGTTTTAAAATGAATTCAATCATTCCTGCAGTAGAGGTTCGTGACTTAACAGTCGCTTATAAAGAGAAGCCCGTTCTATGGGATATCGATATCAAGGTTCCTCACGGGGTATTGATGGCTATTGTAGGACCAAATGGGGCAGGGAAGACGACACTGATAAAAGCCATATTAGGCTTAATAAAGCCCGCTGCAGGTAGTGTTTTTATTAACGGGAATGTCTATCAAAAGTCTTTTCGTTCAGTCGGATATGTTCCTCAACGCGGAAGCGTCGACTGGGACTTTCCTACGAATGCGTTAGATGTTGTATTGATGGGGCGTTATGGTCATTTAGGTTGGTTTAAACGGCCAGGTAAACGAGATGTGGAAATAGCTATGGAATGTCTTGAAAAAGTAGGGATGGCGGATTTTGCATATCGTCAGATAAATCAATTATCTGGAGGTCAACAACAACGCGTGTTTTTAGCACGAGCACTGGCTCAAGATTCTCAAATTTATTTTATGGATGAACCGTTTGTGGGGGTTGATGCTAAGACCGAAAAAGCAATTGTGGCACTTTTAAAAGAATTAAGAGGAAAAGAAAAAACGGTTATAGTTGTTCATCACGATTTGCAAACCCTAAAAGATTATTTTGATTGGGCACTATTGTTAAACGTTAGAAAAATAGCGATGGGACCGGTCAAAGATATAATAACTCAAGAAAACTTGAGTCAGGCGTACAGCGGAAAAACACCTTTTGTTGGAAAAGATACTACTATTAATTTGGACGCCCTCTAGTAATGACTCTTATTCATGATTTGTTTTTTGATTACACGGTCCGCACAGTTGTATTAGGCACGTTGGTATTAGGGATTGTTTCGGGTGCCTTGGGTAGTTTTGCCGTTCTAAGGAAGCAAAGCTTGTTGGGAGATGCTATATCTCATGCCGCTTTGCCAGGAATTGCGGTAGCCTTCATGTTAACGTACAGTAAAAGTCTATTAGTATTATTAATAGGCGCAATTATTTCTGGAATATTGGCATCTCTAGGCATGTTTTTAATTACGGAGTATACCTCTCTTAAAAAAGATGCCGCACTCGGGATCGTGTTGTCTGTATTTTTCGGATTCGGAATGGTTCTTCTTACAATTATTCAACGACTTCCAACCGCTAATAAGGCTGGGCTTAACAGGTTTCTATTCGGAAATGCAGCAACTTTATTAGAAGAGGATGTCATTGTGATGACAATTTTTGGCGTTGTCATTTTGGCGGTACTTACTCTTTTTTGGAAGGAATTTAAGTTAGTGTCGTTTAATCCTGAGTTTGCAGCAACATTGGGGTTTCCTCAAAAACGATTAGATATATTTTTAACGAGTTTGATTGTTTGTAGCATCGTTATTGGGTTGCAAACGGTTGGGGTTGTTTTGATGAGTGCGATGATAATTGCTCCAGCTGCCGCCGCTCGACAATGGACGGATAGGTTAGGAATGATGGTTGTTTTAGCTGCTATTTTTGGAGCATTAGCAGGATTAGTCGGAGTTATGTTTAGTAGTCAGATTAATAACTTACCTACTGGCCCCGTTATAGTTGTTGCTATTAGTACTATTGTTTTTGCTTCATTAGGGTTTGCTCCAAATCGTGGCCTTTTTTGGGCATGGAAGAGGAATAAATCGAATCAAAAGCAAGTCAAGGAAGATACGTTTTTAACTAATCTGTTTTATCTTTCAGAAGGTCACGACGATGTCACTCATGCTCATGATATTCAGGCGTTGAGATCCGTTGGAGGTGCTAGTTTGGATTCGGTTATTAGGAAATTGGAAGAGAGTGGTTATATTCATTCGACGGCATATAAACATTGGGGGCTAACAATTAAGGGCCACAAATACGTAAGATCTTTATTAGTGGGGATGCAGGCATGAGTTTTCAAACTGAAATTATTTTAATTGCGGCGTTAACCGCTTTTTCTTGTGCAATTCCGGGGGTATTCTTGGTTTTGCGTGGAGTTGCGCTAATGAGTGATGCAATCAGTCACGCTATTTTACTTGGGATTGTTGTGATGTTTTTTATGGTAAAGACCTTGGATTCGCCTCTTTTAATTATTGGAGCCGCTTTGACTGGTGTTTTGACTGTTACCTTAACGGAGGTTTTGATTAACACGAATAGGTTAAAAAAAGATGCTGCCATTGGTTTAGTGTTTCCATTATTTTTTTCCATAGGAGTCATATTAATTAGCAAATATGCGGGAAATGTTCATATTGATTTAGATGCAGTTTTATTAGGAGAGCTTGCACTAGCTCCTTTCCACAGGATGGATATTGGAGGGCTCGATCTTGGTCCCGTTGGGTTATGGATGATGGGAACAATATCGTTGATTAATGTTGTTGGTTTACTGCTATTTTATAAAGAGTTAAAGTTGGCAACCTTTGATAAAGGATTGGCTACGTCATTGGGTTTTTCTCCTGTTTTAATTCACTACGGGTTAATGACGGTGACAAGTGTTACGACCGTTGGGGCATTCGAAGTTGCTGGGTCTGTTTTGGTTGTGGCGTTAATCATTGCTCCTCCTGCAACCGCTTTTTTATTGACGACTAAGTTATCCAGAATGATTGGCATAAGTATGGCGGTAGGCGTCGCATCTGCCGTGTTGGGGTATGGTATGGCTTACGTTTTAGATGCTTCTATTGCTGGCTCGATGGCGACAATGAATGGCGTGTTATTTTTGATGGCTTTATTTTTTGCAAGAGAACGAGGTCTCGTTTCAAAAGTGTTGAGCCATTTTAAAAAGAAGCTTAATTTTTCTGTTCAAATGCTATTGGTTCAAATTTTAGGACATGAAGGGTTGGACAATGAGGATCAGGAGAATACCGTAGAGAACATGATTGATCATATGGCTTGGTCGGCAGGGTTTGCAAAAAAAATAGTTCAGAGAGCCGTTCAGAAAAACTTAATTACTCGTAATAAGTCACGGCTCAGTTTGACGCCTCTAGGTAGAGAAATGGCTCGTCAGGTAATGATGTTTTAATGATGTCAGATTTAACTAAATAAAGATCCAAACCATGAAAAAAAGCCATTTTTGGCATTTTTATTATTTGAGGGGTTCTTACCTTTAGACTCCTTTTTATCTTCATTGTGAGATTTTTTAGAGGAAGAAACTTCTGGAACTTTTGCAGCAAATGGATTTTTGACATCAGCTGTAATAGGTAAGCTGTTCGGGACGTATGAATTCAGGTTTTGAGATGAATCTTGGGAGGCGTTCATTGTTTTTTCGACTAACTGGTCGAGTTTATGAAGTTTAGATAGATCCGAAGGATGAGCGTCTCTCAACTTATTTGCAAGTTCAGACAAATTTTGTTTGTAGCCCAAATCGTTTGTTGCGTTCTGCAGCATTTCTATTTGTTTTATAGCATCACTACGATTCACTTCCTGAGAAGCGGTCCCTAGTGTATTTTTTAAAATGTCTAAAACATATTTTTTTTGTTCAGTTGTAGAGTCATAAGCTTTTTTCGTGGACCGGAGATGTGCTTCACTAGCGGCTTCAACCTGATTGGCGTCTTCCATTAGTTGCTACTGGTCATTGAGCTAAGAAAAAGCTTTAAAATCATTGAGAGACTTTACCATCCCACTTAATGGATCGATTTCATAATTTTTGGATTGTTTTTGAACATCCAACGGTTTATGTTGTTGAACTTGTAAATCACTTTGTTCTGCGATTGTTAGTTCTTTATCAATAACATTTGCGAGAATTTTAGCAAATTGGTCATCTTCTTCAGGTAACTTGTCTTTGCTTATTTTAGATAAATTATGTTTTGCAACATTTAAGCTTTTAAGAGAATTTAAATTTAAAAATCCTTGTTCTGACATCGGGCTAACTCCTTTCTTATAAAATTATTGAAAAACAAGATATGATGAATGTATCATAATAACTCGCTTACAAGTAACGATAATATAACTAACATTTATATACAAATTTCAAGAAATATTTGTCTAAAAAATGCTTGTTATATAAAAAGGGTAAATGTGTGTTTCCCTTTTTAAATAAGTCGAGTAAAAGAAGGATATAATATGCATCGATACTTTCTGGTATGTTTAATAAGTCTATTTGTTGGGATGTGTGGGATTGTTCAATCCTCTTCATTTCTGGGGTGGGAGGCTATATCCTCTCCTCATTTTTTATTGTATTACACCGAAGGGTTTGAAGCTAAAGCATCGGATTTGTTAACGAAGTTGGAATCAAGATTAAACGTCGTCGAAGAATTTGCCGGACCAATTGTTAAGACGACCTTGGTTCTAGAGGATACTGGTTCAATTTCGAATGGTTATGCAAATCCATTAAGCAATAAAATTTCATTGTGGATATCTCCGCCCGAATCCTATGGGTTTGCCTTATATGACGATTGGTTATCTTATGTCGGTATTCATGAAGTAGGGCATATCGCTCAACTTACGAGAAAAAATAATAATCCGCTTCAAATCGTTCTCGGTGAACTATTTTCTTTAAATATAGTTACTCCTTCGTGGTTTTCGGAAGGCTTGTCAGTTGGTATAGAGTCTTCATACTCGAAAACAAATGGGCGATTACGCGATCCTAAAACAAGGCTTATTACAAGGCAGTTGTTGGAATCCGATCAAATAAAAAGCATTTCTAATATGACGAGCCCTTTTTCTAGATATCCGTATGGAGGTATTCCTTATCTGTTAGGAAGTCGATTCGTTTCATATTTAACAACCACATATGGAAAGGAAAAAATGAACGCGTTTATTTATGATGTCGCAGGGAACCCCTTGGCGAATTTGGACGACCTTTTTTACACGCTGGCACCGTTACATTCATTTCAAGATAAAATGGAAACCGTTTTTGGGAAAAGTGCAACCCAGTTATTTAGTGAATGGCGTGAGTTCGAGTTGGTGATTCCTTTAATAGAAGATGGGCAGATTTTGGATAATTCTCCTTATGAAAAGCAGTGGATTGTTCCTATTACGGATGACTCGTTTTTTACGTTTGAAAATAGGTTGTTGGCGCCAAGTCCTGGAAAAATAGTTCGTTCTTATCAGTTGGTAAAAGTTGGGCTAATAAATGGAGAGAAGACAGTTTTTGGAGAATATAAATCATCCATGGCCGCGAAGCCACAGGTTTTAAATGAGAATTTATATATTGCGTTAAGGGAACTCGAATATGGTCATCAAAACATGGCCCTTATGGGATTTGGAGGAATTACAAAAGTGATTAAGAAAGATCTGAGGACTGGTGAAGAGACAGATCTCTTTAAGTCATCGTTACGCTCTTTTTTACCCTTAGGAGACTCGATAGTCTATTTTAAGGATAATCACAGTCACGATAAATCAGAGGTGTGGGAATTTAGGGACGGAAATCATTCTAAGCTTGGCGAATGCTCGATTTTAGTTTCTGAAATAGTAAATGAAACTGGGAGATGGTTTGTTATTGGAAAAACGACAACGTCTGGATGGGATCTTTATGAGATAGACAGTCAATCATTTCGAGCCACAAAACGAACGGACACGCCTAACCCAGAATACTTTTTATCAAGTACGGGAGAAGGTAAAATTATTTATTCGGCCTTAAAAAATAAACAGACGAACATTTTTGAACTTGATTTAAGTACAGAAAAAATTTCAAAGCTTACAAATAGTGATTACGCGGCATTTTCAGGAAAAGTTGGGGATGCGTTAGTTTATTTAACTCCTGGGTCTGTGGGAACACATATCGTTAAAACACCGTATTTAGATAATAAGACGATCAGCCTGGTAGACGAGCGCTCTGCTTCCTTCCAAGGAAAAATGACTGATGCTGACAATGTATATGATGAAGCTAATCAATCTGTTGATGTAACTAGTTATAAAAACAATTTATTAAATGCAGTGGGTAATATTCATGAAAATGAAGCATCTTTTAATAAAGAGGTGATGATTAAAAAGGAAGACGCATTTACTTCAAATTTGTTGAGTTTATTGATGCCGTTTGCACGATTTATACCGTTTACTGCAATGGGTAGTGACCATATTGATAGTGTTTCTTATTCCTCCCAATTCTCGTCGTCAGGTATGAGATTTTCGGCCGGCTTCAAAGGGTTTGTCCCATTTAATACATCTACCTCTATTTATTCGAACTCCGAATTAGAAAACCCAATAGTAGAACTGGATACGAGTTACTTAATGCATAGGTCTCAAACAAAAGGCATTCAGCGGTTAGCTGCCTCACTATTTTATCAGTCGGAAATTGTCGTGGCAGGTGGGTCCTCTGCTTCATATGATAGTTATGGGCAATTGGATGGAATGGTTGGAGTTGGAGTGTCCGGAACTTATCGTGACAGTGATATACGTTCAACGGGACGTTTAAAATACAGTCTATCGAAAGACTCTATTGGTATTAAGGGCTACTTTGCTGAGGTGAATACAACTTGGATAGGAGAGTTTAGTTCTTTAAATATTGACGTACAAAATTTTGATAAATTTACTGAGCCCGTGTGGATAACGGGGCGTGGTGGATATTATTATGTTGATGAAGGAACTGTCTACAACTTCTCTTTCTATAGACAAGTGCTCCGGTTAAACGTAAGTAGTGATGATTATTTTACTGGGATAGGTGATGTTTATTTAAAGCTATTTTCTGATGTTTTAACGGATTCAAAATCTTCATTTTTAGACGATATAGTAGATTATTCGTACGGGATAGCGCTTGCTACTAATCTAGAGCTTCCTATTTATACAATCGTACCTCTTACTTTAGATGTTGGTATTGCCTCACTAAAAAATGAGGCGGGCTTGGGAATGTTTGTTGAATTTGATTTATCTTTTGTTTTTTAGCGGGCAAGGAAGTTACTCGGAATGTAAGAGAATAGGTATGGTAAAATTAGAAACAGATTTCATAGACAGTTATTAATAGGAGGAAAAATATGAAAAAGACTGTGATAGGTGTGCGATTTTTATTAGGTTTAGCATTTGTGATATTTGGATTAAATGGATTTTTAAATTTTATGCCAATGCCACCAATGCCAGCAGAAGCGGGAGCCTTTTTAGGAGGGTTGGCAGGATCTGGATACTTTTTTCCATTTTTGAAAATTGTAGAAATTTTATGTGGTCTAGGCTTGGTATTGGGTTTGTTTGTTCCGCTATCGTTGGTTATTTTAACGCCAATAATGGTAAATATAATTTTGTTTCACGCTTTTTTAGCGCCAGCTGGATTAGGTATGCCAATTATGTTGTTATCTATGCACTTATTTTTGGCATGGAAAACAAAAGATTCGTATGCGGCTCTACTGAAAATGAAATAAATACAGCAGACAAAATTTTGCAGCTTTGTATCCGTCTCCCATTAGTGGAGACGGAGCAAGATCTCTTTCATGATTTTTCTGAACAAACCCATTTCCTTGATTCGCCTTATAATTAAAATTTGATAAGTCAGTTTTGCTGCAAAATCGTAAAGACCTATTGATGCTGTTTTTGATTTGGTGTCGGTGAGTAAATTCGGGATGTCCCTGGAAACTTAAAATATTTTTGTACAACAAAATAGCATTCTCTGATTTTGTTGAGGACCCTACACGAATACAATTACTTGGTCGTTTTGTAATTTGTTGAGAATGAAAAGAATAGATCCATAAATGTTTTTCGTTCATAAATCGAGAAAGTATCGGATGAAGGAATGTTTTTTTTAGTCCAATCTCCCATTCTTGATTCGGATTTTTTTCCACGACGCCCCCAAATGTTTCGCCTGCCGCTTGATCGCTAAAGCAGAGGAGCACTGCTTTGGGGCGCTTATTGTTTACGATGATAGACCCATTATTAATTTCTCGTATCCAATTCATATAATTTGAAATCCATTGTGGACGAGGGGTGTCTGTCATATTTGAGGGGCTACCACTTCCTATATATCCGTTGAAGTCCATGTTAGGCAGTCCTGAAGGAACATGGACTTCATGGATTTCAACATCGTGAGGGTTTCTGTTTAGGTCCAGTAGTCCATTCTTAATCCAACTATGCAGATTAGAAGCGTAAATGTCTTTTGTTTTTTCAGGGTAACAGTTTAAAAGAGCGAGTCTGAAGACTTTGTGTTGCAATGGTCTCTGAACGGAATATGAATCACAGAATACTGGTTGGTAGGACGTTAACAGGGCGTTACAAACAGAAAATGTCGTTGAGGCTGACGAATAGTGAGCTCGAGGTAGATGGGGAAAAGAGGGCTGTGTCTGCTCAGAAAAATAGGGGGAAAAATTAATTGGACATGTAGCGTCCGTAGCGCAATTTTCCTTAGTTTTCGTGGCTGTGGTAGTGAGTGTTGTTATTGGTGATGTAACAACTTCAGATTCCGATGTCGAACAGGATATGAATTTATACACTCCTTAATCATTATTATATGATGAACAAATCTTCAATAGGGATATTTGTTAATTTATGAATTTTGCGAACTAAAAACCAAATTGTTCCCATTAATATTATGGTTGCAGGAAGAGCTATAACTGGAAAGCTCAATGCGGTCATCTTGCCCAATTCAGCAGCAAATGCTTCAGAACCACTTGGGCTTTTAATGACGACCTTAGCAAGTGCGAAGTTAAGTACAGCTGATACCATAAATGATGCGACGACTCCCAATAGCGCTCTTTTTTGAGCGGTTTCAAAAAGAGTCAGAGAGTTAGCCTCTTCTAGAGCTGTGGTTATTGTCTTCATATCTAAAAGATTACTAAGCATTTTAGGTAAAAAGTTTGAGTTATAAGTAAATAAAAGACTTAGACCAATGATTGCAGGAACAGCTGCTTCTTTAACGGCAATCCATTGAGAGTCTATTTTTAACAATCCGATCCCACCAGTAAGTAAAATACTTACAAAACCAAGTACCGACATTAGGTTGAACGTTTTATGTTTAATAAGACTATATGCCGAGTAGATGAGAGGAAAACTTAAGGCTAAGCAAAACCCATAAGTGGGTCCTAGATAAACGTCTTTGCTTAACTTAATTAAAATAAATGTTGGGAGCAGAATATTTAGGACGATGTTAAGAAGTCCATTTTCTTTACTTTTGTTAATCATAGGCGACATTTTCTTGTTTTTTTATCGACCTGTCCACTAATTTTGGAAAAGTTGAAAGGGATGGTACTTAAGTGTTTCACGTGAAACATTTTATTTAGAATGAGATAAAAGTACGGAATGAAATTTAAAGAAAGAGTTGAGTAAAAGACCTGCCATAAGGGAACGTGCAATTCAACAGCAAACCATTATATGACAGGCCTTTTATTATTATTGAGCCAGATACGTAATTGTTAGAATGGCTTAGGTGGCGCCATTCAATTCGGACGAAACTTATTCTGTTTCGAGAGCGGGTTCCATTTCGGAAGCATTTAAGATTTCTATTTTTTTCCGGTTTAGTAATTGAAAATTGTCAGCACTAATCTCGGTTGACCATTTTCTTTCTTCACCAACTTCATAGCTTCGTACTTTTATTTTCCCCCACACCAAAACGGGGGATCCTTTTTCTAGTAAATCGTTTCCAATTTCTGCCATTTTCCCCCAAAGAGAAATAGGAATGAAGTCAGCTTCTGTTTGACCCGTTTCATTTTTATACCCACGATTTACGGCTAAAATAAATGACAACTTTGACGTTGAATCACTGATTCTTTTAAGATCAGGGTTCTTTGTTAGGCGGCCAGCTAAGGTCGCTTGATTATAGTTACAGGACATACGTCCTCCTTAAATTATTAGTTTGAATCGATAGTCCATGGATGCAAAATTAATTAGATAATGTTCAACAGTTGATAATAAAAGAGTATCTGGATTTTTAGCCTATGTCAATAAAATAAATTAAATAAAATTATATGACGTAGGTGTGTTTATTTAACTATTTTTGTTGTTGAGCGACCATCTGAATGGTGAATGAATCATCAGACTCGCTAACTAGCATTAAAGATTTTGGAGATAGTGGACGGTAAAATTTATAGGTCATTGTATCCGGTAAAAGAAGTGATGCGTTAAGTTCATTAATGATGGATCCTGAGTGGTGACGAATACTAGAAATATAAGGCTCACTTTGCTGTAGGTTTTCTAGAACAACATCGGTGGCTGTAATTATGGGATGAATGAGTTGAGATAGAAAAGGCGTAAATAACTGTTTCTGCCATAGCGGTTCGCCAGTATTTTTATCTAAACAAATTAAAAGGTCTAAGTTTGGAAGAGGAATATGCCATTTGCTTTCAAATAGAGACCCTTCTTGAATTCTAAAAATGCTAACGAGTTGGTTATTCCCCAGTGCTATGGATGAAACAATTGGTTTTGCGATTGTACTTCCAGAATGAGTCCATAATGATTCTCCTTTATTCTCAAGAGAAAGACATTGAATTTGCCCGGTTGGCATTTCATGGTACTTGTAAGCCTCAGATTTTCCTTGAGAAATGAATAAATGGGCATCATCGATAGTTGGTGTAATAAGAACTGGGGAGTTTAGACGACGTTCCCAAAGGTGGGTCCCTGATTCTTTTCCGAAAGCCAAAAGAAGTTCTGGAGAGGCCAATGTCACAACGATATCTTTGTTAGCAACAGGGTAGAAGTCGACATCATAAGTGCCTTGTTTTTCCCAAAGTGTTTGCCCATTTCTAGAATCGTAAGCTGTTAATTTAGTTGGAGAGTGAATGAAAAGCATACCTTGCGAGTAAATTATTTCTGAATAGTCGGTTTCATTAAGTGGTAATTTGAATAAGATATTTCCAGTATCGATGGTTAGACCTACTAATGTTCTTGTTTTGCTTTCGTTAATAAAAAAAAGCTGATTATCTTTTGCAACCATATGGGATTTGATTGGAGAGGTGTTAAAAACCCATCGTTTTTTGCCCTTATTAAGAGAGAGAGCAGTAATTGAGAGGTTATCATAAACGATTAGGGTATCGTCAGTTATAACTATATTTTCAGGATCGAATGAACCGTTTTTTTTTTGGCTTAGTGACCATGTTGTATTAGGGGTAGAAGGGAGGTCAAACTTCTTAACAAAAAATTGATTGGATGCTGATTTTCCTATCATTTCCCAGCCTAGACCTGCTTTTTCAGGTAATGAAACATGGGGCCTATCTCCTTCTCCAACCCAAAAACTTTCAAGGACTTCTTTTACATCGTTTTGAATTTTACCCCAGGATGTTTTGTAGGTTTCAATCGAGATGATGGTACCTATATTGTCTTTAGTAAAATAGTATTCCCCTACTAATTTAGATGTGATTTGAAGATTCTCGTCGAGTACTTTTTTTGTATAAACAGCTACGTAGCTATCATCCATATTAGCAACTGCTGATTCAAATTCTGTACCGGGGCGTTCAAATAAGTGGACCCAACCATCATATTTTGATGCTATTCGAATGCGTTGTAGACCGTTTGCGGTTACAGGTTCTTTAAAGTAATGGATAGAAACGTTAACTGTAGCAATTTTTTTTGGATGTGACATAGGAACAAATCGAACATTTGTAACCGGCGACAAGGTCCATCGATTTGGGATTTTAAAATGGATGCCTGTGCGTTCATTGAAATAGTCTTCAGCCTCTAAAATTGGGGATGAAATGAGAACGCAAAAGAGTAATATAAGGTATCGAAAATATTTCATTACTAGTAATCATACAAAACAGTTTTCAATTTATAAAGAAAAAAGGAATGGCATAAGATTTTATTAGGCTTGATTTGGGACGAAAAGGTGACTATAATGTTTTGCACGTCTTTCGGGGGCGTAGTTCAGTTGGTTTAGAACGCCTGCCTGTCACGCAGGAGGTCGTGGGTTCGAGTCCCATCGCTCCCGCCATATATTTTAGTCACAAAAGCACCTTAAATGGTGTTTTTTTGCTTTTAAGGGGAAATAAAATTGGTACACATCTGGTACACATTCAACGAAATCTCGAAATGAGGGTCGCATGATCCAAAAAATTAGGCGCTTAAAATTTAGAAGCTTTCGCGACTACACTTGGTCAAGTAACCTGCCAGACTTTCAAAAACTAAATTTAATTTATGGATGGAATGGCTCAGGGAAGACTACTCTGTCAACTTTTTTAGGTTCTTTCATTACTAACAATGATGATGAATTTGATTTTGAATTAGAAATGACAGATAGCACAATATACAACCTAACCTCTAGAGGTAGCTATTCTCACAATAAAATTAAAGTCTTTAATCAGTCATTCACTGAAAAAAACATTTTTACTTCGTCAAATACTATAACCCCAATATTCTTCTTAGGCGAAGGCAATATCAGGTTTCAGCGATTAATTGAAAAATACAAAGAGAAGTCAATTATTCTTACTGACAAAAAAAATGAACGTGCACAGAATAAAAATAAAATCATTAAAGAACAGGAAAAATTTCTTTCTGAAAAAGCAAAAAGAATAAAAGAAGATCTTAGATCTCCTGAGAAAACAATTTATACAGATTATACCCAAGCGAACTTAAAAAAAAAGCTCGGTAGTTTTGAAGAGCTAAAGACTACTGAATCCCTTTCCTTTACTGACGAGCAGATTGCCGAATTTCAAATAAAAAAGTCCTCTAAACAAAAAAACATCCTAGAAGAACTAACACCATTCGCCAGCCTCCTATTAGACATTGAGACTAAAACAATTGCCCTTCTTTCACGCACATTGACCTCCAAGCCTATTCCTAGGTTAAAAGAAGATAGCGAGCTTCAGGATTGGGTAAAAGGAGGATTAAGTCTGTATCAGCAGAGAGCAACCTCTCAATGTCTGTTTTGCGAAAACCAGATAAACCCAGATGTTCTCGATAATCTGAATCAACATTTTAATGCTGAATTCCAAAATTTTATGCACGAAATCGGGGAGGTCGAAAAATCTATTGATGAGTCCCTAAATGAAGAGGTTGAGCTAATAAGCCCAGAAGCCCTTTATGAAGACTATTATGCAAATTATAAAAGCACGATAGATGCCATCAAAATCCTTGAAAAAAGTAGAACGAACTTCCTTAAGGAGCTAAAGAGGCTTCTTCAAGGCAAGAAGAAGAATCCTTTTATAGCTATTTCTTATGAACGAACACAATATGAGGATCTAATAATTCCAAATTTTGACGACGAAATCCTAACTATATTTGAAAGGTCAAATAAACTAATAAAAAAACACAATGAAAGAACGATGAATTTTAAATCCGAAATTGATGCTACAAGGTCGAATATTGAAAATCATATTATCAACACTGAAATTCTTGATAAATTTAAGAAAGACACTATGTTCATAGAAGATTCGACTAAAAGGATAGAAAAGTTCGATAATCTTTTGGCAAATATAGAACGTCGTATCCAAAAATTCGAAGCCAATATTATTGAACATCGAAAACCTGCTGAAGAAATGGATAAATTACTTCACGGGTACCTAGGTCATTCTCAACTGAAGTTTGATGTTGAAGAAAATGGCTATAAAATTCTTAGAAACGGAGATATCGCAAATCACTTAAGTGAAGGAGAAAAAACAGCAATAGCTTTTACATATTTTATAAAAAGCCTTTATGATAAGGATTTTGACCTTGATAATGGAATTGTTGTAATTGACGACCCAGTCTCAAGTCTCGATCAAAATGCAATTTTTCATGCATATTCAATGCTGTTCAATAGCCTAAATACTTCCTATCAGCTGTTCGTATTTACCCATAATTTTACATTTTTCAGATTAGTAAAAAGCTGGTTTAAAAAAAGTGGTAACGACAAAGTGAGCAGTTTTTATATGGTCAAAGCTGAACAAAACGATGATAAAAGACTCTCCAGGCTACTCCCGCTTGATAATCTTTTAGAGCGATTTGATTCCGAATACAACTATCTATTTTATTTAATATATATAAATTCCAAATACAAGACAGCAGAAAAATCATTAGAGTATTTTTATCAAATGCCTAACGTTTCTAGACGATTTTTAGAAACTTTTTTGGGTTTTAGATTTCCCAGTCTCGCTGACAACTTCACCGACCAATTTAATAAGATTTTATTTGACGATAACAAAAAAACTAAAATATTGATTTTCACTCATATTTTTTCACACAAAGACCAAGTTCAAGAAAGCATGACCCATGACCCTACTTTGCTTAGCGAAACTCCTGAAGTTTTAAGAAATATTTTGGAGTATGTTAAAGTTGCCGACGGAGCCCACTATGATGAGATGCTAAAACTTGCAAAAAAATACGAACCCAACCGAGCTTAATTGGGCGCTATATGCCCTTGCTGCCCTATAATGCGTTAATAGCTGTCACGCAGGAGGTCGTGAGTTCTAGTCTCATCGCGGTCTCCATATATTTTTAATTTAAAGGACAAATGATATGAATAAATATTTACGTAGGTTTAGAACCCCTTTATCTAGTGTTTCATTAGCACTTGTCGTTACTTTGATAACTATTTTTACAACTCACTATTTAAATACTAAAACTCTAAATATAGAATTTGAACAAACTTATTACAAAATGATAATAGAGAAAAGATTTAATGCCATTGAACAAGTGTATGTTTTATTGGAGGGGTTTGGATCATCAATCATTGATCCTGACACATCTAATAGATACCACTTGATTTTTAGAACCAGAAATTTTCAGAGTCAATACTATAATACATTGGTTATGCTAGCTAAATATGAAGTTTGGTTGATGCCTAAGACAATGAAAAGTATAAGAAGGTTACAAAATTTTATCTCGTTTGAACGGATTGATATTAATAGAAAAGACCACGGCCTAAAATATTTTGAAAGGCTTGAAAAACTTGTAACTGATATTGAAGCTTCTGTAAAAGTTGAGTTGGGTGCTATGTCTAGGAAAGACAAATACTTTGAATATCTTAATAAGAAGTAACTTATTAGTGGACAGACCTCTAGCGTAGATAATGTAGAAACCTTTTTGGTTATATATAATAAAAGATGTAAACAATTAATCACATATTTACCACGACATAATTTTATATCAATTCATTTTTTCAGACTAACAAAATAGACGATTGGTTGTTTCGTAAGTTTCCGAGGTAATTCCAGGAACGTCCCTTTACGAATCTTCATATCAAAAGACACGTTTCAATTGAATATAAATCTAAAATAGACTATAAAAACAAATAAATAAAATTCTAGGAGTTAAAAATGCCATACGGTTTCTATCACGTTCTTCATCTTGTTTGCTTAGTAGCAATAGTCTCGGGGTTCACACTTGTATTAAAAGGTGACAATAAGAAAAAAATGCCAAAAATAGTAACGGGTATAGCTAGTTTTCTATTACTTTTTTCTGGAATGGGACTTTTGGCTAAAATAGGGTCTGGTTTTGAGCCTTGGGTTATTACAAAACTATGTATTTGGTTAGTACTTGCCATCATGGTTCCAGTAACGGCTAAACGATTCCCAGAAAAAAGACGAACAGTATTTGTAGTTGCATTGGTATTGGTATTTGGGGCTATTTATACCGTTTCTTCAAAGTAATTTAGAATCGTCAATAAGACCAATTCACTTTCATTCGAAAGGTATTGGTTTTTTTGCGAGGCTATAATTAAATAGACAAAAGACGATTGTGATTCAACAATAATTTTAGGATAATTTAAAGTTGAATGACCACGAACGAATCTTTCACCGTCCAGCTAGCAACTTATTTCAGGCAATCATTACTAGATTCCGAACGAGCATGCCCAAACGACACAATTTTACTCCCAGCTCTTGGAATAGCGACGGACTATAAACAATCGAAAGACTATTGTTTTGCCGTAAATGGGTCAGATGTTATCCGTGGAGTCGTTGACCAACATACTACAAATCAACTATTCGAAATCAAAGAGAAACAAGTCAAAGATAAAAAAACATTACCTCTTCACCAAATTGAGATAGTGGTGTTCCCAAGAGTAGATGTCCTTAAATTTGAAAGAATCAATCCTTCGTTTTCAAAAAGACGAGTGTTACTGCCATTAGTTATCATTGCGACGTTAAGTAAGAACGGACAATTATTACCTACAGATAAAGCACCTTGGATACCTAGAGAATGGTTAGCCCCAAACGAAAGTAGTAATCCAACTATAGGGGAGCTTATAAATATTGATACGTTTTTAACTCAAACTCCTTATGAGAATATTCAAACGTGGGTTTCGGTAATGACGTTTGCAATTGGACTATTATCCGCAGCGATTGATCATGACATCGACCCTAAAAAAATAACACCTGATTATCTTTCACAATTATCTGTAAATGAAAGCTATGAACAATCGATGAAAGGTTTAATACTTATCGATCCACCGATTATTGAAGCGAAGAGAAATATTATTTCTGTGTTAGAAGCAGTTATAGAAAACGAATCGGGCAATAATTTATTCGAAAATTATGCTACCCCTACATCTGCATCTATTCGTCCCTTTAAATCTCTTGAACATAATCGAGCGTCAGGAATTAAACATGTCGGGCAGATGACAAATGAATTTCCTTTATCTTCAAATCAACGGAATGCACTGCATTATTTATTTAACCAAAAGAAAGGTGAAATTTTAGCAGTAAACGGTCCACCAGGGACTGGGAAAACGACACTTTTGAGGTCGGTAGTCGCCAATTTATGGACCCAAGCCGCGTTGGACGAAACAGACCCTCCCATAATTGTAGCGGCTTCAAATAACAATCAAGCAGTTACTAATATTTTAGAAAGTTTTGCACGAATTGAAGAAACTGAAAGTGATCCAAGTATCCAAGGCAGATGGATTCCTGACTTAAAGTCATACGGTCTTTACCTTTGCTCTCAAACAAAAGCGAAGTCGAAGCCTAAACCAAAACATTGTTATTTAAGTCCCGATAATGAAGGTGTAATGAGTAACCTGCAAACGTCGGAATATATTGATAAAGCGACGCCCTACTTTTTAAATAAGTTCAAAGAATGGAAGCCTTTGGAATCTATTAAAAATGTTATGGATGCAAAAAAAATAATTCATAAAGATATGCTTAAAATTCAAAAGGAAATTAAAAATGGATTTTTATACCTTAAAAAATTTCAACTCATACATGATGAGCTTGAGAAAAAATATACAAACCTTAAAAATCTAAATCAACTTAAATCTACTTCTTTAGAAAAAGAAACGGCCATTAGGAGCAATGAAAACCAAATTGCAGATGCGAAAGCCTTTAAAGAAAAGTACGTAAAAACGAAGAAAAAACTTACCTCGTGGATATCCATCCACAAACCAAACGAGGTCCATGGTAAAAAATATGAAGATCAAATCAATGATATTTGTGATAAAACACTACGTTTTAAATTATTTAAATTAGCCACCCATTATTGGGAAGCTAAATGGTTAGTTGAAACAAAACAGTTTGTACTCGGGTATGATGAAGATAAAAAATCGCCTTCAAAATTACGCAGAAAGTTTCTTAGATTTGCAAAACTAACACCTTGTTTTGTTTCTACCTTTTTTATGGTTCCATCATTTTTCATGGCATTTGTAAAAGAAGATGACGTTTGGAAAAAAATGCCATTATTCGATGAAATCGACCTACTAATTGTCGACGAATCAGGACAAGCCTTAGCCGATGTATCGTCTGCAAGTTTTGCCTTAGCCAAGCGCGCGTTAATAGTAGGGGATACCGATCAAATCGAACCTGTCTGGAATATTCCACCGAGTGTAGATATTGCTAATCTTAAACTGTCTAATTTAATAACGGGCCAGTTTACTTATGAAGATTTTTGGCTTAAAAGTGGATTGCTTGCGAGTAGCGGAAACCTCATGAAGGTCGCTCAACGAAGGTGTAGTGTTCATCAATACGATAAGTTACAACGTGGACTTTATCTTACTGAGCATAGGCGTTGTTACAATAATATAATTAACTACTGCAATGATTTAGTGTACAAAAAAATACTTGAGCCTTTACGTGGCGTTTCGAAAACCACATTACCTTGGCCCTCTATGGGCTTCATTCACTCCGAATCTCCGTCCAAAAAAATAGGATCCAGTAGATGTAATATTGGAGAAGCAATGAAAATTACGAATTGGCTCAAAATAAACTATCAACAAATCGTAACTTACGGTCGGGAATCAAATCCTAAATTACAGTCTAAAAATGATAACGACACTCTTTTAGAAACTGTTGCAATCATCACCCCATTCTTAAAACAGGCAAATTTGATTAAGCAAGAACTTAAAAAGGCGAACCTCCCAAGCTTAACAGTTGGAACGGTACACACGTTTCAGGGGGACGAACGTAGACTGGTTCTTTTTTCTAGTGTTTATGGAATAAGAGATAAGTCTGAAAGTAAATTTTATGACAGAAGCAAGCACTTGTTAAATGTATCGGTTTCAAGAGCTAAGGATGTGTTTTTAGTTTTTGGAGATTCTAACGTATTTGGGGTTGGGTCGTCCGAAACTCCTTCTGGAATATTAAGAAAGTACCTAATAGACCAATAGCAAAAATATCATATACATGATATTGGTTGTAGATAGATGGATGACAGTTAATTTATCGATAACAATTGAACGTAAAGGATAATTTTATATATGAGACTTCAAAAAATAATTGCAACTTTTTCACAACCTTCTTTTTCGGATATCGAAAGGAAATCTTTTTTAACGGCTATCATGAAAGATGATAATCAAACGGCCCAAGATATGATTGATGCAAACCCTAAGATTATAGAGGCGAGATCAAAGACATCTGGTTATTCAGCATTGCATTATGCTGCCGAAAGAGGACATTCAAACGTTTTTGAAATATTGGTATGCCATGGTTTAGATCCAAATGAGCAAACGATAACAAAAGAAACACCTGCTTCTCTTGCTCGGAAATATAATCGTTCGGAAATAACGGATATATTGAAAAAATTAAAAACGAATATTTTTGATAAATTGGGGACGTTTTCATTTAAAGGTTTTGGGCTGCCTTTAAATGGTATAGACGTCTATCAATTTCGAGGCGGTATTCATCAACATTTAAGAACTATTTTTTCAAGCTCTCGAGTTGCTGTTATTGCAGGGTCTCATGGGGATCCAATGTCCACGTTTGTGGACGATGCTATTATTAAGTTATCTGTTAATGGAGCGGGGTTTGTAGTTGGATTGGAAGGTACTCCCAGAGTTCGTGCTGCAGAAATTTCTACATTCGGTGAAGAGCGTGGCGTAGCCACTATTAATGGAAAACAATGTCTTTATGGATTGGAAGACGAAACATTATTTAGTTTAACGTATCTTCGGTCTTTGAAGCATCATTCTGACATGCAAATTTACTTGCCAATAGATACGAGTAAAGTGGATAAATTTGATTATTTGTTAGCGAACCATGCGTGTGCGGTTGCTGGAGAGCTATGTAGGGAAGAGTCTCCAATAAAGAGAGCCTTTGACAATAATATTGAGTCAATTCCTATGTACATAAAAACGTTTCTTATAGAGGGTATTAGCTTGGGAACGGAAACATTGACGAAATATTTAATAAAATTCCCTCCAAAAGAGCGAAATATAATAACAAAGGCTTTGTTTGAATCCATTTTGGCAGAAACTTCTTTATTTTCAGTTAATGAAAAACACGAGTTAAAAGAATTCTACAACAATGCGATGGATCCTTCTTCTTTTGAAGAATTTAAGCAAAAATATGCGCTAAAACAAAGAACAGAAATATGGGTTAAAAATATTTTATCGATAACCGAAAATAGGAAAGAAAATATGGTTATACTATGTGGGCATGCTCATCAACCTCTTTTGGAGAAGTTGCTTCTGAAAAAGACAGGCCTTTAACGTTAATTCCTATTTTCTTAGGGAAACGAAATAAACTCTTATTGAAACTATTTTTTATATTTCATACGTTGAGATTATTAAAGAAGTAGGTAGGAAAAATGATAAATTCGATATTTAAAACACCAGCCATAATGGGCCTTGAATCTCTTGGAAAAAGAATATTATCGTCAAAACGTTTTATACAAACGCCTAAAAGGCCTTTTCAAAATAGGCTTAATTTGGGCGCGTCTACGCAAACCCTGGGTCCTTTTTGGGTTCAGCAGTTACAACATGTTTCTACTAGTAATTTCAAAGAAATATATCCTATAACAAGAATCGTCTTAGATGAGGACGCCCCACGATTAGTTAAATATGCCTTAAAGTCTGGATTTAACGGCGAAAAAACGACGAGTTTAAATGAATTTAAACATCCGGAAGGCACTAATAAAGTAGTGTCTACGACAGATATCGATTTGTGCAGAGATATTGAGAAAGATAAAAATTTTTCTGTATCTGTGATTAATCTTGGTAAATCTGCTAAAAAGGCATTTTCTTATTTGTTTTCAAAGGCTCACGAAAAAGTAAGTAGTATGGACGCAGATTCATCTAGTTTTGATGGAGAGCCAGCAACAATTGTTCATTCCAAAAAATCTTTAAAAACGGATGCTTGTTTACAACGTTTCTATGAAACCCTCCACCTCTATGGAAGTTCGTTTGATTTTTTAAATTCAGAAGCCCATTTTATCGCAAATTACATGGTTACAGACTTAAACGAAACGGGGACGCTTCATTGTCATGCTGATTACCGGGAAGTGGTCGTACAAATGGCTGGTGACAATTCGTCTCAGTTATTAATTAAAGCAACTCGAGAGCTAAGTTTGGCGAACGAAAACGGGATGTCTGTTTCTGTGGAATACAATGAAGAGACGACTATGTTTCATCATTACATAATAAATGAAGGAGTAATGAGCCAGTATATCCACATTAAATTTCATGGGGCCGCTCATGCGTTTACAGTGCATCCTAATCCGAAATCTGAAAATCCGTCGATTGTAGGCGAAGAAAGTACAATTGGATTTATTTCTATACACTCAGATATGGCGACCGAAAAATCTCGAATAGAAACGTTTAGTGTTTCGGACTATTCTAAAACAAAACATTCGATGACCGCTGCAACTATATTTCTGCATAGAAAGAGTGAAATAAATCATCTACAAGAATGGATGAAGCAAACGAATACAGATCCAAAGCAACTATTGGTTCTTTCTAGAGATAAATTTAGAGACTTATTAAACTTTTTTATTCCGAAATAATTACGGACATAGTGTTTAGATTGAATTCAAAGGCAAGGAACGGGAACTATGTTCCACAAAATGTTGTCGTTACTTCATTTTTATCGGTTGCAGGATAACTAAATTGTTCATATTTTTCATTAGTTAAAAACGGTTGTTTCCATAGTGTATTCAAGGTTTTCATAAGGTCAAATTTATTTTCTTGAATGGCCTCCTGAATAGCTGCTTCAACCAAATGGTTTCTTGGAATATACAAAGGGTTTGTTGCGTTCATTTGAGATGAAATATCAATCAGGGACGATGGTTCACTTTCGAGCCTCTTTTTCCAACGAGGTACCCATTTTTTAAATGATTCAGATTCAAAAAGTGGAAGCTGAACAGGAAGTGGTTTTGGATTTTTCAATAATAGATGACTTAAATATCGAAAACTTAATGTGAAATCAGATTGCGTGGACTCAATAAGAGCAAGAAGTTCATTTATGAACAAGTCATCGTTATGTTCCACGGTAGAAAATCCAATTTTTTTAAGCAGAATTTCTAGCCAATTTGTTTCAAACAAAGGCCAAAAATCTTTTAATATAACGGTTACTTTCTCTATCGCTTTTTCTTGGTTCTTATCGATAAGAGGGAGAAGTGTTTCCGCTAATCGCATGAGGTTCCATAACAAAATTTCGGGTTGATTTGAATATCGGTATCGTCCATTTACATCTATTGCACTGAAGACTTGGCTAGGATTAAACGCTTCCATAAAGGCACAAGGTCCAAAATCAATTGTTTCTCCAGAAATGGAAATATTATCCGTATTCATTACACCATGAATAAAACCTACACTCATCCACTTAGCGACTAAGCTTATTTGTTTTTCCACAACAGATTTTAAAAAGGAGAGATATTTATCTGTCGATTTGAGACAGTCCGGATATAGACGGTTGATACAATAGTCGGAAAGAATTTGAACGGATTCGATATCATTTATTGATGCAAAGTATTCAAATGTTCCGATACGGACATGGCTTTTTGCGACACGAGTTAGGATGCCTCCTGGGAAAGACGTGTCTCTATAAACAGTGTCTCCAGTAGAAACGGCAGCCAAGGCCCGGGTCGTTGGGATGTTTAGTGCGTGCATCGCTTCACTAACAAGGTATTCCCTAATAACCGGTCCTATGGGAGATCGTCCATCTCCGCTACGTGAATAATTAGTTTGGCCAGAACCTTTGAGTTGAATGTCTCTACGCATCCCAAACGTATCTAGACATTCACCAAGTAAGATGGCTCGTCCATCTCCTAATTGCGGTGAAAAATGACCAAATTGATGACCGGCATATACCATTGCAAGTGGCTCAGACCCTGATAGTATTTTATTTCCAGAAAACGTATCGATACCTTGTTGAGAAAGCATCCAATTTTCAGGGATTTCTAGTTCCTGAGCCAGGGATGAATTTGACAATATAAGCTTCGGATTGGAAACAGGGGTTGGCTCTGTTTTTGAATAAAACTTAGGAGGTAAATTAGCATAGGAATTTTTAAATTTAATAGTCATTAGTATTTTTTTTAATAAAGGGATACTCTTTAGATGAGCTAATATGATATTACCAGCACTTCCTATTATTTCCTATCAGCCTCCCTCTAAAACGCGTGTCTATACTTCGACGTTAGTATCTAACACTAAACCTCGTTCAAGTTATCAGATGTGGAGCCCAGAAAAAACATTAGCTGAGCATACAGTGAGGTCGTTGTCAGATGTATTTCTAATTGAAACGTTTGTAGGGTTTGACACACTTTTAAACTTTTTTTATGCAAGAAAAAACTTGGGGTCCGTTTCTGTAAAAGAAATTTTAGACGCTTATTATCGTGCGTGCGATCAAGATAAAGAAAGCATTCAAATAGGTAAGAATCCTGACTTGGATGATATTGCAAACAAATATGCAAGTAAGGCTCCATTATCAAGTGTTCTAGGCAAAGAAAATGTATTTAAAGCGGTATCTGCATTTTTATACGAATGTAGTAAGGCTGTCGAAAAAAATGAGTTGGAGAAGCTTGTTCAGGCAGAGCCTGATATTGTTGGTGCTTATGAAGAATATGCTGAAAGTATGGAGGAGTTTGATAAAGTGGATATCAAGCGTCATACACTTTATGATATGGATTCTGTTTTTAGTCTACCGGCGATGTTTGGCCATATTTTTAATATCCCTAAAATAATTTCGTCTAATCCCTTATATTTGAGCCAAAATTGGCAATTGATGTCATTGTCAGACAGAACGAACTACTATCTTCAATCAAGTATCGTAGATATGTTGCTTTATAATTTGTTGCTACATGATGGGTTACCAGCGGGAGCGATAAAATTTTATTTTTTGAAAAATTTCAGTAAAGCGTCCTCGGGTTTTTCAGAATATCAGTACAACTTTTTTCATTTAAATAAATTAGTAAAATCCTACAAAATTAAGTTTGATTTCAAAAATAAAGAATGTGATATTTTTGAAGATAAAAGGAAGGTAGGGCGCCTAAATATTACGATTACGAAGGCGCATCATGTAGAAATTCACGGAATTTTTTTAAGAGATAAATTTCTTCTAACTTTTTCATCCGAGCATAATGGACGATTTAATGAAAATATTAGACTTCAGGATTGGAAGGGCGATTATCTTGGGAGTAGGGGCCTGACTAAAGAGATTGGGTGGAGATCTCATAAAACGGGTGAGCAAAAGAAGATGAAAACCAGATATTCTTTATATAAAAATAACTCAAAAGACCTTATGATCCATCAAAAAGGTAGTTTAGGAGAGGATGTTTTTGAGCTTACAACATGGTTTCAGGAATATTTATTTCTTCCACTAGCTGCAACGGGAATGATTATTAATGAGAAGGAACATAAATATTCTATTTAGAGTCTAAATTTAGAAGTATTTGGACCTGCTTCATAAATTCTTCAGGATGTTCTAGAGGTGTACTTTCGTGTTTTGCCTCTGGGTCCCAAAAAAGTTTTGGAGGAACTGATTTTTCATAAAGTGATTTACCCATGGCATAAGGAACGACGTCATCATTTGGGGGGTGGATAAATAATTTTGGAATTGTAATTGATTGAACAACATCAATTGCTCGATAGGTAGAATTAAATTGTGATTTTGATATTTTTTTAGGGACACCAAACCGAGTGGCGTGATAGGTCATAATTTCTTCATAACCTGTAAACGGACTTTCGATAACCATTGCTTTAAAATGGTCTTGGTTATCATGCGCGAATGCGATTGCGAGATGACCTCCGAGTGATTGACCAAATAAAATCAGATCATCTTTTTTTATGTCTGACCTGGATAAGAGGTAATCTAATGCTCCAAATGAATCTGCTAGAATATTCTTTTGAGAAGGCGTCCCTTCAGACTTTCCGTATCCTTGATAGTCAAAAGTTAAAAGCTGGTACCCATTATCAACCCAAATTGCCGTTTTATGAAATTGGTAAGAAATGTTTCTAGAATTGCCATGAAAGTGTAAAACGGTTCCCTTAATATCGTTCGTTTTAGGTTTGAAAAACCAGCCTTCAAGTTGGCTCCCATTCTTTGATGGAAAATGAACGGTCTCGTATGAGTATTTTTTAGAATCTGGAAGCGGGCCATAGTCTTTGTGCGCGTTAAAAATAAAATCTGTTAGATTACACGCGGATAAAATGAGGGTTAGAGCGGTTATACTGAGTAAGATAATGGCATGTTTTATTTGTTTCATAGGTGCAGTTTAACGCATTGGCTCAATAATCGAAAATGCTTAAGGCGATACAGTTGTATTTTCTGAAGTTTAATATAAATATTTGCTTACATTGAGGATTGTATTTAAATTATGAAGTAAATTAACTTGGACCTGTATTATTCAGGGCTATTTAGAAACACTAAAAAAGGACAATCATATGTATTTAGAATCTTCAGATTTATCAGATTATTTAAAGTCGGATTCAGTTATAGACTGGAAAGGCTCAATCGTTTCGACAAAAGCTACAGAGTTAACAAAGGGATTAACCGACGATGTTCAAAAGGCAGCGAGGTTATTTGAATGGGTAAGAGATGAAATTCCTCATACAAAAGACATTCAATCAGATGTCGTTACATGTACGGCAACTCAAGTTTTAAAAGCAGGAACGGGTATTTGTACGGCAAAGAGTCATTTACTCGCTGCATTATGTCGATCTATTGGGATTCCTACAGGGTTTTGTTACCAAAAATTAAAGAAAGATCCTCCTCACAAAGGCTATGTTTTACATGGATTAAACGGAATATACCTAGCGTCCATAAAAAAATGGATCCGCGTAGATGCAAGAGGAAACACAGGTGAAATAGATGCCCAATTTAGCATAGAAAAAGAACAACTCGCTTTTCCTACAAATGAAGCAGACGGGGAAATTTTGTACCAAAAAATATTTACGGGTCCTGTTCCAGAGTATATCGATGTTTTAAATCGATATGATAATCGGACAAAAATGTGGCCGAATTTGCCTGAGGAATTGATGAATGAGTTATGATCGTTTGTGAACGCGAACGTGAAAAAATCACAAATGTACAGAGAAATTGGTAGGTGTTATCATTTTTACATGCATAATTTAAAAACAATTAAGCACATTCAACGTGACGATGCATTTCAAGAAACTTTTTATAGACAATTCTATTTTATAATTCCCACCTAAGTTAATTATTCATGAAAGACAATAATCTTCAAGCGTCGCCAAAAATAGCAATTTTCTTCCCTGAATATTTAGGGGATTATCACTTTTTAGTCCCTTTTATTCATGCTTTAAAAGAGTGTTACCCAACGTATAATATTCATTTATATACAACAAACGTCGTCAAAGTTATGGCCGAGAAAAGTCCAGTTATTGACGAAGTTTATGACTGCACACCTTTAAAAGAGCATGGAAAAATATCATGGAAGGCATCTTTCTCTTTCTTAAAGTTAGTAAAACATCGCAAATATGACGTCGCCTATTTTACAAACGTAGAGTACTTTTATATTTGTTTTTTTGCTGGAATCAAAACGATAATCAAGTCACAAGAAAATGTATTGTTCCAGTTATTTTGCAAAGGAGCATCTAAAAAATCTGGAATAGATAATACTAGGCATAGCGTTGAGCGACATATCGCTAATTTAGAGTGCATATTCAATAAAAAAATTAGTGCATCATCTTTAGATTTAGATTTGAAAATTCCAGATTCGTTTTTAAAGTATCCTACTTGGTTTAAATCGTCTTCGTATGTTGTTATTTGTCCGGACGCTCATTCATGCAAGAATTTTGATAGGCAGTTTTATATTCTTTTAATTAATGAATTAATTACAAAATATGAAAAAACGGTCGTGATAGTTGGGCTAAAAGATCCCTTTGATTTGCGCTCTCAATATACTGAACATCATAAAGTTATTGATGCTGTTGGAAGGACAAGTATCTTTGAATTAATGGGATTGATTAAGTCCTGTGATTGTTTTTTTGGTGTTGATTCAGGGCCCGCTCATATAGCGGCTTCTTACTCTCGGTCTGGGATAATTTTCTATCCTCCAAAAGGAGGGCACCCTTATTTAACGCATTCTTTTTCGCCTCAATTGATTGAATACAAAATGCCGCAATCCGATAGTAATTGTGACCGATTTTGTGCAAATTATTCGGATTGCGCTTATTTGGATTGTGAACAGGATTATGATTTTGTAAAAATCAAAGCGCTTTTGAATCAAGTCGTGGGAAGCAAGAAATTACGGACATGGAAAGAGAAAAAATGCTCTGTGTTTACGTGCGAATTTAACTCATTATTTCTTTCTAAGAAATATGGTGATGATGCTCAATCGGTGATGAAATCAAAACTAAAACTATGGAATATATCGGGGCAGCGATTTTTATTGAAATCAGGACTAGGGACTATTTTTGAATTACTGAAGGTTATTCGAGAAAATAGAATTAAAGTGATTTTTATAAATAGGAATTATTTTTTTTATAGGATACTTTTGGTGATTCAATGGTTTTTTAAGGTAACGGATCGTGGGCAGTTTGTGATAGTTGATAACGGGCATGTGTTTTTAGATAAATCATTATTTTTATCTGCATGTTATTCGGAACTTTCAGGAAAGGTTTTAGAAGAGGAATATGATTAGCTCGATGTATTTCTAAGGTTTAAATAATTATTTTTTAACCTAACTAACAGAATCAGCCTCTGGCTCTTCTTCTTTTTTTGGCAACGCCCACGATAGAATATTTACAGGTTTTGAAGGAAGTTCTGGAGGTTCTTCTTCAGGAAACTCTTTAAACATTTCTTTTTCAATAGAAGATGCCTCGCTATCGATTTTATGTGCTGCTATAGCACCAGTGCCTCCAATCGCGACAGCCGCTGCGATAGCTCCTATTGGGTTTAACGTCGCTGCAATGGCTACGAATGCAAAACTAGCGGTGAATTTTGTACCGGATCTAACAACATCAGCTGCTGCTCGACGAGCACAGATAGATTTTTTTAGAGATATAAATTTCTTGGCTTTTACGATTTTATCAGCTTTTGAATCACCCGGTTTCCCTATTTCTTTTAAAAGTCGACTTGCTTCATCGGTGGTGATAGAAGCGGACCTTAATGTTCTGGCCATCCTTATAAGGGTTTTAGTGTTGGAGATAGGAGGTGGGTCTTTCCCTTCGTTTCCAGGAATACTTTGGAAGTCAGTTATTCTATTAATTTCGTTTTCAATTTCTGAAAATTGAGCACGTTCTGTTATTGATTTGTTTGCATCCAGTCCGGAGCTTATTGCTGATGCGATACCTGCAAAGGGTAAAATAGTAAACGCTGCAGCCGCTCCAATAACGGCCCCTGATAATATACTTACTCCAATGACGATATCTGTTGCTCCTTCTGCTAATGTTCGAAGCGGTTGAACTAACGTCGACATAACGTCGAGTTTTTGGCCGAGGGTCATCCTCTTGCTTGGATCTTTTTGAAATCTATTTAAGGTAAAGACATCTTTCAGTTTTACTCCTGGATGCTTTTTCGCAAGATTTTTTCTGATAGTTGTTACCTGTCCAACAGATTTTGCGACCATATAAACGCCTTTGAAGAGACTAAACGCTCCAACGACATCTTTAAGTGTATCAATCGTACTTTTTATATTTTCAAGAGAACTTTTCGCATCGTCAATATTTTCACCACGCTCTGCTGCAGTTCTCATTGCTTCCATTTTTGCATCCATCGTATTTTTAAGAATGTCTACAGCAGGTTGGCTGGCGCTTTTAACTACTTCGACAGTAGTGTGCATGTCTTTCGAGATAGTGTCCCATTCACTTGGACTAAATTCTGGTGAGTATTTGTCTAAAATAGGCCCTAATTTCTCGAGTATTTTATCCCGGTTGTCTGCGATTAATTCAGTAGCTTTGTCCTGCAACGTCCCTACAATTCCATTTTCCGATAAGTCACTTAATTTATCCCCTAGCTCGACACCTTTATCCATAACTTCAACCATGCTTTCGGCGATACTTTTTAAAAGTTCGGGCTTCTGAAGCGCCTCAGAGGTTATAGGGTGCATGCTTCCATCTTCTACAGCTTTATTTAGAACTTTTTTAATATTTTCTTGAAGTTCGTCAACAGTGAAAGGAAGGGTTCTATCTCCGACAGCAGATTGAAGAATATCAAAAGTAGAAACTTCAGTAACATTTAGGCTTTCCAGCGACGGTTCGTTAGTCACACTTAACCGAGGGCTTGCTTCTATATCATCACCTAAAAGAGCTGTTTCAGGACCGAGTTGCGTCAGTTCCCCAACATTTGAAGGTGTCCCTATTTCTACCGGGCTATCTACTTTCATAGAATTAACATCCAAAGAAATTGGAGCATAGCTAGTTGGAGTATTTGTTTGATTAGAAGCGACGTTATTTCCCGGGGTATCACTAACAGACGTCGTCATTTTCTCCATTGGTTGATCAACGGGTGGGGTACTCTTTGCAGGCGCGTGATTTTCAGATTTTGTAACAGATGGTGTTTCAATCGGAGCTTCTTTAACAGATTGAATTTGGGCCATTGTTTCGGAAGCAGCTTTTTCCATTGGTTGTGCGTATTTTTTTTCAGCTCCTTTCATTGGCTTAAAGCAAAGGCTTTTTAGTCCGACCAACGAATTGCTTGTTCCTTGAGAGACCTTGTCCATTCCAGAGGTTGTTCTTTTTGATACTAGATGGGCAGCGCCTTTCGTTCTCTTGGCAGCCCAGTGTGTAACGCTTTTGGGAGACGCATTCTTAATACGGTCTCCCATCCCTCGGGAGGGTTTGAGTATAGTAGGTGCTGGTGCTGAATTAATTGCGGCCATTAGACGTCCTCTGTCCCTTCAAATAAAGTAGCTGAACCGTCCGAAAGCCCATGAATTAGTTTTTCAAAATACTTAATTAATCGTTCTAAAACGTCTAAATCATGTAGAGACGTTGTTTTAGATTTTAGTAAATTCGTTTTAAAATCGATGACGTATTTGAAATTAGAAGGATCTTCTGAATTTTTTACAAAATAAACGTCATCTTTGGATAAATAGAGAGCCATTTCGATTTGAGATTTAGGTGCTAATAGAATACATTTAATTTGTTTTTTGTCTTTAAATAGGTCCAAAATGGATGCTTTAAATGTTTCGATACACGTCTTCATACCAGTTGGGTTTTCTATACGGGAGGTAGGCGGCGGAGCCTTAGGTAGATTGGGGTTTAACGAATACTTCCTAAGCTGAGACATATCAATTACATGCATCGACAGCCCCTTTCGGTGCGGATCTCTAAAAAACACATGAATTGAATGATGTTAAAAATGGTCCCCTCCCCAGAAGTTTTATCTATTCTTTTAATTGATTTCCTGTAGAATAGATACTTAACTAAATAGTACCCATTTTTAGTAACATTTAAACAATTTTTTGTGCTTAATGTGTAATTATTTTTACTAATTAAGTATCTATTGAAAATGAAGGAGAACACGAAATGTTAAATCAGATAGGGAAATTCGATTATTTTGGACGCGCTTATTTAATTCAAAAAGCATGTCAGATTATTTTATGTGGTTGCCTTATAGTTGTGGCAGGGTGTTCAACGACGGATTCAGATACTGAGTCAGACAGCATAATAAATGAGGTATCGATAACCGTTAGCGGAGACGTTCGAACCATAACCAGTAATGGAATTCCTGATCATGGACTAGATGAGAATACGAATTATCCGAATACGCTTTCCGAGCAAACATTGGTATTTACAACAGATGTTACACCTACGTTATCAGAGAGTGTAATAGCCTATGATGTGCCAGATAAGTTTGGGGTCGCTGTTAATGGAATACCCTTTGATCCATTTACAGCAGAATACTGGAACAATGATAAAAATAGCGGGTGGCATATAGATGCTACTGGCGGGAATTTAGGATTAGATGTGTATGGCGGCCATGTACAGCCTGACGGAACGTATCATTACCATACCGTTTCTGATGAATTTTTTACGGCCTTTTCAATAAATTCTTTTGAGCATTCTCCAATTGTAGGATGGGCAGCAGATGGGTATCCGGTATATGCAAAATATGCATATGAAACAGCAACTGATAACACGAGCTCTATCGTAGAAATTCGGGCAAATTACGAATTAAAAAATTCGGGCGGAAACCGACCATCGGGAAGTTCTAGCCCCGGAGGGACTTATGATGGAACATATATAGAAGACTATGAATTTGTTGAGTCCTTAAATGGCGATTTAAATGAAGCAAATGCTAGATATGGCGTGACCCCAGATTTTCCAGAGGGAACTTGGTATTATGTTCTAACAGATAATTTTCCTTATATTCCAATTAACTTTATTGGTACCTCAGATTCATCGTTTAATGGAGGCCCTTCAAACAGCATGATGTCTCGTTATTTTTTTAGGCATCAAGAACATTCTCACTAAATCGGGATATTTTCAAAAGGCTTAAATATATAATCGTCGTTTTCAAAGGCTTTCATTTCTAAGGCATAGCCATTGTTGTCTTCGAAAAACATTGTGGCTTGTTCGCCAGGCGTTCCTTGAAATCTGATATAGGGTTCTATGATAAATTTAATGTCATGGTTTTTTAGGCGTAAGGCTAATTTTTTCCAGTCTTCCATGGTTAATATGACTCCAAAATGAGGAACCCTTACTTGTTTTCCATCTACAGGGTTAGCGGCAGATTCGATATCAATTCCAAGACATTCATGAAATACGAGTTGGTGTCCTGCAAAATCAAAATCAATCCATGTAGAATCTTGTCTTCCGATTGTGCAACCAAGAATCGTTGTATAAAAGGCTTCTGTTTCCTTTAATTTTTTTGTGGGTAAGGCTAAATGAAATGGACGTGTCATAAGAGACTCCTTTTTTAGATTGATGGATAAAGTATACGAGTCGATCATTTAATTAACACGAGTAAATACATGGGTAAAATTGTTAAAATCATGGTTTACTTATTTCTATGGACGAAATGTTATCTGATAAAAATAGTGAATATCCACTGTATAGTTTTTATGAAGATTCTACGTTTGGGATTCCTGGGTTTCGGTTTGTACGCGTTGACGGACCGTATGAATTAACAAAAGAGCTTCATTTTCATGATTTTTACGAAGTTTTTGTCGTGCTTGAGGGAGAAGGTCATCATACCCTTGATTTTGTTCGGCATGACATAAAAAATAATCAACTATTTTGTATAGGGAAAGGCCAACTTCATAATGTAGCAAGCACCTCTAATCTTAAAGGCTACTTTATGATGTTTGATAGCAAATTTTACGCACGTTTATTTCCAGATAAATCTTTTTTAAATTCGTTTTCAATGCGGACCACGTCAGTATTTCAATTAAATGATGAGATTCGTTCACAGATAAAAACACTTCATCTGTTTTATGAACAAAAAAGACCATTTAAAAATGAAATTGTGGAGGCTCAAGTTAAAATTGTTTTGGCGATGATAGAAGAGTTATCTATAGATGAATCGGAAAATAAAGGTACGACCGATATCGTTCAATTATTTTTTATGATCTTAGATGCCCCTTCGATATATAGTCGATTTTCTGGGGATTTTTCTAAAAAAATTGGGGTCACTTCAAATTATTTAAATGAATGTGTAAAAAAGCAAACAGGTCGCTCAGCTCAATCTTGGATAAAAGAAAGACTTTTACTGGAAGCAAAACGGTTGCTATCTCATACTGACATGAGTATTCATGAAATAGCGATGCAGTTGTCATTTTCAGATTCTGCAAGTTTTTGTAGATTTTTTAAACTTAAAGATGGAATGTCTCCAATGAAATGGAGAACAACTTATAGAGTTAAGAAACGATGATTTTCAAAACGAATTAAAAGAATCGATTTCTAGTTTTTTCAAAATAGAAATACGGTTTGTTACCTTCAATTTGCCAAAAATATTCTGAATGTGTCGCTTGACGGTATATTCAGATATAAAAAGAGCTTCCCCAATTTCTGCATTAGAGAGTCCTTTAGCAATTTGTTTTGCTATGTCCTTTTCTCTTTCTGTAATATTAAAAGATTCGAATAGTGATTCCGTGTTGGAAGCTTGTTGGAGAGGTAGTTTTTCTATAATTAGTTTATAGACGGAAACACAATATATTATTGACCAAAGAAGATAAAATATTGAGTAAAATCGAAATGATTCCAATTGTGGGAAAACGCCAAGTTTGACTCTAAAAAGGTCAATGAAAAATCCAACGACAAAAAATGAGCACAGGACTAAGATTATTTTTATAACTTTAGATAAAAAAGAGTCACTCATTTCTTTTTGAGCGTTGAAACAGATAAAAATGGACCAAATGACCTCAATGAAAAGAATTAAATCTAAAATAATAAAATAGGATAAATCGAAAGATAGATTTAATCTGTTGAAAATTTTGAAACCATAAACTAGACATAAACAAGCAAATAAACTGATACTCAGTCGTTTGAATATAAGGAATAGGGTTATGCGGTTCTTGAACCCGACGAGGCTAAGAATAAAAAGAGGAATGGCATAAACGAGGGCACATTGTGCAATATTAACTCCAAAATTTAGAAATAAAGGAATCCATTTATCTTCTATTTTATGAAACCCAAACCAATAGAAATAATTTAAAATGATATCGCCAAAGAGAAGGCCTGTTAAAGCCGTAAAAAATACTTTATGTGAGCGGTTAACTTCTAGTGAATAAAGTTTATCAACTAAGAAACAAAGTAAAAGAGAACAGCTTCCGATGGAAATTGCGAATACATAAATAATGCTTTGTATATAAATCATTTTAATTAACCAACGAATCCGAGTTGTTTGTTAATTTTGAGCATCCTAAACTTTCTATAAAGAAAGAACTTAATAAAAGGAATAGAGAAATATATTTAATTTTTTTTGTGTAGTTATATAAGAAATCTGTTGTTTGTTTTTTCATTGTTATTGCCTCCGGGTGAAAGAGTATGGTGTCGGCACTTTTGAATCAATGGTATTTTCGAACCATTTTAAAACCATTTAGTATAGATTAAGTTAAAACAGGTCTTTTTTTAAGCCCTTTAACAAAGGAAACAATAGAAATATTGATTATTATTTTTAAATAAAATAACCAGAAAGTATTTGGTATACTCAAATAAATGACTCCAGAAGAATATTATAAATCCATGTCAGAAAAACGAGCCGTAGACGCTCTTATAATCCATCAGCTAATTTTGAAATTATTTCCAACGTGTACTGTGAGTATGTTGTATAAAATGCCAACCTATCAAACGGAGCTTGGATTTGTTGCGATAGGCAATAAAAAACATCATTGGGCCCTATATACATGTAGCGCAGAAAAAATTAAACCGTATATAGAAAAGCATCCAGATATCAAACACGGAGTAGGGTGTTTGAATTTTAGGGCTAAAGATATCCTTGATATAGACACCATCGCAATTGTTTTGAACAATGCATTAAATATATCGAAATGAAGATTCGGTTCTCCCGAAAAGAGGGTACATATTTTTCTCGGATATGCTTTAAAATTTTTAGATCAATTCCACATTGTGAAACGAGAGTTATATTTTAACGGCTAATTCTTTTTGCAATCCATGGAAGTATCGTTAATCCTATTCCAATTAGAAGGACAAAAAGGGAGCTTCGAACAAACATTGGAAAACTCAATAGAGCAATTCCCGTGAATAATTTTAATATATCCCCATCTTTTCTACCTTTTCGAAAGTAGATGAGTCCAACAATACTAAAAATAAATCCTAGTATCATTCCATAAATAGACATTCCAAAAATGGAGAGTGTGCCAGTCTCTGTTTGAGGAAGAGAGAGCATTGTTTCTGACAGCCCTTCGTAAATATCAGATGTTTCTAAATTACTTATATTAGTTTTGCTCATTTAAGACTTTATATTATAAGAAATTACGGGTAGTCTGTCTCATACGTTTTATTGGAATACAGATATTAAAGGAAAAAATTATGAATAATCAAAATAATACAGTTGATTTTAAAGTCCCAAACTTGAAAGCACAGGGCGGATTAAAATATATAGCAGGTTTGTTTGTGGTATTTGTTGTCGTTATGAGTTCAGTAGTTGTTGTAGATGCTGGTAAAGTAGGGGTAGTTAAAAAACTTGGGGCTGTTCAAGAAGAATCGTTAACTGAAGGCGTGCATTTTAAAGTTCCCTTTATTGATACGATTATCCAAGTAAACACACGACTAAACAGCACAAAGTCAGCTGCTTTATCATCGTCTAAAGATTTACAAACAGTTAAAACAGAAGTGTCTGTACAGTATTCTATTAAAGGAGCGGCCGCTCCTTTAACTTATCAAAAAATTGGTCTAATTGGTCAAATTGAATCGTCAGTTATCGAGCCTGCAATTGAAGAGTCAGTAAAGTCTGTTACGGCAAAATACACGGCTGAAGAGTTAATTACTAAACGTGAAAAAGTAAAATCTCAAATTCAAATTGCTATTCAGGACTTTATGGATACAACGTTGAATAACAAAGGAATTCAAAACGGAGTTAAAATCGCTAACGTTGCAATTACTGATTTTAATTTTTCTCCTGAATTTAATAGAGCGATCGAATTAAAGGTAAAAGCAGAGCAAGAAGCACTTCAGGCTAAAAACGAAAAAATTAGACGTGTTACTCAAGCAGAAGCGGCTGCGGCAGAAGAAAAACTTGCTGCAGATGCATCTGCATATGCAATTACAGCTGCATCAAAAGCAAGAGCAGAAGCGATAAGACGTGAAGCTAAGTCCTTGAAAAGTAATCCTGAGCTTATCCAATTAAGAATTGCAGAAAAATGGGACGGACAATTACCAAAGTTTAATGGTTCATCCGCAGTTCCTTTTTTAAATATTGATTCGATAAATAAAAAGAAGTAAAACGAAAGGTACGCAGCAGTAACTATGAACAGAGAAGTTAGTGTATATACGATGATTGTAGGGCTTACCATTTACTGCGTAGTGGTAGGCGCCTTTTTATTGAATCCAATTTGGGTGAATTTTAAAAGCGGATTAACATCTGACCGTGTTGTTTTTAGCTGCTTTATGACGATAATTTTTTTACCAATTTCTTATGGTTGTATGCGACTTGCTAACAAAAAATTACAACTCGTTAAACCATGGCTAATGGGGCTTATTTGCGTACTTCCTATTGGACTAGGTTTACTTTTTCTGGGGATATGGAACCTATAATTTTCTCTCTGACCGTATTTTTTTATAGTCTCACAACGGGAATATTATAAATTCCCATTTATTTTCTCCAGACGATATGTTGTTTGACTTGTTTTTTTTCACATAGCCTATGATTAGTTCCGGTATTTATCGGTTCTTATTTCGACATTCACATTGCATTAAAATATGGCCAAGTAGGCGGTCGGTCGATAAGTTTATCGAGTATGTTGTGGTTAAATTGAGAGAGTAGCTGATTTCATAAAAACAGATACTGTTCGGGAAAGTGTCCTCTTTTGTTTACAGCAAATCCCCATAGTAAGTGGTTGGATTTCATGAGAAACCTTTAGTACATCTATTTTTTCAACAAGGGGACTCGTTTTTACAATAAGATCAGGTACAACACTTGCTCCATATCCTAAACTTACTAATGTCATAACTCCTTCAAATCCAGAGCCCTCAGGATATATTAGAGGCGAAATTTTTTCTTTTTCAAACCAATCTTTTACATGCTGTTTAGCAAGGCTTTTTTTAGGATAAATAAAGGGGAGCTTTTTGTTTTTTAGATCTAATAAATTATGTCCTTTAGGAATAATTAAAGATAAAGGAATCGTTTTCATGATGGACGTTTTAATATCTGATGGAATTACTTTTGGAAATGCTGAAAGACCAATATCCGAATCATAATTGAGCAACTTTTGAAATGTCTTATCCGACGGCCCTGTTTCTAGCGAAATAATTAGGCCAGGATGTTTTTCTTTAATGAGGCTTAGTAGTTGAGAAAGAATAGAATGGCTGGAAGTAACCGAACAATAAACCCTGACAAGTCCTGTAATCTTTGTTTCAGCTCCGTTTAAATTACTTTGCAAAGACTCCCATTCCTCAATTTGTTGGATACAGTAATCTTTGAATAGGTATCCGGCAGCCGTTAATGAAACGGACCGATTGTCTCGTTCAAAAAGAGAGGACCCTATTTCGTGTTCTAGTCGTTGAATGAGGCGCGTTAAAGTTGCCGGAGTTATAAACTGATTTCGGCTTGTTTTGCCAAAATGAAGTGTTTTGCTTAGGTCTAAAAATATTTTAAAGTTTTGAATAGTCATCAATTAAGTCTCGTTTCGTGTTTATACATTTCATATTATGAAATATTAAATTAATTTATATTCAATTTACTACAATATTCTGGAGATTTATAGTTGTTCTATGAAAAATAAAAATGAACGAAAATCAAAGTCAAATAAGACGGAAGAAAATTTTCAAATTAATTGGAATGCAGAGGACTACTCAACGCACTCTTCGGCTCAGGAATCATGGGCAATTGAATTAATGGATAAAATAAAAATGGAAGGGACGGAAAGGTACTTGATACCTACCATAATGGCGTACAAAGAACGGAAAGGCTTGTCCGGGTGGATTCGGACAACTTGGCATCCTTATTTAGATTGTCTTCCTGAGGCTAAAAAGCAAAAGTTTATTCGTTTGATTGTTGATGGAGTGGAAAACAAAATTGGCTTAGATGACAATGGAGTACTTGTTATTCCTATGATGAGATTAGAAGTAATAGCAATAAAAGGAGAAATAAAATGAGAAAATTTCATATCGCGATCGGAGTGAAGGATATAGAAAAGTCGATAGAAGATTACTCTATTCGATTAAGGACTAAACCAACGATTCATGTTGAAGGAGAGTATGCCTTATTTCGGACAGATTCTTTAAACATGTCTATTCGAAAAGTAGATCGTGTGAAGACGGGAGTTCGACATATCGGGTGGGAAGACGGCAGTGCCATTGGATTTTCTGAGGAAAAAGATTGTAATGGAATTATTTGGGAGTTATTTAATAAAGAAGCACAAGAAGATGAAATATCTCGATTATGGGATATTTCTTGAAAGAATAGCAAGTAATAACGAAACCTTTAATGTGTCCCAAAAGCATTTATGTTGAATTTGGGACACTCTAATTATGAATTGTCGGGATTTACTTCCTGTATGAGGATGTTGAATTCTCTAGATTTAGAAACCATACCGAGTAATCGATCCATTGACTTCTTAGTTTTAGCATTACGGTCTCCTGCCGCAGTAGGAGATGTGAAGGTTGACGGACGTTTTCCATCTACCTGTTTTATTGATGCAGGTTTATCACAAAGCTTTTTAGCTGGAGATAGTCCGAGGGATTCAAATGTTTTCTGTTTGGGTAAAGGTGAGCCAAAAATATCTTGAGGGGTATTGATAGGGACGAGCGTCATTGGAATACTATTTTGTTTTGTAGCACTAATTTTTTCCATATGGTTGGATTTCATCGTTGCTAAACCGTCCATGAATTGGGTGATGAGATGTTTTTTGTTCTTTATTTCTAATATTTGATCAAATAGAACTTTTTTATTCAACTGAAGCGTAGAAAAGAAAGCTGGCTTAAATATAGCTTTCACACTAGAAGACTCAGCGTCTAATTTCGATAAGATGAAGTCTCCGTCAGGTTGTTGGTCAAACGTTAATATGCATTCTTTTTCTTCAATTATAAGTTTATAGTTTAGCTGACTTTCCGTTGACTCGAGTTGTTCAAAATCATCTAATGAGCAGACTTTTTGAACAGTTCTCTTACTATTAAGCGGGTCGCTTTTAAACCTTAATGTCATATTTGTTGCGTCGAAGATAATACCAGCCGTCCCTTTAAGTTCTAAGGGAGAAATAGGTCCGGTTGTTCGTCTTGTATCAGCCGTAGATGTAGGTGCCTTTAATTTTTTCCCGTTTGACTTTTGAGTTGCTATTACGGGTTCTGGACGTTCGTACCCTAAAATAGAATAAACATACTTTGGACTACCATCTTTATTGATATAAATAGAATCGACTAGTTCAGTTGTATTTGTATATTTTTTCAGAGGAAAGTTAGAAGTTACGGTGGTTGGCTCTTCCAATTGCCCAGCTTTAGTTCGTTGAGCTCGAACGACCTTTTGGATGTAGAAGTCGCTATTGCGTGTGCTATATTTTAGGGTAAGAGTCGTGCAATTATTTTCGCTTAAATCCACGCCCCTATTTTTAACTGTGACAGGTTCATTGAAAGGAAGTTTTACAACTTGATCTGGCTCCATGACATCTATAAATAAACAGACGTTATCCGAACATAATATCGCCGCCGCAGAATGAGCCGGGTTCGCAAGTGTATTTTTGTCTATGACTATTCGTTCAAATATAACATTTGCTTTTATAGTTGGGTCATCTTCGAATAGAGTTCCTACAGTAGCAGAAAGTCCGCTACAGTTATCTGCATTTTTATAAGCAAAATCTCGTTCAAAGTTGGAAAAGGCACCACGGATTGTTTTTAATTGAAGATCTGAAGATGTTGCTGGCATTTCCTCATCAAGTCGTTTAAGTATACTTAATAATGGGCTAAATCCATTGTAGTCGAATTTAAATTCAGAGACAGCTTTTCTGACTGTGTTTTCTATTTCTGAGGATGTTTTGTCTGTTCCAAAATTTGGAGATAATTTATCAATGATAGGTATATTATTTGTAGCATTTTTAACGCTGTAACTATCTCTAAGGACTTTTTCTGCGCTGGGTTTAGGGGGCGTGCAAGAAAAAATACATCCTTCATTTTGCATATGAAAAGGCTCTATATGTAGTTGTCCATTTTGTTTTGTGTCCGGTTGGTTTTCTTTGTTTTCGCTATAATCATCTAAGGTTGTTAAAGAATGAGCGTATCTTGAGGTACCTCCCCAACTGAGTTTTGGAGAAAATGGGGATCTATTAGCGAGCGATGGATTTGATGGAGAAAATGGTTGTGAGCGGTCAGAAATTTTGGAGCGAGTGTTAAACGTCGGTTCAGACGATTCTTTGAGAGGGGGACCCTTAAAGTCGAGATCTGTCTTCAATACTAATGCATCCATCAATAACTCCTATAATTGCCAATTGGCTATTTTATTTTTCCCGCTTTTTATATTTCTTTCCTACTTATCGAAAGAAAATTCCAAGAATTTCAAAAAGTTTTCATTTTTTTTTATTTTGATGATATGTAAGGTCGTTTTTTTGTTTCATTGTCTATTTAATTAAGGTAAAATAAACAGTAATGTTAAGAAATAAATTATTTATCTGTTTAGGCGTTTTGCTTTTAACAGGACCTCTTTTTACAACTCCTCAACGATCGACATTTTATAGTGCAAATCTTCCTGTAGAGACAAATTTAAGGCCTGCTCGAACTGGTAACGGAGTGCCAAATTTCAACATTTTAATGGGAATTGGAAGTGTATTTATTAATTTTGAAAAAGGGGAATTTGAAATAAAAGAACTTATTCAGGCATTTCCTGGAAAAGGCTTGTTTGCAAAAGACCAATCTTTTCAAAGTGTATTTATTTCAGGAAAAATATTAAAAGCATCTCGTCATCATTCAGATACATACACCTTTGAGGCACAAGGATTAAATGATTTGTATAAAGGAACATTTGTTTTAAGCCCATTGGGTAAAGGCGATTACATGTTTAAATCATTTAAAATGACAAAATTAATAAATGTACCAAAAAGAAAATCTAATACAGAAAATCAGCCGAAATTAAGTAATGTTATTCTCACTTACTCATTACTGAATAGTAATGAAGCTATTCGGCTAAGGCGAGAATTTAAGCGTCTAGATTTTGGACTAAGCCGTCCTATTATGAATGGAGATATGAGTAAATATCCATCGGATCCAAATAGCTTCCCTAATAACGAGGAAGAAGAGTAAGGGCCCCCCCTTTTTTTTTAACTAAATGATTGCGTTCGTTTGCAGTCCGATTGTCGCGCTCCAATCTGTTTTTAACTGTGTCCCATCTAGTGATTGATAAATAGGAATAGCTAGCTCTATAGCCGCTCGATATCCCTTAAAAAAACCTTTTTTTGAATGGAGTGTATTTAAACCTAGAGTAAGATCTAATTGTTTACCGCCCCTATTTGTAGAAGCCGTAGGCACCATCATTGGGTTTAACGTTGCGTCTGATCCGTTAATATCATTCCAAATACTCGCATTGAGTCGAAAAGAGCCACTCAATGATGAAAGAAATGAATTGGATATCCACATAGATCCTGAATAAACATTTCCAAGTGTGTAGCCTAAATTGTTTTCACCAATTCTTAGTGTGGCAAGTCCCTGTGTCCCAATAGACCATTTCTCTAATTGTTTTACATATGTAAAACCGAGGCTCGCATCAACTGTCCCTGACCCAAGTTGCATGGGGTATGGGAGTCTATCGGGCTGTCCATTCATCTCTTCTATCGATCCGACAGGTACTTGTAATCCAGTTATAACATGAAGCCGTTCTCCATGTTGATTCCAAATATTGGTTAACGCAGAAATAGTAATATCTCCTAATCCTGACGTTTCGCGAGTAAATGTACTAGCGTCTCTTTTTTGATGGTCCATCGTTTTAAAGATATATGGAATCATAACTGAAAGCGTCGTGTGATCGGTAATGGCATACATTCCACCAAACATATACATGGACATAGTCATTGATACTGGCGCAACCATAAATGACGATAATACGTCATCAATAGACAGCAACGTTTTTCCAGATTGATTTCCGTTCATAGACATGGACATATATCGATAAGAAAACATTAATTCGTTTTTGTTATGCGTATGGTCAGCCATCACGCCAATAGGCGCATGTGAATCCACTCGACTGGATTGCCAATCATGAGCGGATAGAGGAAGGCTAGCCAACGTTATGAAGACAAGCGAAAGCGTTAGTCGTTTTAACATGTAAGTTACTCCTTTAAATTGTGCGGTCGATTAATTAGGTAATTAATAGCTGGACTATTAATCCAACTAGCTAAATTTTGGAGGGTGGTCTAAAGGTGGTGGATAAATAGAAATGTAGGAAGAAAAATAGATTGGATTCCGCTTAAACGAGAATTTTTGATTTAAAATAGTCAACGTTTGAGAGATACAAAATGGTTTGAATAAGTGCGCAAATACTTGCCCTGAGGAGTCGCATGCTGGACCAGTAATAGATGCAATTATTTCCTGATGGGGGGACTTTTTTTTATTAGATCCTACGAGATGGGGAGAAGATGATGACTTTGGTCTGAGAGTCACAGATCGGCATCCTCCTTGTTTAGATGCACAGTCGCATTTCCGTCCTTTACAACAGCACGAGTCATTTTTCGATGAGGTAGGTTGTTCAGAAATAACGTTTGAGAAATTATTTGTTTCTTGAATGAGCATGTTTACCCCGAAAGGAGAATGTAGCATAAGGCATGAGATTGTAAATAATCCTACAAAAACTAATTTTAAGAGTCTTTTCATATAGAAAAAGTTTAAGCGATTAGTGAGATTGCGTCTATTTTTAAAAAAGTTATAGAAAATTTCACTCTATATTAGTTATATTTAGTAACAGGTACCCAAAAAAATTTAATAAGATATTGCATTTACTCATAATTTGTAGGTTAAGGAGTCATGAAAAATGGAAAAAAAAATTATATCGATTCGCGGGTCTAATGTGTCCGAAAGAGCATTCGAGACTAAGAAGGTAAGAAGCCCTATTGATAAAATTCAAGAAAATGAAGTTTCTGGATATGATGAATGGGACAGCGATAGATCTTATTCACCAAATAGGCACCGGGCAACTTCATCTCCGCAGCTATATGTGCGAGATACGAATATAGACGATGTAAAGCGGAGAACTATGTCGTTTTCAGGGCCTTTTAGTCCCTTGAGAAACAAATCGGAACCGATTCAAAGATTGATAGGTATGAAAGATTCGGAGAAAGTGATCGAGGCGCTTGATTCGATGAATTTGTCAGAAGAAGATAGAAATAGTTTGTTAATTGAAAAATCCGTTTTCACTCGCGATGCGGTTTCCTATGTTAACTATATTAAGGCAACTACTTTTGGCGAACGTGATACGAATAATATTCTGTTAGATAAAGCAAAAAGTACGGACAATTATCGTAGGTATTGTATTTATATAAATGCTACAACGGAAGAAGATAACGAAAAACGAAGGCTGATACTCTCAAAACAAAGCACTTCTAAAGTAATACCGTAGATGAGTGATAATGCCGAAGAGTATATAAAATTATTCAGAAATTAATTTTGTTTGTAGAAGGTGCATCGTCATAGATATAGGAGTTACTTTATATTTGTCGGCAAGTCGTTGAATGTCGTCCTCATTTACTTCTTTTATTTTTTGTAAATCTTTCTTTAAAAGAGCATGTGGCATAAGAAGAGCCGCTGCAAAACGTGAAGCCTCAATTTCATGAGATTCGCTTCCACCCGTATTCATTATCATTCGAGCTGGGATAAGTTCTGACATTTCATGATTTAGAATGTAATGCCCTAACTCGTAAGCGATTGTAAATCGTATTCGAGCTTCAGAAAGCGTTTTATTAACAATTATTTTTTCATTTAGATACATGCCAGATAGTTTTTTATCTAATTCTTCAAAAACGATAACAAGTCCTTCTTCGGAGGCAACTTTTAAAATATCGATGGGGGCTTTTTTAAATGTATATTTAGTTAAAAGGCTTTCTGCCCGTTCTACCGGAAACCTCCATTTTCGATTTACATCTTTAAATTGAGTATTACTTTTAAGGCCAATTCGTTTGAATTTTTGGTATATCGCACTTCGAGTAACTCCAAAATCTTTTGCAAGCTGTGTAATAGACACTCCTTGTTCAATTTTTTTCAAAAAGTCATTTTTAGAAATTTCAGCTAATTTATTTTTTACGTTAGTCATAAGTATTAAAATATTTTACCGGTTCTTATTGGTTCAATCCACCCATAAAGTGCACATTAATTTACACTGTAAACTTATTGGTTGAATAATTTGTTAATATAATATACTTTGTACAGTGAATTTGTCATATTTTACATATTTGGTTCAACATATGAGAAAAATGTTGTTAAGAAAATAGATTAACTAAGCAATACGACTATAAATATAATGCTTTTTAGAAGAACGTAACGAAGGTGGGGACTAACTTACTTAAGCTCTATACACGCATTCAAATCTATCTATTCAAACATTGGGTATCGAGTTAGGAGAAATATATATGAGAGATCCGCTAAATGAAGTTCAGTTAGAGGGTCGGGTAAGTATGAACCCTCAAATAGCTACTCTGCTTGTTAAAAAAAAAGAAATTTCTTATACAACGTTCATATTAGAAATAGATCAAAAAAACTCTGAAAAGGAGTTCATAACGGTGTCCTTTTGGGGTGAAAAAGCGACTATTGTTTTATGCGAATTAAAAAAAGGGGACTGGGTTTTAATAGAGGGCCGTCTTCAGTACCCTGTTAGTAATGGCCAATCTCATATGAGTATTAAAGGAGATAATTACTTGGCGTTAAAAGGGTATTCAGGAAAAAGTAGAGATTAGATTTTAATAGATTGTCTCTCACAATCTATTATTTTTAATTAGATGTTTTATATTTACTTGTAATGATTTATGACATTTTTAGATAAACGATTAGTCCTTAGATTAAGCTAAAAATAACAAACTGACTTGATAAGTAATGATGGCTAAAACATACGCTAATCCTATATAGCTAATCGTCATAATAACCGGAAGTTTCCATCCACCCATCTCTTTTTTAGCCACTGCCAACGTTGGTAAACATTGCATCGAAATCATAAAAAATATAATGAGACCTAAAACCACTGGTAATGTAAATACAGGAGCGCCATCAGATGTAACCGCTTGAGACAACGAGTGAAATATTCCCGATTGGCTTTCCTGTTGAACAGCAAAAATAATAGCAAGTGCTGAAACAAAAACTTCTCGCGCAGCAAACGATAATAAAATAGCCACCCCAACTTGCCAATCTACTCCCATAGGGGCCCATATTGGGTCCATCCATTGCCCAATCATCTTCGCAAACGAATGGTCAGAATTTGGAAAAGAAGACATGAACCATAGACCCATTCCAACGACAAATATAGTTGGACCAGCTCCCGTAATAAACTTTTTTGTTTGGTAAAATGTTTGAATAAATACCTGTTTAAAAATTGGCATACTTAATCGGGGAAGCGCCATAACAAATCCTTCTGACTTGTCTTGAAATGTTTTAAACTTTGTTAACAGACGTGCAACTACGGCGGCAATCAAAAGACTCAACAAATAAATCCCAGTTAGCATCAATCCACCTAATGCTTTTGATTTGTCAGATAATACCAAAAGAATGAATAGTCCAAAGACAGGAAGTCGGGCAGAACAAACCATAAGTGGAATAATAAAAATAGTAGCGAGTCTTTCTCCCTTGTTTGGAATACTTCTAGCGGCAGTCATCGCCGGGATAGCACATGCATTTCCGGATAATAAAGGCACGAAACTTCGTCCGGTTAGTCCAATTTTTGATAGAGGTTTATCAACAAGAGCTGCCCCTCTAGCTAAGTATCCGGAGCTTTCCAAGAGTCCAATTAGAAAAAATAAAAATGCGACTTGCGGAACAAAGATAAGCGATGCCCCTATGCTTGTTATGACACCATCTGAAAGAATTGTTTGAATAATTCCTTCCGGAACATACGAATTAGTTAATGTTATAAGCCAGGTAAACATAGAGTCTATTCCATCCATAAGAGGCGTTGCTAAAGAAAAAATGGCCCAAAAAAGAGTGGTCATAATTCCACCAAATACAAAAAGCCCAAGAATAGGGTGAAGTAAAATTGTATCCAAATCCCAAGAATATTTTTTTTCAGAAGAGGTTGATTTAACTCCAATTTTACTAATCAAAGATTCAACCCATTTAAAGTCTAAAGAAAGTTGAGAAACATTTGTTGATGTTGGCATGTTAAATGTAGATGAACTAGGAATAGCGAAATCGGTAGATACAGAGGTCAGCAAGTCATCAATGCCGTCTTTGTTCCTGTTATTAATCAAAATAACAGGAACGCCCAATTCTTTCTTTAATAATTGTTCATTTATAGAAAGACCTCTTTTTTGAAGAACGTCTTTCATTGTAATTGCTACTATAGGACGAATGCCTGCATGAATTAGTTGTTTAAACAGGGCGAGCTGGCAAGCAAGTTGAGTACTATCTAAAACCAATACAACAGAATTTGGATTCTTATCATATGTTTTATTTATTTTGGACATATTAGTAAGGCAAGAAATTGCGATCTTCTCATCCTCAGAACGTCCAATGAGAGATGTAATTCCAGGAGAATCGATAACTTGAATATTATATTTTTGAGGAGATTCGGTTGATTTTTTTGATAATGAACCAATGGCACATTCAACCGTAGAACCCGGGTAGTTCACCGTTTGAAATCGAGAGTTTGTAAGGTGGTTAAATAGCGATGTTTTTCCGGTGTTTTGAGGTCCTAATAAAAGAATAGTTTTTTGTTTAAGAGACATAATATGTTTAGATTGTGACCTCTATGAACAAACTTTAATTAATTGAGCATCTGATTTACGAATAGCTATTTTTGCGTCACGAATCATAGCAATAATAGGTCCTCCAAATGCTTGTTTCTGAATAAGTCGGATAGGTGTTCCAGGCGTACATCCCATTTCTATAACCCGATGTTGAGTAGGTCCTTCTCCTTCAATTGAATAAATTTCAACTTGTTCATCAGAATGGATGTCAGATAGTAGGCGTATGTGGTTAGACATGTTTTTTTTCTCCTTTGGGTTTGTTTTGTTTTATTACTAGTTCTCTTATTTCAATGAGCGTCATGACTAACATCGACATGCCAAGAGACACTGTTCCAATAAGTTTAAAAATAGAAAAATGTGAAGAAACATATCGAATAAGAAAAGGTGTAAGAATATGTAAAACGAGTCCAATACTCCCAATGCTAATTAACCAAATTTTAAGTTTGTTTGAAGCGTTAGAAAGAATCATTAAATGACTGACAACAAGAAAGACGAGTGGAATAGACATAAGATGAAAATGAGCAACTTCTAGCAGTTCAATAATTGTTTTAGGAAAGGACATCGTTTCGTCACTCCCTCTGTAATAGGACGCGATGTCAGATGGAGACCATCCCGCTTTTTGAAGCCCCATGATGAGTCCAACCGCAAACCCAATTAATGCTAATACTAAAAAAAGTGCAGATAGCCATTTCATAATAAAAGGAAGGTTTGTTAATCGTGATTGTTTAGATTCAAAATGTTTCATTTTGAGTGAGTCTCCTTAACGGAAGGAGGTGTCATTGCCAATTTTTTAATTGAATCTGCAATAGCTAATGCAGATTTAGTCGCCCATGTCGTTGAACGAGCAGAGAGAGTAGCTCCTGTAATTCCGTCTATATCATGATTAATTTGAATAGGGTCATTAATCGATTTATTTTTAAACTGAGCTAAAAATCGGGGGTGTTTGATTTGACCACCAATATCTTCTCGATAGGCTAAAACGGAAACAGATTCAGTATAGAGTCCATTTTTTGTAAGTTTGATTAAAAAGGTGATGGGTTGATGTTTACCTAGGTAGTTACAGACGATTGCTGTTCCAATTTTCGATTCCGATTGGGTATCAACAATTTGGTACATATTAAATGTATCAGTTAATTTAAATCTTACTGAACGTTCAATATCCCTTTTAAGTGCTGGTGATAATTCAAAAGGAAATGAATGAATAGAAGCTGTGCTGGGATACGTATTTAGTATTAATTGTTTTTCATTAGGAACGAGAGGTGAATAGTTGCTAAAAACCAACGTATGGCCCGAAAGACAGGCCATACAAATAAGGATCAATAAAGAAGTTATGCGTTGGTTTTTCATTAATTAAGCTTGCTTATAGTGAATATCCTACAACCCATCTGCTATAAATATTTTCAAATAGATCGAGGTCACTATCGATTTCAGACAATATAGTAATAGCTGTTGTCCACTTTTCGTTTTCATAATGGAATGATGGTCCGAAGAAATTCATAGCGTCTGATTCAGAACCAAAGTCAGCGTATACTTTTTTCATTTTAGCTTCAAATCC
>JABIPA010000058.1 GCA_018698675.1 bacterium | reverse complement strand
GCTGCAACGACTTGTTCAGCAGCTTCTGCTAAAGAAGACACCGAAATAATATCCACACTAGCTTTTTCTAATAATTCTTTTGCAATATCAGCATTTGTTCCTTGAAGTCTAACAACAACGGGAACATCCAATTTCAATTCTGACAACGCTTCGATAATTCCATTTGCAACACGGTCACAACGAACAATTCCACCAAAAATATTAATCAATACTGCTTTAACATTTTTATCAGATAAAATGATTTTAAAACCATTTTTAACTGTTTCAACATTTGCTCCTCCGCCAACGTCTAAAAAGTTAGCAGGTTCTCCACCTTGTTGTTTAATAATGTCCATTGTAGCCATCGCTAAACCAGCACCATTAACCATACATCCTACGTTACCTTCAAGCTTGATATAATTTAAATTATACTTACCAGCTTCTACTTCTGTAGGATCTTCTTCATCAACATCACGAAATTCAAGAACTTCTTTTTGTCTGTACATTGCATTATCGTCAAAATTAAATTTCGCATCCAACGCAACCAATTTACCTTGCTCTGTAACAACCAAAGGATTAACTTCAACAATACTTGCATCCAAAGCTTCATAACATCTGTATAAGTTTGCTAAAAACTTAACGCCTTGTTTTGCCAAGTCGCCCGTTAAACCTAATGCTTTAACTAAACGTTTTGCTTGAAACAATTTCAAACCATATCCTGGAGCAACAAGTTCTCTGATAATTTTTTCAGGACTTTTTGCAGCTACTTCTTCAATTTCCATTCCACCTTCAGTGGAAACCATAATTACATCTTGACCAAGAGCTCTATCAAGAGTGATTGCAACGTAAAATTCTTTATCAATATCAATGGCTTCAGTTACCATTACTTTTCTTACCAATTGTCCTTCTGGAGCAGTTTGGTGAGTTTTAAGTGTCATTCCTAATATTTTTTGAATATTTTCTTTTGCTGACGCTTCGTTAGGACTAAACTTAACTCCGCCGCCTAGACCCCGTCCTCCAGCGTGAATTTGTGCTTTTACAACAAATTGATCCACTCCGAATTTAGTTTTTATTTGGTTAATAGCGTTGTCTGACTCCTCAGTTGATTCGATAGTTACCCCATCTTGGACAGGGATATTAAATTTTTTTAACAGTTCTTTCGCCTGATATTCATGTATTTTCATACCGAAAGTATAGGCATTCTAGAGTTCCTTGTAAATGGGAAGTATTGATAGGATAACCCTTAATAAAGTACGATTTTATTTACAAAATAAAACGATTACATATATGAATGTAAAAATTAGCAAAGGCTGTTATTTTCTTAATTAATTCACTTAAAATGATTTTGCTTTTTTTGATGATTAATTAAAATATTGAAATAACTGTATATCTATAGATTATGATTCAAATTCTAGACTCCAAAACCATCAACAAAATTGCAGCAGGAGAAGTCATTGATAGACCCGTTTCTGTTGTCAAAGAATTAGTAGACAACGCCATAGATGCAAAGGCAACCACTATTCAACTCACTATTAAACAAGGTGGAAAAGAACTTATTCAAATTCAGGACAATGGAGGAGGCATCCCAAAAAAAGAGCTCTCCTTAGCCCCTATCCAACACGCCACTTCCAAAATCTCCAAACTTGAAGACCTATTTGAAACAGCATCTCTAGGATTTAGAGGCGAAGCTCTATCAAGCATTGGACATGTTGCAGACCTAAATATAACTAGCAGAACAAAATCTGGGGATTCAGGATACTCTATTCACGTAAACGATGGCGTCATAAGCGATACAAAACCTATTGCTCACGAAATTGGAACGAGTGTAAAAGTCATAGAAATATTTGATAACATTCCGGTTAGAAAACGATTTTTGAAAGCCTCTAATACAGAGTTCTCTTATATTTATGAACTCGTGTTACATTATGCTTTTGTTTTCCCTACAATTAATTTTGTTTTATCACATGACGGCAAAGAAGTTTTAAATTCTAGCGGAATCTCCGACTATATCGATTTAACTCAACACTTTTTTGGCAAAAAAGTTTCAGAGCAATGCGTACCTATAAATTTTCAAATTGGAGATGCAACATTCACTGGTGTATTGGGTGTACCATCTCTCACATTTTCTAATAGAAACAAACAAATTTTTTCTGTAAATAAACGTCTCGTAAAAAGCATGGTACTTTCAAAAGCACTGAAAATTGCTTATAAGGACGATATCCCGTCAAATCGTTTTCCCTTTATCTATCTAAATATCGAAATTCCATCGTCATCAATAGATATTAATATCCACCCTCAAAAACAAGACATTAAATTCTTAAGTCCCGGTTTCGTGTTTGACTGTGTTCCAAAAGTTGTTCGAATCAGCTTATCAGAAGCAAATTATGCAAGAGAAATAGAAAGTATTCAGTCACCACCCCCGTCCAATCAACCGAATCAATCAACTAATCTAGAAAACGCTTTTTTTAGAACAAACGAATCGTCAATTGATGAATTAGTTGGACTAAATAGTACAAACTCTTTTCAAAACGATCCTAACCAAGCATTTACAGACCCTAATGATTCAAACAATAGAAGCAATACAATTTTAAATGCTAATTCGATAAGTTTTTCCAAAAACAACATCCCCCAAGAAAACAACGAATTTAATACAAACCAACCATCGCAACTTTTTACTAAATCAACGTTCAAAGCACTAGAAGCTGATCGAATCGAATTTTTACAGGTATTTAATACCTATATTATTGTTAAATCTGACACAGGAATGTGGATCCTCGATCAACACGCAGTTCATGAACGCGTTCTTTATGAACGAATCAAAAAAAACTGGAAAAAGTCTACAGATAAACAAGCCTTATTAATTTCAGAGGTAATTGAATTAAGTACTGAAACTTTAGGCATTTTCATGGAAAACAGAGATTATTTTTGGGACCTTAACTTTACAATTGAGGAATTTGGCGCAAAACAAATCGTGGTTCGAGAAATCCCTCTTGTCTTTGCAAATTCATCCATAAAACCACTAATACTGGATATATTAGATCAACTAAAAAGCATTCCTTTCTCTTCTACAAACATGACTCTAGAACAAAAAGAAAAACTTCAAATGATGGCATGTAAAGCAGCCATTAAAGCAGGAAAAGTAATGTCAGAATTGGAAACAAAACATCTAATTAAAGATTTAATCGAGACGCCGTCGAACTACACATGTCCACACGGTAGGCCCCTATTTATAAAATATGACAAAATTAAATTAGAAAAACTCTTTTTGAGGAGATAAATAAATAATATAAACCATGCCCATAAACGCCCAACTATAGCTAAAGGCACTTCATTTTTAGACACCACTTTTTCTGTAGCCATTCAAGAAAAAGGAAAACGTTGCATTTACAAGAATCATATTGGGACTTTCTAAGAAAAAGGACTATTCTCAGGAACACTATATAAACGAAGAAACTCTAATCGAAGGTATACATTCACTCCTCAATAGCCAAGTTTTTAAATATCAATCTAGGGCACGTTTTACTACAAAAGCACTAAGTAAAACCTTTTATACAAAGGAATATTCGCAAAAATCGAGTGAGAAAATCGAAAATCAAATGTGAAGTAACATTATAAAAAGTCAATCAAAATAAAAAATTTTAAATCAATAAAAAAAACATCCTTGACAGATACTAAGCCTAGTTTCCATAATTCATTCGAAATGGCTAAAAAAAATATTGTTATTGTTGAGAGTCCTGCAAAAGCAAAAACTATCGAAAAGTTTTTAGGAAAAACTTTTACTGTTACAGCTTCATATGGACATGTTAGAGATCTACCAGCTAAAAAACTTGGCGTAGATCTTAAAAACAACTATGAACCCACATATTCCAATCTAAAAGATAAAGCTAAAGTTATCGCCGAAATGAAGTCTCTTTGCAAGACGGCCGACGAAATATACATCGCGACTGACCCTGATAGAGAGGGTGAAGCTATCGCATGGCATATTACTAATGCGTTGAAGCTCAAAAGAGATTACAAACGAATTGTTTTTAATGAAATTACCGAAACTGCAATAACTTCGGCTATAACCGAATCAAGAGATATTGATATTGCACTTGTCGACGCTCAGCAAGCTCGTCGTATTCTAGACAGATTAATTGGTTATAAATTAAGTCCTATTTTATCTAAGAAAATCAGAAAAGGACTTAGTGCCGGACGAGTTCAATCGGTCGCTGTCAAAATTATTTGTGACAGAGAAAAAGAAATACTTGCCTTCATAACCGAAGAATACTGGATTATCGACGTTCTACTAGAACAAGAAAAAAGTGACTTTCAAGTTGTTCTATTTGCTAAAGATGACGTTAAGAAAAAATTAGAAATTCCTAACGAAAAAGAAGCAATGGAACATGTCGAAGCTCTAAAAAAAGCAACATATTCAATTGAACACATTAAAAAAACAAAAGTAAATAGAAAATCACCATCTCCATTTATTACATCTACATTACAACAGGAAGCGTCTAGAAAATTAAACTGGACGGCAAAACGAACCATGATAGTTGCTCAACAACTTTATGAAGGTCTAAATATAGGTGGAGAACATGTAGGACTTATTACCTATATGAGAACTGACTCTATAAGAATCTCAGACGAGGCAAAAGAAGCCGCAGTATTACAAATAACTGGTGATTACGGAAAAGAATACTTATCAAACAAAAAACCAGCTAAAAAGAAAAAATCAGGCGTCCAAGATGCTCACGAAGCAATTCGTCCTTCATATGTAGACAAAAAGCCTTCTGACTTAAAAGGTATATTAAAAGAAGAACAATTTAAATTGTATCAACTTATATGGAATAGATTCCTTGCTTCACAGATGGCAAACCAAATTGTAGAACAAACTCAACTTGTTATAAAAGGAGCTAGTACTTCTGACTATTTTTTAAAAACAACTGGGCAAATTATCTTATTTGATGGATTTACTCGTGTATACGAAGAGTCCAAAGACACAAAAAAAGAAACAGATCCTAATAAAAAAATGCCTGCTCTTTCCGAAGACAAAGCTATTAATTTCAAAGAAATCACACCAAATCAAAAGTTCACTCAACCTCCTGCTCGTTTTACAGAAGCATCTTTAGTAAAAGAACTTGAAGAACAGGGAATCGGACGACCATCTACATATGCACCAACATTAGGTACCATCCAAGATAGAGGATACATTGATAAAGAAGGCAAAGCATTAAAACCGTCTGAACTTGGAACAACCGTAAATAATCAACTAGAAAAGTTTTTTAAAGACATTATTAACGTAAAGTTTACGTCAGGAATGGAAACCCAACTTGATGAAATCATGGACGGTGAACATGATTGGCAAAGTGTAATCGGAAAATTTTACACACCTTTTTCAGATATGATTAAAGATGCCAACGAAAACATGGAAGTTCTTAAAAAAGTAATAGAAACCGACGAAAAATGTGAAAAATGCGAATCAATGATGGTAATCAAAGAAGGTCGTTTTGGAAACTTTATGGCATGTTCAAACTTCCCTAAATGTAAAAACACAAAATCACTTGCTGAAGACTTGGGTGTTGATTGTCCTCAATGTAATGAAAAACTAGGTGAAAAACGGTC
>JABIPA010000008.1 GCA_018698675.1 bacterium | reverse complement strand
CCCGCGGAATTTTCTGGGCTCTCTCACACAACAAATGAAATCTGGGATAACCTAATCGCATTAGGCTATATAGATGACGAAGGAAATTTAATTGCCTCTAAAATTGACGCGCCTATAGTTGTCGACGACTTTATTTCCCTCGATTTTGAGTCACCTCTTTTTGTTTCTTCACAATTTGATGGTTTGGGGACAATGAGCGGAACAGACATCTATAACGAACTAAAACTAATGGGAGTTCTTGATTCCAGTGGTCAACTTACGTCTGTGTTTAACGCAAGTACATTCTCAATGTCTAATTCCTTTTCTTCATATACAGAAGATGTAAAGAATATTTTAGACTTTCGCCTTAGCTCAGATTCTTTAAAAGATCTTGCCGAATCAGTAAGCCAAACGGGCGCAGATTTATTCACGTCATTATTCAACGAAGGATACATAGACTCAGAAGGACACATAACCGACAGAGTTGACCCTCTGGGGTCAATGATCCTACCTCCACCTTTTAGTGAATTGGCGAGTAATGTTCACGACATTCTTGTTGCGACAGCAAAACCTTCAACAGACAATATATTAGCGTCCTTACTCCTTTCTAATATTCTAGATGACAATCAATTTATTCAATCTGGACTATCCGGTACTGATTTAAGCACAGCAATTTCCGCGTCCCTTTATGGAACACAATACGAAGGGTATGCAAGCGCACTATACGACCTTCTTAATTCAAAAAACACAAACAACCCATTATTAGACTTTGATGCGACATATCAAATAATAATTACGAATAGCGACGGCATCTTACAAGAAGAACGCAATGCAATATTAGATATTTTAAGAGCCCATTTACCATTAACAAATTCAGAGGGTATCCCGGTTGCTCCATCAACGTCTAATCCCGAAGAAGAATATTCTGACGATTCTACCCCTTCAATGCCTGCCAATGAAAGCTTGGAAGATGACTATGTTCGATTCGCATCCCATGTTCTCAATGGAGATCGTTTGTATGACTACATAAATACGACTCGTCGGCTCATTAATCGATTTACATTACTTTTTCACATGGCCAATTCTTTAGCTGAATACCATTTAAAAGAAGCTCATGAAATTTTAGATTCATCGGTATCAGCCGGCGCAAAACAAGAACTTTCTCGATCTCGTAATGATGCTCAAAAAGTTAGAAAAAAAATTGCAAGCAGTATTAATAAATGGCAACAAAAAGTTGGATCAAGTGTCCAAGAAATTTCAGGAGAAATCACATCTCTTGTGCAAAATAAAAATAGAGCGAACTATGAACAGGCTAAATTAGATGTCGAATTATTTGCGAACCAAAACCTATTAGAAGGAATGGCTTCAGGCATAGTAGACGGGATGACGCACTCCTTTAGTTTTGTAAGAAGTCGAGTGCGAAACCAAGTAAATGGAATATTTGGCCACGTTATGACAGCCAATACAAACGAAATGGCAGATATGATGGAGCACTACCTGGACGGTTCAGATGCAACCTATCAATCCGGAATAAACCAGGGCCGCCGAATCGATGCAGGTATTTCTCTTTGGGGAGACATAAGTTCCGATGATCCTGAGTATGATGAAATCACAAATAGCAAAAATCAGTATACAGGCGCCTATTTTGGAAAAAATATATGGGATCTTATTGAGGGAGATGGCGAAACAGGAACATCTCCAACAGAAAAATTAAATATTAGACTACTTATTGCCGACTTAAAAAATGACACAACTCGACTTGAAGCACTTATAGATAGAGGACTCGGAAGAGGTCCTCAAGATATAAATATTTACGGAATGGCCCAAGGACTCTCAGAAAACAATGTTAACCTCTTATCTGGACAAAATGCTGACGTCACAGAGACACTCCCAACAACATTTTTCACGGCATCAAGAGATCAAGAATATGGATATAACAACTCAACATTTGTTGATATTAAACTCTCTAAATTAGAAGAATTTAGAAATTACATGACCATTTTTGAAAACATGCTAAGAAAAGCATTGATTCTTAAACAAACAATCATGGACAAAAAACAAGAAGAAGCCGAAAAAATTGGAGGCACAGAAGGAACCTCTTCAAGTAAGGCAATAGCCTCAGCGACTGAACAAGCCTTAGATATGGAAATCGGCAAACTTACCGGTTCCTTTGACCAAATGTATTCTCAATTTCTCGAAATGCATTCTTCAGTTACCGATTTTACTAAAGCTCAAATTCAGTATTACAAAGATTATCGGTATTTAATTGCAAAAAATGCAAAAAACGCGGCCCATATTGCTACATTGGCCGGAGCAACTGCATCGGGAGCTGCATTGGCATCCGCATTTGCAGTTACTGGATCTCATTTAGCATTACCTACTTACTGGTCATTCGCAATTAACCAATTAGGTTCGTCTATAATCGAATCCAGTTATGCAACGTGGGAATATTATGACCTCGAAGTAAACACTCCAGAATGGAATCGTCCGGTTATCATGCAAGAAGGGTCCGCATCAGGAACAAACCATTATAGTCATTTATGGACCCAGCGTTATATCAACCAAGCAGACGACATATCAGAAGGACTTGCCGCAGACCCAGATAATTTATTCGCGTTCACAGATACGGAACAAGCGTATTATGAAAGTAAATTCACGTCGCAACTAATGTCCGCACGAAATACAATTAATAAACTTCATAGCGATGGGGATGCGTACGGAGATTTCACATTAAACTACGGCATAGGCGAAACAAATAACTCTGAAATAGTTAAAGGGACACCTGAGTTTGCAACGAATAGAGGCGATGGTGCAATAACGATTGAAGCCACAAAACTAGCAACAAAAAACCCTGAACTAACCGCGCACTTTAACGTCCTTCGTGCATTTATGAGTATTTTAAAATCATATTATGATGCAATTGAAGGCGTTTGGTCTGCAATGTTTAACATACAAAAATCTGGTTCAATGCATAAATACGGGAGTCAGTTCGAAGCTATTCTTCAACAAGAGCAAGGAATAATAGAAAGTCTTAAGCATGAAATATCAATTTTCCAACAAGCGTCCATGCAAAATTTTGACAAAGACAAAAGTATCTACACTAAGTTTTACGATTCATTGATGACACAATTAGATATTCCAGCATCACTACTTGCCTTTTTACCTCCAGGTGGTAGAGACGCTGCCATATTAGCAAAAGAAACGGCAACCGAATCATTACGAATGACTATTTTAGAAAACTTTGGGGACTATGCAGGACAATGGTCCAATTACAAACGTACAGAAGGTGCTTTTTCATACGACCCAAACAAATTTACAGGACTATATTCTGATGAATTATTTGCAGACAAGTTAGAACAAGACAAATTACGATCAGATTCTAATTACCAAATGTATACAGTAGATGATGAAAATCCAAATCCATTCTCTATTCAGAGGGATCCTGTCACAGGCGAACAAATCGATCAAAGCGCCTTAACCGTCGGTCAAAATACATTACGCCAAGAAGGAATCCCGTATTGGGAAGCATCACAAGCAGAAACATTACGAGACGCGTATCAAATTGCGCCATGGCATAAAATTGAATACGAAGAACGTGGAACACTTCAAAAATTATTAACTCAAGGTACACGCAGATCAAATTCGGAAGACGTTCTTCTATTTAGAGAAATAAACTATGCGCAAGTTATAGATACGCAGCAAGAACTATTACGAACAGCAACTATCAGAAGCATGTTATTGATGATTGAAAAAACACTTTATAATGCGAAATTAACCACACTAAGAAAATCTTATGGAGCCGCCAGTTCTGCAGGCGTCATAGACGCTTTAATGAGTGTATCTGACAACTACAGCCAAGCACAAAGCCAAGAAATGGGAGATCTTCTTCAAGAAATGGGAAACCGTGTAGAGGCACACACAATCTGGTATTCATCGGTAATAAACACAAGTGTCGCGGCCACTGGATTATTGGCCTTTCTAGGAATTGCTCTCGCACAAGCAAACGCAAATGCAGGAGACACCAATTCGATGCGAAAGTTTTTTAGAGATAGCCAAAAATCGGCACAACGATCCTTTGCAAAAGGAGTGGCGACCTCCGTTTCTAGGTTAATTATTGGAGTCTTTGGGTTGGCCACATTAAAACCAGCACCACAAACAAGCTCACAAATGATGGCATATGATGAAAAAGAAGAAGAAGAAACGGTTGATCTGACAAAAAGAAAAGAAGAATTAGAAAAAGAAAAAGCAGAGAATGGTGGAACCCTATCCCCAGAAAAACAAGCGGAACTTGACCAAACAAATGAACGATTAGGACAACTCGCCGAAAACAAAGCAGAACGAGGAACAATTAATATTGATCAAGGAAGCCTACAATTTACTGGTAGAGGACGACTTTCTATTAACAGAGGTGTTCTAACCAGAATTCAAACAAAATTCAAACAAAAACTCAGAGGACTAAAATTAAGAAGAGAAATGAGCCTCGCGTTAAGTGATGCCAAGTTAGAAGCATCTGGTGAGATTAGTGGTGAACAAGCAAGTGGATCTCACAGAGGTATCATGTCTGTTTTAAATAAATTTGGATCGAGTGAGCAAGGAATCATGGATAGTTTATTCAAAGGAGTATCTGCACGTGCCACTGCTTTTAACAGAGCCATGGACGAAATGAAGAAAGGCGCAACCTCATTCATCACAACATCGGCATCAAAAATCATTCAAAACAAAATTGAAAAAGCAGACAAATCCGTAAAATTAAAAAATACACAGGCTCAGGGCACTGGAAATTCACCTGGATCAACATCTCTAACGAAAGCCGCTCAAAAAGCACACAGACGTAAACAGCTATTAGAAGTTATCCTTACGCTTACAGACCCCGTTTTATATTTACTTATTGATGCGATTTTGAATTCTGCATCAGAAGAAACATTTTCATTAAGCTCTACAGAACAAGAAGACATTACCGTTTCAGAAGAAGGTGCAGAATTTGATGATGAATCAAATTCTGACGGATTCGGAGGCGACGATGATGGCTATTCAGGATTTAGCACGGCCTCTTTAGAAAACGAATCTCTAAGAGACTCTCTTATCGCAGGAAACGTCTCCGTAAGGCGTGCCGAACTTGATGCTGATAAAGAAACGCATCAATACTTCGCCCAATACTTTTCCAAAAAATTCAAAGATCGATTTGCATTGAAGGATTCACCAAGCGAAAAAGATTCCGCCGCTTTTGGAAAACTCTTTGGTAATAGACAATTCAAAAAAGCAAAGCTCGATAAATTCAAAAGTTATACCGCAGGAAAATTCGACCCTAATCTAGACGCAAACTTTAGCAAATTTAAACGTGCCGATGACTCCATAGCACGACTAAAATTTGGGATTCCTGCACAAAATGAAACAGCCCCAGAACAAGCAGGTCGTTACGCTTTAAATGCTATTAAATTTTTAATAAATATAGGACTAATTCCTCTTGCAGCTATCTATCGGTTACCACAAATAATGATGGCACGGCAACGAAAGTTTTCAATTAGAGAACAGGGCTTTGATGACAATTTATCCGCAGACGAACAAACAAGAAAGGTCATGGAAGGATGGGCAACCGTTTACAGACGAAAAGACGCTCAAAAACATTTCAACAAAGGCACAACACTGACCGATTTTGAAGAAATGGGCGTCGACAGGCGCCTTGACCTAATGGACGCCTATTCTGGGTTCGAAGACACAGAAGATAAACTTAAATCAGATAGTGATTTCAAAGTATTAAAAGCTGATATGAAAGACCAAATTCAAAAAGAACTTATTGCATTAAAATCGACAACGTCATTCATACTTGGACGAGAAGATAATAATTACGAAGGTATAGAAGAACATTTGTCTCTTTTATTTAATACTCATATGTCCACAAATGACGCAGAAGATCTTGCTTTACAAATAACGAGTGTCATCCAAGAAACATCCAAAAATTCAAAATTTAAATCCAAATTCTTTGGCAAAAAAAATAACGATATTCTAAAAGAATCAATAGATAATCATGCAATTCTCCAAAACTTTCTACTTGAAATTAATGACGAACGACATCCTAACGATAGGATAGATACAAAATTCATACTCACTCAAATCCATGCCCTTGCCGCATCAAACAAAGGAAATGACGAACTAATTAGACGACACGAATCTCTATCCAACTTATTATTAGAAGCGGGGCTAGCCACAGGGTTAATTGCCTCATTAGACCCATCCTTTGATACTGGGTCTGGGTCATCTGGTCGAGACGAAAGTGATTCATTCAACGAATCTGAAAAAGCATTTAAAGCAAAACAAAAAGAAGAAGAAAGAAATGCTCAATTAGAGCTTATTCAAGATCAACTCATACGCCTTACAGAATCCAGAAACTTTTTTGAGTCGTCGAACCACCATATGATGATCGATGACAAAGGCGGGTTAAAACTTGAAAAACCTGATAAAGACACACTAAAAACATTTACACCTATTAAACTAGCCGTAACAGACCCAACAACAGGCTTATTCACAGGACAAACCGTAACGCTATTTATTGCCCAATCCGTAAAACTCAATATAAGTTCAGACACGAACCTATTATCAGACGACAGTCTAAAATCAAAATTAAATTCACAAATGGGTCACTTTGGTGACGAATTTGACTTTCAATTAGAAACCGAATTACCAGAAGAAATAGAAACAAATCCACGTGCACATCTTGATGAAAAACGACGACGTGAAATAGCTCAATATTCAAATGATATTTCACGATATGACACGCAACTTTTTGACCTACAACCAAACGTTGCAATACAGAAACGCTTACAGAACAGACGACATGTAATTTTAGACCGACTAAAAGACCTTCCTGAAATTGATGCTGCTACACAGACGACGCTCGAACACACTATCGAAAAAAATAAAACACTCATTCAACGCGTCAGAAATGAATTCGGAGACAATATCCTTCCAGACTTATTCCCAGACGTTAAAGGTAACCGAGACCCAATAAAAAACCCAGACGGAAAAGGTGCAATCTATCACTCATTAAGAAAGCAAAAAGAAGATTCTTATTTGGGTGCTCATATCCTAACGGCTGAAGATGAACTAGACATCGATCAAGAATTAAATGAAATATTAGACGGACGTCCACACAAGCTTAGCAACAAAACGACTGACTTCCACATAATTCAAGCAAATTTAGCCGAAATCACGGACTCATTTATGGATATCTCGGGTAAACCAGTAAATCCACTCTTGGTTTTAGAACGACAACGATTATCTCTAGAATTAAATAAATTAGAAATCAATAACAATCCTGCATTAGAAAACGATTATAATCGCCTTCGGCAAAGACGAGGCGACACATCTGCTGCATTAGACATCCTGTTAAAAGAAGATGCAGACGCAAAAGCGCTGCCTCCACATCCTGAAAAATACAATCCATCTGTTAGTTTAGCCAGCATATATCAACAACGAGACGCTATATTAATCGCTGATGAATCTAAAACCCCTCAGGCAGACCCATCACGTAAAGAATTTTTAGAACACTATCTAAAACATGCTGGTCTTGGATTCAACAGACTAATGGCTAAAAAAAGAAGTTTAGACCTAATTGGAACAAGTGTTGAAGCCACTCGAACCTTTAAACTAGATGAAAAAGGAAAGAAAGTTTCGGTAACCCCAGAAGAGCATGCTGCCTACAAATTAAAAGCAGATCAACTCTCTCAACAGCTCGAAAACTTTGGCGGATTTAGCCTTTCCTTTGGGTCTAAAATTGAAGGCATGATTAAAAACAGTGCCCGCTCAGAAAAACTAACCTCAGATTCAGTTTCAGATGGATACCATGCAATCAACAGTTCATTAAAAGAAGTTCTGAAAAAGCTAACAAAAGGTGATATTACGACAACTCGTGACACAGACCAATTTGGTGGGCACCATTATTTAGATGAAGTTACGGACATGGCAAATGACCCTGAAAAATATGGAATACACGTCATGTCAGCAAAAGATGCCCGAACTCATAGTTTTGAAGGAATAGAAAGTTTCACAGGATTAATGGGAGGAAGTACACTTGCTCTTTTACCTGCCATTGCATCACTTGCACCTAGACTTCTTGGCTTAATCACATCTGCATTTGGCATTGCGCCAAACAAACTTTCCAACGGACTTCATGATGCGGCTTCCTCGATGGTTAAAACACCATTTTATTATGGAACGAATTTGGGTGACGGAGCGAGAAGAGCTAGGAATATAGTTTTAGGAGAAACTGTAGGAGACGCTTTTCAAGACAAAGCTACCAGACATTCGATGCAAGCAGAACGTGTTGGTGTTAACAGACAAGCCGCTGCAAATTCTATTATCGATAGCGTTTCACATGCTGGTAGAGAAGGCGCTTCTGGAAAACCAAGTAGGGTTAACCGTCACAGAGGCCACGAACTTGCGAAACAACTGAACGGCGCCTACAAAGTAGACTTCAGAGACAATGTTGATTCGGAAGCAAACTACTATTTAACCATCGAACGAGCAGCTGCCTCAATCATCCATAGAAAATCAGGAACTATTGAGGATATGGCCGAAATACTCTTACATCTCTTAGATAAAATTTCAGACCCAAAACGAGCAGCGAAAATCGGAGCTCACATTTTTCAAAAAGCCACAATTGAGAATCCAGACATTGCAAAAAAATTAACAGAAGCACTAACCGAAACAGCTAAACGAACAGATGAAGGAAAAACATCTAAAAAATATTTAAAATTAGCTGCTACATCACTATTTGAAGCAGGAAGCTATGACGAGCGCCAGCTATTTGGACATCTAAACAAAAAATTAGAAATCGATGGTAAATCAATTCACCATTCGTCAGATACTCCTAAGAAAAAAAGGATGAGGATTCTTGGTCAAACCATAGGTCTACCAGGACTTGCCGCCTATTCATTTGCATACAGAACACATAGAGGAGCCGTTTTAAAAGGGTTAAAAATGGGAGAGTCCGTATCAAACTTCAAACATGACCACGCCTTAAAAGGCATTGCTAATTTAGACGGCGATACATTACAAGAACTTGCTAAAGAACTCTCTGGAAGCGACCTAAGAAAAGGCCCACTCCGTCATTTATTGAACGACACAAATTCGATGGAACGAATCGTAAAATCGATTAAATCGGCAGGTCTTCCAGCAGATGAACAATCCAAACGACTAAATGCATTAGCAATTCTCTACACAAAATCTGGTCTCAAACGGTCTCCACATGTCCCTGATACATTAAAAGATGAAGTGACTCATCTCGGTTCAAAAACAGATACCCTTCTCGCTTCCTTTGACGAAATCGGACAAGGTGACATTCCAGGCGTAAGCTATTCTGATTTCGTCCAAAACGGAGAGTCTCTATCTCAATTTATAGACACACTTCGAACTGACAAATACTCTGAGGAATTCACACCAGGTATAAGGTTAACAAGCGAAGAAATCCGCGCAGATATACGTGAAAAAGCAAGTCACCGACGACTAAATATATTAGGAAAAGAAGAGCTTAAAAGTCATATCGAAACTATCGCCGACTTATTAACGACCGCAAATTCAGTCGATGAAGTTCAAAGCTTCCTTTCATTATTAGACGATTCAGGAACAAGTGGAGATGAAATAATAGAAAACCTTGGGAGGTACCTTGGTAACTCAAGTTCAAAAGCAACGAAGCACCTTTCTTTATTACTAGACCAAGTGGAGTCGCAAAAGGCATCACGTTTAAACTTCTTAATTACCGACGAAAGAAATCAACTCGTTTCCAATACAAGCCTTCAAAGAAACCGGGAAGTTTTTCTTAAAAAAGAAGAACACCGGTTTATCGAATCACTCCAATCTTTAAACGAACTAGACGACGAACATTTTGAAACGTTTTTGCAAGATGACCGCCAATTAAATGCAGTCACTAAAGCAATAGGAAGAGGCCTAGCTATGCAATTAGACGTTGCTCACCAAGGCCTTGTTAAAATAGCTAGTCGACTACAAACAACGCCGGCTTTACGAGACAGATTTGCAGAAAGCTTAGCTAAACGAATAATAACCGTTCAAGAAACATTAAAAAATGGATACGAAGCCATGCAACTTTCAACGATAAAAAGTAGACTCGAAGAAAAAGCAAAACGAATGAACAATGAAAAAGACTTTGCCACTTTTTTAAACAAATTGGACTATGCATATCGTATACAACAATCCATACCGTCTTTAGATACCTTTTTAGGGAAAACGATAAGTACCGATGAACAAGTACGTACGGTAGATATCCATTCAAGTCGATATGGAATCGATGCGACCGGAAGTTTTCTTCAGAAAGCGGCAACTCAAGACCCAACGGCTGTGGCCTTCTTATTTAGCGACCTTAATAAAGTAAATCCAACACTATCAAATGCATTGTTAGATAGCATGACCAATCACACCACCCCAGACCTCAGTCAAACAGATCTCCTATCCATGCAAGATTTCTATACCTCTGTCGCAACAAATTCGCTTATCCTTCTTTCTCACATCCCTGGTGGAATTCTTTCAACGAAGCTTAGAACAAAATTAGGGTCCAAAAAAATTAATGGAGAAATCCCTTTAGACGTAGACGACGTCGAAGACATTTTAAACGAACTAGAAATAAAGGCACGTGAAGACTATTTATCGCCCGAAGAACTAACTCTTCTTAATCAAGCACAATCATTTATGCGTGCAAAAGATGCATTTGGCTTAACTGAAACAATCATTCGATCAATCGGACAATCAAGTAACTATTCTCCGTCCACACGCACGTTTAGTGGCGAAAGTAATTCGTTACTCATGTCTCTTTTAATCGATCCTACCGCGTTCATAGAAACTGGAGGCCAATTGGCGCCTTCCAAAAGAATTAAAGACCAAGCTAAACAGTTAAAAACCACCCAACTAAAAACAATACGAGAAGAAATTGAAAAACAAATCGCAGTAGGTAGAGACCGTACAGCATCCCCTCGATTACGAAATATACAACAAGCAAAAAATGAACGCTTATCTAATATTGTAAAAGCCTTAACGTTACTTCAAGATGGCACAAGCAACCCGGCGACATCTTTAGAAACAAACCCTGTTCTTTTTCAAAAATTAATTGATGCAAAAATTATAACAAAAAAGCCAGATGGTCCTCCCATCAAATATGAGATCGCACCCGACTCAGAAAAATCAATTCTAAAAATTATTGAATTACATCATGCAGACACAATTATTGCTCAGCTTGATGATGTTTATCCTTTAGATGGAGACACATTCGCATTCGAAGAACTTCCGGTTGATTGGCAAAACACTCAATTACTAAATGAATTTACTCGCCGCGGCGTTTTTGAAATGAATGTAGACGGAACCTATGTGTTTGGCCCAAACAGCGATAATTTAGAAAATGAATTAGAATCTATACTTGATAATCAAAATAATTTTCATACCCATGAATTATTATCTAATTCACCTCATTTTTTATTAGACCAAAATGGGTCTGTTTTAGAACCTGGTATCCGACAAGCAATAAATCAATTGGCCGAATTTTCAGCTTTATCATCAGATACAGTTCCTGTAGAAAATGTAAATCGAACGTTATTAAATGTTCTATCAAAAACGACATCGTCCCAATTAACATCTTTCTTAACATCCACTAACGGAACTAAATTAATGAAACAAGCATTAACTGCTCCCGGCAACGTAAGTTTAAAACTAGAGATTATTCAACACCTCGATTACCTCGAAACCTTAGATACAAAATCACTCGTTGAAAAAGTATATCCGTTCTATTTTCAAAAAGCTCAAGCCGATTATGCCGAACGAAATGATAGGCCTACACCGACATTAGAAAACCCATTATCAGATGCTGTTTTAGACGAACTAAACACCACCCTAAATACGCAAATAAAAGAAACCGTTGATAACTTAAAAAAAGAACTGCCAAAACTAAGAGCTCATACCCTTGCTATAATTGAATCAAGTTCTACAACTACCATCGCTAATTCTGCCCAAAACAAAGTCGTACAAGATATTTCGTCGAAACTAAAGACATCTATTAAAAATGACATCCTAGATTCACAAAAAGAACGAAAATCACCGACAACATCTGCAAATTTACAGGCTCTTGAAAACTACCATCGCTTAATAGAAATAGAGATAAAAAACGGAACAAGTCTTGAATCACTAACAAGTAATTCAGAAGATATTAGTTTTCTTAAACAGGAATGGATTGCCGCGCTAGCACCCGAATTGCCAAGAAACATCCGTGTTCTAACAGAAATAAATAAGGCAACGTCAACAAAAGAGCTTCTAAAAATAATCAACTCACTACCTCCATCCCCTAGCTCAGAGCCTACGACAGAATTATCCATGCTTATCACCTCTGTTAAAAAAGGAGCTGCCCTACTCAAAACAATTGATCGATTAACGGCCATTAGTGAAACCGAAGACGAAGAGAAAAAGGAAATGGTCAGTAAGCTTAACGTAAAAAACGGGGCTGTTGTATTAAACAAACCTCAACTTACAGAATTAAGAGATATTTTACTTTCAGGAGACGAAGAAGAAACGACACTCGCTATTACAGCTTACAAAAAGCAACATCCTAAAATATATTTCCAACTAATAACGGCTCTTTCAAAGGAATTGGTTGTAAAGCCAGAACCAAGAATGCCTACCTTAAACGACTCTCAAGACGGAATAATTCTTGCTGACATCCATGTAGAGGAACATTCTCCCCCACCATCTCCAAGCATAAGTGACATTACGAGCGAACATTCTGAAGATGAAGATGAGGTCCTTTCTCATAATTCTAGAACATATTCTCCTTATCAAATTGAATTAGCCGTTTCAGAATCGCCATTACTTAACTGGTTTTACGAAAACGAATACGACGATATAATGCCAATATTAAGAAACGATGACCTATTTAAAGCGACAGCCTTAAGTTCTACTCAATTAAAAAGAAATTCATTCCCGTCAGATGAGCAGGTTGAACAATCAGTATCTGCATTTTTTCATTTTGGAATTGCATCTGCATCTTCCCCAAATAAAAAGAAATTCCCAGAAGAATCTCAAGAAATTTTAAATAATAAAATTAGCCAACTGCGAACAATTAATTACGACTTTAATGCATTTTCGCGACTCATTTTACAATCGTCTGACTCTATACATATTGAATCGATAGAAAATCTAAAAGCAATTCGACAACTCTTGGGTGCCGAAGATATTCAATCGGGGTTGATGGCCAATTTACAAACATTAATTCAAAAAATTGAAGCAAGAAAATTTGGTTTGTACGACGAAATTCAAAGATTAAGCCAAAAAGTTTTAAAAAACACGATGAAAGAACAATCCTATTCTGCAGAACTTAAAAACATTCACGGACTATTATTTGCTCATGCAGACGAATTGAGAGATATCGGAATCGAAGCTAGCGACATCGAAAAACTGGGCCAAACATTTATAAATCCTCAACAACAACTTCTACTAACCATTCAGTTACTAAACTTAATTGAAAATGGAGACAAAGAAAAACAAAAAGGTCTTAAGGTAGGTCTTTCAAATGAACAGTTAAAAAAACAAGTCAATCAGGCTCGACAAGCGCTTTCATCGGCCGCAATTCACGAACTAATTGTAAACCCGGATACATCATTTACTCCGTTGGCAGACCTAATTCCTGACTTTTTAAAATCTTTAAAAGGACTCGGAACCTCTTCTAACAATCCATTTTTAAACGGACTGTCAAACACCTTATCAGACCCAGAAACCGTAGACCGACTGTTTACCCTATATAGCCATGTTACATCCAACGAAAGAGACGAATTAATAAGTGAGGCATTCGTTCAAGCCGGAATTTTCAAAGTTGAAAACAGCCACTCTTTAAAAACCGTAATGACATACCTTTCACATGACCCAGTATTAACAGCAAACATTGTCAAACAAGCACCACTAAATGCTCAAAGTAGATTAATAAATCAAGCCGTAGATGTAGATGCAGTAAACAGAACCTTGCCTTTTGCAGGACAACCATCCGGATTAGATAAAGGAATCCAATTATTAGGGTTTATTAGCGGCGATGATTCAATATGGGAAACTCTGGACTTTTTACCTAAAAATCTATCTGATAATTTAGACTTAATATCCTATATTTATGTTGGCCTTCCAACTCAAGTAGCCAAAGATAGTTTTCGTGCACATCTAGCAAGTAACCTATCAAAAGAAGATCTGTTTGATGTCCTAGAAAATGAAAATTCTATAGAATCAGAAGCTGCAGTAGCCGTCTCACTTTCTCCAGAGTCAACTCAAAAACAGTCGTTAAAAATCAAGCTTATCGATGTAATAGAGAATGCAAGCGATAACCCAGAAAACCTAATCAAATTTATTAAAGATAATCTTTCCCCATTAGAATCAAAAACCCAACTTAAAAATCTGTTCTCAGAAATTTCTAAGAATCGTCTCGAACAAATGTTTAATAGTTTAGAGGTCAATGATCTTAGTTTGCTCGATTCATTGCGACCGATGTTCCCACCAGAATCTCATTTTGATGACATATTCAGAGCACAAAATGAGTTATCTGCGCTTATAAATTCATTACCACCAGATATACCAAGCGAATCTCTAGATTCGGCAAAAGCAGATAAAATCATAGCTCATGTATTGGACCAAAAGGATTCACCTAATTTCCAATTTTATCTAAAAGCACTCAAATCATTGGACGCAGGGCTGAAACAAGCATGCCTTAACGAAATGGCTATTGCATGCAGCGATCCCGATAACAGAGACCAATCACTCCCAATTCTTGAATCCGTTTTAAAAACATCCGGTAATTCAACATTAGTTAAAACCGTTCTTGAAACCTCATTAGCTAATTATCCAGAGTCATTCAATGACACACTAAACGTCTTACTTAGAAATCCGTTCATTCGTCCCCATGTATTTAGCTCCTTTAGTCAAAATATTACAGAAACTCTGGAAAAAGTAATTCAGGGCGAACTAATTTCACCGGCATTATCAGCAGAGACCGTTTCTCTTCTTTTATCCAAAAGTAAAACAAACTCATTTAGAACGACAGTATTGCCAACCTCTCCAACTACCTTATCTAAGGAAACGGAGTCAAAACTTCATGCAATTAATCTACTAAAGAAAACTAAACAAGATGAAACAATTTATCATTCGGATATTCAATCACAATCTGAGCTACAAACCCAACTAACGCGATCCGGTAAATTTAGTGCAGCCGAAATAAAAGGAATAATACTCGATTGGATGAAAGGAATAAACGAGTTAGAAACACCAATTCTCATCGAAAAACTACAAGAACATCCTTCCCTGTTTCAGGCATTATCAATCGAAAAAAGCATGGAGATTCTAAGCAGCTTCTCAACATCCGGTCACTTAAAAACCATTCGTCCATATTTGTTAAGTCAACCAACGGCCGTAACAAACGTGGTTATCGAAGGGTTTGAAGAAAATCGAGGAAGCGACGAATGGACAGCGTCACTTTCTATACTTAACCATCTCGGACAACGTCCACAAACATTGTTAAATATTGTTAGTAAAAGCCTATCTCAAATCGAAGAGACCTTTGATAACCCTGAACAACAAGAAAAAATAGAAGCTATTATTCGAGATACCATCGGATCCCCTTCTTTTTTAAATCACTCAAAAAACAAAGGTAGAGCGATAGAAAAGTTAATCGAACAACTTGGAGAGTCAGGCCACCTGTCCGCGCAGTCAAAGCAAACCATATCAGAAACATTTGTTAGTCTCGCAAATTCAACAACATCCATAACCGGAGTCCCCATTACAAAGGAATCCTTAGAAACCCTATTAACTATTGATGATAATCCCCACCTACTAATTAGTATTCAAAATGCGATTAAAAATGTCGTTGAAAACGATAGTCTAAAACAAAAATTAACAAACGCCGATTTCCAAGATATTGAAAAGAAATTACAAACAGATACAATTCTAGACCATACTCAGATTGATGACGTTCTCCAGTTTCTTAAACTACGTGCAAAACGAACCGGCGTACGCAAAGAAACAAAAATAAGGTTGTCGCAACACCTCATCCGAAATGGACTAGGGTCATCGTTACCTAATAGATTAGCGCCATCAACTATCCTATCTACATTGGCGCATACCGGAGATATCCCAAAAGATTTATCCGCATATGCCGATGTTTTAAATGATCCTGGATCCCATTTTGAAATCATAGAAAAACTAACAAAAATTGGCGAAAAGTATCCATTAATGTTCGATCAACTCATTCAACACAAAGACCTAAAACATCTTCTTGAAAAACCATTGGACCCCATTAAACTTCAAAAAGCATCAATTGTTTCAAAATTAAATAGTACTGGTATTCCACATGAAGTAATTGTTAATACAATTGACAATTGGTTCGAGATTTTAGAAGAAACATCAATGATGACACGTTCATCAAGCATACCGCCAAGTTATTCGCTAAACACGGCCGACGAAGCCATATTAATACAAGCATTGTACAAAGCCATTCTAAATCAAGAAGGCATTGATACAAATGGACTAACAAACGATGCGATCGTAGATAGGCTCCAAGGCTTAGGTATTTTAGATTTCGCTAAAAAATTCTTTTCAAGAATTTCCAAAACGGACGACTTAGTTAATGCCGCTGCCCAAAAAAATATTCAAGATTTTCTAAATGAGTGTATCCATAAATCAACAGCCTCAATGAGCGAAGCTACAGCCATCCAATTTATTAAACAAAACTTAGAGCCGCGCCCACTATTTGCTGAGCTCATTTCTACCTTAAACAAGCTAAACACAAGCACGAATAGCCAAGAACGGCTAAAGTTAAAATCAACGATACATACATTTATTACTCACAGTCCATATAGCATATTAGGACAAGCTGTTTCAGCAATATTTGGCCCGTTCAAAGCATTAGGCATACAAAAAAACCCGGATTCACTTGCCTTAAACCAAGTCATTACAAACAGCCAACCGATGATTCAACGAACGATTATAGAAAAACGAATCAAAAACCAAATGGTCTCAATCGCTGCAGAGTGGACACTCGACAGAGATGCCTCTCCCAACGCCCCTCAACTATTCGACACAAATATCGTCGATGCAAACGGAAAGCTAAACGAAAAATATCTAAACTCTTCTGGAGAATTATTAGAAAACGAATTAATACAGGACATCCAACTCGCATTATCGGTAAACGAAGGGCCTTCAATCACCGATGCACTGGATGACTTAAAACAGTCATATCTCATCGCATTGCTCGAACATATGGCTAAAAACAGCCACCCTGCCTTCGAGTCTAAAGACGCCCTAAACGAGTACCTTACAACGGTACAAGATTACGAAGAAGGTCCTGATTTGGACGATCTTTTAACGGCCCTAGAACCATTGATTGTATATGCACATCTATCCACAGATTTGACTAATAATGCTGATTATCTAAAAACAGATGCTGATGTTGAAGCCGCCCTACTATCTTGGGGTATCGCTGATTCAACACCTCAAACACAACACTTAATTACATACGCAAGAGAGATCTTTGAAGTGACACATCGGCTAAGTCATGATGTAACCGTAGAGCACAATTACTTATCATCAACAGCATCTCTACAAGGTCGTATTCAATCAATGCTCACAACGGCAAGTGCTGAGGAGCTTCAACATTTAGAAAATCAAATGAAACCCTTACAGGCGCTTCAGTCACTGCGTTCCGAACTAACTGTATCTGGAACATTTACAAATACCTCAAAACAAACATTAATCGACGTACAAAATCTTCGAGAAGCTGCTCATGGCTCTGAAAACACAGAGTTAAGAGAAAGCTACGACACCTTGTTAGAAACTGTATCCAAAAAATCAGCATCAAATTTAACAAGCGTCATGGACGAAATTAATAAACCAGAAGGCTCAAGAGATCTTTTATGGTTAGATGATCAACTAAGAATCATATATAACTCCGAAAAGAAAAGAACCGAGCTCCTTATAGGTTTAGCCTATGGTCAGGAAAACTTAACAGCATCTGTCCCTCCATTAAGTTGGTCATCGACAGAAACAATGGCATTTTTAAGTCACGTAAAACAGGGAGAATCTAGAAACCGTCTTGAACAACTCATTGGAAGTGGACTCATCAGCGAAGCAACCACAGAGGATACAAGCATAGAAGAATCGATGGCTAAACAAAAAATAATCGACAATTTGTATCTGGAACTTGTTCAAGAAACAGCGATTGAACCAGGCCTATGGTTAAAGCGAGTAGAGTCTATAGCCTCTTATTTAGACGAAGAAAAAATAGACGCATTATTAAATACCTATACCCGAAACTTAACGATAGAATCGCCTAAATGGACAGAAAAACATGAAACGCTAATTACAAAAATTGCAAACTCAAAATTCTTAGAAAGCATAGAACAAAATGGGAAAAAGGGTCTTCGACTCTCGATGTTAAAATCGGTAATGTCAGTAAATAATGGCAAATTCAATGTATCGTTATTACAAACCTTACAAAAACATGACAATACGAAAACACCTCTTTTCCCTCAATTGATGAACCATTCCCTTCGCACACATAGAGAACTTTATCTGACGAAAAATACGGAAGAGCGTCAATTCCTAAAAAAATTAATTATCGCCGATGTCGAAAGAAATATTGAAGCAGAAGTAAATGAAGAAGTGTCTAAAAACAAAGAAAGAATCGACACGCTAGTTGATATCGATGATATAGAAAAGAAAAAAGGATTCCTATCAAATCCAAGCATCCTAAATGACGACACACAATCAATCTTAGGTGACGTGTTTGATACGATAATGAAATCAAGAAAAGGGCTTATATTAAGACGTAGACGAGAAGATAGCTTCAAAAACAGATTCACGGAGTTATATAGCCATTCAATAACAAACGAGAACAAACCGTTACAACGGACACTACAACAATTTATCGCTCACCTCACCAATAGCCATCACGACCTCACATGGCTTTTTGACGAAATTACGAGCTACACATCCACCCGTTCCAAAAACGACACAGATAATATCGTAACATTTACAGGTATTTCTAAAAAAGATAAGTCGTTCTGGAAAAAACACCTTACAAAAGGTGAATCTCCACTTCTTTCAAAAACAGGAGAGCCACTCGCTCGTATCAACACAACCCTTAATGCAGAATCAATAATCAGCATAGCAAATGATATCAACATCACTATTCCTCACACAGAAGGTGCTAGATTCATTCATTACCTATCTCAAATGCCAAACGAATTTATAAACGAAGATAGTCAGCTAAATATTTCAATTAGCGACGACCTATTGCTTCAAAAAATGACACATGCTTTGCGTTCAATTGGAATAAGTACAGATACAAATAAACTACAAAAAATGAGTCAGGAATTGGTCTCTCACTTAAAAACAATGAAAAATGTTGAAAATCAATTCCAACTAGCACTTGCTGAAGAAGCTAGTAAAACGTTCGACTTACAAATAGTTGATGGAATGGTTATAAATCCACCGGAAGCAACAACAGATAATATTCTGTTCGAAAAAAACTTAGGCGAAATTATGGGAATACTAAAAGAAAATGGTCTCATACAAAATGGCCAAATAATGTTTCCACTTCCAAAAAGTATAGAAGCCATCGATTGGAAAAACAGCGATCTAAACGAACAACAAAAACAATGGATTTTAGATACCTTAAACAAAAAGCATTCGAAAATGAAAACAGCGCTTTCATCATTAAATGAATTTATGCCACAGGTTCTATACCGTTACGACGAAAGCCATATGAACGGAAAACATGCCTTAATGCCATATTTATATGCAAAAAATGAATCTCAGGTATTAAGTACAGAACATATGCTCTATGACGTTATGAAAGATAGAATGAAGTTAACTGTTCTTGCATTATCTTCAGCTCCCAAAGACTATGAAAAACGACAATTAATTACACCAGAAGAAGCCACTGCTATTTTTGAAACACTTAAAAAATCGGATGTAGTAGACGAAGATCTTCTTGTTATTGCAGGTAAAGTTGAATGGACGCATCTACATGCTATTCTAAAAACAATAAAAACTACGGACCCAAAACCCGGCGAAACAAAAACAATTAAATTAACAACAAAGCAAATAAAAGAAGTTCAATCAGATTTAGACAAGCTAACCGAACATGCTCTACTAGTAAAAGACAGATTACTTAACAGACCAACGACCGCCCATATCGAATACCTTACGAACCCAAATCTATCCAAAGAAGCAAAAGCATTCTATATCCAAATGATGACACAAAAACCAGTTTTACAATCTAAGTCATTAAACGAACAAGATAGAAAACAATCTCAAGTTACAGGACAGGTAATTGAAGAAAGTTTAAGGCAAGCCATAAGCAATCAAACAGAGATATCAAGCATCAAAAACGAGATTAAAATAGCGACTCACGCCACTGCAAAAAATAATTTAGAAACAACCCTAAATAAATTAAAACAAAAACAAACGATGTTAAACGAAACCATATTAAATTTGTATTCAGAAGTTCGCCCTCAGTTTCAAGAAATAACAAATACACCAGAACACGAGTACACATTAGAGAAACTTCATTTAAAAATGTTAGTTTCAAGAACAAAAATAATCCCGAATGACGAAAATAGGTTAACCAATTTAGGATCCGAAGACATAGACGTCCTTCATGACGGAGTATCCACCGCAAGAGAATCATTAATGAAAATAGCTCAGCTATCCAACGATTCCAAACCTCCAGAAATAAAACATCTATTGGACGAAACTAACGGAAGTTTCTTAACAATCATGCTTGCGGCAAACAGCTTAATCAAACAAGGTTTAGCTAAACCATCTCTCATAACTAAAATAACATCAGTGTACTCAGTCCAGCCCGATTTACTAACAGTTAATACAGGTATTAACTCCGATGAGACTATCGCATTAGCATTTTCTCTTCCGGAATCAGCTGCGTCGCTAAAACCCTTAAACGAACGATATACGTCTTACAAAGACTTACAAAAAAGCTGCATAGATCATAATTTCTTAACGGCCACTCATGATTTTAAATTTATTCATTCTCTCTTTTACAGAAATGACTCGTTTGATTCAGACTACTTAAACTCATTTGTTGAATCATTACCTCTCACATCCACTGGATTCGAAGCAGGTTCAAGTTACAACGAGTTAATGACAGATTTTACAGAAGACTATCCTCACCTAACATACAAGATACCTGAAGATGATATTGATGTATCAAAACCTTCCACGGATATAAGCAATCACGTAGAACAAACGCTTATCAACAACGGATATCTAACAAAAGAAAAACTACCAACCGCAAAATGGACGGACGCATCTGACCTTACCGATATTCCAGAAGCAATAATATCTGCTCACGACCGAGCAGATATTAATACGCGTTTACTTTCCATTTACAGGCATAAACATATCGAAAAAATAAAATTAACATTATCCATACTGACAGATCTAGGAACAGTAGTTGAAAAAAACAAGACGGAAAAAACCCCTAATCAAGAATGGCTATGTGCTTTAAGCGGTCTTTTTCAGAGTGGCAATACAGTATTTATCCAAGGTCATATTGACCGACTAAATTTAAAAGAAAGAATCAATGATGAAATAGAAGCACGCTTTGGAAAAAATAAACGGCTCACCTACTTTAACGAAACCGAAATTGAAAACAGACTAAAAAGTATTATCCATGGGCGAGACCCAAGTTTAATGGAAGAACAGTTTAATTTAGAAAGACTAAATACACTTGATGTAAAAGACTCTATTTCTTCTGCCAGAGACCAATTTTCATCTGATGGAAACCTACTCAAGTTTTTACAATCGATGGTAGATATTACCGCGACACCACCAACATCTAGATCAGATGCAGGAAGCGATATAAAATGGCTGGACCTTAGTCACTCTGCATCTCATTCATATGTAGAGTCCGAGAAGACCCATTAACAACAAAATAAAATAGAGTTTATAATGAGTAAAATGATAAACACAAACACGAAGCAATCTATAACCAAGTCAAACGATTCATTATCCGATTATGACCATGCCTTTTTCGAAACTTTATTTCAGGAATGTGAAGCGGAAAACAGTCCAATTCAAAATATTTATGTCACACGCCATATTTCCACAATTCAAACCCTAACATCCCGTATTCCTAACTACAATTTTTCACCACAATCAAAAAAAATAATGTGCCACCCCTCCAAAAAGGGAAAAAACTGGCTATCACCCTTATATGAAGAAAAATTAACATCATTAATCGCATTACCCGACAATAAAAAAAGGTCCTCAAGCCTACTTAAATTTTTCCACACGGTTGACCAATTTGAAATAAAAATCAATCTATTCGACCTATTCGTAAAACATATAAAAACAACACTATCTGCCCAAACGAGTGACGTAATAACAAATGATACATTTACCGAAAGAATCCTCTTTGACCTTTCATATACGTCATTGTTCCTTGATGAATTTCCTTATTGGAAAACAGAAATGAATGGAATATTTGTCCGATTAATCGAATTATGTTCACACTGTAAAAATGAAAAAGAAACGGCAATTTTTATTAGTAACTGTCCTCTTTACGTCATCGCTGGAATTTTGGGAAAAATTAAAAACTTCGAACTAAATAGGCACTACATAAAATTGTTACAAACGCTTCAGTATCATAGTGAAAAAGATTACGGAAACCGTTTAAAGTATGCGTTTTCAAAATCAGAAAAAGAAGCTCAAAAAACAGAAATCATTTCATAAACATTGCATCAAAATACAAATTAAAATTATGTTTCGCTTCATCTAATAAAGGATGATACCGATACAATTCAAAAATCATTTGCAATGACACTTCTTTTAATTTCTCGTCCGAAATCCCAGTCCCTTTCATCTCTAAAATATAGCTATAAACGGCAAATTCGCCAGCATTCCTAACATTTAAAACGGCTCGCTTTTGCAATAAATGTAATACATAGTCAAAATAATCGGTCCATTGATGTTGTACTCGTTTACGATCCGACTGCGGTAAGTTATAAAAGTCTGGGTTATGCCTGTATTTATTTCTTTTTGCCAATATCCATTGATGAAGAACATCTTCTATTGTGACTAATCGTTCATGCACACCAGAAAATATTTGCTTTTTAATTAAAACAGAATCTTGCATCGCCTTTAAAAATTCAGGTTGAGAAAGAACCTCTTTAACAAAATCATGCTCAAGAGTTTTTTTATCTGATTCAAAAACTTTAGAAAAATCCAATTCGAATTCAGGCTCAGGAACGGCATAAAAGCTAGATCTTAAATCGCTTTCAACGTCCTGACTACATTTACAAAGTATGGGGTTTTTTAACTTATTATCGGTACCAAAAGACATTTAAATTCCTCAATGGGAGTAACACCTTATGTGAGTCCCTTAATATATAGTATTAAAACAAATATAGTATTAAAACAAACACCAATTCTAATATATTCCCCTTCAGTACGCTATAACCTCCTAAGAAAAAAACACTGGTTAAGGTGTCACATTCGAGTACCTATTTTCGAGTCGATTTAGAGATACTAAAAAATCGGCTTCAATCTGCCTCTGAATCATAAGATCTCTCTTCGCCCTGTCGGCCTCTCGGCACATGTCTCTATAGTACCCTAAATCGGAAGGTTCTCCATAAAACGATACTTCTTTTGCGCTATCAAATACGTAATTTAAAAAATCATTCGCAGTTCCGACGCCATATTTATCAGCAGGAATATGGTTTGTTTCAAAAAATGAAGCTACAAACTTATCCCCGCCAGAGCCATCTCCATACCTAGCATTCGACAAAAACTTCTTAAACGAATCAGACCCATAATGCTGAAGGTTGTCCAATAATGCCTCAGCGTTTCTTGCAGCCACTGGTTTATTAACAACTTCAATTGCCGCAGACAATGCATTCCCTCTATATAATGCCCTAATTAATTGTTTAGTTCGATTGTTCTTATCTAAATCAAAGGCATCTTGTTCGTCCTTCGTTCTTAATGGTTTTCCCATATTAGGCTCAACACGGCGTGTTCTATCCAAAATCCCCGTAAGTATCCCTGGTTCCCAAGTTTCCCCATTTTGCCATAATCTAATGTTGGTTGGAGGCGCTGAATCGGCAAATGTGTAACTCCCAACAGTGGCAACCCTCGTATCCATTAGTTCATCAAATTCATTAAACACACGTTCCGCACACATTAATACCGTAGATGCATTTACTCTATCTTTAATTCCAAACGATTCTCTATGGACAGCTCTATTAGCGGCTACACTCGGGTTAGGGTGTGGTGGTAAAGATTGCCCAGAATCTACCAAAGCCTCTCTACTTGTTGAAAAGTCATACGCTCTTCTCAATTTATTGAGTATGGTTAAAGCAAACGCATCTGTAATTTCAACATCACTCACCAAATTCAATCCATTTACATAAGCTGCCTTAAGTTTTTCTTTAAATTGACGAATAATCACAGGATTATCCCTTGTTGGCAAATGCGCCTTAAACGTTCCATCTGCGTTAATAAACAAACCATCATCAACCATTGCATCATAAAGACCCATAAGAGGCGTATCAATTGCAAATTTGGATACAATTCCTTGCACTTCGCAAAATCGATTATACGCTTGTTTCGCTTTCTTTAACTTTCTATTTTGGCTTGTAACATGTGCTTTCGATTCAGCGCTATCCCAGGTTTCTAAGCCAATACGATCATTCAACAAATCAATCGCCGATTCCATTTCCTTTTTCATTCTCATAACTTCTACAGCCGGCATAGGATCCGACGGACTTTTAAATGATCGCTTAACTAATTCAGAATAAATCGTCGCCGCATCCAAAACTTTTTTCACGTCCCCGGTTGGAGGCGATAATTTTAGTAATTTTTCTTCTAACGCATTGATATATGGCTCAAATTTTGCACGCGCAACACTTTCTCGAAGAGCAATATCGTCAAAACTATTATCTTCAGAAAACTCGACACCGTATTTCAATTTATACGCGTCATTCCACTCAGGAGTACTCACTGTTACTTCAACAGGAAAGGCTTCCATGCCATTCCAGCCTAGGTAAGCCTCGTCGATAGCATGTTGAATAGCTTTCTCCATCGCTGCTCGCGCATTTCCAGATTTTTTTGCACCAAGCACGTCAGATTTTAATCTATCATTTAGAATTCGAATATATTTATCCGCTTGGTTTTCTAGGACTTGCTTTTCTTTTTCCAGGCACCTTTGCATTAATTCATCCAAGGTATCAAAAAATATTCTTGAATCATTAGCTTTATCTTCAGGACTCAACGGGTTATCCACATACCCAAAAGCAGATTCGCCTAACTTTCTTAATTTATTTAATCGTTGATATATTGAATTATCTAAAATACTGGCCTTAAAGTCCGCGTCAGACAATGTACCCGGAACATGTTCAGACCCGATTTGTTCAGCCAATACCTTGAACTCGCCATGCATTCTCCTCTCCAATTTATCAAAAAGAAGGTTTTTTAGATGTTTGGCCGCATCAATATCTTTCCTATCAATTTCGACTTTCATATTTTCTACGAATTTTTCTGAAATCGTTATTTTTTTTGCATACAGAAGTAGCTCTAAACAATAGGTAGATAAGGGATCCAAAAAGCGCATTAAAGAATCCATGTCATGAGGATCTTCAGATACAGCTCGTTCAAATTGTTCAAATAAATCATCATCTTGAAGGGAACCAAATGTCACTACTTCAATATGTTTTGCTATAGAGTCTCTATTAGGAGCCACTCCCGTGGCTGGGTCCCCAATATCCATAGCCCTTAAATATTGTCGGTTAATATCGTCTTTTGTTAACCATTCTTTTTCTTCTTGAGTTTCGAATGCTGCTATAAGCGCTTCATTTGCTGCCTCCGCTACTGTATTAAATGTATGATTACCATTTTCTTTATCTTTTTCCAATTTGTTATCAGAATCAATAGAATCTAAAACGTTATCAAATACATCACTTAACCAGTCGACATCTTCATCCCGTATAAAAGCTCTTCTGTCTACCAGTTCAATTTTTTTCAATTCGTCTAACTTAGCCTTTTTTGCAGAATTAAATCTTTCCAAGAGTCCAATAAAGTTCTTAAGAGGATAGTACCCACGTTGTAAATTTAATTGACTATCCACATACCGAAGACCATATGCAGTAAATTCATCTACAGATTTTTTCATCAATTCAGCATATTCATCTTTGAGACGTAGTAAAATCTCGCGTCGTCGTTGTGCTGTTTCGACACGTTTTATTTCGGCCTCTAATTTTGCTTCTCTGACATCTCCACGTACATCCATGAAAATTTTAGCAAGTCTCGTCTTAGCTTCAACTTTTCCCATCGCTTTTTTTGAAAACTTTGTTCTTATTGAGTCAGGAAAATTAGCTAACGTATTCGTATTAAATGTTTCCAAATCCCCAGCCTTACTTTCTTTCCAATGTAATTTCCATTCGGAAAAACCAACGGTATAGTTTCTTGGCTTATCAAATGTGTTCACATTCATAGCCCCAGATGAAGACATAGCGCTTCCTAAGGATCCAAACAAAAAACCTGCATCAACAGACACTTGAAACCCATCATCAATCACATCAGACAATGCCAAAAGAGCGCGTTCTGCAGCGGCCTCAAAATCATTAAGCTTGTTTGAAAGCAAATTTTCAAAAACCTGCCTCTTAGAATCCATATCATCAGAAACCCTCTTATTTTGTTCGATAACATTGGAATCAATAATATCGTCCTCTAAAGCAGGTTTCTTATAGTCTTTCGCTGCATCAATTATCGGTTTAATCGCATCGCTTTCAGAAAAGTTTTCAGGGTATAATTTTAAAAATCTAGCCCTTAATTCTAATTCTAAATCATCATATGACTTAACAGCAGAATCATGACTGTTCAACTCCGCCATAATAAAACCAAAACCCACTTCCGCCTCAAATATTAGTTGAGTCGTTGCAAAGTCTAATCTAAGCTCAAATTCAGCTTCACGCTCTTCCTTGAGGTCATAAAATTCTTGTTTAGCTATATCACGAGCTTCTTTTAACCTGGTTACTGATCGAGAAACTTTAGCGTCCAAACTTGCTTTCAAATTCGATAACTTTCCAGCAATTGGATCGTTCGGTTCACGTGATATTAGTGCATTAAACTGCGTCATAGAGTCTTCTAAGTTTGTAAAATCAAATAAGGATTCAAATGAGGGCGGATAATTCTCTCGAAATCCAATAATATCCTCATCAAGTTCCATATCCTCATCAAGTTCCATTTCCTCATAATCAGGTGCATCGAAATCAATATCTTTCAAACTATCAATATACGCATTTTCTATATCACGACATTGCCCATCGACTTCCTTATCATACGCCGTTTGAATCACACCAGATTCTCTAAATAAATCACCAGTCATACACATTTCAAATGCATTAAGTCTGTCGTCAGCTAGTTGTACCAATCCGTCTTTAGCCTGCTCCTTTTCATCATCCGAAACAACCTCTGAAGAAACGCCTTTTAAGGCTTCGTCATATTCAATAATCACAGAACCCAATCTATCAACATATTTTTGAGACAGAAATAATATATGGTCTTTAATACGTTTATTTAAATTTGTAGGTCTTTCAGACAAAGGTTTTTTTAACTGACTCAATAAAATTTTGAAGGTATCGGCAAAATCGTCTCCAATTAATATATCTTCTAATTCTTTAAATTTTTTGGAGCTTATATCATTAGAAACAGAAAATGCGTCACTTTTATCATTTATCCCATTCTCGGCGTCGTTCGTAAGAGTCTCAAACTTTTCCTTAACCTGCTTGATATATTCGGTTTTAATATCTGCTGTGACAGCTGACCTAAGTATATCTACCTTGCTTTCAAGAATCTTAAATGCTTCCTCTACCCGAAGCCCTCGAAATGGGCCATGAATATATTTATTTGCTATAAAAGCTGCCACTGTATCGGCCACATCAGAAGGAACTCCTTCTAATTTTGATTGGATAAATTCTAGTACACATTCGTCATATGTAGCATTTTCTGAACGAACATCTCTCCATGTGCCATCGGCTTCACCTTTACCATCAATATAAGTCTGTAATGCTGCCTCGAAATCAGAACTAAATGTGTATTGCCCCTTATCAGGATTTGTTTCGTCCTCTTCAAATTTTAATATAGGTGCCAAAACTTCCACAGTAGCTTTTACCATGCCCATATCGACCTCATCCTGTACATTAAGAGCCTGTCTCTTCGCAACAACAACAGCACCCAATTGATCGAAACTATCAGAAGAAAACCCACGGAAATTAGCTTTCAATGTTTCAAGTGGCAAACCGTCTATCTCACGACTAACCAACGAATCAATCGCATCTTGAGATGTTTTATAATCTGTCAATGATTCCAAATTTACAGGATCTAAAATCGATACCCGTGAATTTGCTAAAATAGCATCGACTTTATTCGAAAATGAGTCTAAAACACCTGTGTTCACTTTAGTATCTCTTATATTAGAAAGTTTTTTCTTAAATCCACCTTCAAGAAAAACACGTTTTATCAAAATTTCATGATAAAGGATTTCAGCATCTTGCTGTAACAATTGAACATCCGGCCCCGAAGCTCTATCACCAAGTGCTTTAACATCTTCAAATAATCGTATACATAATGGAACCATCCTTTTAACGCGTCCATTGAAATTTTTCGGATAAAGCTCAGGTGAAAAATCAGGGTTCGTTCTAATAGATTGATCAATCTTTTGCAACTTATCCCATTCTCTTTTCAACTGTAAATAAGCAGTTCCAACTTTTTCTATTGATTGTTCATTATCTGCAAAAAGAGCATTCTCTAAGTCAGCGATAACGTTTTTATCATTTAAATATGTAATTTCATCATCTAAAAAATCTAAAAAATCACCCTCACCAGAAACATGGCGCCAAGACTCTCCTTCGTCATCCTCCTCATCTTCGGAAACAGATCCATCTGAAACAGAATCCACATCGTTAAGCATAGGACCAACTTGATCTAGATCCACTGAAATATCATCCTCAGAAACTGAGGCTACGCCATCCCTCGCAGGAATTGAATTCCCAGAAAAAACTACACGTCGTCCATCTATGTGGCCCCCCTGAAAATCAAAGTTAGCAGAACCTTCTTCTTGATCGCTGTCTCCACGATCCTCATATCTTCGATGCTTAGAACCACGTCCACTAAAATCAATCCCAAACGTCCCCGCTCCGATCATTAAATCAGCCCCATCATGCCTAACTTCTTCATGGTCTATTGGCATTTCTCGAATTTGAGGCACTTCGAAGTCGGAAAAATACCTTAATAAAGAAATTTTTCTTACATTGCTAGATGCATTATCGGCCGGCACAATCTTGTCATTATCATCGACTAATATCTCGCCATTAGTTAATGCTTGCTTAGCAAATAAAACTCCTTGAGGAATTGACTTCCCTAATTCCGTATACTGAGCTTCTAATTTCAACGCCATTTCCAAAGCGAATTTATTACCAGATTCGCCAGAACCTGCTTCTAAAAAATAACTCTTGGCCTTATCCACAGAATCTGCCGCTGAAGCATCAATAATTTCAATCAACTGAAACAGTTTTTTTACCAAATCATTTGTATCTTTATTTAATTCAGCTAATTCGCCATCTTTTGGCTCTATAACATCGTCCTTACCATCTAATGGAGTTAATCCTGTAACTAACGTCCAAGAACCTTCCTCATCATCTAATTTAGCAAAAGCACTATTTATAGCACCGCAACCTTTATATCTATCTTCATTAAAAAAAGAGTCTTGTTTGACACATGCTAAATTACTATCTTTCATGTACAAACATGCCTTAGCAGTAATTTCGTCTTGGCACTTCAAAGCCAAATCAAAAGGTATAAAACCTTCATCATTTTTATACTGCAATAAGTTCAAAAACAAATGCTTAACCGTCCCAGATTCAAAGCGCTTAGCTGCTCCCAAATGAGGGCTCAAATAGTCCAACAATTTATCCAATTCTTCTGGTTTCATACATTCAAATGCAGCATGAACTACGGTATTCCCACCATTATCTTTACAACTTAATATATTTAAAAGGGCTCCAATGTCCCCTTTTCCGGCCGAGTCTAAACACAATATTAACAAGTCGGCATTCCCGGTTTCAGCTGCAATATGTGCAGGAAGTTTTTGGGAAGTATTCTGTCCTAAATTCAAGTCCGGCATCCCAATCAAAATACCTTCCACAATTTCAGACCGTTGTTTGGCCATAGCCAAATGTAAGATAGAGTTTCTATCACTATCAATATCATCTACATTACCGCCAGCTCTAATCAAAGTAGCTATCACAGAAGCGCTTTCAACGAGATTATTCCCATGTGAAAATGAACTACCCTCTTCAGATGCATCCTCCTGTTTTCCAGATTCAGCTAAAACCATCTTTAATTTATCTTTAAGAAGCGACGACATTCCCTTCATCTTTAAGTCAAGAACACCCGATTTACCCATAAAGCATTTCAACACGTCACTATTTCCCGAAAAAATTATTTTATCGAAAACAGCTACCGGTTCTCCTGGAGAAAAAGAACCTGCCGTCAATAAGCACTCCAAATTTGTTATTAATACAGAAGTATCCGATGACTTATCTTTTGCCTTTTCAGCAATCGAAAACATCATAAGTTCTAAAAGGGGGGCTTTATTGGGATTGTCGCCCCATGGTTCTGTCCTCATAAAAGAATCGAAAACATCTTCCCTTCCATTTTGAGAAACACATTCTGCCAACGACGCCAGATTAGCTGTTATTTGCATAAACTTTTTGAATTTATTACTAGGGTTATACTTAGTCTCATCGGCCACTTGCTTAATTAAGCACTCAAACGTATGTCCATCTTTACTATTACTTGCCAATTTTAATGCCTCAAATAAAACACTATTCTCTCCAAGGTCTTGTCCATCCATTTCAAATATTGGTTTAAATGTTGATTTTACATAGGTCTTAGGAAGTAAGCCCGGCATACCTGCAGTAAATGGAACATTTGTTTTTTTTTCAGGATTAAAAGGACCATTAAAAAGAGCCTCCAAACTTTCTAAGTCCCCATTATTAACTACAGTCAAAAATGTTTGTTTGAGCTCATCCTTCGACACCCTACAATCTTTGAGGTTTTTTTCCGCAATATAAGACAATCCGGCCCCATCCCCTCTTGAAATAAAGATTTCCTTAACTACCTTGAGAATATCTAATTCCGTTGACGTTAACGCAAGGTCCAAAAGGTCATGTCGAATTGACGGCGTAATTTTGAATTCAAATTCTCCACCTTCATTTCTAACATTTATAGCATCCAACATTCGTAATTTCTTATCTTTTTCAGATACTGTCGAACTATTTTCAGGAGCAGATTGACTAGCGTGAGGCACTACAAAAGACGAAATTTTTGTTTCAGAAGGTGAAGGAGGTCGATGTTCATCCTCTTTTCCAGAGGAATCATTTTCAGGAAGTATACCATTGTTGTGCGACGTATCAGCTAACGGAGCCTCTTCTAAAAGAACCGGCACCGATGCCTTTTTAACGGACGTAACTGGAATTGTCATGCCTCCCGTCCGATTAGACATCACACCTTTGAAAATAGAGTCTAAAGTGTTTTCAATAAGATTTTTCATGAAATTAATTAATTGATCGCGTGAAAATGAAGGCAAAGACAAGGTACGACGTACATTATTCTCTACTGAAGTCTGATCAAGAGGCACAGCTGTATGCCTAGTCTTAGAACTTCCAGTTCTATTTTCTGAGCCATTAAATTTTAAAGAAGCAACTTCATTTCCCAAATTACTGCCCCTACCAACTCCTCCACAATCCATAAATTCATGCTCCTATATTATTATTTTTACAATTTTTATATAGGCCATATACCCAAAAATTTCAGTTTTTCAAACATATTAGATCCCAAACTACGGACTGTTTATGATCTCTGCTCTAATTTTATATGAGTTAACATCGCCACGAATAAAATCGGAGCCACGTTCTGCACTTGATAAGGTCTTAGATAGACCGTCATAAAACTCTAAAGAAAAAGATTCCGATTTGAGTAAAGAAGCTATAGTTGAAGAATCACAAGCACTTTTACTACGCTTAGTTTTGTTTTCATTAGTAGGATAAAGTTCGTTTAAATTACCTTTTGTAGCTCTCAAATAAAAAAGGTCATCAAACCGTTTCCCTGCCGAACTTAGCTTTAAAAAAGAAATTACAAATTTTCTAATCATTGCCAAATTTTCTTGACTGAGTCCATCAATCGAAACATAAATATCTTTATCAGAATCTCTAATAAAATTTATTTCTTTCCGCATCCCCGAATATAACAGAGGAAGAATCATTGATTTTAAACCACACGATAGTATAGGAATATTTTTATCCCCTATTTTTGATTCTCCCCAGCTCAAAGCCTTAATTCGATTACTTTCTAAATATGGGTAGGACTTCAATGAGGACAAAATAAAACGTTTAACTTTTTGCGAAGACAATCGAAAACAAATTTTAAGGCCCTCTATTTCGGTAGCAGACTCTACGAGATTTGGTAAACACGATTTTTCATTGTAGCCATCAAGTAATATTCTTTTAAGGTCATCATAAGATTTAGGCCTATCAAATAACTTATGGCCTATTCCCATAAACAGTGGCTCACCATCATAATTTTCCCCCGTACAAATTACATTATACCCGGCTAAATGACCTTTAGGATGCCTACTAGAATAATTTAAAACGCCCTGAATATAACAAATATCACCAACTTTTACATCGGATATAGTTTCAAACTCTACCCTATCATATAACCGATAAAGAGGGTTCTTAAGAGACAAGTTCGATCGGTCATCGTCAGATGCCCCAAAAAAATTTTTAGACAAATAAAAGGGAGATAAAGCCTGGTCAAATACTATATCAAAAGGAACCTGCCCCATTGCCCATCTAAATCCGCCAAAAACAGCGCACTGAAGACCTAGTCCACAATCTAAAAATGAAAGAGAGTTCATTAATCTATCCAAAGCGATAGATGGTTTAATCGTTGGCTCTAAACAATCGTTATCTTGATTAATAAAGTAGTTGGGGTTTCCAAAGCAATTCATCTCGTCAATTGAATGTCCAATATCCCTTTTGTAATCTTCGTTATACCACATTCCTTTGTCGTAAGAATGTTCTGCGAAATTGATAATATTAAAAACATCACAGATCTTTTCAAGAAGATATGTCTCAAAATAATTAAACTTAGAATCTAATAATTCAATAAATTCATCCAAACTCGTTGCCCCAAGACCATATTTCTGTTCTATAAAAGATTTTCTTTCGCTAAATAAATTTTCTTCAAGATCAGAGTCGCTTACCCTTGATGCAATTAAAAAAGAATACCCAAAATTAAACTTTGGTAATTTTAACGACATCCCATTTAAAAGTCCGCCTAAAGATCCTCTAGACTTTCCTAAAATATCTGTTTTATTTATGGATAAAATTTTTCTATTTAAAAAATTCATGTCCATACTCTTATACGAAATTATTTCAAGATAAACTAGCAAATTCGACCCTAAAACAGAAACTATCTATGTTTTATTTTTCCAATTTTTGGGCAAATATAATTCGGGGGGAATAAGCATGACAATGACACAAACGCTAGAAAAAAAGAAAGAGTCAAAAAAACTGCATCGAAATAAAAATCTATCCGAAAAAAAAATATATCCTGATAATCAATACCAAAACTTAAACTGGAAACCAAAAAAATATAACGATATTTTTCTTGAGCTCCTATTTAGAGACTGCATCCACGAACATAAATATTAGATCAAACTCAACTAATTTACATATAATAGACAAAATAGAAGCAATTAATTTACAAAAGGTCACAAATGAACACAAGAATATCAACAGCGCAGTTTAAATCTGCAAAACAAAACATGGAATTCGACAAAGCATTAGCTCAATCTGCTTCCAAAAATGATAAAGTATTTAGAATCTATACTTGGGAACAGCCTGGAATTACAATTAGTTATAAACAAAATATTCCAGACGATTTAAAGTCTATTGATCATGCAACACGTGTCACCGGTGGAGGGTTGGTTTTCCATTCTGCCGGAGACATCGTACTTTCGTTCACCGCAAATAACTCTGAATTAACAAAAGGAAAACTAAAAGAAAAAATGAAACTTCTAACAGACTGTACCAAAAATGCATTTAGATCCTTAAATATTGAGCTCAATCATTCAGATGACTCCAAATCGATTAATCACGAATTTTGTACGGCATATCCAAACCCCTTTGAACTTTACCTTGGCAAGCAAAAAATTCTTGCCCTAACTTTAAGAAAATATAAACAAAAATTCATCATCCAAGGCATCATTCATTTAAATTCCAATACAACGAGTTTTAAATCAATTGAAACCAATTATAAATCTTACTTCACGGAGGGATTATCATCATTAAGTTGTAATAAAACATCTCTTAAACTAGCTCTAATCAAGCAAATAAAACAACACGAAACATAAATCTAACAATTAAAAAAATCTAATTTTTTTGGGGGAAAAAATGAGAATCAATCTAAATTCAAAACAAACGAACATAGTCGACGGACTCGGTATACCTATACTTTTAACAGGTGGACCAGGTACCGGAAAAACGGTCACATTATCAACCATCATTTCAGAAGGACTCCAAAAAGGAATCTATAAATCACATCAGATATTAGGGTTTACTGCAAATCCAAAAGCATCTTGCCCTCTAAAACAAGATCTCAAAAGAATGGGTACCAAAGACGATCATTATGAAGTCTATCCAATCAGCTTATTCTGTCTAAATTTCCTAAAAACGAACCAATCATATATAAACCGAACAATAAAAACATTGATTTCGAACGAGCATCAATTCACAATTTTAGACACAATTTTATCTCAAGAAAACATACCAAGTAAAACGAACTCAGTTTTAGAATATCTCAGAAACTTTAAACAAGAAAATCCAAATATAAACGAACTAAAATTGCTTTTACCAAAAGGTTCCCTAAAAGCAATTTCAAAATACGAATCGTACATGGCGGCCCACCATCTAATCGATATAGATGACATTCCTCATCTCACATTAAAAATCCTTGAATCTACACACATAGAAACTAACGAATACAAAGACTTTTGTATGTTTCTAGAAAACGTCGAAGATTCGAATAGAGCGTATATAAAAATATTTAAATATTTTTCCAAAAATGCCAAGCAAATTATTTTGACGGCAGATGATTCTCAAGCGATTCATCCATTAGATAGAAAACTCGTGTCAGACCTATCAAAAATATTTCCAACATTAAACAAGCAAACCCTTACCCGTAACTATCAAGCATCTCGTTCTCTAGTAAACGCACTTAACGATACCGCATTAATAAAACAAAAAATGACGACAAAAAACGCATTAGGAAATGCAATTTCATTCTTTCAAGGATTCGATGAAAATGAAGAACTTAATTATATATTAAATGAAATAACAAACTTAAAAAAAGAAAACGACTATAACTATAGTGATTTTTTAATCCTATACCGTCAATCAAGTCAAAAAAAGAATATATGTTCATTTCTGAATTCTCAAAAGATTCCTCATACATCAACATCAGACCACATTTCATATAACGAACCCGACATAGCTACTTTTATTCACCTTCTAAGGTATTCCATAAATCCTTTAGACACCATTACTCAAACGTTTTTATCAGGTAAATTATTCTGCCTTCCAGAAATAAACGAAAAAAATACTCTTTCTGAAGCGTTTTTACATCTCGAGCCAGAATTTAAAATTATATTTAAAGACGAAATAAACACAGCTAAAGCGACTATCAACGAATTTATAAATAGAATTAATTTCAAAGGAACAATCTCAGAGTTTTTGAACAGACTTTCACTATTCCATATCCCATTCGAAATTAATGTCGGAATCAAAGTATGTCCAATTGAAGACGCAAAAGGATATGTAGAAAAGGTAGTATTCATTTCCGGAGTTGAAGACGGAATCCTTCCCTATTTTGACGCCCATTTATGCGCAGATAGATATAATATAGAGCGGCAGCTTTTTTATTCTGGAATGGCCTGTACAAGAAAGTTCCTATTCCTCACAAGTTCATATAAACGTGTCATAGGAAACAAAGAATGGTTCAATGAACACTCAGAGTTTTTAAACTTAATTAAAGAACTAGCTTACTTTTGTACAGAGCGAACTCAATCACTAGGTAGAAAATCAAAAGATCACTCACAAAAATTTGAAATAATTAAATTAAACACATATTCGAAACAAAACAAATATGATTTGATTCATCTCAAACAAGGAATTACTTTCAATCATCCGAAATTTGGAAACGGAAAAATAACCGGATTCATAGGAGAAGGTTCCTCCAGGGTCGCATTAGTATCATTTACCAACTGCACAAAAAAAATTGCAGAATCATATATTTTGGAGCAAATTTTGACATAACCATTGCTTAATCTAAAAATTACTATACTCCGATAATATGTCGATGTTGAAAATTTGAACAGTGTAAATCAACCATGCTAAACTAAGATTTCCAATGATCATTGATAAAATAGAACAATCATTTTTTACGTCCACAAGGTGGACTGGGCTTCCATGTACGTCCATAACGTCATCACTAACAAATCGAATCACAAAAACATCTCCTGAATCAAGCTCTCAAAGCGCCCTAACCCCTAAGGCCATACATGAGACACTCGAGCAAATACTAATTTCAGCCAAGTCTCCATTTAACAACCTATGGTTTCATGGAGGGGAACCCCTATTACAAATCGAATCGTTTAAAAACCTAATAGAACAACTTCCCAAAAAAAAAGCACCCATTTATCTAGAAACAAACGGTAGCCTTCCAAATTATTTAAAAGAAATAATGGAACACATACACGGACTATCCGTCACAATATTCCCCGAATTTTCAAGTGAATCAATAGAAACAATACAAGCATGGTTATATTCAAAAAAAGGAATAAACAACTTATCAATTAACATCCCAATAAAAAAAGGATTCATAGCGCAAGACTTATCGGCTACCTTTCAATGGATTCAATCAATAGATCCAAACATATTCGTCTGTTTAGTGCCTACCCCAAACTTCATAAGAAAAGAAACAGCCACCCCAAAAAAAGACATTTTAAGAGCCCTAGCACTAAGCAAAAAATACCTAAAAACCATAAAAGTCACCCCAGATATAAATCACATATTAAAATAAAAAAGTAAGGCATATTAAAAAAACATACAAAAAAATACCGACTACACACCTAAACAGGGCAAGTTCAAAAGCTTTCAGTTTGGCCGTCGCGTCTTGCGAAGCATATTAATATATGTGAGTAAGACACGAAGGCAAAAATGGAAGTTTTTGGGCTTACCCAGGGGGTTATTTGGTTGAGAGGTAGCCCGTTTCCCAATTAATTAGTCGTTCAACTTTAGGTTCATATTTAGGAGTATAGGCTAAGAACATTGCCAATTCTTTACGCTTAAGAAATTCACCAGTATCCTCGACTTCTTGGTCTCCAATAATATAAGCATTACTAAGCATAGAAACAGCTTCACTTAAGGTTAAAGGCCTGTCAGGCTTAAATGTCCCGTCAGGAAAAGCAAAAACCAATCCATTCATAACCGCAGTCTGTATGTACGCCGCATCAGGGTCATCCGAAGCTACATCAGCAAACACATCTCCTTCAACAGGATCCAACGGAGTCTTAGAGGCTTCTACCATCATTTTAGTAATATACCGTCTCGTTACATTTTCATTCGGATAAAAATTACCATCCTTATCCCCAGTAATAACACCTAATGTAGCCATAAACTCAATTTCTCTACGTTGTTTAATTCCTGATTGAATATCAGGAAAAGACGTTAAACTTAGTATTCTCATAACATAAGTCAGTATTTGATCATTCTTAGATTCAACTTCAACTTCTAAAAGATTTTTTCCAGGTTTTAACGGTACGGACAAAGAAAAATTCTGGTCCTCATCAACAAAAACTGTCTTCCCATTAATAGCGACTGACTTAGACAAAAGAGAAGATTTTCCAATAACACGTACTTTCTCTTTGTACTGAACATATTTATCCTTTGGAAAATCAATACCGATAAAAAATGGAATCTTAACCATATCCATTGCATTCCCGGCCAAATCCTTAGCATACAGCTTAAGCATACTCATTTCCTTAGACACATATGAATTATCCGCCATGCGTTCAGGAGCTTGAGATTCTGCCAACCATACTTTTTTATTTCCGTCGTCATTTCTAAAAACCAATGATTTCCTATCAATACGCGCATTAACTTCTCTCAAATTCTCCTTAGATGTAACAATAAATTTCAAATCGTCATTCTCAACGTATGTTGTTATATCTACAGTAGGTTTAACGGTATCAGAAATAATAACAACGCTATCCGATTTCAAAGAAAAATCTGAATCAATATCATATGCCTTCACATAAATAATATTTTCACCTTCGTTCAATGGAAACCCTTCATATCCCCAGCTTCCAAATCTAGAAGAAAGAGCGGTTCGTTTTAAATTATCGTTATTGAAAATTTGCATTGAGGTGTATTTTGGCCCTCGTCCTTTAACATGATAATAAGGAGTATTTACAACCTCAACATCCCTTGGATCTAATATCTTAGGCTGCTTTGGCATCGTTTCTCCGAGTATAGAAATTGAAAAAATATGGTTGGGAACATTATCCATAGGAGCATCATTTGTCGTGTATGCATAATCAAACCGAACACTATAATCTTCATAACCAACTCCAGTTAATTCAGAAAAAACAACCCCAGTTCCAAAACTAAATTTTGATAAATCAGTACTTCCTCGAACAGTAAAAATATCCGTGACCCTAACCTCTCCAGAAAATGAAAGGCCTCCAGCCGAATTATTTGCATATACAGTTAGAAAATCATCAAATAAATCAGCGCCCCCTCCAAAAAACATTTGAAACGGCAGTAACGATTCACCAGCAACATCATCCCACTTTAGCGAGGTCGCAAAAAGGTTAACAATTGATCCTCCAAGGTACATATTATTTACCCAAGGATGATCCGTTTGATACATAGCAATAAAACCAGCATCAAACCCCATAGCCGTTCTATTATTCTCATTCAAAAATTGGTTAAATAGTTTTACACCAAACCCGCCAGACAATTGTGTAAAATTAAAAACATCGTACAAAGACGATGCCAAGGACAACTCAATGATATTGAAGCCGGAGCTATATATCCCAATTTGTCGCACCCTCTCATTTTCAAAAACGGTTTCTGGAATACCTTCCAAAGCGACTCGTCCAACAGAAAGTCCCAAGGATGCATTTTGATATTCTATTTCGTCACCTTTAGGAATAGGTACTTTTAACGGGTAAGAAGAATTAACAGTGTAATATTGAAAATCGGACAACAATCGTTGATACGTGGATGAAAAAGGCATTGATTCAATGTGAGAAATAACCGCAGGATTAATAAAAAGACCATTTACATCACCAAATATAACTGGATTTGTCCCTCCAAGAGCACTATGACGAGCCCCAATCATCTTCACTTGAGGATTATCAATACCCAAAGAAATTTCTTCTTGAGCAAATACTCCATAGCTTAAATGAACACACAACAAACATATTAACGTATTTTTAAATATTTTTTTCATATTAATAAACTGCAAACTTGGTAATAGTCCCATTTGAATTTCCATTTCGGTCTGTCCCAATAACTTTACAAATGAACATTCCAGACTGCAAAAACTCTTCAAATTTATCTATCCTAACTTCAACGTATCCACCCGTCTCATTAGTCACTTCATCTTGAGAAAAAACCATCTGCCCCAAAAAGTTAAAAAAGTAAATCGTAAAATCACCAGGTTGAGACGCATTAAACCCTACAATCATATCGGTTTCACCAACAGTATAAGGACTTGGATAAACATAAAGTTGTGTAATTTCCATCGTGTCCGAAACAGTAAACTCCAATTTAGCAGGTGTTAATGACTCTCCTTCTAAATCATAAAGTTCAATATCAACATAACCATTTTCTGAACCGACATCCCAAATTTGCAAAGAACCATCATCTCTAAAATAGCCATAACTAGATGGTGCTGGATTATTATTACGTTCAAGAACAACACCATTTAATTTTACGACAATAGACGATTCATCAATTGCTCGTCCTTCGTTTTTAAAAACTAAATTCATAATACTGCTCGCGGTAATTGCATCAAAATTTTGGAATGTACGAAACTCTCCGCCAGATTTAACTTGAATATAGTCAATATAGTCAGGTAACGACCAATCATAAACTTCACTATCCGACTGAATTACAATTTGAGACCCCGAATCAGTTGCAAGAAACCAAGAACTATCGCCATGGTACCTTGTTAAAACAGCGTTCTGAGTGGAAGAAATCGCATATTCAACAAAGCCATCAAGAAACGCCGTTCCCTCAGAAATTTGCGAATCATGATTAACAATAAATCTAAACGTTTTTGTTTCTCCTGGAACCAACGTTAATGGAAAGGTTAACAATAAATCAGATAAGGTTGCAGAAAACTCATAAGATATATCATTCCCAGACGCTCCAGATAAATAAAACCGCGGAGAAACCGAGGTTAAAGAAACATCTTCGCTGTACAAATTTTCAACATTAATTTCTACGCTAAACGTAGTGGACACTGAATCGATTTCCGCGACAACTTCCGGAATAGATAATCGTTTTTCCATAACAGACACTCGAGAGGCAATACTAGGTGCCGGAACAACACCTCCCAATACAACAGGAGGATCATCACTAGCCATATTAGAGATCTGTGCTCGTATTCCGTCTTCTTGAGAAACATCGGCTATTTGCCCTATGTCATAACAAACAAAAAATAAGTTACTTCCACTAAATAATTCAACATTAGATAATGTAGAAAAATCTACCGACTCTGGGAGACTAGAGGCTGCGACTTCAGGGTCACTTTCTGTAAACGAAAAATCTCCGTCATCTCTAAACAACCAAACTTTCGACACACCTCTTGAATTATCTAAAAAACTACCTTTTTCATTCAAAATTGTTAAAGTTGCCGATGCTACATTTTCGTCGGACCATAAATTTAAATATAACATCGGAACTTTAGATTGACCTTGAACAACATCCGAAGGAGAAACATCCAAAACATTAACAATCGAGACATTCGTATTATCTAAGGATAAGGTCGCTTCAGGATTCGCTTCTACCGGAAGCGTTCCTGAAAGAGAAATTTGAATAGTTCCAGCAGAAATATTGGCTGAAGCAACTACATCTTCCAAAAATGAATTAACGTATGACGTCGTATTTCCGCTAACAATATTTTGAGCAGTGATCCTATCACCAATCGTATAGGTTACGAAAAACCGTTTTTCATTATTTAAAGGGTAATCAGTATCAGAATCAAATGTCTCCATTGAAACACCTAATGGTAAGGGAATATGAGCCGTATCAGACTGATTTTGACTAGTATCACCTAATTCCAACGTCCCAACTAATGTATCGCCACCATCTTGTCCATCATAGCCTCCATTTCCATTCGAGTCTTCGAACACATGAACATCGGTAACTCCATCTGCACCACCTGGTGTTGTAATAAAAGGAACACTTCCGTCATTACCAATAGTCACTGTACTTAAATCTGAATCAGTATGAAAAGAAAACAAAGAAAAGCCCAACATAGGAGCAACAGTACGTTGGCCAAATGTAATTTCGTCAGGAACAATACTTTCTACGCTGCCATAACCAAGTCCCGCAACAAACGGATCCGCTGGGTCTGAAGGAAGAAACTCAGAATTAACAATATCGAGCCCTGATTGAGCACCCGTACCAACAAACGACGTCATTTGAGCCATTACCTGAGAATCAGATTCAACTTCAAAATCCTCTCCAATATCATACACAACAAAAAGGTTTACAGGAGAATCTTCAGCAAAACTCAACTGCTGACTAGTCGGCTCAAATAAAATACTAGAAGTAGACGAAAACTCACCAGCCCTAACAGTTAAAACTCTAGGGTAATTATCAGAATCTTCCGGATCAAACAATCCATCTCCCACCAAATCTTGATAAAGGTACGCCTGTACGACACCATCCGTAGAATTTTCATCCATAACAAAGTTATTCATATCGTTCTCGATACGTATCGCAATATTATTTTCAATGAGCTCCCCACCCACAGTAATTGTTAAATACAGCATTGCTGCTTTTTCTTGACCAGGAAGAACAACGTCTGGGGCAATTGAGACCGCCGTTATCGTCTTCAACCCTGTTATAACAATCGAATTAGATGTATCTTCGCCAGACAAATCTGCAGAAGCACCGGACTCCGCAGTTATAGCTAAAACATCAATATTTGTATCAGAATCAATTTCAGCATCCTCTGCAACTTCATAGATAATAAAAAAACCTTTTGAATTTCCACTTGCTATGCTTTCGGTAGCGGAAATGACCCATTTTCCACCCTCATTGGGGGTAAGTTGTCCGATACTATTATCTGAACTACCATCAAACTTAAAATCTTCATCACTATCTTGGTAAACCTGAACTCCCGTAATTCCATCTCCAAAATTCACGAATTCACCCGTATTAGTGAACGTTATAGATTTCAGGGTTTCCTCTTGTTCCTCAGCACTTAACTTAAAATAGTACATTACAGCCTGAGAGCCTTGGGGTGATTTAAAAGTATCTGTTTTTGAGCTATCTATAGATATTGTTCCAAAAACAACGGAACAAGTTAACGATAGAAAAACAGTGGTAAATAAGGAGACTAATAATTTTTTTAATTTTGAATTCATAATTTTATGTTTATTTAAAGATGATGAAATAGTATACCATTAAATCCCTTAATTTCCAGGTAGCTCAAATTGAAGTTTATGCCGGCCATCATCCTCAAAACTAGAAAGACTCCCCTCAGACATTTTAGAAAGTTCAAGTAAACTCTTGTATTCGATGGATTCTAAAAACGATCGAACGTCAATATGTTCTATATACATCGTTAAAAGAATTCCTTTATTCTCAGATACCTGACAATCGACAAATAACTTCTCATTTCCATGGCAAATTTTATAGAAAAAATAAAACAGTGAAGACAAACATTGAATCCCAATCCTCGTGGATATCAATACGCGATAATCTTGAAGCCCATTAAACTCCGTAATAACGTCCAATTGCTTTTCATCTAAAAAAGTATTTACGGAAAATAAACTGTCGTTAAACAAAGTTCTTATCGTAACTCGATCTTTTAACATTAAGGACGAATCATAAGGTCTATTTTCGAGACCTCCCCTCAATAACTTAACATTTTGATTCAATTGAGATAATTGTCGCAAAGGAATCCGCGTAGACTTCAAATAATGCCTAACCTTAGAAACCAACGTCACATCATCCATTTCGTCTACCAAAGACAAATAAAAATCTAAATTAGATACAGATGATTGAATTTGGTCCTCAATTTGGTTTAAAAGCTGAACGGTTTCAACACTCATGAATCAGACTATTCCTCTGGAGCCTCATAATTAGAGTACACATCTTGGACGTCGTCGTCTTCTTCCAAAGCCTCAATTAGTTTTTCAATCTTTTCAACTTGTTCTGCCGTTAACTGAACTGTGTTTTCAGGAATCATTTCGATAGATGCATTTTCAGCGACAAGTTCATTTGATTCAAACGCGACTCTTACGGCTTCAAAACTCCCAAACTCGCACAACACTTCAATGGAACCATCGTCTTTTATATCTATATCATCTGCCCCAGCATCAGACGCAACTTCCATAATTTTTTCATCAGGACTTTCAGGAGAAAAAATAAACAATCCTTTTTTCGAAAACATATAAGAAACAGCGCCTTTGGTTGCTAAACTGCCTCCATTTTTGCTTAAGGCATGTTTTAAATTAGGAACCGTTCTGTTTTTATTATCCGTTAACGTTTCTATAATTAGACCAACGCCATTAGGGCCATAGCCTTCAAACATCACTTCTTCATAATTCGAATCATCTCCACCGCCAACACCTCGTTGTATCGCGCGCTTCACATTGTCGTTTGGCATATTCACGGACTTGGCTTTTTGAATAGCTAATCGTAATCGAGGATTCATTTCAGGATCCCCACCACCAATTTTTGCAGCCATTATGATTTCTTTAGAAACTTTAGAAAATTGCTTTCCTCTTTGATGATCCGTTTTTGCTTTTTTGTGCTTAATCGTTGACCATTTACTATGTCCTGACATGTTAAAGCTCCTACGTATGTTTATTTAATGTACATTGTAATTTTATCGTCCAAAAACAAAAATTTGCAAGTCTATCTCACCTCGTCCATAATATATTTCATGGCTACTAATCCAGAAATAATTTTAGGCTTAAATATAGCAATCGAACCGTTTTCCTTTTGTTTAATGAAAAACGACACGATTCTCTTAGAAAAAACGTTTCAATCTCCTTATCATTTTACAGAAAATCTAATTTTATTTTTAAAAGAAGAACTAAGTACATTAAATAAGTCTTTTGATGACTTAAAGGCGATAGGAATTACAAACGGTCCAGGAAATTACACAAGCCTCCGTTTAGGAATAACTACAATTAAAACTATTGGAATGGTAAAAAAAATACCCATTTTTGGATTTTCGACACTAAACGCATTAGCAGAACAAACTCCGTCTCAACATCCGATTTTTACCATAATCCCTGCAAGAAAATCTGAGTACAATGCAAGTTTATTTATTAAAAGGGACATCCATACAACCCGATTGGCTAGTGATTTTGTAATAAAAAAAGAGGCAATTCTAAAAACGGCTTCCAAATTCAAAGTGCCAATTCTCATAATAGGCACCATCAGCCCCGAAGATGCTTTAGAGTTAAAAAAGCTACCGCTAATAACGGTTATCAACAACCAAACCATTTACGGAAAAACACTTGCTCTCCTTGCTAAAAATCAGCTAGCCCTTAAAAATACAGGTTCCTACAAACATCTAAACCCTGAATATTCTCATCAACCAACTATCGGACAAAAAAAAAGAAAATCAAATACCCAACCCCAAAATTAAAGGAGACTCTTTCATGAAACAGACCCAATCAAAAATAAAAAAGTGGATATCGCAAATATTAATTGCATTCATACTGATTCCCGTATCAAGTCATTCAACAACAATTTACGAATCAGATTTTCAAGGAATCGGCATCAGACCAAATGGAATGGGTAATGCGTATACAGGGTTCGCCGAAGGCGCAGGCGCTCTTTATTTCAACCCTGCAGGCCTTGCATCAAAAAGTACTGGGGCTGTCCATGAAGATTTCGATTTGTCGAAAGACGTTTACTCTGAAAACAAATCATCTACTTTCTTTTTTAGCCCATTCGGCTACTCTAGTTTTTCACAAGTAAACAGAGACGGATCTGCATTAAATATTTCTACCTATGGTTATGGAAAAAAAGGATCCAACGGTGTCGACTGGGGAGTAAACTACAAGACGATTGCAGAATCAGATGCATCCGGAAATACAATTTTATCCGGCTGGTCAGCAGATCTTGGATTAAAAGTTAACATAACAAAATTCATGTCATTCGGAACGATGATTAGAGATTTCATTAAAGAAGATCTAGATATACCAACAACATTTAGAAGTGGATTATCTTTCTACACCCCAAATAAATCATTTGTTTTCTCTACTGATTTGGTCCAAAAAAGAACGGGAAACACAAGCGACATTGCAACGCACCTTGGCTTAGAGCTTCTTCTTTCTGACGGACTTAAACTAAGAACAGGAATATTCGGAAATAATTATTCACTAGGACTAAATCTCTTGCTTCCATTCATGAATATTGAATATGGATACATCTCTTCTTACGATTCATCGGCTGATTCTAGATACATGCTCGGGTTTAATATTGGACAAACGCAAAAAGCTCCTCCAAATAGACGGCAATACTCTTTATTCAGGCCGTCTTCTTATGCGGAATTTAGCATAGGCAGCTCACTTACCTCTGGAAAATCGGAAGTCAGCCTTTTAGGCGGAACAAAAATTGGAACAAATGACCTATTAGCAAATATTCGACAAGCAAACTTGGATCCAACCTGCGAAGGCTATATTATTAGGATTGGACATTTATCATCGTCCCTCTCATCCATCGGTCTAATCCAAGACATCCGATCCGAGCTCGAAAAAGCAAAATTAAAAGGAAAAACGATTGTCACATATTTGGATAGCTGGGCAATGCTGCCAGAGTACTATCTTGCATCTATAGGCTCTAAAATAGTCATGCCAGAACTAGGTACCTTAAGCCACTTAGGTGTAAAAGTAGAAATCAACAAAACCAAAGAGTTTCTTAAAAACTTTGGAATAAACCATGACATAATTACCTCTGGAAAATTCAAATCTCAACTTCGTCCTAATTCATCTGATATTACCGAAGAAGGCCGCAACCAGCTTCAACGTGTAGTAGACGATCTTTTTGAGAATGTCATTGCTGATATAAAAAAAGAAAGAAATTTAAATTGGAACGATACTAAATCCTTGTTTGACGGGCGATTAATTACAGCTAGCCAAGCGAAACAAAAGGGTTTAATCGACGAGTTTGGATATTGGAATCAAGCAAAAGACGTTGCTCTTAAAATAAAAAAAGCGACTTCAATTGAACATTTAGCAAACTTTAAGTTCACTCCTGGACCACGAACATTATTTTCTCCAAACAACAAAATCGCCGTTGTTGAAATCGACGGATTTATCGGACAAGGAATCAATTCAACTAATTTTATTTTTGGAGGAAAATCAACTGGTTCTGACGAAATTGAAGCGATACTAAGTAGTATAGAGAAAAATCCTTCGATAAAAGGAGTCATTCTACGAATAAACAGCCCTGGCGGGAGTAATGTGGCTGCAGAACAAATTTATCAAGCCATCGAATTAGTCAAAAAAACCGGCAAGCCAATTTATTCTTCAATGGGATCTATGGCAACATCCGGCGGCTACTATATCGCAGTTAATTCTGACAAAATCTTAGCCAACCCAGGAACACTAACCGGAAGCATCGGAACAATATCTTCTTTTTCCAACATAGTAGAACTTGAAAAAATGTTAGCAATTAAATCGGATTCTATAAAAACAGGGCAATACATGGATATGATGTCTTCTCACAGCAAGTTATCGACCGAAGAAATAAATATGATTCAAACCATTCAAGAAGAAGCTTATGATATTTTTGTCGACCATGTAGCAAGCAACAGGAATTTCTCAAAAGAAGAAACGGACAAGGTTTCCCAAGGACAATTATTTACTGGTCTTCAAGCAAAAAACTTAAATTTAATCGACGATATTGGAAATTTATATGACACCGTCGACTCAATAACGGAGGCAACGAATATACAAGGGGAACCTGAATTAATTTATTTCAGAAAAGACACATCGCCTCTTTCATCCGCTTCTCAATTTTTCGGAATTCCTTCGTCTTTTTTCTCACTTATTAACTTGATTTAACGTTTCTGGTTTCGATCTGATTTCGACAAGACACATTCCAATTAAGCCAAAATAAAATAAGTCGCAAGCGAAACCGATTAACATATCTGTAATAATAAAAACCTGATCCGAAAAGAATAGTGGATCATAAATCCAAGCGACCTGCTTCATTAAACTCAATAACAAGTAAAGAACAAGAACTCTAAAACAAATGGGAATACTCAAACAAACAAACCGCTCCAAGAATTGGGTCCCCTTTTTCCCAAAATTAAGTTTAAAACATGACCAGTATCCAAATAAATAAATGAGACATTTCACAATAGCACCTAATTGAAACTGAGCTTGGAAAGGAGCTTTCTGAACAGCGACCTCTATAAGATCTATTGCCGAATAAAAGTCTGAAGATACAAGTGCACATAAAATAACAAATTGATAAGCAACAAAATACATCCACTTATGTTTTTCTGAACACGTTCCTAAGGATAATTGAGTTACAAGAGGCTTTAAACGAATTAAGTGCATGAGTCACTAACTATTGATTGTAAAGCTATTTTAGCCGCATCTTGCCATTCTTGATTGCCAAATTCAATCATTTGAATCAATTTTCGTCGAGCGAATCCAGGCTCCGTTTCGTTCATTTTTATAATCAGTGAAATAATTTCAAAAACAGTGTCGGAAACATCCCCTGTCAAAAAATAGGGGCGGGACAATCGATAAGGACGGGAATATTTTTTTACTCTATAGCGTTTCATTCTCCAAATTTGCCCGATTAAAGCCAAAATCAAACATAAAAAATGAAAAAATGAAAATTACCTCTTAAAACAATCCTTACATAGTCCGTAAATATGAAGAGACCTATATTCCGGACGGAATCCAATATCTTTGCAATATTTATCTAATATTTTTTGAATAGAATTATCATTAATTTCATAAATTTCGCCACATGTATTACAAATAACATGGTCATGCTCTTTATTTGTCATTTTCCGCTCATAAAAAACTTTCCCATTTAAAGCAGATATCTTCTGAATAAGCCCTGCATCTAATAATTGTTTAATGGTTCGATAGACAGTTGCTCTAGAAAACTTTTTATCTTCTGAACGAAGCTTGTCTATAAAGTTTTCAACTTCAAAATGGTCATCTATGTTAAAGACTTCCTCTACAATAGCTTTTTTTTGAGAGGTCAGTCGCCCCTCATTCTCGACCAAATAATTTTCAAATTTCTTAAGAGGGGTTAATTTCATTTTGTCTCAACGCCTTTAACTTGTAATCAACGTGAATAATATGATCAATAATTTCATCTATTAGTTTTCTAATTGGAAAAATAAGTTTCGAAGCTTGTTCAGGAGAGGATTCATAGTCATTTTTCAACTTAATCACCATGACTCTAAATAATTCATGGGCATCTTTATGTTCATCAATTCCTTCAAATGACTGCCTACTCATAAGAGCTTCTTCGTCGCTAAAATGTTCATCTGTATATGTCACCAAAAACGTTAGAATTTTCTCAATCACAGAACTATTCCTAACGGCCTGATCTAACAATTGAGTTAATAAAAAAACTTCCTGATGTTGATTATCAATAGCAGGATCGCCAACTTGAAGGTCATCAGACCATATTTTATTTTCTTTGGAAAAATCTCCATTTTGACTATCTTTATTAGGTTCCATAATTAAGAAAAATAGTATGTTTATCCAATACTATTGTCAATATATTTCATATTAAAAGAGTCTTATGAAGACAGCTCTATTCTTCGAACAAAACAACATATATATGTTGTAAATATTCTTTTCCCACCACTAAAAACCTGCTATAGTTTTGCTATGATTTCCGCTAAATCAAAAAAATCAATATCATTAACCTTATTTCTATTTATTCTATATATTTTTATTACCCCAACTTTCAGCGCTGACCTTTCAGAAAACACACGTGCTCAAATACACAGTATCTCTTTAAATGACAGCGACTCATCTAAGCAAGCTATCATTTCAGACACTTCAATTTTACCGAAACAAACTTCCGACGATGGATTCGAATCTGAAGATGGATATGAAGAGGGAGTTGAACCACTAATTAACGAAGATGAAGATGAGGACCCCTACAATTCAACAGAAGCTAATACGACAAGTTTTTTAGACGACCCGAAGCATACAAGCAGTAATTCAATAGAAACAAATCAACCATATATTAATAATCTGGAAAAATTCAAACAATTAGAAGCTGAGAAATTAGCAAAAGAAATCGAACAAAAAAAGAAACTAGTGATATATGAAAATAAAGTAACCACCCTTTTAAGTGACATCGACGGAATTAAAGAAGAGTTAAAAGCAAAACGACTAAATCAAACACTTCAACTATTAAGCAATTTAAGTTCCAAAATAAAAACGGTTCAAAACGATTACATTTTATCTTTTTTCCCAGATACATTTTCATCATACTCATTGATTGTTCCCGACACATCAAGCGAGGAATTGATCCCTGAAGACTCATCTCTTTTCACCATCTTATATAGATCCTCCGAAAACCCTAACCAAATCATTGATATAAACATTATTGTTTCTGACGATTCGATACAGGAATACCTTCATATTATTAACCACCCAGAACTGGTTCCTGAACTCGTCGACACAAAATTAATCACGCTTAAAAATGGCGGATATAAAACATTAGAAAAATACAGAGAATCCGAACAATTTTGTGAAAGAAACATCGTCATAAACCCAGAATTAATGATAAACATAATCTTTTACAATTTAGAATCCAAACAAGATATCGACAACTTTTTAGATCAAATAAACATCAAAAAATTAGAAGCATATCTACTAGAATAAACAGGCATCCCTAAAGCTTCATTAACAAACCGCTTTAAAACAAAAAAAACACCTTCAAAAAACCTTGTCCAGACACACCGAGAATGATAAAATTGCGGACTGAAAATAAAAGTGATTTTTAAGTAATTGAAGCCTCAAAACAAGGTCGATTCAACTACATTTTTATGAGACCCACATTGGTCTCATAAATGTTCGGGAACGGGTGCAAAAGTTTTCAGTTTGCTTGTCATGAATTGCGACGTATATCATCGATATATGAGCGATACGTGAAAATCAAAATGGAATCTTTTGGACCTGTTCCGCTTCCGTAGCTCAGTTGGTAGAGCGCATCCATGGTAAGGATGAGGTCACCGGTTCAATTCCGGTCGGGAGCTCCAGTAAAAGAAGATTGAAAATAGGAGATAAAAAAATGGCTAAAGAAAAATTTGAT
>JABIPA010000057.1 GCA_018698675.1 bacterium | reverse complement strand
TTTTGAAAATTTGTATGATTGAAAAATAAGAAATTTGGATTTTTTTCGGTGTTTAAATCGGTGTGTAAAGTTGGTTCGTTTAATAGAGGCGTAACTTTTCTATTAATACTAAGCACAGGCATTTCTTTAAATATTAAAATAGGGATAACTTTTGAAATAACCTTTAGTTGAGAAGCGAAGTCAACGTTGCCAGACGAATGGTAAATAAATAGTCCAGTAAACGGGTTGTTTGGTTTCGAAAATTGATGAGAAATAGACTCGAGTTCTTTTGACGTTGTCCATTGAGAAACAATGTAAACAAAAATGTTTGGAAGTACGGATGGATAAGGCTGAGATAAAGGGTTTGTTTTGGCTAAAATAATGTTTTTTAGCATTTTCCATTTTGGGTGGGCAGAGGATAGTTTTCCATGTTCGAACGGAGGTTCTTGAGAAGGAATGTGTTGAGATTTATAAAATTTATTGTTTCTAAATGTTCCGAAGGCTTGGCCGCTAACAAAGATTGGGTCTCGTTTGAGTCCACTTGATTGGTTGTCGGGATGTGTTTGAATTTTCTCGAATTGGTTTCCAGGAATAATGGCCATTTCTTCATCAGTTTCATGGCTTTTTATGCATACATAAACGTCCGGAGGGAAGTCTGATGAGTGATTTTTGGCAATTAAAAATGTTTGGGAAAGATTAAAAACTCCATCAGAACTCATGAAGGAACCTGTAATAAAAAAGGAGACCTGATGAAGCCGTAAATAAGGATGGAGTAAAATGGAAAGCGCATATGCATTATTTCCGAGAGTGTCGGTTCCATGGGAAAGTATTCCTATTTTATTTGTTTGTATCGTTGCAATTGCTTGTTTGAGAATGGTTGAAAAATGACTGGATGTAAGTTGAGAGCTATCGACCGGTTTAAATAGTTCCAAAATACTGGATTCATCACTAATGGAATGAATAATGGAATCCAGGCTTTGTGGCGCGCTTCCGCGGTTGTCGGATGGGTTACATGCTATCGTTCCGCCTGATGTAAGAAATGAAATAGAAGAGTCAGGAATTACTTGGGCAGGCCCGAATGGTTCTATGTGGTCAGTGTTTATCAATTTGACGATAATATCATCAAGACAACGTTTATTCGATGGAAAAATATTACTATCTGCAAAATTGCTGTTTCCTTCTGATATAATTTTAAATCGTTGTGAATAATGCATTGTCTATCATTACAGTAAAGCAAGATAAGATTAGCTTATACCAGCGTTTTTTCATAAGAATAAGTAGGGAAGTATAATAAGATGAAAAATTCTAGACCAGATGATATTGCGAAGCGGTTTCAGTTTCTTGAGAAAGTATATATTCTAGCGTCTAGAAAATCAGACCGGCCTAATATGAAAACAAGTTTTTCATCAGAAAAAGTGGGAGAACTTTTAGGTTACGATAAACTACAATCTATATCCATAACAGATCAATTAGCGGCCAAGAAATTAGCAAAAAAAGTGGTTGTTGGACCAGATAAAATAGGTATTAAAATTGCTCCCGGCGGCGTTAAAACAATTGAAAATATAATAAAACAACGAGAAGTCGTTCCTTCGTTTTCAAGAAAAGAAATGGGTAGAGCTCCCAGAGATTCTTCTTTCTATTTTTTTATATTATTTTTTATTGTTGCCGTTGTTTTCGTTGCGTTAATTATTCTATTTGATCTTGTTTAAGGCCTTTTGTTATTGAATCAATTATTGGTCTAGTAAGAGCGCTTACGTACAAAGTTTGGATACGTTGTACGTAAGTATAGATCTTTTTACTTTGGGTCGCTTTCAGAACTAGGTCCTTCGGTTAAGTTTTGGGCCTGACTACCTCTAAGAAGTGCTATCTCTTCGGCACTCAGATTCAGTCTGGAGAGAAGATTCGCTAGCTTCTGATCAGTATCAAGATTCTGCCTCTCGATAAGATCTTCCGACCTCTTTGCCTCATCAGGTTCCTGACATGCGATAAGAGCGCCATCGGCCTGGTTAGCGGTAACCCGTCAGGAGGTTGAGGCGGCGAATGTGTTTCCACTGGAGCTTGAATAATGGCGAGCTCCGTAAGTCTATCGCGTGTACGGTCCATATTGGTATCAGACATGCCTATAGAGTTATTTGATAAAAATTGAGCATTGCTGTTTGATTGGTTTTCAGTTGCTGTTTGATTTTCATTAACATGAAATTCTAGGTTACCGATTTCTTGGTTTGTCTTCATTAGTCTAATAGTCCAGTATCTATCAGATATAGGTTTAAATTCGTTTTCAAGATTAATACTGCATTTGTTTGGACATGTTAATTTTGTTTTTCCAAGTTTTCTAGAAATGTCTAAAACAGATACGGAAGACGTTCCGTTTTGATCTTGTAATTTGAATAAAATAAGGTGCGCTCGACTAGTGGCCCAAGGTGTAGTTTGTTCTCTACCAATAATGCTGACTTTTTCAACCGTCATATTTTCACGAGTACATGCTGTGAGTATGGAAAGTAAGCCAGTTCCCTTATTAAATATTTGATCGGGTTCGGAAGAGTATATTTCTTTAATAGTAGCAAATACATTTGTTAATTGACTATTTTGGGACAGTGAATCTTGAATCTCGGCTGTTGGGTGGAATCGAACCTGGCGCGAAGGTAAGGTGGCATTAGGTTGCTGTGGGCGATTGCCTCCGTAGGTATAGACTACCGTTGGTATGTCTTGTCCTATACTATCCATGTTGTTACTCTTTGAGTTGTCTTTTTTATTGTTTTTCTTATTACTTATCGATAGTTTGTCATTAAAATTTCATTTTAAATGAATATTTATCGTATTTAACATAGAAAATATGTATTTTTCAAGAGTGGAGTTAATGGGTTTTAAGAAAAAAAAGGCTATCCCTAAAAAAGGATAGCCTTTAAAACTATTTTAAAATTCTTAGTGTAAGAATTTAAATAGATAATATTTGAAAAGTTCGATTAGTTTCCAGTAATTTTGAAAACGCCAGTTCCACAAGTAGAACAAGTACCTTTAAGAGCTTTTCTACCATTTTTCATAGTAATTTCTGCAGCATCTTTAATTTCTTTTTTTGCTTTACATTTTACGCAATATCCGTCAGCCATTTTATTTCCTCCTGTAGTTTTTTTTATTGAATTGTTCTTATAATACCTCTAAAACTATAGAAGCGAAAGAATAAATATGAATAATAATAAAATGGAACAACAAACAATATTTTTAAAAGAGGCCTATCCGGATGTCCTAATCACTATTTCGATGGACGAATTATTTGAGTCGATTGTTTTAATTGGCGAAAAAGAATTTCCAATTACCTTATTAAATAAATTGAAAATCAGAGGGTATGTGAAATCGTGGGTAGGTAAAGGTTATCGCTTAACAGAAAAGGGTAAATCGTATGTTGAACGGAGTTCGAAAAAAGCTACCGATTGATTTTGTTGTCGGGCCAGGAACACACCCCTGTCTGAAAAATGCATGGGATCCATCTTTAATTGATTTTTTAGAAGAAGAAATTAATAAAGAAAGTCCGGATGTTGTGTTTGGTGGCGTTCGTCCTTTAGATGCGGCGATTTTGAATAATAATTTAAGTGCAGTTCAGCTATTGATTAGCCTAGGCGCGGATCCTTTTTTAAAAAATCAAAAAAATTATGAAACTAGCTTAGAGCTAGCAATAGAGTGTGGTTTTTTTCCTGTTTTGGATTGTCTATTAGAATCTGATTCTAAATGTCTTAATCATTCGTTTGGATTTGGCAATTCTATTCTCCATAAAGCAATTTTGTTTAATAATAACCAACTTTCAGTACATTTGATGGACACATTTCCAGAACTTTTGGATAGAGTGAACCAAAATGGAGATACATGCTTGATGGTTTCTTGTATGGGAAAAAATACTGATATTTTTCTTGGAATTTTGGAGAGACTGGCCTCTAAAGGTAAAGAAATTTTTACGTTAAATAAGAATGGGGTGGGTCCATTAACATTGGCGATTCATAATAGAAAAATTAGTTTTGTGCATACATTGGTCGTTTATCCAGTTCCTTATGAGGAAATGAGAAAAGGGTTTAATGAATCTGTCATGACCCAAAATTGGCGCATTTTTGAACTAATGAATATTAGGATGAAGTTAGCAGGAGAAGACTTTTCTGAGGGGGACGAAGCTCTTGTTCCTTTTAATTTTTCAGAAAAAGAAACAGGTAAATTGTTTTCAGGCCAGGAAAGGTCTAATGATTTATTGCTTCAGTCAATTGTGAAGGGCGATAACAAAAAGGTTCTTGATTATAAAATGGCAGGATTCGATTTGTTGCTTACCGACCGGTTTAATCAGCCTGGGTTAATGTACGCCATCATTGGTAACCACTTATCAATAATCAAGGAATGGGGCGAAAAACTAGGAGAATGGATCCTTCCAAATAATGAGGGAACAACTCCATTGCATGTAGCAGGTATCGTTTCCTCTAGTGATATTTTTAATGAAGCATTAAAGCAAGTAAAAGAAATTAAACAGTTTGAATGTAAAAATAATTTTGGAGAAACCCCATACCATTACGCTGGTTTTTACGGAAATCAGGACGGGATATCTTTTTTCAAGAGTAATCAATTGTCTCAGCAACGAGACGATTTAGGCATCAAGCCTAAGCAATGGAATGTAAGACGAAAGAATTTAGAATTACTGCAGCGCCTAAGCCAACCGTATTGGCAATCTAAATTCATGAAAGCTAAGATCTCTGTACCTAATTTTAGTGTATCAAGTTTTGATGAGTTAGAGTGGCTGTTAAAGGATGAAGCTCTTTTTATAAAAAAGTTTAATAAGAAACAATCGCCATTATTTCGTCGGTATTTAATAGAGTTAAACGTATATCTAGACCAAATTAATTATATTGCTGAGCACGAGATTTTTCCTGAAAATCATCCTGAAGTGAACAAAAAGGCAGTGCTAAAGAAAATTATGATCGTGAAAAAACTTATGGGTCTTAATATGCCAGATTTGAAGAAGTAGAGAGAAAATCTAGTATAGATTTCTCGATATGAGAGACTATGTTTTTATCTGGATTTTGTCCTTTGTGTAACATTGCATGAGGGACCTTTGCTTGCTTTGGAAAACGTATCCATCGAAAAAGAGATGGAATATTCCTTGAAAATTTCTCCATAGATTTTTGGTTTGAACGTGTGTCAGCGTCGGATGTAATAAGAAGTGTAGGTTGAGACAGCGTTGAAGAAAGTGAGGCTGTTTTTTCTCCAAATAGAGTTAATGCGTGAACTTGATTTAATGTGAGAGATGGGATGCCGGGCAGTATCTCGGCTAAAGATGACCTGTCTGCTTTGATAGAAATGGTGACATGACGAAGCAGTGAAGACATGTTTAATCCCGTAAGCTTATTTAAAGCGTGAATAACGAAAAATATAAAGAGAGCTTTTTTATCATAAGGTCGAAAAAACGGGGACATCACAATACATTTTTTAATAGAGGGGTAAGTAATTGCCATCCTAGCAGCCAAGCTTCCGCCTGCCGATAGTCCAATTACGTAAATAGGAACGTCGAGTGGTTTTACAAGAGAGAATAGAGTCCTTAAAAAGTCCAAAAGAAGTGTAGGTTGAGATGAAGTTGGGATGTGTTTACTTGTTTTGAATCCATGGCCAGGTAATCTGGGAGAAAATACAGAAAATCCTTCTCGAAAAAGGAAGGTAGCTAGCGGGAGATATTGCCAAGGTCCAGATGTATATCCATGGAAACAAACAACTATCCCTTTTTTGGCTTTCTCATAAGAAGGTTGATTTAAAAAAAAAGATTCAGTGTGTGTTTGTAAATCAAGAGATTCTTCTTTTTTTATCCAGTTATTAATTGCAGTTATTGCAATCGTATAAGATTCATTTTTATTCAAATTAAATACAATCCTATATAGTGAAGGCGCATCTTTGCAAATTCATTTTTGGGCTATGGGCAGCGGGCATTATTAAATTTCGATTCCTGGCCGCATATAGTTGATATTCAGGGGACTATATAAAAATTAATCAGAAAAGGTCTGCGTTTTCTTTTTTTTTGTGGGGGAGGATGAACGTAAAAGAAAAGAAGTGAGAAAGTTAGCAAAAATTTAGTGTTTAGGAATGAATTATAGTGGGAACAAATTAAATGTTTGATTTTTAATGACTCCAGAATTATAATTTTTTTGAATCCTATTACGTTATATTGCGTTACATGTGGGAAAAGGAAGGACAACCATGCTAGATACACAGACTAAAAAGAATAAAGGTTTTACACTTATGGAGATGCTAATCGTTGTTACCATCATTGGTATTTTGGCAGCGATCGTACTTCCAAGATTTGTCGCATCATCAGGACAAGCAAAGAAATCTGCTCATGGTGCCGAGAGACAAACAATTAATGCTCAACTTGAGTTATTCTTTTTTAACAATGGGAGTTACCCTGTTTCTAGTGGTTCGGACTTAAGTTCATGGACAACAGATATCGATAAATATTTTCCTGATGGAGTGCCGGTTACATGTAACCAAGGTCTTTCTTGGGCAATTAGTAATGGACGAATTAATTCTTCGGCCCATGATACCGCAAGCCACGAATAACGATATCTAAATGTGAAATCAGGATACTCCGTTCTTGAAGTTCTAGTCGTTGTCGTGATTTTGGGGGTTCTCGCTTCTGTGACAGTCCCTAGATTAGGCGACCATTTAGATAAAATTAAATTAAATTCCATACTTTTAGAATCTGAAGCGGCTGTAATTTTAGCCAAAAATTATTCTCAAGCGTTAAGTGAGCCAATAGGCGTTAGTTTTAACATAACCAATGACTCGATCGTTGGGTTTCAAATTGTAAATTTATCGGCTCCCGAAGAGACTAAAATTATTGAAACAATTTTAGTAGATCCTGTTATTTCAGTCACATTAAACACTCAAATTGGGCAAGTCGTTTTTAGCCCCACATCATCTATTCGCATTAAAGACCGTTTGGGAGGCGCCTTGCCTCAGCAAGACTGTGTTATTCGTTTTTCGGATTCAGACCAAGTTACAGGAGACGTTGTTATTTTTGAGCATTCCAGTGCCGTGCAGGTGTTTCGCAATTTTTAAGTCGTTAAATCTTAGACAACTTAAGTCTAATAGAGGAAGTCTTTATATTGAGGTTTTGATCGCAATAACGATATTGGGCATTTTAGGGACGTCTTTACTCAGTTTTTTCCCCAGGTTATTAATGGATACAAATAAAGTAAAACGATATGCGGAACTAGGTACTTTAGCAAAATATGTTGGAAGTTATATTGTTCGGTGGTCAAATTTTTCTCAAAGTTCAAAGTTGAATTATGGGCAAGTTATCGATGAATATAGTGATGGCGATGAGTTTGATTTAACAGGGGAGACCCGAATAAACCGATTGTACTTCGCCGATACCCTTGTTGATACAGAGGGTACTATTTCAGACCTTTATCGAGTGTCGATGACATTTTGGGAAACGGATAGGGTGGAGTCTGCGGTGGTTCAGATCGTTGTTTGGTATGACTCAGATGAAAATGAGGTAGTTGACCCAGGTGAGCCTAATATTCCTTTTTCAGTTGTGATATCAGAAAAATCAAATATATGAAAAATACCAAATCTGCTTTCTCATTACTTGAAATGTTGATAGTCATTGGAATCATCGGAATTGTTGGTATGGGCTTGTACCAAATTTTACAAGTAACTACCCGTACATGGACTCAGGGAATGACTGTATTGAGGCAATCGGAAGAGAGTAATCAAACATTTGTGTTGTTAGAAAAGCGACTAAGAGAAGCAGATACGGTAGATGATGTCGCCTTGAATACTGTGACGGATGGGTATATTCATTTCACTACCGTTGACGGGGTTAAGAAACGAGTATTTTTAAATACCGTGGATAATCAAACATTGTTTGGAGACAATGTTTACGACAATACAGTTATAATTGGCCAGTATTTGGATGGTGTTGATATTGAAGCAACGGAAGTGTTGTTGGACAAGGTTGTCACGTTTAATGTGACAACGTATACAGAGGATGCTTCTTATTTTAGGCTTGCGTCAGCAAATAACGTTGTTTTGCCTTTAACTTTAGATACTGTTTCGTCTATTAAATTAACAATTGTTAGGAAAGACGGAGAAAATTATTACAAAACACACCGGCTAATTGAGTTAGAAAAAACGCCTCTAGAAGCAGCCGGGTTTATTGAATACGGATCAACTTATAATGGAGATGACACATTTCCCTTTCGAGAGTTCTTGTCACAGGACTCCTTTTCTACGATAAATATAACGCTAGTTTCTGATCAGGGTTCAGACGCAGATGGGGCCTTCCTGACCGTTCCTACTCAAACGGTAACGATAAGGAATTCGGGTGCGTATTTTTCGACAATTCAAAATGCAATTGATGTGGCTGTTTCAGGAAATGAGGTGCTTGTTGCAGCAAGAGATGATGGCTACGAGGAAACATTGGTTTTAAAATCAGGAGTACGGTTGATTGGTGGATACAATAAATACAGCTGGGCTCGTGATCTTGAGAAAAACCGGACCGTTGTTTCATCTCCCTTTGGGCTTTCAAATCAAAAATTATTGATGGCGGATAATTCTCATGTAGACGGGATTTCGTTTGATGGGGCCTCTCTACCTTATGGGATTTACGCGCAGAATACCTATGTCACGATTGCGAACTGTGATGTTTCGAATGCTGAGGTAGCTATTTATTTGGAAAATATTACAGGCTCGTTTATTGGCAATGAAGTCACAGGAAATAATCAGTCTATGGTTGTTCAGTCTCAGACACAGACACTTCCTATTCTGCGAAACAAATTTTATTCAAAGAATCAAAATTTAGAATCTGCAATAGAGATGAATTTGTCAGATAATATTTTATTTTCGAATAATTTGGTTGAGGGCGGATATTCTTGCATTAGTATCACGGGGACAAGTGGAAATTTTTCTTCAGTTGAAATGAGAAATAACCTTATTCGTAGTGCGGATAATATGGGAATTTCTGGCATAAATAGTAATTTATCCATCTACAATAATATTATTTTTGATAATGGAGTAGGTACTCACTTTTCACCTCTTATTTCCGTGGATATTATTTATAATTTATTTGTTGATAATTCCGCAGGAAGTAGTACAAGCGAGGCTTCTTTATCGGGGAACACAGAAAAAAATAATGATACGTATATATGGGGAACAAATGATCCTTATTTTAAAAATATTAGTGATTATGAGCTAAAAGATACGGCGCCTGATACGATTGATCTAGGGAACCCAGCCGTAACTCAAAATGATAGATATGTACTGGATGCTCCAAGTAAAGGTGGAGTTCGTGCAGATATTGGAGCGTATGGAGGTCCAGAGGCAGGAAGAATGGGAGGTGCTGATTCCATTTATGTAACAACTAATGACACATTTCAAGACATTGTTAATTTAGGGTACCCGGGAGATTCTATAATCATATCGAGTGGGAATTACACATTATCGTCGCCCGTTTCTTTAAAAGAAGAACAGTCTGCATATGGTGCAGGAGTGGAAGAGGTAACGATTAAGGTGACAGGAACAAATGCCTTTAATGCAGAGGATACGACTGTCTTTGAAAGTTTTCATATTGATGGAAATGGGAGTGACGGCATTCTTGCAGATAATGTAGCAAATATCTCATTTAAGAATTTATTAATAACAGATGCATCAGACGCATTGGATATTGATGGCTCGACGAATGTTATTGCTAAAAACATTACATTTTACAATAGTACAACGGGGATTAAATCCACAGGTGGGTCTTCGATAGATGCCGATTACAATATTATTTATGGCGCATCGACGGGGCTATCAAATTCTGGGGGGACTATGGATGCTAACTATAATTTATTTTTTTCGAATGGAACGGACTTATCCGGGTCGATTACTAACACGAATCCCGTTTTTTTGAATCCCTTTTTTAGAGATGTGGCAGATTCAAATTATTTACCTTCTCCAAATTCAAATGCTATAGACATTGATGGAACAAAAGAGGCAGGATCTTTTGAATTTTATGTAAATTCTGGACGATTTACGTCACCATTGTATGAAAGCGCTTCTCAAACTGCTTATAAAACATTAACAATGGATTTTTTTGGTGAAGATGGGGATTTTCCTTTTACGGAAGGTAGGTATTCAGAGATTAAAGTGTCTATAGAGACGAGCGGAGTTTTAAGATTTTTGAGTGCAGACGGAACGATAACGGATAACGCAGTAGTTTTAACACCAATTATTCAAAATGATGAGCAATCGATGACATGGTCACTTCCTCCAACATTAATTTCCGATAACGCTCGATTTACCGTTTATTTAGATTCGTTTCGTTATTACAGATCGCCTTACGTGAATAGGTTAAGATTTGATTGGTGATTTAGTCTGAATATACCCCGTCATTTGCTTCGATCCTTTCTTCTTAAATTATCTTGTTCTGCCACTAGTAAAAACATTCATTAACTTTTAAACTGTTAGCTCAAAGTGCGTACTTAATTTGGACGTATCTTATTTAGGAATTATATTTGGAGGAAATTATGGAATTTTTCGTAGACTCGGCTGAAGTTGAATTGATAAAAGAAGTAAATGAAATGGGACTGGTTGATGGTGTAACAACTAATCCAACCTTAATCAAAAAAGCAGGTCGGGATCATGAAGAAACAATACGAGAAATTAGTAGTTTTATTGACGGGCCAATTTCTGTAGAAACCTTAAGTGAAGATGCAGAAGGTATTATTAAAGAAGCAGAAGTTTTTTCTAAATGGGGAAAAAACATTGTAATCAAAGTTGTAATGAACGCTGAAGGAATGAAAGCGGTAAAAGAATTATCTAAGCGTGGAATTAAAACAAACGTAACCTTAATTTTTTCTGCACTTCAAGCAATGATCGCTGCAAAAGCTGGCGCAACATATGTAAGTCCATTCGTTGGGCGATTAGATGATATTGGTCACGTTGGAATGGAAATTATTAGCGATATCAGAGATATTTTTGATAACTATAGCATGTCGACAAAAATTTTAGTTGCAAGTATTCGTAGTCCACAACATATTTCTGAAGCAGCGATTATTGGCGCGGATGTAAGTACGGTTCCTCCTGCAATTTTGAAACAGTTGTTAAAACATCCTTTGACGGACAAAGGTATTGCAGCATTTTTAGAAGATGCTAAAGCATGGAAACAAAACGACTAAAAAAATCTATGGAAAAAGCCTACGAACCAAATAAGATTGAAGCTTCTGTTTATGAAGATTGGGAAAACGCATCCTGTTTTAAACCAACAGGAAAAGGAGACCCTATTTCAGTTGTCATTCCACCTCCAAATGTAACCGGTGTGTTGCATTTGGGGCATGCATTAAACTTAACACTTCAAGACATGTTGGTCCGGAAGTATCGATTGTCCGGACATGATGTGTGTTGGATTCCAGGAACTGATCATGCAGGAATTGCTACTCAAAATGTTGTTGAAAAACATTTAAGGAAACAAAACATAAGCAGACAATCCTTAGGTAGAGAAGGTTTTGTAGAAAAAGTATGGGAATGGAAGCACGAATTTGGCGAACGGATTACAAATCAAGTTCGAAAATTGGGTGCTTCTGTTGATTGGTCACGTGAACGATTTACGATGGATGAAGGATGCCACGAAGCTGTATTAGAGACATTTGTTGATTTATATAATAAAGATCTTATCTATCGCGGAGAATACATCATCAATTGGTGTCCTCGATGCGAAACGGCTCTTTCTGATATCGAAGTTGAACACGAAGACGCAGATGGGTCTCTTTGGCATATTAAATACCCAGTTGTTGATTCTAAAACGAATGAATCAATTATAATTGCGACAACTCGTCCTGAAACCTTATTTGGGGATACGGCAATTGCCGTCTATCCGAGTGATAAACGATATAGACATCTTATTGGAACACATGTTCATATTCCACTAACAAATAGAACTATTCCGATTATTGCAGACGCACATGTAGATCCTGAGTTTGGATCCGGAGCTGTAAAAGTCACTCCTGCTCACGATGCAAATGACTATGCAATTGGAGATCGGCATAATTTGGAACGCATAAAAATTATGGATCAGACGGGGAAAATGAATGAAAATTCTCCCGAAGCGTACCAAGGAATGGACCGGTTTGATTGCCGGAAACAGTTAGTTGAAGATTTAGAAAAAGAAGAATTTTTAGAAAAAATAGAAGACCATCAGCTTTCAAGAGGACATTGTTATCGATGTCATACGGTTATCGAACCGTACCTAAGCAAACAGTGGTTTGTTGCAATGAAAAAAATGGCTCAAGCTAGCATTGATGTCGTTGAAAAAGGTGACATTAAATTTACTCCAAACCGATGGGAAAAGATTTATTTTGATTGGATGGGCGATATCAGAGATTGGTGTATCTCACGTCAAATTTGGTGGGGACATAGAATCCCCGTTTTTTATTGCGAATCATGTGACGATCCTATTGTTCAAAAAGTAGCTCCTAAATCTTGTCCTAAATGTAATGGCACGGCTATTACTCAAGACGAAGATGTATTAGATACATGGTTTTCATCAGCGCTTTGGCCTTTTGAAACATTTGGATGGCCAAAAGAAAATGAAGAATTAAAAAAATATTATCCAACAACATTTCTTATAACTGGGTACGACATTATTACTTTTTGGGTATCGCGTATGATTGTTATGGGACTTGAGCAGATGAAGCAGATTCCTTTTAAGGATGTATATATCCATGGCCTTATACGAGACAGTAAAGGTAAAAAGATGAGTAAGTCCGTTGGAAATGCTGTTGACCCTCTTCAGTTAGTTGATGAGTATGGCGCTGATGCCTTGAGATGGAGTTTAGCCTCTTCTGCAACATTGGGAGGACAAGATATTCGATACACCGAAGAAAAAGTAAGGTCATGTCGAAATTTCATGAATAAAATTTGGAATGCATCTCGTTATATTTTAATGATTGTGGAACAACACCCTGTTGAAAAATGGGTAGATGAAGATGGAATAGAAGATGCGGCAACATCGATTGGCGACCAGTGGATATTGAGCGAATTTTATACAATGTTAGATAAAGTGAACGACGGCTATGAAGCAAAAAACTTTGCGTTAGTTTGTGACTTGTTATGGGACTTTATCTGGAACAAATTTTGTGACTGGTATGTGGAGATGAGTAAGTTTAATAAGCAATCATCTGTCCAGGTTCTAGGATTTTTATTAGTTAGAATTTTGCAATGTATTCACCCTATAGCACCTTTTATTTCGGAAACGTTATGGAGTACATTGAAAGTCGCCGGATTCAACCATTTGGGCGAGCGATTGATTCAAGATAGTTGGCCAAAATCGATGCCGAATCTCAAAAATGAAGCTATCGAAGGTCAAATGATATTAATTTTGGAATTGATTAGAGAAACTAGGCACATTAAGAAACAGTTAAATATTTCGCCGGCAAAAGATATTGAACTTATAATAGAAGCGGCTAATGAAATGTCACTTGAGGCGTTAAATTGGGGAAAAGATATTTTAGGATTTTTGGCAAACGCATCTCAAATTACGTTTGAATCGTCGTTGAAAGAACGCCCAAAACAAGCGGTGAGTTCGGTTGTTCAATCCGTTCAATTGTTTATCCCCTTAAAAGGGCTAGTAGATATTGATAAGGAAATTTCTAGATTATCAAAACAAGTAGCGAAAATAGATATTGAATTGGCTAGAGCAAACGGAAAATTATCAAACCAAGGATTTTTAGGAAAGGCTCCTGAAAATGTTGTAGAGAAAATTAGACAAGCAGCTTCAAGTCTTCAAGAAGAAAAATCACTTTTAGAAAAACAGTTAGCTGGATTAGCTTAACAACGTTATGAGGTATGATTTAACGCCACTTCGAAATGTTTTAGATGCGAATGGGAATCCTGAAAAGGAGATTCCTCCGTCTATTCATGTTGCTGGAACGAACGGAAAAGGATCTACACTTACTTTCTTAGTAGCTGGTTTTTCTAAGTTAGGGTTTCGAGTTGGCGCGTACACCTCTCCTCATATCGAAGATTACAATGAACGAATCGCGGTAAATGGACACCCCGTTTCTAAAAAAATATATGCCAGTTTTTATCAAAAGGCCATGGATATGGCTAAAACTTCAAAATTAACCGAATTTGAACTAATAACACTTGCAGCAATTTTATACTTTTCTCAATCGTCCGTGGATATGGTTATTTGGGAAACTGGACTTGGAGGACGACTTGATGCGACCAACGTAATTACGCCAAACGTAAGTGTTATTACCCCAATTAGCATGGACCATATGGATTATTTGGGTGAAACAGTAGAGGCTATTGCACAGGAAAAAGCAGGTATTATCAAAGAGGGAGTTCCTGCCTTTTCGAGTCCCCAGGATTACGTTGTGTGGGAAGTGCTTAGAAAAGATGCGCTAAGTAAGAATACTAGGCTCCTTAAATCGAATGATTTAAAAAAGTTACCAGACCAGTCTGTAATGAAAGGCGAGTTTCAAAAGGTTAATAGAGGACTTGCTCTAGCCGTTGGAAAATTTTCTATGGAAAATTATGATATGTTGGGCATTAAGGGGTCTGAAAAGGTAAAGAATCAGTCTACTGAGGCGATGGAGCAATTATTTAACGAAGGTATGGATAATGCGTCTTTATTCGGGCGTTATCAAAAAATTAGTTTAAATGATTGTGCGAGTGTTATTGATGCGGCTCATAATCTTGATGGATTGGTCGGCTTATTTACTGCAATGCTTATGGATCCAGAAATGTCAGGCGATATCGATGTTGTTATTGGCTTGTCAAAACCTAGTGATCGTCGTGAAATCCTTGAACGGTGTGTCGAATTTCAAACGGAATGGGAACGGGACAAGAATGGGCGTATTCGATGGCGTTATTGTCAGTTTGACGATAAATTATCGTGGCATTTTGATGCGGTTAAATCTTATTTTACTGGTGTGGATGTCAAATCAATTGATTTAGATGATGCAAAAAGTCTTCCTTGGATGGGGCAAACGGTAATTACTGGGTCAATTTATTTTATTTCTCATTTTTCTTTTTTGGTTTAAATCATTTTTAGTAACTGGGTCTCAGTTAAATAACTCTTTTACCTCAACTATATGTCGTTTTATCTCTTGAAAAAGGGGATGTAGACAGAAAAAAATAATTTATTGTATGGCTTGATGTTTTATTGATTCATGTTTGTTTCCATTAATAATTTACATATTATAGTATATTTATATGGGTTTTTTTATTTTAAATGAAATTTTTAATTATTTTAACCGATAACTTAATATAAGATCGAATATTGAACAGGACCAAAAATAAGGGGAGGAAAATTATGAGTATAGAAGGTATGTGCGCAATAAATAAATACACATCAGTAGCTAAGGACGTAGAGTTAGGCGGAGAAAAGTCAGGAAAGGCGGCTTCATTAGTAAATTCGTTTCAAGAATCAACTAGTCTTGGGGCAGTAAACCCTCCTGTTACATTAGACGCTATTAGCGTCACCACTATGGATCCATTAAATTACAATAGTTATCCAGAATTGAAACATTCTATTCACTTTTCAAGGCCGGGGCATGAGTCTAGCCATAGAAGTCCTAAGGGAGATGAAAGCAGGCTTGCGGGCAATCTTTTTTCTACTTTGCCGCTGAGTATTGGTGCCGCTTTGTCTGGAGTGACACTTGGATCGTCATCAGTTATTAGTGTGGTCGCTGCGAGTGTTTATAGAGGAATGATAAATGCAAAAGCTGGGGCTGAAGATAGGAAGCATGCTGGAAAATCAGATTCATTTATATCTCGAGTTCGAAATTTTTCTACGGGGGCATTGAAAGGGCCAGTAGCTCCTTTATTGGCTATTCCACAGTTTTCCGAATTGCTTGGTAATTCGGATGGGAAAAATCTTAAAAAGGAAATAAATACGAAGTTGTTTGAAATATCAGAAGCTAAGAGAAAACGTAGATAGAACGTATTGAAATCGATTATATAATGCGGATAAAAAGCGGGTAGAGCAGTTGCGACGGTAATTGAGGTTCAAGCACGAACTAGCGTTGGGCCAGTTAAACATCCTGTAACACTAGAGTCTATTGGTGTAACCACGGTTCCAGATCGAGAGGCCCTTTAAATTAAAATAGCTATCCAGAATTGAAACATTCTATTCACTTTTCAATGACAGAGCATGAGTCTATCTATAGAAGTCTTAAGAGAAATGGACGTAGGGTTGTGGGTTATCTTTTTTCTACATTACCTTTGGGGGTGGTGGTGCCGCTTTGTTCGGAGCGAAACTTGGATCGTCATCTGTTATTAGTGTGGCTGTTCCTAAGTTATCAGAGGTTCTCCCATTCGGAAATGAGTTCTCACGTCAGAAGAATAAATAAAGAGTAGTTTGAAATATCGAAAGATAAGGCAAGAGATGGAAAGGGTGAAATATTTTATACTGGTATTTGTTAAGCACGAAAAAACAGTAAATGCTTTTTAATACTCTGTGGTAGTTTTTTTTTACAGTCTCTCCTAAATAAGGTAGACTTACATACATGTCAGGCACTATCTATTATCAAAAATATCGGTCACGAACTTTTTCGGAAATGGTTGGGCAAGAGCATATTGTTAAAATCTTATCGAATGCGATAGAACTTGACCGTCTTTCACATGCATACATATTCTCGGGACCAAGAGGAACAGGCAAAACATCTACTGCACGAATATTGGCAAAATCACTAAATTGCGAAAAAGGACCCTCTGATAGTCCGTGTTTAGAATGTAATTTATGTAAAAAAATTACAGCCGGCCAATCGGTAGACGTTATAGAAATCGATGCCGCATCTAATACCGGTGTTGACAACATTCGGTCCTTAAATGAAAAAGTAAACTACACCCCAGTTGAATGTCGAACAAAATTATATATCATTGATGAAGCTCACATGCTAAGTACTGGCGCTTTTAACGCACTTCTTAAAACCTTAGAAGAGCCACCAAAAAATACGGTATTCATTCTTGCAACGACTGAGCCTCAAAAAATATTAGCAACCATTCACTCAAGATGCCAAAACTTAAATTTTAGAAAACTAACCTTAAACGAAATTACTAATCATATGACTGAAATTTCAAAAAAAGAAAATCTAACAATTAATTCACAATGTTTAACAGCGGTCGCAAGACACGCAAATGGATGTATGCGAGATGCATTATCACTGTTGAATCAGGTAGTCGCTTTTTCGGGTGCAGAAATAAAAGAAAAAGACGTTTACAATTTAATAGGGAACACAGATTTGCAGACAATGGTCGTTTTATTTAAAGGTCTTACTGGTGGAGATGAAGCAACCGTTTTATCGACATTAAGATCCAGTTTTGATGACGGCGTTCAAGCTGTAAAGTTATGTGTATCATGGGTTCAATTTATTAAAAATTTAACTTATGCAAAATTGGGTTTAACAAAGCAAATCGAATTAGACGATGAGCAAGTTACTCAGTTGAAAACATTGAGTTCAGGAACGTCATTAGCATGGTTAAAATATGCGTTAGAACGATTTTCAAAACTAGAGATGGAGCTTCGACAGTTTCCAGACCAAGAACTCCTATTTCAGATTAGACTTGTTTCCACCAAAATTGAAGGAAGAACTCCTCGACCAGGTACGAGACCGCCGGTACAAGCTCAACAGGCCAATCAAACAGCGCAAGTTCGACAACCAGTACAGTCTGTTCAAGGAACACCGTCACAACCTACATACACAAATCAGCAAAGAGTTGCTCCCAATCAACAAACTCCGCAAGCAGTACAACAAAATTATGGGCAAGCAACGCAAGGTGGAAGTCAGCAATCGGTAAATTCAGTTGTTCAGCCTCCACCAAACCCAAGAGATCTTGGAATTAGTGCAAATGCTCTTAATCAAGCTCTTTCGTCAACAACATCGTTAGCAGGGGCTCCGAGGCAGCAAGTAAATCAAGCTCCTCAACATCAGCCTGTGATGGATGCTCCTTCTCAACCTCAATCTATGAATTCGAATGTGAATATGGGGTCTTTAGATAATATGGGTAAATGGAAAGGTGTGATGGCCGAGGTAAAAGAAAAACATAAGTCAATTTATGCGATTTTATCAGGCTCAACGTTTTTGTCTATTGAATCTTCAGCTGTTAAAATTAAATTGAAACAAGATTTTAAATTTTTTCAAGATGCGTTGAAGAGTACGACGACTCAAGATTCGTTAAAACCGATTTTGAGTCGCTTTTTTGGTTCAGGGATGTCATTAGACACGAGTTCTGGTGGAAGTAGCGTTGCAGCGACTTCGACGCAGCCAGCACGACAGGGTAACCAAAAAAAAATTAATGATATCGTGGAATTATTTGAAGGCAGCCTCGTAGAGGCGGAATAAAAAACTAAGGAGAAACAACAATGTTTGACGGATTAAAAGACATGGGTAAATTGATGAAACAGGCTAAAGAAATGAAGTCTAAAATGAAAGAAGTTCAAGAACAACTTAAAGAAGTTGAAGTTGAAGAAACAGGTTTTGATGGAAAGATTAAAGTTATCATTACTGGTGAACTAGAACTTAAGAAAATCGCAATTGATGAGTCTCTTATTACAAAAGAAAACCAAGTGAAATTACAAAAGGCAATTGTGAAAACAACGAATGAAGCTATTAAAACGGCAAAAAATTTGGCAACAAAGAAATTGTCTGCAATTTCAGGTGGAATTCCAGGGTTAACCTAAAACGAGAGTTTTGGAACTGGCCGTTCATTAGAGTAAGTTAAAAATATGGAAAAAAATCCACTTGATGGTCTTATGACTCAATTAGCAAAATTCCCAGGAGTTGGGCAGAAATCTGCTCAACGAATGGCGTTTTTTCTCTTATCTATTCCAGGAAAAGACGTACATGCTATGGCTTCAACAATGGTAGATACGCGGCAACGTATTCGATATTGCGAACGTTGCTTTAACATTTCTTTCGAAAAGACATGTTCTATTTGCGAAGATAGCAACAGGGATCGTTCTTTGTTATGTGTTGTGAGTGAGCCAAAGGATATTTTTGCCATTGAAAGAGCCGGTCAGTTTAAGGGTAATTATCACGTGTTAGGCGGATTGATTTCTCCTATTGATGGGATATTGCCTGAGAGTTTGAGAATTAAGGAATTAATAGATAGATTAAAATCCGAGTCTCCATCTGAAGTTATTTTTGCAATCAATCCGACAATTGAAGGCGATGCAACAATTTTGTATTTAACTAAAATTTTGTCGTCGTTTGATGTTAAATTATCGTCACTTGCTTATGGGTTGCCTGTAGGTAGTGATATGGATTATGCCGATGAGTTAACCTTGCAAAAGGCGTTTCAAGGACGACAAGGATTATGAAAAAGTAGAGTAAAACTACTCATGAAAAAGTAAAACATACATAGAAGAGCGGAGAAGAAGAAACAGATGAACAAAAAAGAAATAGTAGATACGCTTAGTAGAAAAAACGGAATGACAAAAAAATCAATCGAGACCATTATAAATGGTGCTCTTGATCTTATTGGTGAAGAACTTAGCCAAAAGAAAGATGTTACATTGGTCGGATTTGGTGTTTTTAAGGCGAAAAAAAGAACAGAGAGAAGTGGGCGTAATCCTAATTCTGGAGATGTTTTGATAATACCTGAAACCTATACACCAAAATTTTACCCAGGAAAGCATTTAACGGCAAAAGTAAAAGGACGTGACTAATTGGCTCGTTTTAAGACATTTACAGACGGAATATCAAAATTAATTCAAATATTGCCAAAACCTCTATCTGAAATTTTAGAGGGAGATGAACGGTTATCTACTTTGAGTGAGGTTGTTTTAGATTTGGGACGTCCCCCAGAAGTACGCTTTTTTGATTCGATACAGCGTTTTACAGAATTAGATGTTGTTACCCAAGATGATTTAGATAGCGTCGTCAGTGAAATCAGTGATTTTAATACAGATAATCGGGCAGGAATAGAACGTACACTTCATCGTATTTCTTGTTTACGGAACCGTAAATCAAAAATCATAGGATTAACCTGTAGAGTTGGTCGTGCTGTCGTTGGAACGATTGAGATTATTCGAGATTTAATTGAAAGTGACGACAACATATTATTTTTGGGACCTCCAGGAATAGGTAAAACGACGAAGTTAAGAGAAACGGCGCGTGTGTTGTCTGATGACTTAGGAAAACGTGTCGTGGTTGTCGATACGTCAAATGAAATTGCCGGAGATGGAGATATTCCTCATATTGGTATTGGGTCTGCTAGGCGCATGCAAGTTCCTTCTCCCGATAAGCAACATTCTGTAATGATTGAGGCCGTTGAAAATCATGGGCCAGAGGTCATTATTGTAGATGAAATCGGTACAGAAGAAGAAGCTAGCGCTGCTCGAACAATAGCTGAACGAGGCGTGAAGCTTGTTGCGACTGCTCATGGGTATAATATTGAAAATTTAATTAAAAATCCGACGTTATCAGATATGGTGGGAGGCATTCAAAGTGTCATATTGGGTGATGAAGAAGCCAAGTTTAGAGGAACTCAAAAAACAGTATTAGAGAGAAAAACGTTGCCGACATTTCAGACAATAATTGAAATTAGAGAACGTGATGTTTTTGCAATATATCAAGATGTCAAAAAATGTGTGGATAGTTATTTGAGAGGAACACCGCTTCCTCCGGAAACCAGGAAATGGGATGAAGGTGGCGAAATTTCTATAGAAAAACCTGATCCAGATCCTGATGAAAAAGAAGAACCAAAGCAAATCTTTAAGCCAGAACTCACTGTATTTCCTTTTGGAATCAATGAAGATAGTATCCGACAGGTTATTTCGATATTAAATGTGCCTATGACTGTGGCAAAATCGATTAGTGATGCAGATCTTGTTTTAACGATTAAAAGTCAGGTGAAGAATGGCGGTAAAGTCGCTCAAATGTTGAAAGGGCGAAATATCCCAATTCATGTGATTAAACAGAATTCTCGAAATCAAGTTAGTCAGTTTTTTAAGGATTATTTTAAATTAGAATTAAGTGAAGAAGATGTGGATGACGAAGCCTTAGATGAAGTGAAACAGATATGTGCTCAAGTAATTGAAACAGGTAGAATGAAAGAAGCCTCTCCCCAACTTGATCATATCAGAAAAATTCAACACGAATACATTACATCCATTGATTTAAATTCCATGAGTGTCGGAGAAGAGCCTAACCGACGAGTTCGTATATATCCTAAAAAGAATTGATTTGAATGACGAATCCCTCGTTTTAAACTATAAAAATAGATTGGGAGGCGAGGACTTTCTAACTGTGGTTTTCTATCTTTCGGTTTCTTAGTATTTCTGGAATATAAAAACACGATTTAAGGATAGCTCGGGTGTGCTTGATTCTAAAAAATAGAAACATAAATAAAATCCACATAAAATGGGGCAATGGTGTCATCGTTACCCCTAGGTTTTTCCAAATGAACAAATAGGTGTTTCCAATTCGATTTTGTTTCATTAAGTCATTGTTAAATGCATAGGATAGTTTTATTTCCTTGGCCAATTGAGATGTCCACGATTTGTCATAATAAACGGTCCATTCTTTCAATGACGCGCGATAACAAAGATCTTTACTCGATCCTTGGATTCCTTGAAACATAGGATCGAACCCAATTAAGTGTAAATATTTTTCAACGTCTACAATGAATGTAAAATCATTAAAGCTAAATACTTTAGATTTATCCCGAAGAGGCGTCGTAGCTTGTGTGGTATAAAACCACCCGGCTCTGTAAAATCCTTTGAGCGCTATATTCTGAATTTCAGGAGATGTAAATAGACACTGTCCTGAGATACCAAATGTTTCATCTTTTCCTAAAAGAGATAAAGTAGTTGTTGGGTTAAACGTGTTGAGTTTGATAAGTGGGTGAAGATACATAGCGAAGATTTCATTTGATTTAGAGGATATCGACTCGTGGAACATACTTTGAAGATGCGTTGCAGATGTTGTCTCAAAGTTAATAGTAGGAAATTCTGTAACAAGAGGGTAGAGGTCCGTGTCTTCTGTCACAAGGACAGTAATAGATGCAACGGAGTTTTGGAGAATGATTATGTTGTGTCTTAAAATTGACGTGTCTAAAGGGAATTGATGGTTAGTTGGAATCCATACTGAAATCATGGTAGATAATCAAATATTTTATTAGATGTCTTAAAAAAAAATACATCGAAGAAAGACAATCTATTAAGCATAATAATAATGGAGCCTTTTTATAGTTTTTATTACTAATTATCCAAATAAAAAATGTAGCAAAAAATGAAATTGAACTATTTGGTACCGACGGCCGGAATCGAACCGGCACGAACTTGCGTTCACCGGTTTTTGAGACCGGCGCGTCTACCAATTCCGCCACATCGGCAAATAGGTCAAATTCGAACTGAAAGTGTAGCACGAATTATTGCTCTCTGTCAGCTATGCGGCGACAACATGAGCAACGGCTATAAAATTGGAACAATATATTTTAATAAAAGAGATTTTTTTTTTTTCTAAGAATTTACGGAGAGATTTGCCACGATAACATTTTATTGGTGCTTTGATTGCTACGTATGACGGCATGTTTTGAGTTCTTTATTCTGTAGATATAGACTATTTGAATTACGAGGGATATGTTTGAAATCATGAGTAGCTGGGTATATTGATTTAAAATATTAATGTATATGGAGGATATTATGTTTAGGTTAGGTTTTACGAACGGGTTTAGAAAAAATGAAGGAAAAGCTATTTCAAGTGGTAATGATTCTTCAAGAAGCAAGAACGATGCAAGTAAATCTCTAGATTTGCCTGAAGAGCCTAAATCAAGAAGCCATATTCCTATCGATAAGCCTCGAACACAGGATTGTTTAGAAATTAGTTCCGTTTCCACCCAACGAGGTTCCGATGATTCTTCTTCTGATATGTCTGATATTGAAAGAAATGATGTGATTTCTGAGATTGAGTCTCCGATGCATGGTGTAGATTTATTAGGTCTTAACGAAATGCAAGGAAATAAAAATGGTGTTATTGGAAATCAAGTTAATGTGCTTTTCGAAAGAATTGAGTCGATAATTCCTGAGTCTAGTAGGGGTAAAGTAGATGCTGATTTGTTGAAGCATCATTTGAAAACATATTTGGAAGTGAATGAACACAATATGCCGTCAGTCGATCAGATAACTGTAAAAACAAGAAGAGATAGCTCTAATGAAAAAGTAACGATCGAATTTCATGATTTTAAATATAAATATAAAAAGGAAGATGAATTCAACAAAAAATATAAAGTGGTTGAAGGGTTAATGGAAAAGAAGGGGCCGAAGGGCTCTGAAATAATGACTTCCGGAATAGCAATAAAGAAGACCTTTGTGCCAGAGAGAGATTATAAAATGCATAAGACAGGAAGCATGTTGAAGCGTATAGAAGTAAGTGTCGGGGCTTTTGGTTTTGAGCCTAAGGTAAACGATACCGTATTAATAAATGGAACAAAAAAGTTTGGCGATAGGGAATCTCAAGAAGGTACTTTTGGATATAGCGGCGAGTTAAAAAGAATGACGTTACTTGAGGGAACAAAGATTCAATATGGACGGTATGAAGATATCTCAACGAGATCTAAGTATTCAGGCCAAGGGGGAACAAGAGTATTTGGAGAAATTGGCAGGCTTGAAGGCACGTATATGTATGACAAAGAGGAAAAGAGTATGGTTCTAAAAAATGGGACGTCGATGCGTCTCGGAGAATCGGATGTAATTTATGAAGATGGGAAGTATATCGATCCACGGCGTTGACATTTCCGGAAAAAATAACGGGTTATAACTTCGAAATTAGTGGTATACTTGTGGCCATGAAAAAATTAACAAGCCAAGATTGGATATCGCACATGCACGAATGGTGTGACGAAGCCGATCAAATTTCTCGCCATTATTTCGATTCCGACAACTTAAGTGTCGAGATCAAGTCTGACCAAAGTCCTGTAACAATTGCTGACCAAAAAATAGAAGAAACATTAATTAAAAGTGTGTTGAAATCATTTCCTGATATGTCAATTTTAGGAGAGGAATCAGAAGCTTTAAAAGCGTCTCAAGGAGAAGTAAATCAGGAAATGGTTCCTGGAAAAGAAGGGACCTTTCGATTAATTATTGATCCAATTGACGCAACTAGAAACTTTGTTAGAGGAATTCCTTACGTTGCAACATTGTTAGGATTAGAAGTCGACGGGGTTGTTGTTGCTGGTATGGTATCTTCAGCAATTCGAAATGACAGATGGTGGGCAAGCAAGGGAAATGGTAGTTTTTATGGTGGAAAACAAATTAAGTGTTCGACTATCGATGCTTTAGATGAAAGTTTAGCGTTACATAGTAGTTTGTTTGGGGTCGAGTCCGGAAAATATAATGAACAGATGTTTAAGTTATTTTCTACAACGCCTAGACAGCGTGCGTTTGGCGATTTCTATAATCATATGATAGTGGCAAACGGATGTGCTGAATTTGCGATTGATTTTGGATTGAAACCTTGGGACGTTGCGCCTCTAAAGATTATTGTTGAAGAGGCCGGCGGGACATTAACAAGTTTAAATGGTGAAAATACGATTTATGAATCCAACATTGTTTCCTCAAATGGGGTAATGCACGATACGGTATTGGGATATTTTAAGTAGAATTGGCATATGCCCGATCGAAATGTGTGATTCAACGTTAGCTTGGCTCGCGAATTTGACTCTCGTGAGCTATTGAAATAAAATTGTCTACTTTCCATGATTAAGTTAGCACGTATTTTTAAACACAATTTTTTTAAGTCCATAGGTCCGTATGACTACTTTGTGTTTGTTTGCCATTTATTCCATTTAATTAACATGCATAGTACATCTGGCCTTGCTAAGATAAAAGATGTTACGTTTTTAGCAGTTATCAAAACGGCAGGACTTTCGATAGTAAGTGTCGTTACTTTATATTTATTTTTTCAAGTTATTCGGTTGATTTTTTCAAAAAACAGATTCAGCTTTGTTTTTATCAATTTTCTATCTTTATTGATTTATTCATTTTTGGTTTCTTATTTGTATACGACCAAAATCTCGTTTGATTTCGCCATTTTGATATCCAATTTTCAAAGTGCTTTTTCGCGAGAAGCATTTTCAGTCATAATTACTAACTTAATCGCAGATCCAATAGCTATCGCCGTTTTAGGGATTATTTGTTTTTTTATTTTGGAAATTAAATATAAAACGGTATCTAGATTTTCAGAGCCAATTATTTCTAAAAAATTAGTAATTTTATCGATTACTTACGTTTTATTTATTATAAATTTTGAATCTCCTTACGACGAGATAACTCGGTTTAATCAATCTATTTACTTTTATTTTAATAATCCTTATATATCAGAAGATGTGTATAAAGAGGGAGCTTTTCCCCTCATTAAAGAACAGTTTAAATATAATAACCCAGTGAAATTCAAGGAAAGGCCACATGTCTTTTTGATTGTAGTTGAATCGTTTAATTCCAACTATGTTGATAGCACGCATATGCCTTTTTTTAATCAGTTGATTTCGAAAGGTCTTTATATAGATCAGTTTTATGGGAATTCGATACAAACATGTAAAGGTCATTTTTCAACGTTGTTTTCTCTGATTCCTAGTATGCGTAGTTCTGTGTTTAAACAATATGCTTATTTAAATGCTTATAGTTTGCCGAATATTTTAAAAGATAATGGATATTCGACTCTATTTTTTCAAGCGCACGAAGACTTGCATTTCGATAATACGAACGATGTTTTATTGTCGAATGGATTTGAGTCACATGAGTCTGTACATAATTATTTAAGGAAAGAAGATAGTTCTCGCGTTTGGGGTTGGGGTGCAAGAGACGATTTGTTTTACGAGCGATTTTTTGAATATTTAGATGACCGACATCAAGGCACTATGAGCGATAAGCCCATGTTTGTGACGTTGGCTACGATTAGCAATCATATGGATTTTAGCCATGCTCCAGAGGACCAGCGATTTATCTTTCCAAACCCGACCAAGCCGAAAGAGCATTATGCAAATTCTATTTTTTTGACCGATATTGGGTTGAAGCAGTTTTTTAAAGAATTGGAATCGAGGGATTATTTAGAAAACTCTGTCGTAATTATTGTGGGTGACCACGGGTTTCCATTAGGAGACCACGGAATTTATCAATCTGAAAACGGGTATTTCGACGAATCATTTAGGACTCCATTTTTGATGGTTTGGAATAATAGGTTGGAACCAAGAATTGTCGCTGAAGAATCTTTTTCTCAGGTGGATATTGCTCCGTCGTTAGTCGACTTATTGAACTTGGATCTCGAACGGAATCATTTTCAAGGGACTTCTTTTTTTGAAGAGTCCGCGAGTTCAAATTCTGTAGTATTAGTGCAACCATACAATGGAATTTCATTGTCCGTAGTTCAGTATCCACATAAATACACACAGAATTTGAGAACAAAAGAGGCATATTTTTTTAATTTAAAAAAGGACCCTAAAGAAATGGTAAATTTAATTAATGATCCAGAAGTTAAGCCGTTTATTGGTGATTTAAAGTCAAAAATGAAAACGGTCTTTTTAAATCAGGTTCTGATTCAGAAAAATGCAGTTTGGAATAAATAGACACCAAGAGATAGAAAGTTCTATATAAATAATGTCGATGTTCAAAACAACATCGGTATATATTTTTGTATTCAAAGATAAAAAGAAAGTTGAATCGTCTTGCTGCGAGCATTTTAGAAAAAAATAAGAATACTCAACATTGGGAAAAGTGATGAGTATAGAGTAAATAAATGGTCGGGGTGAGTGGATTCGAACCACCGGCCCCCAGTTCCCAAAACTGGTGCGCTAACCAGACTGCGCCACACCCCGATTTAAGTTAAATCGAACCATTAATTGCTGATGTATGTTAATCAAGCTCCACTATCTTATACATATCCTTTAAATATTTCAATATAAGCATTGCCCATAGCTCGTGACCTTGTTTTGTAAGGTGTACGACATCATGGTAAATAGAAGAGCTAGACATGGAGCTATTTGATCGAATCTCTTTCTGAACGTCCTTCAACATATATACTGGATCTAAGCCTTCTGCTTTTAATGAAGTTAAAACCCAATCGTCAATCGGCTCTACGCCCTCTACTTGGGCTTTAGTTGGCGATATAACGATATGATGGGTAAATCCTAGCGAATTCAAGTAAGTCGTCATTGACTTTAAAATTAGAACGGATTCACGTGCGTTTTTTTTCTGAATAGATAAGTCATGTTCAAGGGGACGTTGGAGGATGTCTATTTTCTTACTGGTTTTGGATATTTTCTCTTCTGATGGTTTTAAAACTGTTAAAGATGGCTGTTTTTCTTTCCAAAGTTTCCAATAGTGATGTCCAACGTGAATAAGCGCTAACCGAGGACTCTTCGTCCATCCGTAGGCTTTGTAGGTCATTTGTCGATAGAAATCGCCTTCAATCAAAAAGCTGACATAATGAGGTGATGGGCGGAATTTATCGTCAATGATTAAGCCGTTTATATTTTGAACGCTCCAGCCGTTAACTCCCGAGTTACCGATTTTGACTTTATCGTGCTCCGATACATTTAGTTTGTTCTGAATTATGGTAGTAAAAAGATCTGAGTTATCGATGTAAGATCCTCCATATGTAACAGAATCACCCATAAAAAGTATGCTGTTATCTTCAAATCTGTTCCATTTTTCGTCTGTTCTAAGTGACAGATTGTTAATTGTAATTTGAGATCCGTTTGCACCCAAAACCGATTGATTGGGTTTTGGACGAGATCCAAAATTTTCATTTGTTTGATATAAAACAGGATGTCCTAAATGAAAAATTACTCGAAGACCAACTTCGGCTAAAATTAGGCAAAAAAGTACCGTAAAAATAGAGCTCACTAAAAATAATTTCAGGCTAAATTGAGGAGTGGTTTGCTGAATAGGCATTTGTCTTAGAATAAATTGTTTCTAAAACAACATATAGATGAAAGGGGAGACGGCCGTACCGGTAGATACAAATAGCAAAAATCCAATCGTTAGTAATACGAGAAGTAGTGGAACAATCCAATATACTTTTCGAGCTTTTACAAACAAAAATAAATCTTTAAGTAATTCCATGAGGTTGATGATTAGTGTACCAGACTTTTTTTTGGGGAGCTAGAAATCTGAAATACGAAGGATATGAATTAAAAGCCATAGGAAACTCTCTCTTCTTAAGACGAGGTGATGATTAGAGAGAGAGCTGGCGTAAGTTTTTCTAAGGCATTCCCTCTGTGGCTTAGTGCGTTTTTTTGAGAAGGCAACATTTCTGCAAATGATTCGGTATGCCCTTGAGGGATAAATACAGGGTCATACCCAAATCCATTGTCGGTAGACATAGCATCTGTGATTTTTCCAAAAACCTGTCCAATTGCAATTTGAATGGGGTTATCAGGAACTTTGAGAGCAATTGCCGCGGTAAAGTTTGCGCGGCGGTTCGATAGGCCACTAAGTTCCCTAAGCAATTTGGAACATAATGCGATGCTTGTTCCTTCGGGAGCATAGCGAGCAGAATGAATTCCCGGGCGTCCGTCTAAGGCCTCAACCTCTAGGCCCGAATCATCAGCCAGGAACAATTGAACATGATTGGTTTTGTATTTTAAAGGAATGGGAGGTATGGTTTCTAATTTTTTTATCGCATTTTCCTCAAAGGTTATCCCATTTTCGTTAACATTTAAGTCTGACGAAAAGTATTCCGTCCAGCCAAAGATATCGAGGTCCAAGGATGAAAATATTTTTCTAATTTCAGAGATTTTATGGGAATTGTTACTTGCTATAATAAGTTGAACTGTTTTTTTCATTCTTCTGCTAACCATCCTTTTTTATTCCAATTCATAGACCGTTCAATATTAACGACATCTGGAATTTCGAGTAATGTTTGTTTGATTTTAGACAGTTCTTCACAGTTTTTGACCTCCAAAAGAAGTTCGATTTGCACTTTTCCTGTTTTTTGTTGGATACAGGTTGTCACACCTAATAGACTAATTTTGGCGTCGAATACAAATTTCAGGACTTGTTGAACTAACCCAGGGCGATCGATAGCTTCAATTTTAAATGTGGCTGAAAATTTTTGTTGAGAGGCAGAATCCCATTTGACCGGGATAAAACGGTCAGGAAAACGGTCTTTTAAATTAATGAGGTGGGAACATGTTGAACGATGAACGGTAACGCCTCTTGCGATAGTAATGAAGCCTGTAATAGGGTCTCCGTTTAATGGGTTGCAGCATTTTGCTAAAGAAATTTCTATATTTGTTTGGTCAAGTACCGTGATACCAAACTCAGATTGCTTTTTTTGTTTTGTACGTAACGAAGATGTTAATTTGAGTTTAGGAGCATCTTCATGTTTGTTAAATAGTTTATTGAGTTGAGAGATAATGTCAGAACAAGACACATCGCCTTGGCCTATGAGTAAATAAATTCCGTCCCATTTTTGGCATGAATACCCAGTTTTTATTTTTTTAAGAGTGGCGTCAGTTAGTACTTCTTTAGTAGAGAACCTATTGATTGTCAGGTGCTTTTCTAATTCTTTTTTTCCTTTTGCTGTATTTTCTATAAGATTTTGTTTTTTAAACCATTGTTTAATCTTGGATTTCGCATGACCTGAAACTGCAAAATGTAACCATGCTAAGTTTGGGGATTCTTTTTTAGACGTTAGAATTTCGACTCTATCTCCATTTTGGAGCCGATAATTTAAGTTCACAATGTGACCGTTTATTTTTGCACCTAATAAGCGATTTCCAATATCAGTATGTATTTTGTACGCGAAGTCTACAGGGGTAGATCCTTTTGGAAAAACTTGAACGTCTCCCTTTGGGGTAAATACAAAGATTTCATCAATAAATAAATCAAGTTTTAAGTTTTTGAAAAACTCCTGAGGTGCTTTTGTTTCTTGCTGAAGATCAATAATGCGACGCAGCCAAGACATGTCGACATCTTGGTTAGGATTAGTTCCCGATTCTTTATATTTCCAATGAGCAGCGATTCCTTGCTCGGAAACTTCGTGCATATCATATGTTCGAATTTGAATTTCGACAGGCTTGCCTTGAGGGCCAATAACAGAGGTGTGTAAACTTTGGTATAAGTTAGATTTTGGCATAGCGACATAATCTTTAATACGGCCGTGGATAGGCTTGAATTTCGAATGTATAAGACCTAACGCTTGATAGCAATCTTGAACAGATTTGACCAAAATTCGAACGCCAGATGCATCATAGATTTCTTCAAAAAAGATGTCTTGCTCGAGAATTTTTTTATATATTCCGTAGAAATGTTTGGGCCGGCCTGTAACATCGCCCTCTATGCTCGCAGAATGGATAAGTTCTCTTATCGTGTCCATAAGTGAGAAAATATAGGATTCTCGTTCTTCTCTACGTGTGTTTACCCAGCGTTTAATTTTTTGGAATTCTTCGGGGTTTAGATAATAAAAAGCAAGATCCTCGAGTTCCCATTTAACAAACCCTATGCCAAGTCTATTCGCAAGGGGTGCAAAAATATCTAATGTTTCACGTGAAACATGTTTTTGTTTTTCCGAGGGTAAAAATTTTAATGTTCGCATGTTATGAAGGCGATCAGAGAGTTTAATGAGTACCACTCGAACATCTTTAGCCATCGCTAAAAACATTTTCCTGAAGTTCTCTACTTGTCGTTCTTCTTTTGACCCAAAATAAATTTTACCTAAATTAGTAACTCCTTCAACAAGAGTCGCAACATCAGGTCCAAATTCACGTTCAATGTCATCATGCGTTACCTGACAATCTTCAATTGTGTCATGTAAAAGACCTGCGCAAATAGCGGTGTAGTCCTGATGTAGCTCCGATAGGATATGTGCAACAGAAACAGGATGCGTAATGTAAGGTGTTCCAGAGCGGCGGTATTGGCCACGATGGGCGTGTCGTGCGTATTTATAAGCACGTTCAATCATAGGGATATGTTCGGCATCAATGTAAGTTGATACTTTTTCTTTTAATTGTTGAAAGGTATGTAAATGTTTCATTTTATTTATTGGCTTATTTGATATCGATTAATTTTAACTGAGGGATTGATTGTCCATTCCAGTAATTAATATCTACATTGAATACACATTCTATATTTTGTTTGTAGAGTAATTCAAGTTTTTCACTTAGTCCAAATCCAATGGCCGTTATCGGATGTTTTCCATCTTTGCTGATAAATGAAACTTTTAAATGTTTACCGTCACCAACCAGACGGCTATCTACAACCTTAAGGTCATTAGAATAAAAGACGGGTTCACGGTTTCCTTGGCCAAAAGGAGATAGTTTTAGGGCGTCCGTAATAAAAGAAAGTTCAAATTCGGACGGCGAAAGTTTTGCGTCAATATAAAGAACGTCTTGAAGGTCTTTTTCGGAAAGTTGCTCTTTGCTGAGGGTAATGAGTTGGTCTCGAAAGGCATCTATTTTTGAAAGATCGATACTAAACCCAGCAGCTGCTTTATGGCCACCAAATTTCATAAAATGTGATGAACATTGGTTTAAAAGTGAGTAAATATCTATTTCACCAATACTTCTAGCGGACCCTCTTCCAAAATCATCACCCATCCCAATTAATACCGTTGGTTTAGAAAATGTTCTCGCGATTTGGGATGCCGTAATTCCAATAATTCCTGGATGCCAATTCGCGCTTGCCATTACAATGATTGGCGCATCTTCAGACGCTTCGACGACTTCTAGTGCTTCTTTCAATATGTCTTGACCAAGACCTTTTCGTTTTTGATTTAAACTGAATAATTTTTTTGCTAAATGGCGTCCTGACGTTTCGTGTTCTGATGTTAAAAGGTCTACGCCTAATTGGCCTGTAGAAAGCCTACCAGCTGCATTTAAAATGGGACCGATAACAAATCCTATGTGGTAACCCGTTATATCCATTTGACCTAATTTTGCTTCTTCAATTAAGAGTCGGATTCCTAATCGTCGGCGTTGATTTAGTAATACGAGACCTTCTTGGACAAGACCTCTATTTTCACCGCGAAGGTTGACCACGTCAGCCACTGTTCCTATAGCTACAAGATCGAGGTCCAACTGAATAGGGTACTCTGGGTGATAGGTTTCGCAGAAGGCTACTAAAAATTTGAAAACAATACCTACTGTACATAGGTCGTAAAGAGGGTGTTCTGGTTCGTAGAATTTTGGATTTAATATGACATTAGCATCGGGGCAAGGCGTAGGAATTGTATGGTGGTCGAGTAATAGAACATCGACGCCATTTTCTCTAAGATAAGCAATTTCTTTTGTATTTGTAATGCCGCAGTCTAATGTAATGAGTAGGCTTATTTTCTTTTGAACACAGCGTTCTGCAATTTTTTGGTTCAGACCGTATCCATCTTCAAAGCGATGAGGAATAAAAAAGGATAATTCATAACCAAGTTTTTTTAAGACGGACGTCATGAGGGAAGTTGACGTCATGCCGTCTGCATCATAGTCACCTAAGACCATGACTTTTTTTTTGGAGCTTAGTTTATCTTTTAAAAGTTGGCATGCGGATGTTAAACGGTCTATATCAAAATTTGCATCGGAGATCGAAGGTTTAACAAAGTCTCGTGCTTGTTGTAAGGAAGATATATTTCTATTAAGAAGGACTTGGGCAATAGAAGAGGGCAGTTGAAGTGACTGCCCTAATTTTTGACTTAAATTTTCATTTTGAGGGTAAATTAACCAGCGTTTTTGACTAGCCATTACCTCAAATTAATTTACTCTAACGATAAATAAATCTTGTCCGTACTCAACTGGATCTGCATTGTTAACACAAATTTTTTCTATGGTACCTTCGAATTCAGCTTCAATTTCATTAAATAATTTCATCGCTTCAATTACACAAATAGTTTGCCCCGATTTTATGGAAGAACCAATGCTTACATAAGGGTCTGCTTCTGGGTTAGGTGCAGAATAGAAAGTTCCTACCATTTGAGCAGTTATAGTTTTTAAATTTTTATCTACAACTGGCTCAGAAGGTGTCGATGCTGGATCTGATATAGGAGCTGCAGCTTGTGCTGGAAGCATAGTTGTCATTTGAGGTGCTGCAACTTGCGTAACAACCGTGGTGTTTTCTTTTTTAATTTCTATTTTTGTTCCGTCAGACTCAATGCTAAAATGAGAAAGTTTAGATTCTTCAACAATTGCTATCAGTCTTTTAATTTCTTTTAAGTTCATAATTTACTCTTTTCATAAGGATTTAATATTATATTGTTTAGAGTTGATTGCCTTAGCGCAAAATACTATTAATTTTACTGCAATCTTTCATAGGGTACCTTATAGTTCTAAAATCTATCAAGATTTGCCTATAAATTAAAAGTTTGTAGAAAATTGAATGTCATACAACTTTTTATAAATACCTTCACGGGCGACAAGTTCATCATGGTGCCCGATGTCTGCAATTTTACCTTTATCGAGAACGACAATTCTATCTGCATGTCGAATAGTGGATAAGCGGTGAGCAATGACAATAGTCGTTCTGTTTTTCATAAGTTTGGTTAGAGCCTGTTGAATGTGTTTTTCAGATTCGGAATCTAAAGCGGATGTTGGTTCATCTAGAATAAGAACCTTCGGGTTTTTTAAGACTGCACGTGCAAATGAGATTCGTTGTTTTTGACCGGTTGATAATTTTCGTCCTTGGTTACCAACATGCGCGTTAAACTTACCTTTCATTTTATCAATAAATTCTTTTGCATGAGCTAATTCAGCAGCTTGTTCAACTTCTTCTAAGGAAGCGTTTTTATTGCCATATTTAATATTATCTAGAATGGTTCCTTGAAATAGGAAGTCTTCTTGAGGGACAAGTGCTATCTGGGAGCGAAGTGAATGTAAATCTATGGTTTTAACGTCTATTCCATCAATAAGGAGTTGGCCTCCTGTAACGTCATAGAATCTAGGGATTAAATTAATTAATGTCGTTTTTCCCGCACCCGACAGTCCGACTAATGCGATAGTTTCATTTTCTTTAATATCTAAACTCATTCCGTTCAAAACATTTTGAGTGTTTTCTGAGGACTCTTTTTTTGAGTACGAAAAGGATATGTCTTTTAAGGATATGATGCCTTTCATTGGAGAAAGTGAAACCGCATCTGGAGAATTTTTAATGAGAATTGGTGCGTTAATAAGTTTATCGACACGTTCGGTGGATGCCATTGCTTGTTGAATAGAGATATGAGCTTTAGATAATGCAATTACAGGATTAATAAGAAAAACAATTCCTCCAAAATAAGCGATTAACTGAGGTCCTGTAAATTCTCCTTTGGCGATAATTGATCCGGCATACCAAAGAACAAAAAGCATTGTAAATGTTTGTAAAAGCTCAATGATTACATCAGAAATAGATCGTAACCGTATCCCTTTAATTTCTAAAAATACATTTTGTCTATTGAGCTCATTAAAACGGTCAGATTCAGTTTTTTCAGCGGTATAAGCTTGAATTAATTTCATGTTTGAAAGCGTTTCTTGTGTAAAATGTGTTAGGTTTCCAACTTTTCGCTGAACCTGATGAGTGAGTCGTTTTAGACGGGTACCCCAAATAATTGTTAACCATATAATAACTGGGGCTACAATCAATGAAAGTAAAGTTAATAGTGGGTTTAAGTAAACTAAGTACCCGACAATACCAACGAGGGTAAGAACTTGCGGGATAAGTTCCCAAAACGTAAGAGCTATCATATTTGTCATATTGGAAGTATCAGCAAACATACGAGAGACGATATCTCCTGTTTTCCATTGAGTATAAAAGTCTTGAGAGAAGAGGACGCATTTTTTATAGATGTCATTTTGAATTGTTAATTTCACAATTCGTTGCATGTAGGCAACTAAAAAGTACTGACTATGATGAAAGAGTGTTTTCAATGTAAAAAGAATGAATGCATTACGAATATGATTATTGAAGTTAGAAAAATTTTTATTTGATATTTCTTTACTCAAATCTTCCAGAAGAGGAAGGATCATCATATTAGAAGCAGAATATAAAAGAGCTAGTATGACAGAAAGAACGACTAACCATTTCATTTTGGAAATATACGAAAATGTTCTTAAAAATACGTTCATAGTTGCTCCATAATTTAGATCATACAATGTTAGGAAGGATAGTTGTGATCGTCAAGTTATGAAGGATATCAGTTTAACTTTGATATTTAGAATGGATAAGTTAGTTCGGCGCCGACAGACAGAATCTTATATAGAGAGGGTGAGTGTTTTTTATGCACTCTCTAATTGGTGAAATAGTTGATAAATCGAATAATTAAATAGGGTGAATTCCTAATATAATGAAGGAGGGTATAAAATTAAGTTGCATTAAAGTAGTAAATTCCGAGATAAATAGCGAATCTTGATGAGACGGGCACTCAATAATATGAAGGGTTCCAAAATAATATTGGTCAAATGTAGAATGGTATTAAGATTTGTTTTATTTAGAGCACTATTTTAAAATTAAGATACTTCATATTTTTTTTGTTTCTTCCATCGACCTAGTCAATATTCTATTTACCTGTATCATTTCCGAACAAAATTCACAGATAGCTTATAAGTATTGACAATAATTCTGTTTTAGTTAACTATTTACAGTATGAATAAAATAGATAGACAAATACTAATAATGCTTCAAAAAAATGCACGAATCGCGAACTCAGAAATTGCAAAACAATTAAATAAAGCTCCTTCAGCTATATTCGAACGAATCAAAAAATTAGAAAAAAACGGATCGATTTTAGGCTATCAAGCGAGGATTAACCCAGAATCGGTAGGGATGAATCTCGTCGCCTTTGTGTCTATTCAGATAGAGGCAGGAAATTGGATGGATGCCTGTGGAGAGGAATTCTCTGCTATTAAAGGCGTAGAAGAAGTTCATGAAGTAGTAGGCACCTATTCGTATTTATTAAAAATTCGAGTAGAAAGAATGGAAGATTTAGTTAAGTTAATAAAGACTAAAATCGGAGCAATTCCAGAAGTAAAAGGAACGTCCACTACTATGGTTAGTCATTCGATAAAATCGGATTGTCCTATAGATATAGATTTGGATGACGAGAACAAAGGAGATAAAGAATGAGTACAACAATTGCAGAAAAAATGGCAGCAAAAGAAACTTTAGAAGTAGTTAGTCCTATCACAGGAGAAATCGTTGAAAAGGTTGGTCTTCAATCAACAACAGATTTAGATAAGGCTGTTGAGAAAGCGTCAGAAGCTTTTAAAACATGGAGTAAACGAACATTAAGAGACCGGTCTCAAATTTTGTATACCTATCGAAACTTATTAAAAGCAAGTATGCCAAGTTTGGCCGAAATTATTCGTGTAGAAAATGGTAAAACATATAACGAAGCAAAAGCAGAAGTTGAAAAAGCAATTGAAGTAACAGAATTTGCTTGTTCTTTGCCTCAGCTGAATTTGGACACATGTTCTGAAGTATCTAGAGGAATTTATTGTCGAATGAGTAAAAAGCCATTAGGCGTTGTTGCTTCCATTACTCCTTTAAATTTTCCATGCATGGTTCCACATTGGACGATTCCTATTTCAATTGCATTAGGAAATTGCATGATTTTAAAACCGTCCGAGCAAGTTCCTTTGACTGGGCTAAAAATTGAGCAACTACTTCTTCAAGCGGGTGTTCCAGAAGGTGTTTTCCAGGTAGTGAATGGAAAAGCTGATATCGCACAGGCAATTACTCAGCATCCTGATATTAAAGCTGTTTCTTTTGTTGGTTCAACGAAAGTAGCAAAATTAGTTTATGAAGCATCAAGTAAAACAGGTAAACGAGCACTTTGTTTAGGCGGCGCTAAAAATCATTTATTAGTTCTTCCGGACGCAAACCCAAAAATGGCAGGAGCTGATATTGCAGCGTCTATGTCTGGGTGTGCTGGACAACGATGCATGGCTGCTTCTGTTTTGGTAGCAGTTGGAGACGTTAATCCAATTATTGATTCGGTTATAGAAGAAGCTAAAAAGCTAATTCCAGGCCAAAACTTGGGCGCGATTACAACATGTTCTTCAAAAGAAAGAATTGAAGGATACATTTCTCAAGCGATAGAACAGGGCGCCACTCTTTTATTAGACGGGCGAGGTGTTGTTGTTGAAGGAAAAGAGAACGGGTTTTATGTAGGCCCAACTATCTTGGATAACGTAACTCCAGACATGGATATTTCCAACCAAGAAGTGTTTGGACCTGTTTTATCAATTATGCGCGTAGATACAGTAGACGAGGCTATCGAGCTTCAAAATAAATCAAATTATGGAAACGGAGCATCTGTTTTCACTCAAAGTGGATCGATGGCAACAAAGGTTTCTGAAGAATTAAAAGCTGGAATGATTGGTGTAAATATTGGAGTTCCCGTTCCTAGAGAGCCTTTTTCTTTTGGTGGTTGGGATGATTCCAGATTTGGAGTTGGTGATATTACGGGAGAAAGTTCAATCGACTTTTGGACACAACGTAAGAAAATTACAACAAAATGGAACGCAGAAGATAAAAAAGACTGGATGTCCTAGGAAGTAAGTATGGAAAAAGTTATGGAACAAACAAAAACAGAGTCATTTAAACAAGCTAATATTGATCACACGTTATTTTCATGGTCGGTGCAAAAAAATATGAACCCAATCGAAGCTGTAAAAGCAGAAGGCGTTTATGTACATGATAGAGACGGAAAGAAGTATTTAGATTTTTCATCTCAATTAATGAACGTAAATGTAGGGCACAACAACGAAAAGATAAAAGATGCCATGAAAGAGCAACTTGATAAAATGGCTTATGTTTTTCCTGGAGTTGCTACAGAAGTAAGAGGTGAATTAGGTAAATTATTGAAGGAAATAGCCCCTGACAATATGGAAAAAACCTTTTTTACCAATGGTGGATCTGATGCAATTGAAAATGCAATAAAGCTTGCAAGACTATATACCGGACGACAAAAAATTATTTCAAAATATCGCTCCTATCACGGAGCAACCTATGGTGCTATTTCTGCTGGGGGTGACCCAAGACGAACGCCAATAGATAGAGATCAGATGCCAGGGATTATTCATGTTGAAGATCCTTATTGTTATCGATGTCCATTTGGTCAAAAACCGGAATCATGTAAAAAAGAATGTGTGTCTCATATTGAACGTGTGATTCGATTTGAAGGTCCAGAAACAGTGGCTGCCATATTAATGGAAGGCGAATCTGGGTCCTCTGGATGCATAAAATATCCAGAAGGATATTGGGAAGGAATTGATGCCATCGCAAAAAAGTATGGCATTTTGATTATTGTCGATGAAGTAATGAGTGGTTTTGGACGATGTGGTAACTGGTTTGCTATTCAAAATACATCCGTTACTCCTGATTTGATTGTTATGGCTAAAGGAATAAATAGTGGATACGTCCCACTTGGTGGCGTGATGGTTTCGAAAGAAATTTCCGACTATTTTGATGATAAAGCGTTGCCATTGGGTTTAACTTATTCTGCTCATGCATTGGCTTGTGCGTCAGCTATTGCGAACATAAACGTGATGAAAGAAAACAAATTACCAGAACGAGCAAAAGAGCTTGAATCGTATTTAGTTAAAAAAGTTGGTGAATTAAAAGTGGCTCACCCATCTATCGGTGACTTTAGATGTACTGGATTATTAGGTTGTATAGAGCTAGTAAAAGATAGAGAAACGAGAGAGCCTCTTGTACCTTGGAATGCAAAACCAAGTGAATTAGGTCCTACAAATAAAATAGCTGCTTCGTTAAGAAAGAGTGGAATGATGACATTTGTTCGATGGAATTGGATATTTATTGCACCCCCATTAATTATTACTGAAGCACAAATTGATGAAGGATTGGCTATGATTTCTGAGGCTATTAGTTTGGTTGAATGATATATACGTATAAATAGTATCGAATTGGGTTTATAGGGTCTGTTTTGGATCCGGTAAGTAGTTTTTTGGAAAACCATATTGATTGACGTCTAATGTTGATTAATATGGTTTTTTTATTTGAGTTGAATAAAATTTTTGAAATTTTTTTGTTGTTTTATCGATAAATAAATAAGGGGAAATGGTATGAACAACAAAAAGGTGTCTTTCAAAATTGTTGCGGGAATAAGTGAATCAATCGAAGACTTGTTACCATTACACACATCTATTCAAGATTTCAAAACCGTAAAAGAGTTACAAATAGCTCAAAGAGATGTTTCGTTAGAAATAACTAAAGATGAAGTAGGATGTATTGTTCATTTCGGCATGAATACCCGATTAAAAAACGGAACCCCTGCAGCAAAACCTGCGGCTAGAGAGGTATTCGGAGGCGAAGAACTAAATCCTCAACTATGTAAGTCAGCTCAGAATAAATTTGGTAAGTTGGGTGCCAAGATGACGACTTTAGTTCGACATTGTAAAAACTCAAAAGTGTCCTGCTTAGTTTTAGAATATTGTAAACAAGAGGGTAAAGGTATTTTCTTTCATCTTAATTTAATGGATGATCCAATGATTAATGCGATATTTATGCAGGATACTTCTTTTAAAACGGGAACATTTCGACCTGTTACAGAATCAGTATCAGCGCAGGAGTTATATTATATTTATTCTAATTGGAAAGGAGAAGAAGGGTTTAACAGGTGTACGACATTTTTAAGAAATTTTAAGCCTGTGCAGCCGCCATGGGAGTCTATTTCCGAGCATTAAGCGTTCAAAATCAAATTGAATGAAATTATTTTTAAACTTTTTCGTTAATTATATAGATTTTGAAAAATAAATACTCGATTAAAGAAAGAAGCTAAAGAATGTTAAGTCTACCAATATGCGACACTTTTAGAAATGGAGACAGATATAAAATTGTTCATCCTTCAGGCGATTATTCAGAGAATCAAAAAAGGGATTTGAGGAATACTTTATATTCACATCCTTCAAACAAAATAGCTAATAAGATTACGAAACACATTGGCTTAAATACACTAACGACTGACGATTTGATTAAACTTGAAAAAGTGACCTATTCCTATGATAACGTTTTCATTTCTATTAAAGGGAAAGAACTACCTATTCGATTAGATCTCAATATGTTTCCAACTATTCTCAATTCAAAATTAAAAGAAGGTATTTTGAATCAAGGATATTTGAGAACAAGTCTATCTAAAAATGAGACTAGAACTATCTTGTCAAAGGTGTTCCAAGATTGTGATGAGCGGTTAGCCGTAAAGCTTATTGAAAATGCAACGGAAAAAGAAATTAAAAGCTTAAAGCAAGCTAAAATGGGGGGAATGGCAAGTATGGTTTCCTTATTTGGATGCCTAATATTTCCACCAGAGGTGTTGCTGGTACCTACTGCTTTGGGTTATAAATCGGCGTGTCAATTAGCAAAGTCGGCAGCGTATATGAGACTAAGAGATTTTTATGGTGAATATTTATGCTTGAAAGACCCTGGCTTCAAGCTGACCTACAGATTTGACAGTTATCATGGGACGCCCGGAATTTGTATTGATGTCGAAGCCCCTCTTTTTTCAAAGGATGATCAGACGATTAAAACATCTTTTTCTACGTTTAATGTTTCGCCCCATTATTCTAAAGAAGAAAACCTTTCTATGCTTGTTCGATCATTGAATACGAAATTTCTTTTAATAAAAGAGGCTGCGCCTAGTTGGGGACAGGAATTAGGGAATAGATGGCAAGACCAAATTAGAGAGATAACTCAGGACTTGGTAAGTAAGTATCAATCTAATAATCCTTTTCATTTGGATACTATCAATAAACGGAATGAGTTACTGAAACATCTTTTTCCCGAATTGAACGAGGTTCATGCAGAACTTTTTACGAACCAAATACTAATGAGCATTCCAGAAGAAGAAACAGGAAGTCTTAAAGTTGAAGATGGTCGGGACTCAATGATATTCACTAATATTTTTGATGAGGACAGTGTATAGTCCGAAACGAATCATTATAGAAAATGTCATCTCGATTTCGCTCGTAACATAGTTTTACGATGTTGCGGTAAAGAGACTGAGAGCCCAATCACTTTCGGGCGGTAAGGAAAATTTAGTAGGGGATATTTTTAGATAAAATCGGGTATATCGATATGACGGGCGAAGGTCTTATTAGCGACCTCACTGATAATGACGGATTATTCGATAGAGAATACGTTGCCATAAAAGGATCTTAGCCTTAAAATTATTCTTATATGCAGGATTATTCTAAATTTATAACAAAAAGAAAAACCCTCCTAGCTTCGAACCGAACGAAATCAACAAAGCGGCCGAGAGTTTTAGCCATAAGCACGTCCAGAGATCGTCCTCACTTCATACGATATTGTGCTCTGCAAATGGCGATGCAATCCGTAATCGTTGATCACGCAATTTTTATTAACACAAAAGACCCATCCAACCACCGGAAAAACTATATCAGCTTGTTAGATGATATCGACCCAAATCATGCACTGTTTTTGGGCTTTGGACAATCAACAGCACCCCATCATAATCATTGTATTGCGATGGAATTGTCGGACAGGCTTGATGAGTACGACATCATTTTAAAAATAGATGATGATGACGTATATCGACATACGTACGTAGAAGAGGTTCTTAAATCGTATGATGAGCATAATTGGGATTTTTCAGGGTCGCATTCAGACGGAATTCTCAATAAATCAGAGAGATACGAACATACGCGACACGAGAGCCTAGGTTTAAATGAAAGAGACATCGAACTTGGCGTTCCTGAAATGATGCCAAACTCTTTTGCTTTATCAAAAAGGGCTGTTAAAGCCGTTCGAAACTTGGATATTCCTCATGACGAATTTGTATTTGAAGACGTTATTTGGCGACAGTTTTTAGTCGAATCATCAGAATTTAAGGTTGTGAAGAGAGAAGTTTCTGGTGTTACCTACAATATTCATGGCCTAAATAATTCGATTCCGATGTTAAAAAAAGAGGTAGATCCTAATCCAATTAAAAAATACGATCCTAGAATTGGATGGACGGTAAAAGGACGTATTTCATTAGATCATGAAAAACCAAGGTGCTTAGTTTTTTTAACCTCTCGAGCAAGACCTACATTTTTGAGAACGATTATTCTTCAATTATTGGCCCAGGATATTCCGGTCGATATTTCGATTTATCTTAATCATAATGACTATTTGAATTCTTTTTTTAACTACGGAGATTTATTAAAAGATTTACCAATTAGAGAAAATTGCACGGTATATTTTCAATTTGGACCGACTTTGTCTCAGCATAATAATTACATGGCGTCTTTGGCCCAAGCCCCTTTGGCTAATTATGATTTATTTTTGAAAGTAGATGATGATGATATTTATCGAACGGGATATGTAAGATCGATATTGGAGTCTTATGATAAACAAGTATTTGATGTTTCTGGCGGGTATTCTGAAGGAATTATTATCGAAAGCGAATGGTTTGAGGAACTTCAATTAAAAGAAAAAGGCCCGTCCTGTGAGTCTGTTGTTGGGTTCACCTTTGCATTTAGTAAAAAGGGCGTGTTTTGTTTGGCAGATATTGTGCCAGATTCTAGAAGTTTGGATTCTGAAGGCAATCAAAGATTGGGTGATACATGGCGGCACCATTTTGAAAAACATAGTGATATCTACACATTATTTGTTCGAGAAACAACAGCTGCCAGTTTTTATGTTCATGGTGAAAACTATTCCAAAACATTTTCGTTAATAAAAAAATAAGATAAACCCTGAATTTACCGGCTCTTCATTTCCTATCAATAAATAATGTTTTACTTGCTTAGTTGAGTGGGTATTATCTTAATATGTAGGTTTTATCGACAACTCAATAAATAGTGATTTCTACAAAAAAATAATATACTTAAAATGACTCAATTAATTTTTAAAATGTAAAGGATACTCTATGCAGACATTCGTGATGTTTCTATGTTTAGTAAGTTCGTTTTTTTTCGTCGTTTCGTGTGGCAGTCCTGGGGATGAAACCAGTACTCCAGTTGAAAAAGATATTATAGGCGTAGTCTTAACGAGTGAATCTAATCCAATTGACGGTGCCGTAGTCAAAATTTTTGAAGCAACAAAGTCAACACTTATAGATACACGTTTCACAAATGGTGATGGCGAATATTTTTTTGGAGACTTAGAAAACGGAAGCTATTCTGTAATTGCTGAGCATGATTCAAAAAAAGGAGTCGCTCAAAATATTTCATATTCCACGTCATTTTCTGAATCTGTAATTGCACCTCCAATTACAATGTTTGGAACAAAATCATTAACAGGCACCGTTTTATTTAACGGTGAAACTGCGTTAGAAGGAGTCATAGCCTCTGTTTTAGGTACAGATTTAATATCATCTTCGAACGCTCAAGGAGAATTCAGTTTATCGAATGTTCCAGTTGGAGATATGTCTGTTGCGTTAGTAAAACTTGGGTTGAAAACGGTTTTATCATCCGTGGAAATTGTGACAAGTAACGCCTCGGTTATTGATCTTGGTAATTTCTCAATGCTTGATGAAGATAGAACGGGTACCCTTACAGGTGTCGTAGAGCTAGAAGGTAAAAGTACGCACGGTGACGTTCTTGTAAGTTCCTTAGATTATGATGCAACAACGACGTCAAACACAAACGGGTCGTTTTCTATGACCTTACCGTTAGGAACGTTTTCTTCTTTTGAATTTAGTGTGATTGATTTTACGACAAAGATTGTAGCTGGCGACTATGAAATTATAGAGAATGGCACTACCGATATAGGCACCGTCGTTTTAAGTGCAGGAGCAAATACAATAGAGGGACAGGTAACTTTATACGGGAAAACAGATTATGAAGGAGTGTCTGTCGTATTACAGGGAACAAATTTTCAAACGACTTCAGATGAATCAGGAAATTACCAAATTGAGCACGTGCCTTTAGGCGACTATACTCTCATTTTTAGTTATCCAAATGCGAGCACTATCTTGAAAGAGGTTACAGTTGAAGCGGCGGATTCGGTAGAAGTTACATCGGTAGAACTTCAGCCTGCCGGACATATGAAAGGTATTTTTAACCTAGATTTATTAACGGACTATTCCGGTATTCAAGTTGTTCCCGAATCAGGAATTTATTCTTATGAGTTTTTAACCTTAGAAAATGGAGCGTATGAATTCTCTAATGTTCCAATCGGTGTATATGCGATTACAGGAAGTCGCTTAGGTTTTGACGATTTAGTTATCCAGAATGTAACTGTAAATGAGGGAGTGACCACTGATGTGGGGGTAAATACCTTAACAGATTCAATAGATCCAATATCTACGGACGATGCTGTTGATACATGGGTGAATACAGATGTAACGATAAATTTGACAGCGGAAGATGAAGGCGTAGGCGTTTCTACAATTAATTATATTATAGATGCAACAACGTTCTCTGTTTCAGAAAATGGACAGCCTGTTTACACGGATGAAGGCATTCATTCACTAGTATATTGGGCTGTTGATAGAGCCGGAAATGAAGAGTCTCCAAATACAGCGATTAATATCCGTATCGATAAATCTATCCAAATTGTAAGTATGTCAGAAAGTACAGATGGTATAAAAAAGAAAAAAGGAGACACTGTTCATTTGGAAGTCGACACAGCCGAAGCATTTGGAGAAGTTAACATCTCGATTGAAAACTTAGACTTAGAATTAAAAGATGACGGAGAAAATGGAGATGAGACGGCTGAGGATGGGGTGTATTCATTGACGTTTACAATAGATGAAACGATTGATGCTAAATCGGATAGGATGACTGTGTCATTTATAGATAAAGCATCCAATACAACAATGGATGTATTAATCGCTGATATTTCTTTAGATGGGATTGTTCCAATTAAGCCCGAAGGAATTGATTTAGTTCCTACCAGCCATGAAATAGAAGTTATTTGGGAGGAAAGTTCAGAAGATGATATTGCCGGATATAACGTTTGGAAAAGTTCGTCGGAAGAGGGGCCTTATGTGCAGATAAATACGAGCCTCGTGACATCCAACTCGTATATTGATGATGGATTAACAAATGTTGAAATATTCTATTATTACGTAACCGCTCAGGACGAAAATGGGAATGTGAGTGAGGACTCTGACTCTACCTTTGGGTTTGCGGCAAGTTATCGACGTGGCACATTATCTGCTAGTGAAACTTGGGATCCTTATGACAATCCATTTATTATTGTAGATGATGTAATTGTTGATGAAGATGCTGTAATTACTATTCAGCCAGGGACTCTAATATGGGGCTTTTTAGATGGACAACTAATCGCGGAAGGTCAAATAAAGGCATTGGGGGAAGCGGATAATAAAATTACGTTTGTATCCTTCTTTGATATTGGTGACGAAGGGTATTGGAAAGGGATTACTGTTAAGACAGATGTTGTGGCCGTAAGTCTAGAATCAGATATTCTTGCGAACGGATCTGTATTTGAGCATTGCGTTATAACAGATGCTGAACATGGAATAAGTATAGAAAATGGTGGATCTGCCATTGTTAAAAACACAGAGCTGTCTGGCAACGAATGTGGAATCTATTTATTGGATTCGGGAATGTCATTTATTCACGACAATCAACTTAAATTGAATACGGAAAGTGGTATTGTTGGAGAGGCTAGTGAAAATGGGATTTCGGAACTTGTGACGATTAAAGACAATCAAATAAATATGAACGCAGAGTATGGAATTAATTTTCTAGGGCATACATCAGGAACTATCCGCAGTTTTACAATCGAGGGAAATACGATAGGTGATAATGAGATTGGGGGAATCCGAACAAGTGGGACAAATGAATCTGCGTTTACGACGAACGTTATTAAAGCCAATACATTTTCAAATTCTGAGCTATTCATTACAGATGGAACGGTTGGTTTGATCCTTTCTGGGGACACAAATGAAGCGATAGAAAACTCATTTATTGGGCACCATACAGGCTTAAAAATGGTCGATTCAGTATCAAATACTGTTAAGAATAATACGTTTACGGCTAATTCACCGTGGGCAATTAGCATGGCGGGTGGAACTGTGAGTAATTTGATAGAACGAAATGATATCACATTAAACTCAAATGGAATTTTGATTGGTGTATCCACAATTAAAATGGACGTGTTGAACAATTTTATTCGGTATAACCACGTCGTGGCAAACTCAGGCTTGGCGTTTTTAATTAATAGTGGACCTCAAGAGGAAATTGAATTCAATAATATTTTTAATAACAATATTACAGGTGTGAATCAGGTCGAGGTTGGTGTGAATATGGACATTGAATTTGATTCGAACTACTGGAACATGAATAATCCGAATACAGTAAAGACTTACATTTATGATTTTTATGACAATGATGACTTAGGTAAAATTGTGGTCGAGCCTTTTCTAGAAGACTTGGTGGATGCAGGGGTTTCAATAGAATAAGGGACGGGTTCTCACTTTTTAGATATGTTTATTCCTTAACTACTTTTTGTTGAAATTTTTTATTTCTAACTTCGATAATCTTTGTATAATGAAATCGAATTCAACAAAGGAAAATATGTATGGAAGCGACATCAAGATGTTTTGGTCAAATTAACGCTAGTTGTTTAAAATTCGTAAAATCTTTAACGGATGAACCAAGGTTAAGTATAGGCGAGTTTTCAGGGGAAGATAGGGAAACCGTAATTAAGTATAGGAATCACGAAGGCAATAATATCGTTCATATCGTAGTGTTGGAGAAACAAAAGAATATACTTAATATTTATGGCCTTAAATCTAGTCTTTTAATTTTGAAAAAAAAAATTGGAGATGAATCTTTTGGTAAATTAGTTAATACCCGAAACCACCAAAATCGAGCCCCTATAGATTTATTTTTGACGACTCATCCACAAAGCTATGCCTTTGATTTTATTAGTAATCTTTTGATGCCAACGAATAATTATCTAGAGGCAAGTGTGTCGATAGTTCCGATGGCATATGCAACCGCAGAAGAACATATGGACAGAGAATATGAAGGGGAGCCTCAGATAGCTATCCAATCTGAAGAGATCGCCGTATTGATAGATCGAAACTTTTCGAACACAGGGCTTTCAAATACCAGAGAGGCCTACCTTTTTCATCTCCCCTAAATCATTTAAGTTTCCGAGACTTTCTTGTGAAGCAGTTTGAAACTATCCATGCTTATGTTTTAATTAAATACATTAATAGTGAAAGATCGTTTTGGTCTAATTCTAAACTTAAGGATTGGTAGCAATGAACTGTAAAATTACCCCTGTAGAAGGTTTAAGAGAGCCTACTACTTTATCGACAATTCCCGGAGATAAATCATTATCCCATCGCGCGGCGATTTTTGGAGCGTTGGCTTTGGGGAAATCGTCATTTCAAAACTTTCTTTTCTCAGAAGATTGTTTAAATACTGTTCGTATTTTGTCGGCATTAGGGTGCTCGTTTTCAATGGATAAAGATAAGAAAACAATATGTGTCGAAGGTGTCGGATTAACAGGATTTAGGTCATCGTCCAATCAACTCGATGTGGGGAATTCTGGAACTGCGATTCGATTGCTTTCCGGCGTATTAGGTTGCCAATCTTTTGACAGCACAATATCTGGAGACAGTTCGATAGAGAAACGACCAATGAAGCGAATATCAGAACCTTTGTCAAAAATGGGAATAGTAATCGATGGAATCAAAAAAAATGGCAATGTATACCCACCTCTTCAAATAAAATCAGCATCGAAATTGTCAGGAATGACTTATGAATTACCTGTTGCAAGTGCTCAAGTAAAATCAGCTATTCTTTTAGCTTCCTTATACTCAGATGAAGAAACAACAATAATAGAGCCAGAAAAATGTAGAGATCATACAGAACGATTTTTGTCGTTTTATGGAGCTGATTTTAGAGAAGAGGGAACTCACCTCATATGTTCGGGGAAAAAAGAATTGAAAGCACCCTTTTCTGATTCTGCTATTTATTTGCCATCAGATATATCATCCGCTGCCTTTTTTATTGTGTTGGGATGTTGTACAGGTAATGGCTTGAAATTAGAAGGTATTGGTCTAAATCCAACTCGAGATGCCATTTTGTCCGTTCTCAAAAGAATGGGCGCTAACATAAAAATAACGAGAAAAGATAACGGAGCCGTTGAACCGTATGGGGATATTGAGGTTAGGCCGGCAAGACTAGTTAATGTTGAGTTAAAGAAAGAGGAAATTCCTTTTCTTATTGATGAAATTCCTATTCTAGCAATTGCCTCTTTATTTGCAGAAGGGACCTTTGTCGTTCGAAATGCAGAAGAACTTAGGGTAAAAGAATCAGACAGAGTTTCTACGGTCGTTAATCTTATTCGATCGATGGGAGGTAATATTGAAGAGTTTGAAGATGGGTTTTGTATTGATGGAAATAAAACGTCGTTTAAACCGTTTAAACTTGATTCTCACGGAGACCATAGAATAGCGATGTCTGGAATCATCGGCGCGTTTTCAGGAGGTGTCCCAGCAACTGTTACCAATTGTACGTGTATAAATACGTCGTTCCCTAATTTTTTTGAATTAATTGACACCCTTTTTCCAAATTCTTTTGTGATACAATAATTCCGTGAGTAAATTTATAAGTTTTGAAGGTATAGAAGGTGTTGGAAAAACCACTCAAATAGAGTTGTTAAAAAAGTACCTCTCTAAAAAAGATCAGCCATTTTTGGTAACAAAAGAGCCAGGTGGAACTAAGTTTGGGATGCAGATTAGAAAAATATTGCTAGATCCTGAAACTGATTTTAAATCTAAATATACGGAAGTACTCTTATTTTTTGCTGATAGGGCAGAACATTTAGCTTCTGTTGTTGAACCTGCCTTAAAGGTAGGGACATGGGTAATTTGTGATAGATATGTTGATTCTACGATTGCTTACCAAATTGGCGGACGGCAAATTCCTCCAGATTTTATTGAAAAACTTTCATCTATTGCGCCAAGAAAGCCAGATAAAACAATACTGCTTGATTTGAATCCAATCGAAAGTTTGGAACGGGCGAAAAATAGAGCGATTTTGGATAGGTTTGAAAAAGAGTCGTTTGATTTTCATAACAGAGTGAGACAATCGTATTTGGATATAGCAGCTCGAGAACCAGAACGTGTCAGTTTGATTGATGTGACTGGGAAAAGTGAAGAACGTGTATTTGAAGATATCGAAAAGGAAATAAGGAGGTTATAAAATGAGAGTAATGGTAAATGGGTCTAACGGAAAAATGGGGAGCGAGTCCGTAAAGGCGATTAACAATGATGCTGATTTAACCTTAGTTGCTGCAACAGATATGAAGGACGATTTTGAGGCTGTGCTTAAAGATAAAAAACCAGAAGCCGTGCTAGATTTTACACATCCTTCCTGTGTTTATAAAAATGTAAAAACAATTTTAACAAATGGCGCAAACGCAGTGATTGGAACGACAGGGCTTAGTGACGAACAAGTAAAAGAACTCGAATCACTAGCGACAGCAAATGGAAAAAGTTTACTAATTATTCCTAATTTTGCAATTGGTGCCGTTTTAATGATGAAGTTTAGCGCAGAAGCTGCGAAGTACATGGAGCGAGTAGAAATTATAGAATTTCATCATGATAAAAAAGCGGATGCTCCTTCTGGAACAGCGATTAAAACGGCCGACCTAATTGTGGAAACGGCTGGCCAGGTAAATAAAACCGTTTTACAAGAAGAAGAACTTATTGAAGGCGCTCGAGGCGGGAATCGACAAAACATTCCAATTCACTCAGTGAGAATGCCAGGATTTGTCGCGAGCCAAGAAGTAATATTGGGTGGATTAGGCCAAACGTTAACGATTCGACATGATTCGATTCACAGAGAATCATTTATGCCTGGGGTTGTTTTGGCACTTAAAAAGTCAAAAGACGTTAAAGGTCTTGTATATGGCCTTGAGAAAATTTTAGATTAAAAAATAAAATATAAATTTAAAAATAAGGATAATGATATGAAAAAATATAATGTAGCAGTAGTAGGGGCCACCGGCGTAGTTGGAACCGAAATAATTAAAATATTAGAGGAGCGAAATTTTCCTCTTAAGGCATTATATCCGTTGGCTTCTGAACGTTCCGAAGGCGCGATTGTTTCTTATAATAAAACAGCTGTTCGAGTTAAGAACTTGGCTACATTTGATTTTACTGGAATTGATTTTGCATTGTTTTCAGCTGGCGGGTCTATTTCTGAGGAATTTGCTCCAAAAGCAGCGAATCAAGGTGCTATTGTTATCGATAATACCTCTCATTTTCGTATGGACCCAAAGGTTCCATTGGTTGTGCCAGAAGTTAACCCAGGTGCACTTAAAGGACATGACAATATAATTGCAAATCCTAACTGTTCAACGGCACAAATGGTATTGGCATTGAAACCTATTCACGACGCAGTAAAAATAAAACGAGTCGTTGTCGCTACTTACCAATCTGTATCTGGTGCCGGTAAAGATGCTGTCGATGAACTTGAAGATCAAACAAGAAAAAACTTGAACGGAAAAACAGTTCCTCCAAGCAAATTTCCTACGATGATAGCCTTTAATGTTATCCCTCAAATTGACGTCTTTTTGGAAGATGGATACACAAAAGAAGAAGAGAAAATGATAGAAGAAACAAAAAAAATATTGGGCGATGATTCCATTAAAGTAACGGCAACCGCTGTACGAGTTCCCGTATTTGTTGGGCATAGTGAAGCAATAAATATAGAAACAGAAAAAAAGATTTCTGCGGACGAGGTTCGTGCTCTTCTTTCAAAAATGCCTGGTGTGAAAGTATTAGATGACCCTAAAAATCAAAAGTACCCAACACCGCGTGATACATCAGGTGATAATGATGTATACGTTGGTCGAATCAGAGACGATAGATCGTGCGAAAATGGAATTGAATTATGGTGTGTTGGCGATAATTTAAGAAAAGGTGCGGCTCTTAATGCGGTTCAAATTGCTGAAGAATTAGCGAAGGTTCCTGTAGCTGGGTAATCGACGTTTAGTCTGACAAAAATAGACTGTTATGGATGAAAATCTAGCAACACTATTTTTGTCAGGTAAATATGGGAAGCTCTTCTAGAATGCATATTCGATTTTGAAGAGTATCCTTACAATAGATAATCTGGTATAAAATTTACGTGTTATCCAATTTTAAAAACAAAAAAAACGCTTCATCTTTATCCTCTATTAAAAAAAGCTTTCAAGTTAGAAAAGAATCATTAGGCCCAACGGTAGAAGCCCTCGGATGGACGACGCAAGAAGGTCAAGATGCTCGATTTAAAGTATTCACGCAAATGGCTACTTTATCAGGGCATTCAATTTTGGATGTTGGATGTGGCTTTGCTGATTTTTTAACATATTTGAACGAAAGAAAATGGACAGGGGAATACGCGGGTATCGATATAACTCCTGAAATGATAGATGAATGCAAGTTACGGTTTCCTGATATTTCCTTTTATTGCAACGATTTTGTTAAACATTATTCCTCAATGAAAAAAAGGGTTGATTATGCGGTATGTAGCGGAGTAATTAGCCATAAGATGCCGTATCAATGGCTTTTTTTTGATCGACTCGTCGACGGTTTATTTAAGGTGTCAAAAAAAGGATTTGCCTTCAACGCATTAAGTTCATTTGCTCCATCACATATGATGCATAAAAAAAGTTATCACTACTATGATCCAAAAGCAGTAGAAAAAAGGTTAAAGAAAATCACGAGTAATTTTAGATTCAAAATGAATTATTTACCCCATGATTTTACTGTGTTTGTGTATAAATAAACCTAGTCTTCGTGACTATGTATAGAACGAGATATTTGATGTTGTATGATTGGACGTTTTATTAACATGAGCTGATTAATTGACGATACAGTTGGTTCTTCGTTTATAGATGCACGATCAGCATCGAGATGATCATAGTACTCTTTTATGTTACCGAGATCTTCTCGTACGTCAATTGTTCCTGCTGAGTTAATGCTAAGAGCGTATGTTTTGTCTTTATTTGCAGGACGAATATCTAGCGTAGCCGATTCGTAGTTTTGACTTAGTTTTTTTGCCTCCCGAACGACAGTATCCCGAACAGATGTATCGCAAACTTCTTGTCCTGGGGCCCCAGTCGTACAACATAAATAGAGAGCTAGCGATGATGTAATACATACGGGTGTTGAACAATAACTCGCCGCCAGACCCATCGACATATATTTTCCGGTCTGCGTAGCACACGCAAGAGCAGTAATTGCTTCATCATCCCCTCCACATACGACAATTTTAGAAACCTTTGCTTCTGGATTCGCGGATGTAATACGTTCAATATTTTTTTTGATGGTTGGACTTACAGCCCATTCGTTATCGAAGTGAGCGAGAAATCGTTCTCCAGTTGTCATTACAACGGCGAGTCCAATACAGGATTGGAGACATGGCGTTTTTAATGGTGATTTATCTAGCGAAAGAATAGATGTTCCTTCTTCTACAAACGTTTTTTTTGTTACGGGTTCAATTGGGCACGTAGATAGTACGGCATTTGTTCCGAATCCGATTGGTCCTGCGAAACAGCTAAATAGTGTAGTTGGCGTAATATTATTCATAATAGTTTTCCTTTTATTTGTTGTAGGTAGCGTTTATAAGACAAACGTAATTATTATTCAATATTTGCATAAATCGATAGCAACATTTACGAAACAACACAGAGTGATTTCTCTTTCTTAGGTGGATCGGGGCGTAGATTCGTAGATCCTACGTTCCTGGATGATGTTGCGGCGGGAGCTGGGTGAGCGGTTCTTTTGGGTGGGGCTGCCATGGGGCCCACTTGACTTGGGGTTGATGCTATCGCAGCTTTACCAACTCTGATTTCATAATCCTGTTTTAGTTTTTTCATATTTCGAGCTCTTTGTTTCGCAGATACTCGTGATGTTTTTTCTTTTTCTTCCCTTACAACCAAGTGTTTTGTGTGTGGATCTGATTTTAGATAACTTATTATTTGATCATAAAGGTCGTCGGGTACCTGACTTAGCCCATCTCTTAATTCTTGAAACTCATACCTACTTCCACTTTCTAAAATAACACCCATAATAATGGGTAGCGCATAGTTTGCAGCGGGGTCATCTGATTTGAATTTTTCTGTGGGTTGTAAAAGAGTAAGAAACTTTTTTATCGTCTCTTTTTCAATTAAATAGGGTTTTATAATTGTCATGAGTGCAGGAGGAAGTGTTTTTGTATTTTTTATCAATGTTTCAAAAAAAGAGTCAGGATTGTCCATCAAACGTTCTACTATATTCTTAGCAAATTGAGATACAGGGTTATCGGTCATTGCTTCAATTTTTCTTAATAATTCATATGCCAGGGTATGTGTTCTTAATATTGAACAGACTTGAATATATTGGTGAGAAGGGTCGAGGCTCTCGAGAGTAGTTTTGAATGTAATGAAGCGAGTATCAGTGCAAGACTCTTTTTCCAAGTTACTAATAATATCGTGGTATAAAGCGTAAATTGGATTTTTATCAATTTTATCACATGTTTCGAGTAGTGGTTTTAGGCCTGTATTTTCTTTTAAACACGATCGAAATGCAGCTCGAATAGGAGGAGGAATCTTTTTTAAGGTTTCGCTTAAGAATGTTACTTTTTCTGAAGGAGTTTTTAAGACGGTGGCTACAACATCGTTCATTTTAGATACTAACTCTAAAACGGCAGGTGACGTCACTTTTTCATTGGAAGAAATGGATACGAGCCCATCGGTGCCACTTAATATGTTCTTTAAAAACTGAGTAGCAATAATTTTTTTAAGCTTCATACTTAATCATCGTAAAATAAATGAAAAAATTTCAAATTAATTTAAAAAGTTACTTAATAGTAAAGGATTTATTCTTAGCCTAGAAGACTTAAAAACTGTTTGAGAGAGTATAAAAAAAATAGTCCAACGTATCGTAGTTTTTCAAATATGGATAATAATATTAAGAGATAGTGCATTTTTCTTTGTCCTGTTTTCCGAAATTGGCAATGAGATGGCTAGTGTTTTCGTTTGCACGTAATATATCGATGACTTGGTCTCGTAGTGCGACATGAGTTTGAGACAACTTGTTTTTTACGAGAGTGAACTTTTCGTGTCGTTGTGCACTGGATGGCATTAGTGCAAGAGATGAAATGATACTATTTGCAGCGGCTACTGCAGGGTTTGTTGTATTAACTTGAGACGGTTCTTTTTTAGTATTTCTGGCTAATTTTCTAAGAGAAATAGAGGGGTCTTGTTCAGGGTCGTGGTAAATAGCAAAAGATGGTACGTTCGCTTTTTTTGTTGCCGGATTTTGTTTCGGTGGGCGAATAGCTTTTTTATTATTTTCGGATACAGGCATATGAAATGAGGTAAATGTATTGTTATCAAGCTTCTCGATTACAAAGCGCCTATCGTGAAGAGGAATTTGTCCTAGTTCAAATTTGATAATTTGTGCTTTTTTTCTAATATTTTTCTCTTGTTTCACAGCCTCAATAATTCTTTCAGCATACGTGTCAATTTCAGGAGATATAAGAAGTGTGCCTAAGTCTACGATGGCTAAATAGTCTTTTGATCGCGGATCGGTAGAAATAATTTCTCGTACTTTTTTTAAGTGCTGGGATGGAACATGTTTTAGGCTTTCTTGAAGCGCGATAATTTTTTCCCCAGAGAGGTTTGCTGAGGTTACAGATTGGATAATTGAATCGGCATGTGTTTTTGCATCACGAAGGGGCCTTGGTTTAAGTGTCTTATGTTTAACTTTTTCGGATTGTATGATTTGTTTCATGGCATCGCGCGTGCGTACATCTTCAGTTAATACTGGTCGAACTCGCCTGTCCAAGTCGTCTGGTATACCGGATAGTTTTTGGCGGATAATCGCTATTTGTCTGTGAGTCATTGATTCAGAAAGAATAGATAGAAAAATATCATGGATAATTTCGGATGCTTTATCAGACTCGATTGATTCAACATGTGAGAGCATCGATTTTGTCCGAGCGTCTTGCTCTAAAAAAGGAAGGATAGCTGTTTTTTGTTCAGTATCGAGGGCCTTTAACCGTTCCCGTAAAGACTGTATTTTTTGAATATAGAAATACTTAGAGGAAACTTCGAAAATTGTATTTTCGGATAAAGCGAAAGCAGGGTTATCTTTCATTTTTTCTAGCCGTTCTAAGTATGATAAAACGTTGCTTAGTTGTGGATTCTTTTCTAAATGTGTTTTTGTATCGGCTAAAATGCCCTCAGGTATCGTAAGAACCATCTCTTGGTAGATAGAGGCCTGTTTTTCTAGATTGGTTTCTGAAATTACAGCTATTGTTACGGAATGAGCGGCTTCAAGGGACTGATCGTTTTCCATTTCTTTTAGAAAAGAAAGTACGGGTTGTATTTTTGAGCTAAATACTAAGAAACATTCTACATTTGAGATATCTTTAGCGGTGCCAATTCGTTCGAGTTCCGTGAGGTAACAGTCTGTTTGTGAATGAATATATGGACCTGCCATTTCAACTTTTTGAATTAATTCCTGAGCGATTAAAAAAATGGTTCTATTTTGGAAACTGATTCATATAGGTCTTCAATATTAGAGTTCTTTTTAAGATAGTTTCGTATTAACCCATTTAATATAATCGGTGTGTTTTGTAGTTCGGACAAAAGAGAGATAGTCTTCCCTTCCGTCGTTTTGGCTTCGTTAATGAGTCCCGTTATCTGGTTCGCATAAGTTTTTGCTTTGAAATCAATATAAAGGTGTATGTTATGGGATGCTGTTTTTAATTGAGCATCAGATTGTTTTGGAAACATATGTTGATCGTTTACAAGTCTCAAAACGGGTTGAGAATATATAAGATGATGTTCTACGTTGTCGCTAATTTCAGGAGGGAGTGACTTAACTATAGCTTCTAGAAGCAAAAGTTGATCCATTTCATTCGTCGTAAAGTTTAAGAGATCAATAATTTCGTCTGAAATTGTACCAGGGTCTGCTTTTTCTAATTGTTTAAGAGAAGCCTTGTCCGTAAATAGGACAAGTGGGAATGGTGTCGTATGATTTGCCCAAGGCAGGGATTGTTCAAACTCTTCAAAATTTAGGCGTCCAACTTTTAGGCTGGGAATTATTTTTTTAAGATGCATAACAAGGTATCGGAAGTTTAATTCAAAAATTTCATTTATTTTTTATTTATATAAAATGAGACTCAGAACCCCTTGGGTTTTATTTAGTTTTAGACTCAGTATTCGTCAAAATAATTGGACGAGTAATTGGTTGTACTGGAGAGAAAGACGATTCTTTTACTTTTAAGCACTGAATATTTAGCTGATTTTCGTAGGTCTCTTTTTCATCGGATAAGCTTTCTGTAATAATAATTTCGCCACCTTCGGCAATAGTTAGCGAGAATGTTTTGTTTATATCAACTGGTCGAATATCTATGATTGGAGCCGATGTATTTTTGGAATCGGAACCTGGAAACGTATTGCAGATGTGAGTTGCGTGATTAATAACAGTGTCTCGTAAAACCGTATGGAAAACCTCCCTTCCCCTCCCTCCAATTGAACATGACATGTAGATAGCTAACGAAGAAATTACTCCTGGAACAGCAGAAGGAACGCAAGCAGTAGATGCCATTAACATATATTTTCCAGTGTGAGACATACAGGCTATTGGGTCTGCATCGACGTTTTTCCCTCCGCAAATAGTAAGTTTCTCAAGCCGTGCAGACGGGTTTCTTTTTAAAATTTTATCTAGACTTTTATCTATTGATACAGATACTGTCGACGATTCGGTGAAGTGTGCTAAAAAGCATTCTCCAGTTGTCATTGTAATCGCTATTCCGACTTTTGAAGACGAAATGTTAGATGTTTCAAGGGTGTTGTTTGAGAAGGAAACCATTGATGTTCCTTGTTCAACAAAATTCTTTTTTGATTGATGCTCGATTGGATATTTAGATAAAACAGAGTTAGAGGCATATCCAACAGGAAAGCAGAGGAAATTGAATGCTGAGTTTAGAGAGGCAGAGTCCATGTTAAAAATTCCTTTGTTAGTATTTATAGTATAAGTCTTATAACACTTTATATAAGTTAATCTGAGGTTTTTATCAAGAAGGGTATTCGAATAACGTAAAAAAGGGGAATTAGTTCTAATAAATCGATTTTTAGAAGATATAGCCTATTTGGCTTAACTCAAAAAGTCCAAAACCGCTCGAGAAAAAACCCTAGGATGGCTAAAATGTGAGTTGTGATGCGCTTGTCCGACCATGTATCGACTTAGTCTGGTATTTTGGTCGCTATAGGTTTCAAAAAGAGTTCTATATTTTTCGTCCCCTTCACCATGAATTAGTAAAATATTGGATGTGTCGGTAGACGATGAATCTCCTAAATCTTCAGGTGAAAAAGATGTTTGAAAAGCAACACTAAACAATAAGAGTGACTGTGCACAAAAGATAGGGGTATTTAGATGACGCCGGTCAATTAAAATCGGGTACTCAGAATCTTTTTTTATAGGTCCCCATAAATGGGCACTGTACCATTTATCAAAAAAGTTAGACGGGTTTTCGATGAGTGCTCTCGCATACTTGATATCCGATTCCCATCGGTCCAGTCGTTCTTGCATAGAATTAATCCCAAAATTAGTAGATTCTAAAATTACTTTATGAGCGACTCCTGGGTATTTTTTCATAAAATGAAGTAAAAATCGTCCACCCATAGAGTATCCAATAAATGATATTTCTCTTCCTTTAAAAGGAAATAACATGTCCAACAGCAAATCAGAGAATGTATCAAAAACATCGTCGTTTGTTTGCTTAAGTTCTATTGCCGCGCACCCGTTATGATGCCATCGGGAAAGTGTGATTTCATGATCAGAGTCTGTTAATAAACGTGGATTTGAGAGGACTGATTGTTCAAAATATGGGGTGAGACAATTTTCGAGTATTTCGTTTACCTCTTCGTACTCATCATAGGTATGACCAGGTAATTGAATACAAATACAAAAATAATCGGGAGTTAAATGTTCTAGTGTGGTTTCCCAGTCTTGGGTGCAGCCAAGCCATCCATGTAATAACACAATTATAGGATTTTTTGGGTCGCCATGAAATGTTGGTAGTAGAGAATGTCCTGTATTTAAAACCATATTTGGATATTAAGCGGAAAGTGATTTGAAAACAACCTACTTACTCTTTAACCTATTCACTCCGTCCCAATCTGGTCCTGGAGATTTTTTGATAAAGTTTTTACATCTCTTAATATATAGAGTGATTACGTTGTCACTCGGGAACTCGGTTTTGAGCTCAAGAAGACGATCTAGCGAGTCCGTCCAATTTTGTTTCTGAAAATCATTGAATACTTTTGTAAACTCAATAGACAATTTTTTATAACTTTTTTCGTCACTACTCCCCATAAGTTCATATATTTTAATACTCTCGTTTTTACCTTTAACAGCGACTAGGTCTAAAGGTCTGTAAAAGAATGATGCTTTTGTTAACTGGAACGTAGATTCACTGACAATTATATTTGTACCGTAATTTTTATTAATACCTTCTAAGCGACTGGCAAGGTTAACCGAATCGCCAAGAACGGTGTAATTCATTCGGTTTGAGGACCCTATATTTCCAACTATAGTTTCTCCGGTATGCAGCCCAATTCGGGTATTAAAAACGGGTAGTCCTTTTTTTGCCCAATTTTCATTTAATTCGGAAATAGCTCGAATACAAGATAATGCCGACGTACACGCATGAAGTGCATGTTTTTTATCTGTAACAGGGGCTCCCCAAAATGCCATGACGGCATCGCCAATATATTTATCTACGGTCCCATTTGTTTTTAGAATTATTTTTGCCATTTTATCTAAATAGAGAGACAAATGTTGCATGAGGGCGTCCGCCTCAAGATTTTCAGATATCGAAGTGAACGATTCAATGTCCGAAAAGAACATGGTTAATTCTTGAGATTTTCCTCCGAGTTTTAGCTCTACTCCTTCATCAATTAATTTTCGGACTAATTTTGAGGGAACATATTTTTCGAATGCTCGGAGGCCTGTTTTCATGGCATCCATGCTGTTATTCATATGATTTATTTCCCAAATATGTGACGAAATATTCGCTTTTTTACCTAGTTTCATATCTCTAATTTTGTCAGCTTCTGTGGCTAAAGCCATCATCGGCTTAGATATGCTTTTTGATAATTGCATGGTTAAATATATTGAAATTAGAAGGATGATTATAGATATGAGAAATACCGCTCTATTTTTGTCCGAAAAAGATCCCATAACTTTTGATTCATCTACAATTTGGACAAGCGTCCATGGTTTGTTGAATTTATTTGGGAATCGCTTAAATGTTGCATTATATGTTTTTCCCAAACTGTTAAACGATGCTTTTTGTGTGTCATTTTCTTTAAATGCGTCGAAATGAGATTGGATAGGGCCGTAACCTAGTTCGTCTAAGTTTAAGTGGCGTATACTTTTCCCATCTTCTACCATCAATTTTTTTACGTCAGGGTAAGCGATTACTCTTGAATCATTATTGATAACGATTAAATCCGACACAGAACCTTGTTTTTGCGAGTTTAAAAAGAGAGAAATCTCACCTAATTGAAGGTCTGTTCCAAAGACGCCAAGTCGTTCTTTATCCTTTGATAATAGTGGAAGTGAGTAGGTGATACCAGGTCGTTTGTTAGAGTGAAAAATATAGACGTTCGTCCAATTCCCGATACTTTCAGATAAGCTGCTGGTATACCATGGGCGTTTTCTCGGGTCGTAATCAGATTGAATGTCGGTTTTTATTTTTAATAGATTTCCATCCATATCTAAGGTTTTTTCTGTGATAGATCTGTTGTTTGGAGAATTTAATATTATTCTTACAATGAAGGTATTTGCGGTTTTTCTTATATTAATAAAATTTCCGGAAACATCTCCATAGTACATCGAATATATTTGAGAAAATGATTGTACAGAAGTCATCGCGAACTGAGTAAATTCATTTAACTGGTCAGGGAATACAGACGAATTGTTTGCACTTCGCTCGACTAGTTTTGAGATGGATTCAATTGGAGTAAAAAAGCTTTCTGTTTTTTCGAGCACAGTTTTACTTGTTTGGGCCGTAAGTTGATCGGTTAACGCAAATAATTGTTTTTCGTTTTGTTTTGAGGTGAGCGTAATAATAAGGGCGACCGTAATGATTAGTACGGTCGAAAATCCAGCAAGAAGCGTGAACTGGATAGGCCTTGCTTTAAAGATAAAATTCTTTATTGGTTTAAGTAATTTTGACATAGTTTTTAATCCGAATAGTTAAGTTGTGCCACAATTTTATATGTTTGAAACCTTTGAGAAAGTTTCTTCTATTATGGGGGAAAGGCTCTCGAATAGTGTCGTGTGCTTTTTTTAAGGAAAAGAGAAAAGGTTACTGTATTAAGAATTCTTTTCTGGCAAGCGGAGTATGTTTAAGATTAAACCGACGTCAGAAGAGGGGATTGTCTGTGTTAAATACTTTGGAGCAAAAAATGGGTCGCCGACTAAAACATGGAAGGTTTCGAGTACCATGGCTTTTGTTTCACCTGATTCCTTATGAAAAATAGATGCCAGCGTGTCGATTACATTCTTGGAATCAAGGACAATCTGGTGAATTTCTTTTTCTTTAGAGAGTCTTAGTAACAATTTAACGGTGTCATAACGGAGGGTATTATCTTTAGATCGAAGTGACTTGCATATTGCTGATTTTAAGGTGTCAAAGGAATAAAGTGTGTACAAGCTTAATCGAGATAAACCAATGTGGTAAATGACATCATAGCCTGCGATTCTGAACTCACGTGTTGAACTATTGATAAGTAAACAAAGCGCTTCTTCAAGAAGTTCCGCCGTTTTGAAGATGTCATAAGATAGTGTTGGTTTAGCAAACAACGTGGCTGCCATGTTAGAAAGCATTCCGCTCATATGGGTAGCTACCCCTTCGAATCCTTCTAATTCATTAAGTGAAAGGCTTGGCACAACATCAATCGAAGTAGATGTAATTTCTTTTAAAAGGACGAAAGCAATTTTTTCTTTTAATAATGAATTCGTTGTTTGAACAATTGGCGCATATTTTTGAATGCGTTGATCTGCGAAAAGGAGGGTTGAAAATATTTTACGTATGCTTGTCTCTCCATTAGAAGCTAATACCAAATGGACTAATTTCTCGATAAATTGTTGGTTTTCAAGAAGAATTTTTCTTGATTGAGAGTAAGCGACTAACCGTAAAATTGCATCTGTAGGGTCTAAATTAGGAATCTCAAATTTATGTTTGTAAATTATTTCAAGCAAACTTTCTATTAGTTGGTGATTATTAGCTAAAGGGGGTAATGAGCGGTTATCTTCGACTAGATTATTAATGACTATCATCGCATTTTTTTGAATTTCTATGTCGTTAGAATTGAGACCATTTCTTATTCCATTCATTAGGTATGTATTTTCGGCAAAGGTATGTTTTGTATCGATGCTTAAATATCCGATGATTGATATGCCGTTTCGATAACAACTCTCATTTGGATCGTTAAGAAGGTAAGATATTTTAGAAATTAAATTATCGTTCGAACTAAATACATTCTGGACAGTTAGGTCATTTGAAAGTAAAGCGATTGTATATACGGCATTATTTTTGAAGTAGTCCACATCGGAATCCATAAGGACCATTAAATTATCAATCAACACTGTGTTTTGGCCTAGACTGAGAATAGCATGCCCACTTGCAGCTATTGTGTATAAGACCTGTAAACTTATGCTTTTAAGCTGTTCATTTTCTGACAACAGAAGACTAATTATTTTATCAAGTAGAGGTTTCTCCTCCCCACAATGAGCTAACAAAGAGTCGTCAGATTTAATTTTATTTAATGCCGATAATTGATTTGAACTATTATCGGATAAAATGTGCTTAGTGAGTTCTTTTTTTGACCGTGCAACAGATGATTTGTTTCGAATGTTTTTACGGGTTTTCCACTTTATCTTTTCCATTTCAGGAGCTTGGTAAGGTGTTCCTTTTAGATTCTTTGTTTCTTTTGAAATATAGGGTAGGGTTAACTCTCCTGCTTCCCTAACATATTTATCTGACGACATGATCATGTCGTTAATCCCTTGGTTAATTTTTTCGTTGTTTTGGATGTCATGGATGGGGTATGCTCCGGATCGAATAGCATATGCAGCTGCTTTTTTTTCATTATTTGTACCCGATGATAGAGTATTAATTAATTTATCGATATTATTTGTATTAATAGACTCGTACGTTTGAGTGTCGGGGAAGACGTCTTCGTTTGGTCGGAATAAACCTGTTTTTTTTAAGGAATGAACGGATTCGTTTGGTTGAGTTTGGTTGGAACTCAATATCAAATATGTAACGAGGAAGGACATCACTCCATCTAAGACGAGCATTAGTGGAAGTAACGTAAACCCTTCTGATCGAGTCTGTTTTTTACGAGGGGATAGTTGTTTAGTTAAAGAATCTCGTTGTTTTTTCGTTTCAGGCGAACTTTTTTTGCCAGGTTGGAGAACGGTTTCGCTATGTGCTTTAGTGCTTGAAGTTGGAGAAAGATTGAGAATAGGTTTTTGTTGCACTGGCCTAGTGGCTACCATTGTTCGAATGATAGCTTTTTCATTGCTATGTAGTTGAGAAAAAATAAGTAGTTGATCCGTTTCAAGCTTTAAATTTAGTTTTGCTATTGGGTTGTCTTTGTCTAAAGAGCAGGCATGCTTTACTTTGTCGATTTCTTCGATTAATGATCTAACGGTAATGGGGGTAATGCGTTCTTTGAGTTTGTCTATAGATACTGTTAATAATTTAAAATTAAGTTTGAGTTGGCGTTTATTTTTGTTATCCGTCTTGAATAAGATGCGTTCGAAATCGGAATCCGATGGTTCAAGAAATGTCATGTGGTTTATACAGGACTCTGTATATTTAGTTAAAAATTCAAGTTCATCAGGGAAGGAACCTTTAGATTCACGGATGATTTCGTCATATATAGAGATGACCGTCGTGCTTGATTTTTCTGGTTTTAAAGACGACTGGACCCCAAGTTCAGAGCCATCAAGACTTGCGTCGTCAGAAACAGAATCGAACGATCGACTCGCCTTTAAAGACAAAGAAGGGGCAATATCTCCGGGGTCATGGCTTGCAAGGAATGTGTCGATATTAATATCCGTAGCGGATGAAAATGTATTTGGATCGTGAATTTCCAGTGCTTTCTTAAAATATGATTTATTTCCAAACCATTTTTTTGCATGGTCTTTGTAATTTTTAGTGGTGTGGTCGCCACTGAATTTAAGAGCATCTTGAATAGAGGTGAATTTGAAAATTCGTCCATTTGCACTGTCATTCACGGCAATAAGGTACCTGTCTTTTTTACCCATTTTCAATTCATAGGCGTCAAAGCGGACGTCGCGTTCATCGAAGGTGCTCACACCTAAATATGAGAACGTTTTACTATGGTGACGGGTTAATTTTTCGAGGAACTTCTTAAAATCATAGTCTGTAATAGAATCTATGGCTGATTGAGGTAGGGGCCGGTCATTCTCCATTTTGAATTTAGAGAAGAGTTTTAGAGCTTCTTTTTGTAATCGAGGCAATTCGGGGAAGAGTGATTTATTTGTATAGAGTTCCCGTGTTAGATAGTCCGATATTTTGAATAAAGGATCGTTTTGGATCGTTTCTAAAAATAATTTTAGAGGAGCTAGTACAGGGGATGGTTGTTTAGGCAATAAACTCTCGTTTTCAAGTGTGGAACAATACGCGTTGATATTCGACACGAGACGGTGATTACAGAATAGGTCATTTGCTAACTTAATTTCCATTATATTTAATAACCGTTTTATGAGTATTTTCTCTGATCTTTCAGAAAAATTAGTTTTGGATGTAGTAGAAAATTTTATCGACTTCAAGGTGGAAAATGGACTTTCTGATTCAATATTTTGTAGATAGTCGATAATAGAATTTTGAATCTCACGAGTTAGTTCATGATCGGCCGAAGGAATAATGTTAAGGACCGTCAAATCAGTGGATTTTTCGTTGAAACATTCCTTAAAAAACACTATCCAATCGTTTATTATCAAACCTTGGTCTTTGGGTGATAATGATTGCCAATTTGAAGTTGTGTACTTAAAAAGAGAAGAAATATCCTCTGGAATTACATTGTTTCTGATTTCTAATAGACTTTCTTTGCCTAAGAACCTTGGTAGCAGAGGCGAAAGTTTATGGATACCCATTAACGACAATCCTTCTTCGATAGAATCGTCGAGTAGGTCGTGCTCTAAGTGAGCGTTTGAAATTATTTTTTTAGATTTAAATATGTTCCGCATAGTATTTGTTTTCTTTGTTTCTTTATTTAATTATCGTGAAAATTAATTAAAAAATTCCATTTATTTTAAATTAATTGAAACAAAGAGTGTTAAACGGTCATATTCAGATTTCTAGCTAGTATACGAATGTATTCCTGAAACGTATCATCCTGATATTTTTTATGAGCGTTATGTAAATACGGACGGATGGTGTCATTTTCTAAAATTAGTTTTCGACCTCTTGGATAGGCGGTTATGTCGTAAATAAATTCAATAGATTTCGGTGTATAGTTGTTTTTACTGACAAAATGGTGGGGTATTTCGAGGGAGATGATTCGAAATGTGTAAGTTGAAAATACTAGATGAAAAGAGCTGTTTAACAAAGGTTTGGTATAAGGCCTTACAGGGAATTGTGTTAAAATGAATGCAATGAACATCACATTTTATGGAGTAAGAGGAACGATTCCTTATAGTTTTCCAAAGGCCATTAAATTTGGGTCTAATACTGCGTGTGTCCATTGTGAAACAAAAAATGAACACATTATTTTGGATGCAGGATCAGGTATTTATCCATTAGGCAAAAAAATTAATGATGATAAACCAATTTACATTTTTTTATCCCATTTTCATTGGGATCATATCTTAGGTCTCAATTTATTCGACCCTTTTTTCCAAGAAGGAAAACAAATTTTTATCGTATCCCCAAATAAACGACGCATGCAGAATTATTTTAAGACCTTTTTTGATGGCGTTCGATTTCCCGTTCCTTTGTCCGCAGTCGCATCTCCCCCTAAATTTTTATCATTTGATCAGGTGAAATTAAGAGGGTTTAAAATAGATACCTTCGAAAATCAGCATCCGGAACCAACTTACAGTATTAGGATTAAGCATATAAGTTCTAAAAAATCGTTTTGTTATTGTACGGATAATGAATTAGGAGTTCTGAAGAAGAACTCGTCATCTTATTTAAAGTTCATTAAGTTTTGTGAAAACGCAGACTTGGGGGTATTTGATGCTCAATATACAGATGAGGAATATAAAACGAAAGGTGGATGGGGACATAGCTCTGTTTCTGATGTATTAAATTTATCTAAAGAAGCGTCCGTGAAACATACGTTATTTTTTCATCATGATCCGCTTCGTCCAGATCACGAAATGTCTCAAATTGTTACTCAAATTCAAGAATGGGGTAAAGACCATTTTCCTGAAGCTATTTATGATTGTGCCCGTGAGAGGACATCTTTTAGTCTTTAGTTTAATATTTCTTAGTCATATGAATTTCGGTTCCAACTTTAGTTGAAACGAGCCATACATCTTCAAAAACATCATAATAATCACCCAAACTTATTTTCAAGCTCCCCAAAGAAACTCCTAGTCCATAGTCACGAATAATAAATTCAACCTTGTCCGGATATAGCAAAAATTTATACAAAATATCGCCGCGCGGAGCTTGAACGTAAGATTGCTTTAGCAGAGTCTGGTTTATCTTGAAGAGGATGGTTGAAAATGTCTCTTTTGCCTTCTCACTAAACGACGAATTGTTTAAAAATTGCTTCAGTCCGTCTGAAATAGTTTTAATACCACAAGCTGACCCATCTATCTTTTTTTCATACGTTTCAGTAGGCTCGAGGCAAATGATTGATGTTTCGTTATGCGCGAGTTTAATACCTACTAAAGTGATGTCGTCCTTTTGATTTCGTTCGCCTATAAATGTTTTGGCGAAATCTAGTACTTTATTCAAGACGTTTTGAATTGAAAGGCCCTGACTATCTTTTAATAAGCTGACAACTTTTTCGTATCCTAAGTCATTTTCTTTTTCATTCCGAGCATCTGTGATTCCGTCTGTAATCATGACGATAAAGTCGTTTGGTTTCATTAAAATAGATTCTTCTTCGTAGGTGCTATCGTCAAACGCGCCAACAGGAGGGCCTCCTGTAGAAAGTTCTTTAATTGTTTGATTGGAACAAAGTAGAGAGGGTTCCATTCCGGCATTGCAGTAGGATACCGACATTTTTTGTGTATTAACGATAGCGTAGAACATCGGAATATACTTTTTAATGACATTACGTTTGCAGAGCACTTCGTTTACTTTTTGAATGGCTTCTTTTGGCGATGTGAAGTCAGGTAAAAATATTTTTAAGATTCCTTTTATCATGGCAATAAATAATCCGGCTTGTATTCCTTTGCCAGTGATATCAACAATTACGACACCAATTAAATCGTTAGGTAATTTAATAAAGTCATGAAAATCACCACTGAGTTCTTTAGATGCAACGGCAATACGGGCGAATTCAAAATTAGGTGCATAGGGAACATTTATAGGGAGGAGTTGATTTTGTATGCTTAAGGCAGCGTTAATTTCTTTTTCAATCTCACGTTTCTTTTTTACCTCAGAAAGTAGTAGCGCGTGTCTTAATGAACTAGAAGAAATAGCGATGAGTTGATCTAATGCGTCGGTATCAATGGTCGAAAAAACGGGTGACCCGTCGACAGTTGCTAGATGAATAAATCCTAAAAGGACATCTTTATAGAAGAGAGGTATGCACATTAGGGCCGTGACATTTAAAATTGGACATCCTTGAATGTCACGTTGTTCAGTAAAGTTTTGGATGCTTATTATTTTCTGGGTTTCTAAGCTTATCTCAGAAATTAATGTACCGTCAGCGTGTTTAAAAAATTGTCTAATTTTATCTGGGAATTGGCGATGAATTTTTGTGAATGTGTGTCCGTTATTGATTAATTGGATAGACCCGGAATCGGCATGGAGAAGGTTCAAAAAAAGAGTTAACATTCCTTCTAATAAAGAGTCTAGATTATCAATTGAGTCGAAGAGAATTGTCGTATCTTTAATCAACGACATGTCGTGCTGTTCCATTCCTATTTTGAGCCCCCTCTTTTTTTAACTGTGTGTACGACTTATTTTTGCCCAAATTCCAAGATTTTGAAACCTATTTTCCATTAATAGTAGATGATACGTCGATATGATGAAAAAAAGTTTAAATTCTTCTTAAAACGGGCATACATAAACGGTGTGATTTTCGGAAAAACTGGAAAAAAATTAAAAGGGGAATAAGGAATGTCTAGGCTAGAAACATTAATCATTAGTAAAGATAACAACTTTTACGAGGAATTTTTTCAATCTGTTCTTGAGTCTAACCGATTTTTGGTTAAACGAGCGGCAACAATTGCCGAAGCGAGAGACCTTCTTCATCAATCAAATGGAGCAATTGGCAGTATATTTTTAGATATTACTGAAACGTCAGACAAAGACCCTGCGGAGTACATGCATGATTTACGTAATCCATTTTTCCCAGAAGTTATTTTATGTGTAAAAACAGACAAAGATGACGATAAAACATTTGCACGTCCTATCATCGATTATATACGGTCGGGAGCACATGGCGTGATTCGATTACCAACCTATGAAAGCGAAGTTTTGTGGTTGGCAAAAAAAGCGTTAACCCTCTATTTAACTCGAAAACGAGTCATTGATAATTTAGAACATCCAGATTATTCAGATCGTATGGCACAGTTTTTCAATTTGTTGATGTCTAGAAAAGAACGTGGGTTACCCCTCTCCTATAAAGAACTAGAACTCTTTTTTCTACCAAAGAATAAATCGTTGGATATGGAAGAAATTACTGAAAAAGTGAAAAGGCCTCCGGTAGATGATTATAAGAATACGACGATACTAGTTGTCGAAGACGAAATCAAAACGAGTGAATGGTATAAGGATTATTTGGAGAGAAACTGCTTTAATGTTTTGGTAGCGAATTCTGGTGAGAAAGCATTAGAAATATTAGGTAGATCACACACTATTCACGTTGTGATACTTGATGTCGAGTTGGGAGATATGACGGGGAATGATCTTATCCCAACCATTAAAAAGAACTATCCAAAAGCAGAAATTATTATGGTAACCGCATTTACGGAATTTGATTTGATAATCAATACACTTAGGCTAGGTGCCTTTGATTACTTGGTTAAATCAGAAACTGATTTATCGATAATTAACCAAAAAATTATTCAAGCATTACATAAGAGATATTTCGAAGATTTTTTTCAAGACTATTTGGAATAACAATGACCTGGAACAAATCCTTAGATAATTGCTCTAAATCTACAGTCGTTCTAAGCGAAAACGATGATGCGTTGGCGTGGTTTAAATTGAATTACCCTAAAATGTTAGCGTTAAAAGTTTCGAGTTTTTCCGACATGGACACCATTTTTTCTAGAGAATTTAGCATTATTATATATGATGTAGATATGAGTGACGGTCTTGAATGGGCCGATAAAATTCATACACGGTATCCCTACTCGTCAAAAATTGCGTTTTCAAAAACGTATCAATCGACGGTAGCCTTAGATTTATTTCGAAAAGGAACAACTCATTTTATGTTGTATCCAATGACCCCTCGCGATTTTTCTAAAGTACTTCGGTATGAGGCATGCATCACGGGTGAATTTAAAAAGATGGAGTTTCTGAATTCTAAGATTTTTCAGGTTTTAGCATCGTCGAAAGAAGGGGCTATTTTTGAGTCTCAGGATATGAATAGATTATTCATCGATCAGATAACGGACGAAAATGCGGACTCTGTGATTAATAGTAAAGTACAACTAATAAAAGAGCTAATCGATGCTAAAGCTGGACATGATGTGACGGGGGAAGAATTAATGACGGTTTTTCCTCTTCGTTTAATAGAACTTTCGTCGACCAGACGACGAATTAAACGATCCTTGGATGATGCCTTTGGTTCGGATATTTATTTAAAATTGATTAAGGCCAATCCAACGATTTTAATTGTGGAAGATGAACCTGTATTTAGAGATAGTTTGTCGGATTATTTGGGCCGGTTTTCAGAGAATATTATAACGGCAGAATCTTCTTATGAAGCGATGGAAAAAGTGGATGCCATTGAGTCTCTTGATATCAAAATTTTGGATATTGATTTACCGGGCGAGAAGGGAGTTGATCTTCTTCCCAAATTGAACGAAAAATTTCCAGATTCTCAAACAATTATGGTGACTGCCTACGATGATTTTGACTACGTTACTAAAAGTTTCGATAATAATGTGTTCGACTATATTTTAAAACCAATCGATTTACAGATTCTCGTGAATAAAATTTCTAGAGCAATTCAGATTAAAGGGCTGAAGAAATTAATGGCTACATTAAGCGTGTCGGTCTTTGAGTCTATGTGTAAACAAGAACGATTATCAATTATGAATGAACTGGTTCGTCAGCAGTTAGATATGGGGCTTCCTATCTTGTTTGAAGATATTGTTTTGTTATTTCCAGAATGCAATGTTGAAGAGATTCGATCCGATCAAGAAATAACCAAGGAAATTTTGGATGATGGGATCGGGCTATTAGTGAGTGCAATTTTGTACCAGGTGGCGAATGATGCTGAATTCCAGATTATTTTTGATGATTGGAGACAGTTTGTTTCTGGGTTGGGGTAGACGAGGCGTATTAAAAAACTCAAGAAAATGGAAAATACAATTGAATCGTTGTTCCCTCTCCTTGAATTGACTCGATCCCAATTTTCCCACCATGACCTTCAACCGTCTGACAAATAAATGGCATGCCCAATCCTGCATTTCGACCACCCGTTTTGGACTTTGTAGTAAAGAATGGGTCTCTAATTTTCTCTAGGTTCTTGGGCGATATTCCACATCCAGTATCTGAAATTTCGATCAATAGGCCGTAGATAGATTTTCCGGACGTGTTTTTGAATGTCGATTTTTCGGATGTGACCACCAAGTGTCGAGACGAATTTTCCTTTTTGAGTAGCGCATCTACACTATTGTCGAACATGTTAATTAGACATTGTTTTAAAGCATCTTCACTTGCAAGCATTGTTAAATTTGCTTCTAGATTCGTTTTGAATTGGATGTATTCTTTGCTAAATCGGCCATGGCAACTATCCGCAACCTGAGAAATTAGGGTAGTGATATCAACAGACTTTTTAAGCGCATAAGGGTTATCCTTAATTATTCCTATGATCGCGCGTTCATATTTTTTAAATGATTTTCCGATATCTAGGCTAAAATCGGTGTCATCGGGGCGGAACTTTGGCTCGATGAATCCAGATTGATTGAGGTATCCTTTTTGGATAAGTTCTTCCCATAGAAGATTTGATTCAACAAACGACATAATGTCTGAAAAGGCCGAATTTGTGACCCCTTTTCCAGTTTCTCCATATTGAAGCATGGACGAAGTGATTCGTGATACGCGTTCGAATTCATCATCAAGTACGAACGTTAGGTTCCAATATTTTTGCTTTAAAAGAAGGTGTCTAAGGTATAAGTCCATCTCGGCTTCAAATTCTTTAAGATGTTTGGGTAGTTCGAACATATAATCGATTCGTTCAGGTTTAAAATCTTTTGTCAGGTATCCGTCATCGCTTACAAACCCTATATCGAGTAGGGCTGTCATTAGGTCGTCTTTTCTTTCAGAGGAACCACATAATTGGTCCAGAAATTTTGAGCTAATTTTACCTTTCCATGTATCTGCTTCTTCAGAATTTTCCTCAAAATATAATTGTCGTTTAATATCGTCGCGAAGTGCCAATACGTTGATCTTCATATTATTAATTGGATTTTTGATTTCGTGAGCAATTCCTTTTGTAAGGTTTGCCAATGCTGCTTGCCTACTAAGTATTTGTGCTTCTTCCATTAAATCTTTACTGATTTGAACCTCTTTTTGGACACGTTTTTCTAGAATGTCACGAACAACCATGTCGCTTTGTCTGGCTTTGGCGACCTCAAATGTTATCGACATTTGAACACCCAAAATCTTCAATGCTTCGATATGCTGTTCAGAAAAGGCTTGGGTCATTAAGTTGTTTTCTAAGTAGATTACCCCTTTTAATTCCTGTTGATTAACCATTGGGATACACAAAATGGATCTCGGTTTTTCCTTATCTATATAAGGGTCGAGGTTAAAAATTTGTGATTCGATTGCCTCATCCAGGATTCTTGATTTTTTATGCTCGATGACATTGTAAACGACTGATTTAGCGATACGGTTAAACTCAACAAGTGGGATAGATTTAATGGTTTTATAGGTTCTATTATTTCTGTGTAATTCGAATATGGCCTCAACAAAGAAACGGCCTTCTTTTTTAAAGATAAGGACACCACGTTGTCCGCCAGCTATTTTAATGATGGTTTCTAACATTTTCTTTTGAAGTTTTACCAGGTCCGTTTCAGCAGATAGGTTTTGTAATGTTTGGATGATGCTGTAGGTGTCGAGGTCTTTTCCAAGAGATATTGTTGCTGTTTCTTGGAGCAGAGACGAACTATCTGATTCGAAGAGTTCGATGAATAGATTTGGGTAATATTTTACGAGTTGGTCAGCTTTTGCTGTGGCGCCCCATTCTTGGTAAAGGTCTCGTGCTTGATGCAGATAGTTTTTGGCTACGAACTCCATGTTTTTGTTGAGATAGCATTTACCGGCTAGTTCGAAGGCTAAGGCTTCCAAGTGGATGTACCCGTTGAGCTGGGCGTCTTCGATCGCTTGTTCGTATAATTCTAGGGCTTGTTCGGTTTTGTTTTGGACTCTGTGTAGTTCTGCGTTTACGATTAGGTATTTGCATTTGAAGTTTGGGGGGCAGAGTTTTAACCATTTTTTTAGTTGATTCGTGTGTTTTTTTAATTGTTTGAGATATGTTTTGGAATCTTTAATTGTTTCTGACGAGGACAGGTAGTTGGATATGGATACTGAATGATAGAAGATTAATTCGATGCTGTAGATTAGACCGAGTAGTGCGTCTTTTAGTTTGTAGGCATCGTTTCCAAATTTTATGGCTTTTTTATAGTCGCCGAATAGGAAGTTGATTTGCATGTTGAATAGTAGGTATTGGGCCCAGGTGACTTGAACTTGGATGTATTTAATTTTTTCAATATAGAGGGTGTGATCGAATTCTTTGAAGGTCCCGATCAAAATTGAGTAATAGTCTTCTATTAGTTTCACACTCCAGATGACACTTTCATCCTTGGCACTTTTCAAAAAGGAAGAATATTTTTCAATCGTATTAACTACTTCAGGGATAGGATTGCCAAGATAAAACTGGAAAATTATGAAGTAAAGAGCCGAGTACCCACTGTAGGTATAGTCACCAAATTGGACCCCATATTTGTATCCTTCCACAAAATATTTCAAACTTGTTCTTGCAGGTTGAGTCCAATGGTTAATTAATGCCCCAAAAATAAAATTAATTTTACTGGCCAGGATTTTATCATTAAATTTTTTATTCAGATTTAGAGATAGGATTCCAAATTTATATCCAAGAGAGTAGTCGTTAAAAATAGATCCAAGTAAGCTTCCATATGTTACGTAGGCATGGGCGGATGCTGAAGCATTTCCATGTGTTTTGGATATATTGACGGTCTTTAAACATATTAGGGCAAATAGGTTTTTATCTAGATAGTAGGCTGGAGCCGTTAAATCCATAAGAATTTTAATAATTAGTTGTATTTCTTTATTTTTTGTTTCGGGAAACTTGTTAAGTTCTGTAGCCATAAACTTTTTAGGAAGATTGATTTTTGATTTTATAAACTCTATTAATATTTTCCATAATTTTGGAGTCGATGTGATGGTTACGTTTAGAAAACGTAGTGCTGTTTTTCCAGATTTGTATGCATCTATCGGTCTATTTTCGTTAAGATATAGAGTTAATTTAGTATTATAAACTTGCGCTATGTCGAGGTTTGATTTGCATCGGTCGATGATCTCACTGAACTCGGACTCTGATTTTTTATATTTTCCTTGTAGAAAAGAACTCGTAGCTTTTCCAGAGCATAATTTAAATGTAAGTGAATAGTATGCGTTCCATCTATTTGAAGGTAAATATTGAAGTCCTGAATTATAGAATTCATATGCTTTTATATAGGCTCCATTTTCTTTTGCTTTAGTGCCAGCTTGGAAGTTGAGGATTGATAGTTTTTCATTTCCGATAGACAGAGACAGTTTATTGCCTTTATTCAAGTGATTGACTATGTCGATCATCCTTGTGTTCTCGTGGTGCTTTAGCCAATAAAGTCCTATTTTATAGTGGTATGATTCTTTTTCAAGGGGAGTTAATAATTTGTAGACGGATTCGTATACTTTGTCGTGTAAAAAACTGCATTCGAAATTTAATCCCGACCAGTCCATATTATGATCATTCCAAACGATTGAATTTAATTCATGAGGTTTGTCAGATAGGGGAACTAAATACGAAGAATCAATGGCTTCGATAAGGCGTTGGTACGTATTTTTATTGCTTTGATTCGAAATGTTAAATAGTGTTTCGATATCGAATGTACTTCCGATACAGGCTGCCATTTTGAGGACAGTTTGGGTTTTTGGATTTAGGAGAGATATTTTTTTTGTTACCAATTTAACAACGTTGTCAGTAACCGATAGTGTTTTAATTTTTTTAAGGTCCCATTCCCAAACGGAGTCTATGTAGTTAAAGGTTAATAAAGATTCTCTGTGCAAGTGATTTAAAAATTGATGCACAAAAAATGGATTTCCCTGAGTTTTTTTATGAACTAGTTTTGCAAGAGCTGTTATTTTTGATGAATTACAAGTAATTGATTGAGTAATGAGATGTTCAATATCTAAAACGGATATACCTCTAAGTTTAATTGTTTTTGATGGGACCTTCGTTTTTTTTATGTTGATAATAAAGTTAGAAACTGGGGATTCTGAATAAATTTCACTTTCCCTATATGTGCCTATAATAAGAAGGTTTTTATTTCGTTTGTGGATTAATAAATATTCTAATACGGAAAGTGATTCATTATCTGCCCATTGTATATCGTCTAGAAATAATACTAAGGGAATCTTATTTTTTGTGAATACTTCTATAAATTTTTGAAAATGTAAATGAAAAGTGAGTTTAGAGTTTGATTGATTTGTTTTTTCAGTAGGTTTTTCTTGATTTAAAATAGTTTCTAATTCAGGGATAACATCAATAATAATATAGGCATTGGTGTTTAGGGCTTTGTTAAATTTATTTTTCCATAAAATAATGCTATCAGGCCCTTCTGATATGATTTGCGCGACTAAAATTCGCATGGCTTTTATAATTCCAGAATATGGAATATTGTGTTCAAATTGATCGAATTTTCCGTTAGCGAAATAGTTTTTATTTTTTAGGGTGGGCGTACACATTTCGGTTACAAATTTTGATTTTCCTATACCAGAATCTCCAGTAACAAAAATTATACTTGATGAGACTGAAGTCGATGATTCAAATGTTTGAAGAATATGTTGAAATTCATTTTCACGCCCATAAAGGGTTTTGCTTAAAACAAAAGTACTTTTTTGATTGGGTTTAGTGACAGGATTTCCGTCGGGGAGTTGAGGGCTTGTTAATATTTTAGAGCATTGTCCAAGAGCTTGTTCGATCTCGAAAGCGCTTTTGTACCGATCCTTTATGTTTTTAGCAAGGCATATTGAAAGTATATCCGAAATAATTGTGGGAATGTTTTTCCTTCGTTCTTCTGAAGAGGGTGGTGATGCGGCTATATGAGAGTAGAGAACATCAAGCTTCGTGGACGATTCAAAAGGTAATGTTCCAGTCAGGCATTCAAATAAAACAGTTCCAATCGAGTAAAAATCTGTTTGATATGTCACCTTTTTATGGAGACGGCCAGTTTGTTCCGGGGCAATATACTCTAGGTTTGATTGAAATATAGGAGGGGGTTGAACAAACTGATCGTTGTCCATAATAGGAATGGCGTGTTCTATATTAATTAATTTAATTTCAAGAGTTTTCGGATTAATCAGTATGTTGTGAGAATTTATTCCACAATGAGAGTACCCCTTTTTGTGCATTGTAGCCAAAGAATTAATAATGTTTATTGCAATTTTAAGGAAGATGTCGAGATCGGGTTGAATATTTTTTTGAATCCAATTTTTAAGAGAAATTCCATTAAAATTTTCCCATATTTGAAGGGTTATTCCATGATGTTTTGTGAGATACATTGGGGTGATTAGGTTTGGAGAATTTATTAATTGACAAGTTGTAAATTCATTTTTAGTTATCGTGTTTTCGTATAAGGAAAATTTTGTGTTTTTGAATCTTTTAACAATTACGGTTGTTTTATCGCGTGTCGAGTAAGCCCGGTAAATGATTCGGATGGTATCTTCGTAAAGTAGTTCTTTTTTATGAAAGTCTTTCGGTATCATAGCAAGTAATTTATTCCCATATAAAACGAAGAATAAACAAGTATATTAATGAGGGGGTATTTTATTTTAATCAAAGGTATTATGACCCAGACATATATAGATTCATTCAAGAAGACCCAGCAGAACAGTTTTTAAACCCATATGTGTATGCTGCAAATAATCCGTTGATGTATGTTGATCCAGATGGAGAATTTGCAATAGGTACGTTATTAGGAACGATGGGAATGTATGCGATAGCGGGAGCAATGGATGGGATGGTAAAAGGCGCTCTGATGAATGCGTACCAACAGGTAAATACGAGTTGGGGAATGAAAGTAGATGGAAATTTGGTTGCCCAAGCGGCCTTTAATGGAATGAAGTCTGGAGCGTTCTCTGGGGCAATTAGTGGAGGGGTAAGTTATATAGGGGAAAACGTGTCTAATTTAGCACAAGGGTATGGGTTTATAGACAATCAACAGCTATATGATATAGATATGAAGGCGGCATCTTTGGGGTATGACGTTGAGTCATTTCGACAGGCGGAGGACTGGGGTAGAGATTGGATGTATAATAATAGGGGCGTTGGGGTTACGGATGCTTATATTATGGAAAAAGGACTTCATTGGCATTATTTTGATGATTCAGGGAATCAGTGGGGAGTTTGGAATTCGGAGAATGATTTATTTGGAACAATTCGGCATGAAATTTATCAAAATAGAGCTGAATACACAAAAATCATTCATCATATGCCAAACGAATTTGCCGCCAGACGGGCGCTACAAAGAACAATAAATAACTTCCCGGAAGGGACTCGCTATAATATTTTGAATAGAAACTGTCGCAATGCCGCAGGATATCTTTATCGAGAGTATCTTAGGTCTGGTTCTTGATTAAAATTATGATAAACACAACAAGAATAATTTTATTGATATGTTTGGGTGGAGCATTTTTTAACAGTTATGTTGACAAAATGTTAATCCCAAAGATTCAGGTTAGTATTGGCATAATTCTTGTTAGTCTACCTGCTTATTTAATAAAGGGACTCCTTGGATCAAATCATTTTTTAATTATCGAAGGGGCAAATCATATCTATTTGTCAAAAGCGGGGATAATTGTATTTTATGGAGGGTTACTAGTGTTAAGTCACCTAGTTTCAATACTAATTCAATTGTGTAAAAAGTAATCTTTTTTTTTTTTTGCTTCTTTTGTTCGTCTCATTTCCTTCTTTTTTAATTAGGGGAGAAAAACGAAGACGGGGCAATAACAGCTAGATATATTTATTCGGGAAACGGATATGATATTTTTAGAAATAATATAGAAAAGAGATTTGAGAAAAAAGTAAATAATGAAATAACGTGTATTATTAGAATTTTGATATCGATTCTTACTTATATTATAACTCTTGATATTGACGTTAGTTTTTTTTCAGATCAATATACTGATGTGGAAAGAAATGGTGTGTTTGGGATTCTATTTATTTTATTGTATGTTCCATATTTTAAAAAAATAAATTTGGATTATGATTTAAATTTAATTCATTCCGCATTCAATGAAATATTTTTTGAATTAGAACAAACTAATAGGCGCTAGAATCTAGTTCCTATTTTAATAGGTAATGGCCACTCTTACCTCATCCTAAATTCTAAGCAACAGTGTATTTTTATAGATATTTACGGATATATTTGTGGGGTTTCTCATACGGAAGAAAAAAAGCACCTTATTATACGAGAAAGAATTAGATTCATGTTTCTCTTTCCCCCCCCCTAGCAACAAAACCCCCTTTCTGAAATAATACCCCTCCTTTACAAAGAACAAGCAATACAAAAAAAAGAAAACAGGAGACAACAATGGACGCAATTCCCAACCTCACCGCAGACAATAAAGAAACCCCTACTCGCCAAACAACCCAAGTAGAACCCAATTCTCAAGTTAAGTACCAGGACCGTGCAGAAGACAAACACCTAAGACTAACAGGCGTTCAATTACACGAATTAACGATAAGGGACCAAGTCCAACGTGACCAACTCCTAAATGAAAGAGCCGATTCAAAAGATTCACAAGAGAGACTTCATGCTACTAACAATGCCGCGATATTAACTGAAGATTCAGCTGCAACACTAGATTCTCAATCCAGATACGACGCAACTAGTGACGCAGGAGATTTAATTCTAACAGAAGAATCTGCTGCAACATCAGACTCCCAATCTCAATACAACGCAACCGATAACGCAGCAATATTAACTAACGAGTCAGCCGCCTCCATCGAAGAAGAACGCCCAGGCGCATACAGTATGCAAGAATATAGAAGAAGCCATCGGTCTAACTCAGTAGATTTGACGTATTACCCACAAGTTGTAGCAGAAGTAAAAGCAGAAATCATAAACACAAATGAATATGCAGCATTAATAGAAGGTAAAGAAGTTCAAATAGGTATCCCAGTCGCAGAACCCGGAACCGTAACAAATACGAGTATTACAAGTATAGATTCAGAAGAAGACTAAATATAAACAAAAAAACCTTACCTGATGTTCTTTAACTTCAAGAAGAGCATCAGGAATAACTCCCTCATATCCCATCCAGTTAAAAGTCCAACTCTCCCCCAAAAACAATTCATCAAAATTATAGTTAAAACCAAAACCCAGTTTAAAAATCCCAAAAAAAGGGTATAAGCAATTATCACAATATTACCTGGGGAGGCAAGAACGTATGGAAATGAATTCAGGAAGAATGGCAATGGGCCCAGTAAACCCATTATTTACAAGAAGAACAGCAGAGCCTAGTACCAGAACCCCAAAGCGTCCCCGATTAGAAACTCACCCTTCAGATTTAGCAGTAGACCGAGATCCGTCCTCACGTCGAGCAATTAACGAAGCGGCAAGGCAACGAGTTGGAGTCGGTAGAGTAGATTCCACATCCTTTGGCAGCACGGTATCTGCACATGGTCTCAGCGATAGAATTGACGATAGTCTTCAAGACCTGTCATTAAAATTTTACAACGGAGATATGACATCTAAACAGTTCTTTGAAGAAGCAAAAACAATTTTAAATAATATAGACGATTTAGAAACTAATTATGGTCCACAGGGTAAGGCGATGTCAGACCCAATTCGAACGACTTTCACGAAATTAGTCACAAGAGTAGCAAAGGACGTCAAAGAGATTTCGGATAATCCTACAAAAATTATCAGGGAATTTTTTAATAGTTATGAAGATATTCAACGAGGTGCTGAGTTTACGGCTTTTCGATCTGTAAAAGCACATCAAAAATTTAATACAGCGGTAGAAAATTTCCATAGCAGTGAAGATGCTCCATCCGTGACTCTTCCGACTGGGACGGAAAAGGAACAAAAAACAAAATTATTAAATGATATTGCTTATGGAATGGTTACTGAGGACACATTTCTTTTAAATGATGGCGGTGTGTCTAAAGAAATGCGGAATCAAATCACCGATCAACTCGTTGAAGCTGGCTTGGCTCATAAGCTACCTGATGGACGGATTAAACTCGTCGCGCATCCAGATGTGGGTATTCATAACTTTACCCTTGATTGCAGTAAGCAACCGTTATCAGATTTATCTGCTCTTCAAAAAACAGAATTATTAAAAGACGTAAGGCGAAACTTAAATGAGCTAAGTCGATCTCGTCAGCCGGCAATTATGATGGGTTCAAATGTTGAAGACGCATCCCGATTCTTACCTAGATTTGACTCAGATAAAGTATCCGCAGAATTTATTAGATTATCCAGAGAGCCATCTTATGCATTTATTCAAAGAGATGAGCTTATGGAAATTGCGACTAAAAATATGTTAAATCGTTCGTCTAAGTTCGTACAAAAGTTAATGGGTGCCGTATACGACAAGGACGTTGTGAAATTATTGAAAAATCATCAAGTTGAAGACGATGATTTAAATATGAAAGACCCTAAACAGGTCGGTTCATTTGGGGCGTCATTTCATCCATCATTTCATCTTGAAAGTTGTGCAAACGAATTTGCGGACTATTCAGTAATGAGCGCTGACTACAGTTATGCCGATCAGGCCGCAAGAATAGATCATAGCGAAATAGGAAAAGACGCCGAAAAATTAAAGAGAGATGGCGAGACTTTTGTCGTCCCTGATTTGTGGGAAGACGAAATAACAGGATCTTCAGTCGATCAGTTAAAAGATTGGTTGGGGCGTATGGATACCGATGCAAACTCCGTGGTAATGGATGTCGCTCTTCGCGCAAAATCACGCATGAGAACACTTTCTGAAAAAACGAGTAAATTAGAATCGGCATATGGCGTTCACGATAAAATGTATGGAGCTAAGGTCAAAAAAGTTGCGAAAGATGTTTTATTGGGCGCACTTAGTCCGGTAACAGCTCCTATTCGAGAAGTTTTTGGTATGGGTAAGGCTGGCGTTGAAGAAGCTAAAAAATCAGAAGGTGTTTTAAAGTCAGTCGGTTCATTTTTTAAAGGTTTTGCGGTGGGAGGTTTGAAAACGCTAAAGAAGGCAGGTAAATGGTTGTTGGGGCCTATCGGAGAAGGTATAGAATTTTTGTATGAGCATAAAAAAAGCAAAGATTTAGGAGCTGCTTTAGGCCGAACTTTTGATAGCGCAACGACCATTTCCAGGTCAGGTAGACGGTATAAAGGTAAGATGGCAGCAACTGATTTTTGTAACGTTCCACCATTAAGGGGGGGTACTGCGACATCGAGTAAAGAAATTTCCGGAGAAGTATTTAAATTGTTTGGAGAAATTGGTGCAGTATCTGACGAAGGAATCGTAAATCTAAAACCGTTACTCACGACTCCTATTAAGAAAAAAGAGCTCGAAGCAAAACTTACAGCCAAAATATTAGCGAGTTATAAGGCGAACAATACGGACTCTTTCAATAAATTATCGGAAGACGATCAGAAAGAGCTAGCGAAAGACCATGCAAAATTATTTCTCAATAATTCTCTAAATAAATTAAAAACGGTCGGGACAATAAAAGGAAAGGTATATTTGGCAAAAAAATGCCAAGACGTAATGGATAGAATAAAAAACACGGCAGGGTGGATAACTGCGCTTGGAGCCGGCGTGTTAGCTCCCGTTTTTCCCTTACCATTAATTGGATTAGGTTTGTTAGCTGGTGGAGTTGGAGTCGGTTCTGCTGCTATTAAAGTAGTCGGAGGAGTAGCTCATGCTAATATCGTCGAAAACTCTCACAAATCTATGTTCGAAGATATTCCTTACGACCATTTAACCGAGTTTGGACAAGATTTTTATGCTGAATCCGTGGCAGATATTATGGCAATTCAAGCCCAAGTGCTAAACGATTTTACACACGGTGTAGCAATGGTGTCGGGAGTAGCGGGTCCAGGAGTCTTGACCGGATTGGGTAGCGGAGATCCTTCAGCAGCGCTGGCATCGTATAGCCCTGGAGACATTGGATCTGGTTTAGCTGGAAACTTTTCGACAACTGCAGAAGCCGTGAGTTTAGCCGATGGGGTTATTGGAACAACAGCTGCGTACACTTCTGATTTTGAACAAGAAATACATGAAGATAATAGTGGCACAGGGCTAGAAGCTTCTATAAGAGAACGAATCGATAGGCGACAATTAACTGCAAATCGATGGCATTCGGTAATTGGTACGCTACGTCATCAAGGGGGCAGAGGCTTAGAAGAGGAAATACGATTGATTGGCCTTGTTGTTGGAACGATGGATGATGACGTTGAGCCTGAGGGTGAAGGTCCCGCTAGAAGGGGTTCTTTAAGAGTCTTGCACGAGGGTGGTCTAGATCTTGATGATACGATGTAGGTTAATCGTACCTGTTTGTAACTAGTTCTAGAATTCAATTCATACATTTTGCCATAAGTTCTGTTCGACTTTTGACGTTCAATTTTTTAAAGATACTTTTAAGATGATTTTTAACTGTAGATTCTTCTATAAATAAACTAAGACCCGCATCTTTATTGTTTTTTCCTTTTAGTACTTCCAAAATAATTTCCACTTCTCGCTCCGTTAATGGGTATATAGAGACTATTTGATTAAGACTATTTTTTACATGTTGAAAAATATGGATATAAAATTGAAACATAAAATATAAGATGGAACTGGTCATAATAAAAACGGAAATAGAGAGTGCTTTTATAACGGGTGGGGATAGAGGTGCTTGGTAGAAAAAGGTGTAATTTGTTACTTCTAGTAAAACAAATGCTATTAATGGAAATGTTAAGCATATACGTTTTAATAGTTTGTCTTTTTTGGAAAACAGCATATTTGTTAAAGGAAATAGAAAGACGAATAATACTTGTCCGGATACATCCTTCCCGGTTATAGAGCTCGCAAGATAAATTGCGGTTGCCGCGTTTGCAATTACCAAAAAACTGGCCCATTTAAATCTACCAAAAGAGTTTAGAATTAGAGCTGATATATATAATAATTGGGTGCTTAAGGCTAATGCCATTAAGTAATAGCTTTGAATCCAGAAAAATACAGCTGCGTAAAAGAAGGAGACAAACGTAAGGAAAAGGTATATTTGGTTTGAGAACTCTATCCGTTTCGAATCTTCATATAATGACTTGTTGGTGATTCCTAACCAAGATATTTTTTTCAATATATTTTTCAGCATATTTTTATTATGGGGGTATGTGTCTAAAATTGTCACTAGGTTTAAGCACAAAATATTTAATTTAGCCCTAAAGAGTAATAAGGGGTACCCCCAAACGAATCATATCTAATTTATAGTTTAACCCTTTCGGAGAATTTTAAATGTGAGTTTATTTTTTTAGCATAAGTTTATGCGAAATAGAGGTGTATCTTTTAAGGTTATTGCGTTATCCCTTCTTGAGAGGGGTGGATTCGAAACCACATTAAGCGATGAATCTTTTGTCCGTGTTTATGAAAAAATAGAAAGAAAATTTAATCATCCGATATTGTCATCTCTGATGTCTGATAAGGTGCAGGAAGATAGTAGTAAACGATTATACAATAATATAAGAAATTATTTGGGGAGCGAAAATTCTAGGCCTTATACAGAGAATCTAAATGCATTTCTTCATGCCTATGATGTTTATCACGCATATTTAGAAAAGACAGACTTTCCAGAACCGGAAACATTTAAAAGAAATTTGAGAGTAATTCATTTTTGTAGAGCTCTTGTTTGTGAACCAGTTCATCCTCTCTTAGAATATTCTAAAATTCAAAATAACTATAAATCCAATAGTTCCAAAATTGAATTATTACATGATTCGTTAGCTGTTTTAATAACTATGGATGCCATAATTGATGATTGTGCCGATAAGTTAACGAATGAAATGTACGTCAATAAAATTGGGTCAATTTATAGAAATAGTACATATGAACAAATGAGTTTTAAAAGTGAAGAAGAACGAGTCGCTTTTTCCAGTTTATTTGAAATGGCGGATACGCTTTGGAAGCAGGCGATGTCTTTGCTTGGTGAATGTTGTGGGATAGAAAACGTCGAGCAAGATCCTTTGTTTATATCAGAAATGTTACCGACCTTTGATTCGGTTTTGAAAACAATGAAAGATTCTATAAAGGCTAGCGATAAGGGCATTAGAGAGTCGTGGTTGAATAGTCCAGATTCGTGCAACGAGGCCTTAGAAAAATTTTCACCAGGAATGATGATAGATGTTTTTTTCGAGGGTCAATTATTGGTCCTCCGGCATCTTGGGTTAATTGATAGCGATGTGGATCCGTTAACTGAATCAAATGAAGACCTTAGACGATTATTTTCAAATGTTAAAGTCTCTGCCGCAAAAATGGCGAGGCTATCAAATGACTTAGGCTCCTTTGAGAAAGACTTTGGTGAAAAATGTAGAACAAATTCGTTGTTTTTTCTTTGTCATGATTTGCTTTTGAAAAATGGTGAAGGAAATGAGGGTGTATTGGAGCGTTTATTAGACGACTATTACGAAACAAGAGATATTGAAATTAAAAAGAAAATACATAGTTTGGCAGACAAAGAAAAGGTATTTGATTCCGCATTTGAGATATGGAATGACCAACTTCAAGTCGTTGAAAATGCGGCCAGAGAAAGTAGACTAATTTTACCAGGCGCTAGCGGAATCCGTATGGAGCAATCGTTTTATAGGCTTGCGGACGGATGTAAGCAATTGTTAATAATGTATTTGATTATGGCCGAATTTAAAGGTGGGGTATAGAAGATAAGTTCATCGAAACCGCCGAACAATCTGAGCAACAATCCCTATCACACTATAGTTATCCTTCTCGGTAAGCTCAGATACCCGATGAAATGCAGGAAATGCCGGAAACGATAATAAGGAATCCCCCTTTTGAGCAACCTTAAGAACGTCATACTCCCCATCATCGTTTTCAATAACAATCATATCCCCATCTTTAGGGTTCGTATTAACAAGTAAAATAATTAAATCATTTTCAGCAATAAAAGGCTGCCATTTTTCAGTTTTACAAACGACAGCAATGGCTAATTCATCCCCTTCAAGTTGAACAGTAGTATACCCATTTGCAATTGTTTCGGGGCTAATATTTTGAATATTACTCAAAAATTCCCAAGGAATCATGGGTACATCCCTTAATCCAGATTCGGAAGCCGTTTTCTTTGTTTTGTGGTGGTAAAGCAAATCTACAAGTGTCTCGTAATCTACTTCCAACGATTTACTTAATTTTTCCAAAAACTTTTCGTCTGGGTAAATCCGTACCTGATTTTCCTCTATTCGTTGAAGTTGGGCTGCAGAAATCCCTATTTTTTTTGAGAGAGCGACAAGGGGGAGTCCTCTCTTTTCTTTTCGAGTCAATCGAATGAATTCACCAAAGGTTGGGTTTTTCTTCATAAGAGAATGTTATAACAGATTTTACCCATTTGCAATTTTCATAAAAATAGTGTATATTCTTCAAAAATATGAAATTTCATATTATGGGTTTTTGTTCTTGATTTCTCTAGTTATGAGAAATTTAAAACAATAAAATAAATATTTTGGAACGTGGGAGAAAATGATCCTTTTCTCAAGATCCGAATAAAAATCTATGATCATACGAGGGAGTGGCGATATATGAGAATAAAAACAGGGACAAATGAAGGTGCTATTTTAATTGTAGAAGATAAACCGATGACAAAAGAACATATGGAAGACGTTTACGGTCATAAATTTATTGTTCAACAAACAGAAACGGACGCGATGAGTACATTAGTGAAAACAGATGTCGTTATCAATCTAATTGTACTCGATGACTTTGTCTATAATTCAATTGGAGCCTTAAATAAGTTTCGCAGCATTTCAAAAACAATCCCAATTTTCATGATGACGTCCTGCCCAGATTTAAAAAGAGAGGCGATTAAATGTGGAGTAACGGGATTTATCGCAGAACCATTTGATATTGAGTCGTTTCAAGATGTATTTAACAGATATTGTTCGGGTAAAGAGTTAATGAGAGCTATGGCGTAGCTTTATAGTCCTGCATTTTCGTAAAGGTAACAGGTTTTTTCTCATACTCTAAAATGTCACCAAGTGTTCTAAAGACATTTACACCAGCAGAAAACTCGATATCTTTTGGACTAAATTGAGAAGGATGGTTATAGCCTGCTGCAAGTGAAAGCGCGAGCAATTCTTTTCGGAATCCTTGAATAAAGTGTTGGGCACGCTCAGCTTTTTCTTCCACGTTTATCCCAGCTTGAAGCCATTTGTTTTGAGTTGCAATCCCAGCAGGACAATCATCATTATGACATCGTTGAGCCTGAATGCATCCAATAGAAAGCATCGCCTCTCTCGCAATATTTACTAAATCGCAGCCCATCGCAAAAGCAATAATCGCTCTATCCGGAAATCCAAGTTTCGCGCTACCTATCCAAACAATATTCTGTTCAAGATTAAGCCTTTGAAACATAGAGTAGACTCGGCTAAATCCAACTTTAAAAGGTAATGATACATGGTCAGCAAATGTTAATGGCGCAGCACCAGTTCCACCTTCACCGCCATCAATAACTATAAAATCGGGACCTTGTTTTCTATCTTTCATTTCTTTGCTTAAATCTTCCCAAAAATCCATTTGCCCAACAGCACATTTAATTCCAACGGGTAGTCCCGTCGCATCCGCAAGTTTTTCAATGAAATCGATAAGTTCCGATGCTGTAGAAAATGCATTATGTGCGTTTGGAGACATACATGCTTTCCCAACAGGAATCCCTCTTATCTCAGCAATTTCTTTTGTAACTTTTACAGCAGGTAAGATTCCGCCTTTCCCTGGTTTCGCACCCTGAGAAAGTTTTAACTCAATCGCTCGTATATTTGGATATTTTTTTGTTTTCGTTACGGCCTTTGTTAGGCTAAAAGAGGCATTCTTATTTCTACATCCAAAATATCCTGTTCCAATTTGCCAAACTAAATCAGCGCCATTGTCGTGGTAATCACTCACGCTACCTTCACCCGTGTTATGAAAACAGTTGGCCATTTTTGCACCCTTATTAAGTGCGGTAACGGCTCGGTAACCAAGAGATCCAAAGGACATCGCAGATATATTAATCACTGAAGTCGGTCGATATGGACGTTTTCTATTATTGTATTCTCCTATAACTTTAAGGCATGGAATACCTGTTTTATCATTCTTAACGTAGGAGGCCTTCGTTTCATGAAGAGGAAATCCAGAGTGCTTTAAAATAGGATATCCTGTTCCGTAGAGGAGTTCGGATGTTCCAAACCCAAATGTGCTATTTTGATTTTTTGATGTTGCATAAATCCATCGTCGTTCCGCTCGATTAAACGGCATTTCTTCTTTGTCATTAGCGACCCAGTATTGACGCAACTCAGGTCCAATCATTTCAAGAAGATATCGAAGATGTCCAACTAACGGGAAGTTATGTTGTATTGCATGTTTTTTTTGAAGAAACACGTCGTAAATAACGATGGTGAGAAGAACTAATCCAATAAGAATTGCAATTCCATGAGTTTCTAATATGTGTACAAAGAGTTCCATATATATTGTTTTGCCCAGTTATTTTTAATATAAACATCTTATTTTTGAAGGCTATTGGGATTGATATAGTTCTGCGAAGAGCAACGAAACTTATCTTTAAAGTGAAGAAGACGTAATGGGTTAGAATTTCTCTTCTAAAACGTCAGTGATTTTGTTTTTAATGTCTTTGTAAAGCGTATTAAATACAATTTTATTGAATTTTTGTAAGCTATCTACAGAGTATGGCGTATTGTTTTTAGTTGCCTGCTTGGTTTTAAAATCAATAGATACATGTTTTACAGATAGTTCATTTTCAATGTCTTTATACTCTAAATTATCACGGGTGAATCGAAGGATATAAAAAGTATTTTTCTTTTGTTTTGATTGCTCGGATTGATTTGTGACGATCATGCTTTTAATTTTCTCATCAAGTAAGGTAGATAATTTTTTTTGCAAGGAGTCGATGATGTCGTGTAGGTGATTGGGTTCGTTTATGATATCCGCCGACGCTGAAACTGTATTGGTAGCCGATTCAGAGCTAGGATCATTAACTTTGATTTGATGGTCCAGTTTGTATTTTAATTGTAATGCGCGGATATCGACGTTCATAATTTATTTCCTTTTTTAACCAAATTGTTTTGATTTGGCCCCTAATTCTAGAAGTAGCTCCGCATCTGATTTATCAAGGTCTTTTCCTGAAAAGAGCTTTGTTAAAAGTTTGTCTGCTGCCTCTTGTTTTAGTTTTGGCGTTGAGGCCTTTCCTCTAAGGGTTGTTTGACTATCATTGACGTTGTCTTGCAAGAAATTCAAACCTTCTCCGTCGTTATGTAATAGTTTAGCAAGAACGTCGGCTCTATTTTCAGGACCGTTGAGTTTTGGAAGAACTTTTCCAAACATAAATGCACCTTTGATTGTTTTAGATAGACCAGGGTTAGGTAATTCAGGGGACTTTTCAGCTTGCAATGCGCTAGATTTAAATTTATTGCGATTGTAACCTGGTTTCTCTTTGTCTTGAGTTGTGTATTTTTCTAGTTTAGCTTTTAAGTTCTTTCCCACATCTGCTGGGATATCGTTCGAATATTTTGTTATAAGAGACTCAGTAGTTGAAACACCGTCTGGTTCTTGTTGAACTTCTGATACCTCCCCCGAATCTCCAGTTTTCATGGATGCTTCCGCTTTTGACTGCTCGAAAGGGCTGTCTACTTGGTTGTTTCCTGCGCGCGAGTCTACATTAAGACCTGGATCTGTTTGCTTGTTTCCTGGAGGAGAGACTACGTTAAGACCTGGATCTGTAAATTCACTAAAATCGAGGTCGGGGGGATCGTCCGAATCTGAGTCTCTGGGATCCCCAATGATGTCTCTAAACTCTTCCATTTGACTATTGAATAAATCATTCTGAGAATTCATGTTCGTTGATTGGACGCTTGAATCGAAAGAGTCCACAGAACTCACGCTAGACTCTCTATCCGTGAGGCCATCAATGTCGTCGCCTAATGAAGCATCCGAGTCTCTCGGGTCTCCAATTCGGTCTCTAAATTCTGCCATTTTGATATCGAATGAAGAGTTTTGTAGCGGGCTGTCTTGGACTGAAGGGCCATTCCCTGTGTTTGCGATTGTTTCTTCTGGAACGACTTGATTTTGTTTCGCTGTCATTTCTTTTAATTGTTGAGGGCCGCCTGGTAATTTACCGGTCGGATGATGTGGTTGTGGCGCGACTTGATTTTGTTTCGCTGTCATTTCTTTTAATTCTTTAGGACCGTCTGGTAATTTACCGGTTGGAGGTTTTTGTTGTGGATTATTGGATATTTCCATAAACGTATTTCCTGCCATGTTGGATTTGCTTTGAGTTGCGAAATCAACTTTAGCGGAGTTCATCTCAGGCATAAAGCTACTAATTAGTTTCATAAATTTAGCGCTAAGTTTTTTAACAGTTTCACCAATATTATTAAAGGTAGATCTGATTCCCCCTGCTTTTACGTCCAATTATGTTCCCCCAAAAAAAATTAAGTCGTACATAAAATTTACAGTTACGGCTTATAAAAATTGTAATTCCCTAAATGAACAAAATTCAAACATACTCGGAGGGAAATATCTGAATCAGAAGATTAAGTTTTAGGAAGTAGTTGGAACGATTATTACCTTATTTTTAAGGATAATTAAAAAATCAATATAGTTAGATGCATGAACAATTACTGGTTTAAAATGAATATAATTGGAAGCCCAGATTGAAACTAATTGCAGTTTTCTCGGATTTACTTCAAGGCCATGAACAATAACATTAATATTTTTATCTACAATAATTTTTTTCATTTTAGAAATAGATAACGTAGGATCAATATTAAAACATGTAAATCCATGGTCTATACATTCACTTACGAAAGCTTTATTTTTGGAAATAATTCCAATAGAGCACCCTGCTTTTAACCACGATTCTTTTATATTAGGACAAGGAAGAAGATCTTCGGGATTCTTCAAATGATTAGAAATAGATACCGCAGTATCTTTTAAATCTTTCTCGAGTATTCCTTGACGACAGTCCGTTTTTTGACAACTTGTAGGTCGGCATATATCTGTACAAGAATGTTTTGCCATTATTAAATTCACATTTGTCGTCCAAGGAGCCCATTCCAAGGGACTTTGGGTTCGATTCAAAAAATAGACCGAGCTAGGCTTCCTATAACAAGCCGCAACATGAGCGAGCCCTGAGTCTGGGCCAAAAAACCATGTGCATTTTGAAACAACAGTGAGTGTTTCGGTAAACGATAGCTTTTCAACACAGTCATATATAACTGAATTATCCGTCGATAGCTTCATCAGTTCGGTTGCTACATGTTTAACACGCTCACGACCAATTAAAACAATTGATTTTGTATTTAAACTGATTAAATGTTGAACAAATAACGTTAAAGTAGAAGTCATAGCCGTTTTCTGTAAAAGGCCAGCTTCCAAATGGATGCAGATAAAAGGTTCTTCTAAAAATGTACAAACCGATTGGAATGACGGCCGGCGTTCCGTTTTAATATGTAAGGATAGTTCTACCTTTTTGGGTCGAATAGATAATAGGTCTAAAAGCGATTGATTCCACCTTACCTGATGGTTAAAAAAGTCTAAAAAATTAAACGATGTTACAGATGTATAGAGACGCTTATTCCAAAAACTTGTTCCATGTCCGATACGTACTGGAATTTTAGATAAAAAGGATAACCAAGCATATTTTTCAACTCGCCAAGCGCCGATGAAGATGTCGATATCTAGCTCTTTAATTGTTCGAACAAGTTTATAGAAGAGTTTAGCGTCTTTTAAAGTGCTGGTATAAGGAAGAGTGTCTTCAATACATCCATCAATGTACTCAAAAGAAGAGAATAATGAAAAGTATTCCTTTTTAACTAAGAAATAAATTTTCGCTGTGGGGTATTTTTCTCTTAGCGGCATAATTAAGGAGGTAGCAAGAATAACATCTCCTAAAACATCGCCCCTACCTATAAGTATTTTTTTCATTTTTATTTTTTGAATCGAAATGTTATCTATTGAGTAACATCGAGATAGTTTCCTTCATGGTTTCTTTTACGGAATTAACGGACATTTGTAGTCCAGGTAAGTCGTGCTCGCACGACGGGCGTTTCGATGCAGTTTTATCTTCAAATTCGATGGATAATTTAAGGCCAAAAGCTAATGCGATTTTTTTGAGTGTTGCTACGTTTGGCTCAGTTTCACCCTTTTCTAATCGCACGATAGCACGCTGAGAGGTTCCAACATGTGACGCCAATTCAGACTGTGTCCAACCTTTTTGTTTTCGAAGTGACTTAATCTTGGAAGCGATGGTTTCATTTAATGTGTCGATCATGTGAGTAATACCCTAATTTAAAAAAATTTAAAAGATGAGTATAGTTTACCTACAAACTGGGAAGAGTGCTAGTTAAGAGAGGGGAAAGGAATTAGAAATGATTAAACAAAAAATAATACCAGTGCCATCACAAGTGGATGTAATGGCAGAAAACGATAGGGTTGAAGAGCTCATACAGAAGATAATTAGAAAACAAAAATTATGGGAAATTGTAACTGGACTTGTATCTGAATCACATGATTTAGAGTCATCTAAAAATGTTGCCAGAAAAATTGAAGATTCGTTTTTAGAAACCGGAGATAAAAATTTAATTGGTACTTTAGAAATCGTTATTTTAACCCACGATAAAAATAAATCTTCGCAAAGCAAGATTGTTAGGCCGCTGCTTAATGGATTAACTAGTATCGTTCATGGATTAATGCATTTTGAAAAATCACAGTTTTTGGAAAATTTTTACGATGGATTGAAAAAAGATGGAGCGGTCAAATTTCTTGTAAATAAATCCAAAATTGCAGGATCTAGTTATATGGAATTTGGTTTGAGTAAGGCTATGGAAAAACAAGCTGAGGATAACGAATACGATATTAGTCCCTACGAAAATATGGCAATTACTTTTTTAAAAAATGGCTTTGAAAAAGGAACAGAATTACAAGGTGGATATACAGCTATTGAATTAGTTGAAGAGCACTTGCCGTCGATGTCTACGCTAAAAGAGTACTTATTGAAAGAAAGTTAAGTAATAAAACAAAGTGGTGCGCCCGGCATGATTCGAACATGCGACCTTTTGATTCGTAGTCAAATATTCTATCCAGCTGAACTACGGGCGCCTAAAAACTAAGTCTATATAATTAAAGAATCACTATATAGAACACCTATTCTATCGATAAGTTGAACGAAGGCCAATACTAAAATATTTTTTCACTATATTTTTTTTAAAAATAGTCGATTCAGTTCAAATTTATCAAGCAAGGTATAAGGGGGGAATGGAATCATTTCTAGATGACACTTTAAGTAGTCTAGCGATCGTTGTACCACTGAATACGTAAATCCGATTATATCGCCCTCCGTTAACAATATACCTTTGTTTCGCGCTGCATTAGACGGTTAAATATTATCGTCTTCAGCATAAACTACATTGGAAAAAGTTTGAATAACTTGCTTAGTTTCATCATTTGAATTGTTGTTTACAATAATAATCTCATATTTATCTTTTGGATAAGATTGAATATGTAAATGTTCAATGCATTTTTGAATGCCTTTACTGTCATTATAAACGGGTACTACGATACTAATATAAGGAAAAATACCTACTTCTTTTATCATGACTTTATTTTAAAAAGTTTTTCAACTATATCAGCTGGGAACTCTTTGATATTAACGACATGTTCCGGTACCGAAGCAAACCTATGCTCTACTCGTTTTGTTACGTCTCCAGAAGGAAATTTTTTATAAATTTCTAAAACTTCGCCATTTTCTTTCTTTACAATACCATTATCAATTTTTAGCTTTTTAAATCGAGCTAAATCTTTCCATTGTTGGGGTATCGAATAGAAACATTTTTGGATGGTTGGTTTAAATATATAAGATCTGGATATTGCTAGCATAAGTAAATTGTACAGTTTTATTTAAGTTAAAATAATTAATCATTGAAAATTTTACCTCTAAAAAATGAGTTTTTATTTTCGAATCTAGTTAAAATCTATTCCTAAAACTTTTGTTAAGTGACTAATCTGATTCTCCGTAAGATTTGGTATTTTTTTGATATGGTTATGGTATTTTTTAGGTAGTATCTGATTTTTTGGTGACTTTGAATAAGCACTATTAATAAGTTTAATATTTAACTGAGGGGTTGGTTCTACTTTAGACTTTTTATCTGTATCTACTTTTATTTCAGAAGGATCAAAACATGATTCTGAAGGGTGCCCGGAACCCAAGTTTTGAGGCAAATGGCTAGTTTTTGGGAACTTTACATTTGAAATAAATCTCTTGGCTATACTGGCTCCTATTTTTGATATTTCATTCATATTTTTTCCTTATTTATTGTTTTTTCGCTACAATATATATTCTTTCAACATTATCCCCTGAGTTATTTCCAGTATAAATTAAATCACTATTTATCACTAAATCTAAGTCTTTCAAAATAGATATAATGCCATTTTTAGAATAAAATGTCATATTTTGATTCATTCCGTCTACTTTTAAAGGATCTTCTGTAAATAATAGGGGGTCAAACCCGTTTTTGCCCCTCCCCATTTCAGTATTATCTAACAGTTCTTTTAATTTATCTGGTGTTATTAGACTTTGTTGATAGTGAGTAACTTCTTTGGTATTTGATATTTCAACAAACTTCCTAGACTCAGGAACGACATTCAAAATTGTTCTGCGATTGTTAGGATAGACTGTCAAAAAAATAATATCTCCCTGAGAAAGACTTTGTGCTGCATTTCGTAAAGCTTCTATACCTTCATTTGGACTTAATACAGAAAGTAAATTAGTCATTAATACGGCCTTTGTACTTCCAGAAATAGTAGGGCTAATTGCGGTTATTGAACCAAACCCAATATCAATAATATTTTGCAAATCTAAGTAATTAATTGTTGATTTTCCTCTAATAATGCAAGGAAAATTTATCTCTGACCCAATCCCAGTAATGTTAGGATGTTTTTTTTGTAAACGACAAAGTATGTTTATTAAATTATCCCCTGTACCAGCACCCCTGTCTTCAAGAATAAGAGGAGTATTAGAAGGAAGTTCTTTGTTTAAAATATCACATACTGTCTGTATATCAAGATTCAATCCTAATGTAGGTAACAACGCTAATTTTCCAAAGTTGAAATGCCACCCAGCAGCATTAAACGACATTTTATCTCCAGATCCGGAGTAGCCCGATGTAGAAGAAGGCGTTAATCCTTGGACATCTACCGCTTCATAGTAGGTGGCAAGCTCACTCATTTTAAATTTATTAGTTTCATTGTGTAATTTATCTAATTTTTCTTGAGCTAAAACTATTTTTGTAGCTCGAATATTATCTGAAATCTGCATTGAATTAGTTAGGAGTTTTTGAATAGAAGGTGCGTACATAGGTGTACGTGTGTATTTAAACATTTTAGTCGTTAGCACAGGATTAATGATTTTTCGATAGAAAATATGGTTTCTTAAAATAATTATAGCTTAAATATTCGTATACAATAAAATATCTGGGACTGTTGAAAACGGTTTATTCAGAAAGAATGGTCTCGATAATCTTAGAGGTAGATAATCCGTCAACAAACGGAAGTATTTTAACGTCTCCACCATATCCTTTAACGATTTTGTATTCAGGTAGGTCTTCTGCTTTATAGTCGCCACCCTTAACATGAATATCTGGTTTGAGTTCAGCGATTAGTTTTTCAGGAGTTTTCTCATTGAAAAAAACAACGGCATCAACAATTTCTAATGCGCTTAACAAAAAAGCGCGATATTCTTCAGAAACCAGAGGTCGTTTCGGTCCTTTGTTTGTTTTTACAGAAGCGTCAGTATTAAGCCCGATTATCAACTTGTCACCAAGTTGTCTTGCCTGGCTAAGATACGTAACATGTCCAGCATGAAGAAGGTCAAAACATCCGTTTGTAAAAATAACTGATTGATTTTTGCTTTTCCATTCGTCTCGTTTTTTAATTGCGTCTGAGATAGACATTGTTTTCGAAGTAAAGGGATGTTCAGAGCTTGAATTAGAGAATGCGACGGCTGGAGAATCTTGACTCAAACCGATGCCTTTTTAGGAATGTCTTTTCGAATAATAGTTTTAATTTCTTCTAAGGTCGTACTAGACGTTCCAATTTTACCAACAACAATACCTGCTGCGTAGTTCGATAAAATGGCTGCTTTTTCGATATCCCAACCTGCACCAAGAGCTAAGCTCAGTACAGCAATTACGGTATCCCCAGCTCCTGTAATATCAAAAACTTCTTTCGCCTTCGTAGGAATATCAATTTTTTCACCAGATTGTTTAATAATCGTCATCCCTTTTTCAGATCGAGTAACTAATAAAGCGTCTAATTTTAAGCGTCTAACAAGTTTTAAACCGTGCGCATGGATATCTCGTTCTGTTTCTAGAGGTTTTTTTACAATAGCTTTGAATTCGCTAAAATTGGGAGTAAGTACACTAGCGCCAACGTATTTTTGGTAGGTATCTCCTTTTGGGTCGATAACAACTTTTTTACCTTGAATTTTCGCAAGTTTAATAATTTTAAGAATAAAATTGTCAGGAAGCGTTCCCTTTAAATAGTCAGAAATTAAAATAAGGTCATGGTCTCCAATAGATGATTCAAATTGTTTTAACAATTGGTTCTGGATTTTTCTAGAAATAGGGGCAGGATCTTCTCTATCTACACGAGCAACGTGTTGTTGATGTGCAATGATTCTTGATTTTAAAATGGTTGGACGTTCTTTATTTTGAAGAATGCAAGATGTTGGGATGTTGTATTCTTTTAATACATCAATAAATTTATCGCCTGAGCTATCAAGCCCGATGACTCCAGATAGTGTGGGACGTCCGTTAAGCGATTGAATATTTCTAGCAACGTTACCAGCTCCACCAGGAACAATCGTTGTTTTTTCTACTCTACAAATAGGAACAGGCGCTTCCGGCGAAATTCTCGAGACCGAGCACCAATGAAACTCATCTAACATGACGTCTCCAATAACTAGGATACGTTTTTGATTGCACTCATCTATATGTTTAAGTAAGTAATCTTTAATCATAATATGGAGTGAATTGTAACAAACTCAATCTAGGGCCGTAAACGGGTCCATGTATTATTTTGGAAATAAAAATGTTTTTAGTTGAATAGCGGGGGCACAATTCTCATCGAGGGCGAGTGCTTTTGTCACGTTTGCTTTTGCCTGTTCGAGGTTATCGAGTCCTAAATAAAGTTTAGCCTTTTGAACGTAGTGTTCAGCACGTTTTTCATATTTTATGGCTAAGTTGATCATTTTTAGTCCTGTTTCAAATCTATTTCTCAACCCATAGAGTCGACTTAAGCTAAAAAAGCAGGGGCTAAATTTTATATTAAACGTCAGGCATGATTTATAGTCTTCTTTCGCTTTGTCGAAGTTTTTTTTCTTTAGATAAATATTTCCTCGTTGATAATAGTAAAGGTGATTTTCTGGACTTTTTTCAATTGCAGAAGATAGAAGTTTTTCTGCTTCCTTATTTTCACCACATTTTTCTTTAAGAAGCGCCATTAAGTAGATAGCATCAGGATTATCTCTATGATCGCGGTATAGACGAGAGACTAAAGGCAGAGATACCGATGTATCATTAAGTTTTATAGATAAAAAGACCAATCTCATCGCAGAAAAAAGGTGAGATGTGTTTTGCTTCAAACATCGAGCATAATAATGAAGGGCAATTGCTTGCTTGTTTAAGGCTTCTTGTACAATTGCCATAGTTAAATAATCATAGAAGTCGTCGTTTGCATTTTTTATTTTTCTTTCAATCGTTTTATCCAGCTTCTCCCATTCTTTTTTATCAAATGATTGAATAACGGATCCTATTAACGAGTCGAAATGTACGGGATGTCGTTGGACGACGGTCAAAAAGCATTCAATGGCTGGTTCAATTTGGCTGTTTTGAGAATATAGCCAACCAAGTCGTAAAATCAGTCCATCGGCATTTGGGTCGAGCAAAACACAATTTTGATAGACAACGATGGCTTCTCCTAATTGGTTTAACCCAATATAGGATTCGCCGATCATTCGAAAGGCGTCAAAGTATTCTGGTTCAATGCTTAAAGCTTCTTTTAATGTGTCTATCGCTTTTTGGTAATTTTTTTTGGCTAAGAAAAGTTTTCCTAAACCACCCCAGAAATAAGGGTTTTTTGGGTTAATTTCGATGGCAGAGTTAAAATCTTTTTCTGCTTTATCAAATTGTTTGGTTAAAAGGTAAAGTAGTCCACGTTTAAAATAGGGCTCATCATTTTTCTTATTTAAGAGAATACTTAGAGAAAAGTCTTTTTCAGCGAGGTCAATTTTTTGAATCGTTTGAAAAAACTGTCCACGATCTAAGTAAAGGTCGCTATTTTGAGGTGAGAGGTTAATTGCTTCTGAAACACAATCAATAGCTTGTCTAATATCATTGTTTTTGTGATGAGCCATGCCTAACATATGATACCCGTCAGCCGAAGGGCTCCTATCCACAGATTCTTGAAAGAACGAGATGGCATGAGAGATAGACTCTGTTTTTAGAGCTTTTAATCCTTTTTGTATAAATATATCGCCACCTTGCATAGCGCTTAAGTGTATCATTTGAGGAGTACTCAAAACTAGCGATCTAAGAAGTAGTAGGTAATATATTTAGACAAAATACCTGGTTTATGAGAATTGACGCATCCAATTAATAAGAAAAATGTTCGTAGATCGTAATGGGCTTAGTGCAAATGAAAAGTTGGAACATAGTTAAATAGGCTGCCGTCGAACATGTGTTTCGGTGGAAGCCAATCAATTTGATAGAGGAGTGATACATGTTGAACAAAGATTTACTGAATAAAAAGTGATTCCCCCTGCTAAGGATTAGTCTAGTATGTTAAACTAGCCCACATGAAAAAAATACGTAATTTTTCGATTATCGCCCATATCGATCATGGCAAATCAACTTTAGCCGATCGACTTCTCCAATTAACAGATACCGTTTCCGACCGTGAAATGAAAGAACAACTCCTCGATTCAATGGATATCGAACGTGAACGTGGAATAACAATTAAGATGCAAGCTGTACGTGTTTATTACAAAGCATCCGACGGCGAAACATATATGCTGAACCTCATAGATACTCCGGGGCACGTTGATTTTAGTTATGAAGTATCTCGTTCGTTGGCGGCTACCGAAGGCGTTTTATTATTAGTGGATGCTACTCAGGGAATCGAAGCCCAAACGATGGCAAATTATTATTTGGCCTTAGAAAATGAGTTAGAAATAATTCCAGTAATCAATAAAATTGATCTTCCATCCGCGGACGTAGATAAGGTAAGTGAAGAAATTGACCGCGTGTTAGGGATTCCTCCTGAAGACTGCGTATTTTGTAGCGCAAAAACCGGCGAAGGTGTAAAAGAAATTTTAGAAAAGATCGTCGAACGTATTCCTTCTCCAAAAAAACACGATGATGATGAACTAAAAGCGCTTATTTTTGACGCGCATTATGACCAATATAGAGGTGTAGTGAGTTATATTCGGGTCGTGAGCGGTGAGATTAAATTACGGCAAAAGATTAAGATGATGTCGAGTGGAAACTCCTTCGAAATTTTGGATTTAGGATACTTTAGCCCTCAAATGACAAAGGCAAAAACGCTAAAAGCTGGTGAAGTTGGATATTTGGTCTCAAATATTAAAGAGATTGATGAAGCTAAAATTGGAGACACTATTACAGACGCTAAATCGTCGGCTAAAGATCCTCTTCCAGGATATAAAGAAGCAAAGCCAATGGTTTTTTGCGGGTTTTACCCAGTGGATACCGAAGAATTTGTTGCTCTTCAAGAAGCTTTGGAAAAACTAAAATTAAATGACGCAGCACTGCAATATGAAACAGAATCGTCACAGGCCTTAGGTTTTGGATTCAGAATTGGTTTTTTAGGGCTTCTCCATATGGATATTGTAAGAGAGCGTATCGAACGAGAGTTTGATATTGAACTTGTTATTACAGCTCCAAACGTTCGTTATAAGTTAACAATGAACTCTGGTGAACAGAAAATGATAGAAAATCCAAACGATTACCCTGAAGTCCAAATGATAGATATTTGTGAAGAACCTTATATGGGGCTTTCAGTTATTTTACCGAATGACTATATGGGAAGCGTGATGGACTTAGTAAAAGAACATCGAGGAATCTACAAGAAAACAGAATATTTAGATGCTACCCGTCAAATGATTACGGTTAGTATTCCTTTGAATGAGTTAATCGCCAATTTTTTTGACAAATTAAAGTCCCGAACAAAAGGGTATGCCAGCATGGATTATTGGTTTGAAGATTTTCAATTATCAAAATTAGTAAAAGTAAATATATTGATTAATGGCGAACCTGTAGATGCTTTATCTTTTATTTGCCACGATTTAAAGGCAAGAAACATTGCAAAGGGTATGGCTGAAAAACTCAAAAAATTGATTCCAAGACAAATGTATGAAGTTGCCATCCAAGGTGTAATTGGTGGAAAAGTCATTTGCCGAGAATCCATTTCTGCGATGAGAAAAAACGTAACTGCTAAATGTTACGGTGGCGATATTTCAAGGAAGAGAAAACTTCTCGAAAAGCAAAAAAAAGGGAAGAAGAAAATGAAGTCTATCGGGTCCGTTCAGGTACCTAAAGAGGCCTTTTTATCTGTGCTTACTGCGTCCGATAATTAATTTTTTTTTGACCCAAATAATTTCGTAGACATAAATTTTTAAAGGCGTAAAAGTGAAAAGACTATGTCACTAAACTATAAAATTGAAAATTGCGACCAGGTAACCGAATCCTCTCTGTACGAAACATTCTCATCAAACCCAACATTTTTTTATCTTGATTCGAAACAAACCACAGGCGAATCTGATTCGTGGTCATTTATGGGAGTAGACCCCATTTTTTCGGTTGAATCTAAAAATAATGAAGTCTGCATTACGTCCAGCTTCTTTAAAATAGGAGCCTTTTCTTTAAACGTGGACACATCTGTAAAAGAAGTAATTGATAAGTCATTGGTTGATTTAAAAATAAACGATCAGTCACAGATTCCCTTTTTGGGTGGTTGGATATGCGCATTATCTTATGAATGGTTATGTAAAACGTCTCAGGGTGGGATTTTTAAAGAGTCGTTAAGCAATCAATCGCCTGAGACGGAGTGTTTCTTTTCGTTTTATAATGAAATTTATGCCATCAATAAAAATGAGTCGTCGATTTATAGAATAACAATCGAAAGAGAAGCTATTGTTCGCTGGGTAAATAAGCAAATTGAAACCCAATATAAACGAGAAGGTATACAGGGAAATAATTTCATAGACACAGATGGTCAGAGGAATTCTCTAATATCCAAATTAAATAGTTCGACGGCATCCGAAACACATAACGATAATACAACTCAAAGCGGCTCAACAAAAGACGCCTTCAACAAAGAGTCCCTTAGGTCAAATTTTTCAAAACCAGATTATGTTGAGCGGGTAAAAAATGTGAAATCCCGAATTAAAGAGGGTGATATTTACCAAGCAAACTTCACCCAAAAATTTTCAGCAGAAATTAACGGAAATCTAGAAGACGTATATCCGTCTATAAGAGAAAAATTAGAAATGCCATTCGGGGCTTTAATAAAATATGGCGATGAAACAATTCTCTCAACATCTCCAGAACGATTTATAAAAATTGACGGACTCACTATTTTAACGAGCCCTATAAAAGGAACGATAAAATCGGACATCGAAAAAAAGAAAGATGATAAGAACAGAGCAGAATTAATATCATCCAAAAAAAATAGAGCAGAGCTTCTGATGATTACAGATTTAGAAAGAAATGATTTAGGACAAGTTTGTAAAATGGGTACAGTACATGTAACCAAATTAATTCAACTAGAATCGTTTGCATATTTGCATCATCTTGTTTCCCATATCAAAGGAACCCTCAAAGAGGATTTAACGATAATGGATGTCATTCTTTCAATGTCGCCAGGGGGATCAATAACAGGCGCTCCCAAAAAGAAGGCTATTGAGATATTGAGTCAATTGGAGACATGTCCAAGACGATGGTATACGGGGTCGTTGGGATATATTGGCTTAAACAAAAAGTGTGAGCTAAATATAGGGATTCGGATCATGTATACCAAAAATGGAGTCGCTTTCTTTCATGCTGGAGGCGGGGTCGTTTCCGATTCTGAACCAGAGCTAGAATGGGAGGAATCCATGTTAAAGGCATCGGTTTTTTTAGACCTTATAAATGATGCCTAAATTTATTTTCTAATTACCTGAGTTTAGGATAGAATAAGAGATATGTCTGTATTTCCTTATTGTTCTCTTAATTTAAATATTGTCTCAGAAACAGAAATTCCTGCCTTACATTCTGACTTTGGTTTTATGTATGGATACGGCTTGTTCGAAACAATTCTCATTCAAAATAGACAGCCTATATTTTTGGAAGAGCATATTAGTCGAATGCAAAAAGGTACGATTATTTTGGATTTCACCCTCCCTTATTCCGTCCAAGAAATTCGTAAAAGCATTAACCAATTGATTGAGAAAAACAATGTTGAATCTGGGATATTAAATTTATATTTAACCCCAGGTGATAGACAAGAAAATTTATCTAGTATTCGGTTTGGAGGGCATCGTTTGTTAGCTGTCGTTCGAACATTAAGTACGGATTATTATAGTGATCCATTAGAAATAGCGATACGAGAAGAGTCTATTCAGAGAATAAAAATGGATAGCTTGAAAACAATGGCGTGTATGAAAAACATGTTGGAGAAAAAATTGAGTAAGGGTTACGACGATGTGATTCTTTTTGATGATAAAAAACAGATTTTAGAGACGCCGACTACAAATGTATTTTTTGTAAAAGGGAATTGTTTGTTTGCCCCAAAATCGCCTTGTATTGTTCCTGGAATTGTTTCCGATTTTATAATTAAAAATAGAGGAGCATTTGGAGTAGATTGTTTAGTCCAAGAAGTATTTTTAAATGATATTTCACATTTTGACGAAATATTTCTTACCAATTCCATTGGGGGCGTAATTTTTGTTAAAACGGTCAATGAATTTCCAGAGTTAGCGTCTAGACAGGTAAGTGCTCGAATAAAGCACGGGTATAATGAAATGGTAAAAAAACACACGGAGAGTTTATGTTAGTACAAAATACAGTTCCACGTTCAAAATCACTAAAAATGAGATTAGCAGATCAAGCATGGGCATGGGGCCCCGGCGCAATTTTTTTAGAAGGCGTTCCGTTTTCTCTTAGAGGCGGACGGTTATTTGCAAAGAAATTAGTCGACGTATTTTTGTCACGAGTTGAAGAAAAAAGAGTTCCAATTACTGTCGCAGAATTTGGTCCAGGATTAGGGTTTTTGTCGCTTCATTTTATGGATATTCTTAAAGAAACAAACAACGATGTGTACGATTTAACAACCTTAAAACTTATTGATATTGATAGAAAAATGTTGAATCCGTTAGAAAATAGTCAGGCCTTCTCACGACATGACGGGCGAATTAAATTTGAAGAAATGGATGCCGCAGAAATTACTGGGACATGGGACAATTTTTTATTTGCATTTAGCTGTAATTTAATCGATTCATTTAGAAGTCGCCATTTCCATGTGAAAAATGGTGAATTATTTGAGCTTCAGGTTTCTACCAAAATTAAAGAAGATGCGCAGTTGTTAGATACGACTCAAGACATCCCCGTGGTGTTGGATACAAAAGGCATTTCCGAATTGATATCTAATTTAAGAGACGACCACAATGTTCTTTTCTCAAGATTAGGCTCTGTTTTAGAGGAAGAATTTACATCAATTCCAATTGAATCCGTTACTGATTTGACTGAGACAGATAGAGACAGACTCTCTCGGTTTATGAATACAATTAAAACTCCTGCGGAATACACCTTCAATTATTGCTCAGAAATATTCACTCATATTAAAACTGTAATGGATAATCTTTCCGAGAATGGACTTTATTTTGCAAGCGATTTTGGTTTTTCAAATGAAGTAGTCAAATACGAACCGATAAATTTAATGACATCTTACGGTGTCACTCAATTTTGCTCTGTTTGTTTTCCATTAGTTTCTCATTTTGTAAAAGAATGTAACGGCGAAAGCATAATTACCGAACATGAACTAGACCAAACTCAGGATATGATTATTGCAAAAGGGTCTGTTTCTGAGGACTTAAGAGAACGCTTTGAGGCATTGTTTAGTACGTTCGACTTTAGCGATGTATCAAACAAGATCGAAGAAATATCTGCAGAAAATGAACTAAATTATGTTGAGAAGTTAGCAAAAATATCTAAGTTACTATCGAGTGACGAAAGAGAAGATTATTACTTTTTAAAAACAGTAGCTCTCCAATTGTTTGCGGAAGACCACAATGAAAAAGCATTGGAAATGGCAAATAAGTTAATTCACAGGCATAAGGATTTAGGCGTAGATGCATTTATGATTAAAGGTTGGGTTTATCAAAAAATTAATAATCATGATGAAGCGTTGACATACTTTGATAAGGTATTAGAATTTTGTGAAAATGATTCTATCGCACACGCAAGTATCGGATTATCGAGTATTGTTTTAGGAAATTTTGAAAAAGCAATTCATCATTTTAAAACGGCAATTTATTACTCTCGTTCAAACGAAATTTGGCAATGGGTATTCGGTTTAGCTATGTCTTACACAAAAAATGGAGATATAGATACTGGGCGACAAATTTTGGAGTTTCCGACGAAATTGGAAGCCGGAGACTTGATTCATCCATCGATTCAAGAGAAGTTTGTGCATGCATTAGAGCCAGTTTTACAAGAAAAATCGTAAAAAACTCGATATATATATTGATAGTTAATAAAAAGATTCAGGGAAGGAGTTTGTTATGGAAGGTGTAGGATATCGAAAAGGTTTACCAGAGCATCCATTTGGTAAAGTAGTAAATGGTTCAAAATCTGTAGAAGAAGCTGGATCAGTTAACCGGAACGTCAGTGCTCCGGCATCTAGTACTGCTGTAGATAAAACCGGTATCTCCGAGAACAAGGCCGAACAACCTCAAAAACCGTATCAGAATATTGCTCGAAAAATGACAGAATCGGATATTATTGACCAATTATTAAAGATTGGGAAACAGCCGTCTAAGGAAAATAAGTCGTTAATTTTTTCTATGATTCATCATGGTGTTCCTGCTTCAGAAGAAGTTTTTGACATCATTTCTAAGATGGTAAAAGGAAAGAATAATCCAAAGTCTGTCGAATCAGCAGTTGTTTCGTTTTCAAAAGGGCTTGCTGACGCGTCAAAAAGTGTTGATATTTTAACGGCATTTTTATCTAAAGAGGCGAATTTTTCTAAAAATTTGGAAAACCTAAGAATTGCTATGAAAAGCTTTTCACAAATTTTTCAACACACCGAAGAATTGTTTTCTAAAGGACTATTTGCTGGATTGGCATCGATAGTGGGTGAATTTGACGAAGAATTCAAAAAGCTATCTAAACGTACGGCAGACAATAAAATGAAAATGCCTAAGTTTAATAGAGGGACAATGGTAAAAGATTTATCGGCATTTCATGCTTTTTTAGCAGGGCTAGCTGAAAAAATGACGGAAGAAGGGCTGTTTTCAGCTCAGTCACGAGTTCTTCATGCAAAGATAGAAGAGTTATTGCATGAAGTTAGCCAGTTCTTGAATAGTTTATCGTCACAATCAATTTTATCAATGAACTCTAATTCATATAATATGGTTAATGATCGGTTTTTTTATTGGCAAATGCCTAACCCTCTTGTTGATGGACATTCGAATATGGATATTCTTATCAAGAAGGACCCGAAAACAAATGGGATTGATCCGGAGAAAGCAAAAATGATTTTAAAGTTTGATACAGAGTCGTTGGGCGAATTAGGCGTTGTCGTAGACGTTAACAAAAATAAAGTTGGCTATGAATTTCATTCGGATAAAGCGGAAACTAGGCAGCTAGTACGTCATATTTCACCAGACTTGAGAGACAGAATGGCAGCCTTGAATTATGATTTAGTTCATATAAAAACAATGAAAAAGAAACTAGAAGTTAAAAAATATTTATTACCAACATATAGTTTGAATAATCTTTCACGTGTGAGGGCAGAGATATAATGGCCAATCAAGGTGATTCCAATTTAGCATCCGAAAAGAAAGAAACGAACCCCCCTGTTAAAAAAGAAGCAAAGGCTAAACAAAAAGGACCTTTGGTTCCTGCAAAACAAAAACCATCATCAAAAAAGAAAATTCGATGGTATGTCGAAGATTTAGATTTACCTAAACGTGAAAAATTACACGCGGTTGCTATTAATTACGACGTAGAAAAAGATCGTGCTCCAAAGATTATTGCCACGGGACGAGGCGCGATAGCAGAAAAAATTCTAAAAGTGGCTGCCGAGAATGAAGTTCCTCTTTGTTCTGACCCTTCGTTAACTGACTTGTTATCGAAATTAGAGATTACCCAAGAAATTCCTCCAGAACTTTATACCTTAGTTGCAGAAGTATTGGCCTTTGTTTTTCAATTGAATAAATTGTCTAAAAAGGGTGCTGCGGTAAGGAAGAAATTTGCAAAAAAATCAAAAGCATCGTAATATCTGAGCAATGTTTTGTCGTTGCGTAAGGTTAATTTTATTTTATGAGAAAAGCTAATATGAAAAAAATCTTCCGATTAATTCTGTTAGTTGCACTTCCTTTCTTCCTATCTACATATAGTAATGCTGAAAATTATGGTGAAGTAAATAAACCTGTATTGGACCCTGGCTTACGACATGCAAGAGACGGAATGCGTGCCTTTCAAACTCACTATACCAACTTTGTTATTTATTCAATGAATCTATATACCCCAGGAAACGTGGAGATTGGTGTGTATAATCAAAATATTAATAATCAGGTAGAAACCGTTCCGTTTTATAGATGGAGAATGGGTCCTGTCGAAGATACTGGTGGAGAACTGGACTTTTTTATTGAGTCTCAACAAAAAGGTTTCTTTGTCATTAGATTGCCATTTGGGTTAGGATATACGAGAGATGGTCGTATAAGAAAAGATCATAATGGTCGATTAATCACCGTTGGAGGAGGCTTTCCTTTAGTTGGTGAGTCGGGAGATATTTATTTGCCTGAAGGTTTCGTTTCAGTTGCCTCAAGTGGCGCAATATTTGTGGACGGCGATTTAATCGACAGGTTTACGGTTGCGGTTTTTCGAGATAGAGAACGATTAGTAACATTAAATGGGTCCGTTTTTTATGTTAACGGAGGGGAACCTGATTTACTTGTTGGAGAAGAGCACTATAAGATTCGACAGGGATTTTTAGAACAGTCAAATGTTTTAAAAGCGTTAACAGGAGATATTTCTTTGGCGTCGAAGTCATACGAGGGTAGTGCTAAGGCCGCTAAAATGGTTATTAAACTAATGGGGTCAGCTGTGCAGTTGGCAGCCCCATAATAATTAACATGTATCGAATAAATCGAGGTATGTTTATAAACAATTGCAGTGGGGCAGATAAAAAGGGAAATCTAAGCAAGGAGATAGTTATATGATTCATCAAATGTTTGTGGCCAAGTCGGGTATGTTTGCCTACCAACGGTCAATGCAGCTAATTACAAATAATATCGCGAACTCTCAAACTTTGGGATTTAAGGGTAGTCGAGTTGAAATGGAAAGTTTATTTCCATTGATTTTAGAACGAACCTTAACTGAGTTTGAAGAATCAAATACGTCTACGGTTTCCAAACGTCGAAAATATATTACGTATGGAACTGGTGTTCGGATTGCTGAGGTTAAAAAAGATTTTTCACAAGGAACAATCGAAATAACGAATCAACCGTTAGATATGGCCATTGAAGGTAACGGATTATTTCAAGTAAGACTTCCTGATGGAACAATGGGATATACACGAGCTGGAAACTTTCATCAAGATCAAGAAGGAAACGTTTTGGATGCAAATGGACATCCTCTTGAGCCTTCAATTCGTATACCAAATGGAACGACTGAAATTTCAATTGATAGAGAAGGTCGTTTTTATGTTCGATTAAATAATGAACCTAATCCTAGAGAAGTAGGTCAAATATTACTTGGAACATTCCATAATCCAGCAGGTTTGAAAGAAATAGGGCAGAATTTATTTCAAGAAACAGAATCTTCTGGAGAAGCACAAGTTGCAAATGCAGGACAAGAACACGTTGGTGCGATTAAACAACGATCTTTAGAGTTTTCTAATGTAAATATTGTAGAAGAGCTCGTTTCTTTGTTATTAACACAACGGGGATTTGAGCTAATTGTTAAAGCGCTACAGTCTGGCGATAAAATGATGACTACGGCTAGTGACATTTCGAGGTAAACTTTTACTTTTAAGTTACTTTATTTGTTTTGTTTTTAATCCGATATATGGAGTGGAAAACAAAATTGACTTAGAGCGAAATGTTTATCAGCGGATACGAGATAAGCTTATTGTTGATTATCCAGAATTGATCCCAGAGACAATTCGGGTAATTGTAAAAAACAGAGATGTTTTTGACGAACTCCCGATAGGGACCGTTGATGTTTATTTAGATATTGCGCCAAAGGCAAGGTTGTTGGGAACGACGATTTTAAAAATGCATTGTTTAGACAAATATTACGGTATTATTGAGGTCAAAAGACTTTTTGTTAAAACAGATGGAATGGGTATATTGTTTAAATCTACCCATCTGATTAAAAAGTATGTTGTGATTAAAGAATCTGACATTGAAATAGTTAAAGAAAGTATTGTATCGAAGCCTGTAAATAGGGTAAGAAAAATCGAAGAATTAGTGGGAAAAGAGTCTCGATTCGTAATTCCGAAGGATTCCATTTTTACTAAGCCTTTGATTAGGCCAGTTCCGGACGTGAAAAGTGGAAGCGTCGTGAATTTGATGATTGTTAAACCTGGCATACGTTTAAATATAAGATGCAAGGTGCTAGAAGATGGTAGGGCAGGAGACATTGTCCGCATTCAGAGTTTAATGACAAATAAAAAATTGTTAAAAGGAGAAATAGTTGATTCACAAAATATTAGGGTTATTAATAGTACTTATTAGTTTCTCGCTAAATTTAAATGCAGATTCTTTATGGCAAACGTCATCAGTAGACTCTTTCTACACATCACCAGCGAAAGCAATCTCTGTTGGAGATATTATCGTTATAAATATTATAGAATCGAGTTCGGCACAACATCAGGCATCTACTCGAACGCGAAAAGAGTCAAGCATAGGCACTGAGTTATTATCAGCCTGGGATCAGGTTGCTAACGTTCTCGGAAATGAAAACATCAGAAAAGAGCATGAATTGGAAATCGCGGGACAAGATGATTATAGAGGATTGGGTCAAACAAGTAGGACAAGTAAGGTTAAAGCAAAGGTTTCAGCGGTTGTTACTGAGATTTTGGAAAGTGGAAACTTATTTGTTGTGGGAGAACATAAACTAAAAGTTAACAATGAGGTTGAAACGATTCGAGTGTCTGGTATAGTTAGACCTAATGATATTCGAATAGATAACAGTGTGTTATCTCATCAGTTGGCGAAGGCTCAAGTTTCAGTGAATGGAGCCGGAGTTGTTGGTTCTAAGCAAGCTCCAGGCGTCATAACTAAAGTATTTAATTGGTTATTTTAATGAAAAAATTATTAAGTTTTATTCTATTAATAAGTTTGTGTACGACGACTCTATTTGCGGCGGCTCTTCCTGTACGACTTAAAGACATATCCAGAATAATTGAAGCCAGAGATAATCAATTAGTAGGTTATGGATTGGTAGTAGGTTTACGTAATACTGGAGATTCAAAGGCGACAGTATTTACAGACGTTGCATTGACAAACTTAATGCGTAAAATGGGTATTTCTCCAGGAGGAAGAGAGTTTTATTCACGAAACGTTGCAGGAGTTATGGTAACGGCGACGTTGCCTCCTTTTATTAAGAAAGGACAAAAAATTCCAGTTACAGTGTCTGCTCTTGGGGATTCGACAAGTTTACTCGGCGGAACTCTTATCGTAACGCCGCTTAAAGGTGTTGACTTGAGGACCTACGCATTGGCTCAAGGTACCGTTATTATTGGTGGCTTGTCGGCATCTAGTCTTCAATCAAGATATACAAAAAATCAGACAACGGTTGGACGTATTCCGGACGGCGCTATTGTTGAAGAAGAAATCGCAGTAACATTCACGGACCAGCATAATATTACATTGGTTTTAAATGAATCAAATTTTGTAAATGTGGCTAAGGCTGTTCAGGCCATTCAGGAAAGTGGGTTCCCAGGCGCTCAGGCAATAGATGCAAATACGATTAAGGTTCCACTGGAGGATTTAGAATCGTCAGACTTAGTTGCCGCAATTGCTGAACTTGAAAACATAACATTAATTCCAGACCCATCAGCGAAAATTGTTATCAATCCTCGGACAGGAACCATTGTTATAGGTGAAATGGTTCGCTTGTTTCCTGTTGCGCTTACTCACGGAAGTGTTGCGATTAAAATATCAGACGGCGGTGGCGGTGGTGGTCTAATAGGCGGCGGTGGAGGCGGAGAGCCTGCTGTGAGTGTAGATGAGACAGGATCTAGGGTTATTTATTTAAACCCAACATCAACGTTGTCTAGTTTGGTGAATTCGCTTAATGAAATTGGAGCAAGTCCTAAAGATTTGATATCGATTATTCAGGCTTTAATAGAAGCAAAAGCACTTATTGGCGAACTTAAAGTAATGTAATGAAAGCTTGTTTTTTCGCGTTGCTTGTTTATTTTCTTTTTATAGGGTCAGTTTTTGGAATGGATTTTGGAGATACAACGTCGGAACTAGAAACGTTAATCGAACAGTCTCGACTGATGCAGTCTAATGGAAAAAACGATATGGAATCAAACTTGGATGCGTTTCAGGTTATGATGTTAAAACAGTTTTTTTTGAAGCATTTGTTTAGCGACGAAATGAGCATTTTGACCGAAGATGAAAAAGATGAATTTGGTAGTATGGGCGTGTATTCGCAACAGAAATCAATGATGATGGAAGAATTTGCAAAACGCTTGGCGGAAAAAGATGTCTTAGGCATTAAAAAACAAATAATGAAGGAAATTTCTTCTGAACAACAAACAGGTCGATATTGACCAGCTAAAAAATCAAGGAATTTTTCAAGAGAAACAGGAACAAGAAGTTCCTGAATCTGTCGTTATGGAAAATATGCCGCTTGTTGAATCAATAGCTTCCAATATTATTGGTGGCGGAAAAGTACCTCCCGTAATTAGTTTTGAAGATCTTGTAAGTTGGGGTGTTGAGGGGTTAATAAAGGCCTATCGCAACTTTAAATCTAACAAGGGGTCTCAATTTAATACTTACGCTTATTACAGAATTAGGGGAGAAATGTTGGATAGGATTCGGACGGAATGGCAGTACAGAAATCCAGCAGAATATTCATCTTACCGAAAGAAACTCCAAGAGAGGATCGCTGATTTTGTTGAGGAATATTCAGAAAATGATGGTTCGGTTGTTCCAGAAAGAGAGGTAAGGGATTTGATTGCGAATGCAGGAATTTCTTATTTAATTTCAATGGACAATATAGATGTTGTTTCTGACCAACAAGGGTTGATGAATCCAGAAGACGAATACATTGAAGAAGAGACAAACAAGGAAGTGGATTCTGTTCTCACTGAGGAAATTGATGAGTTAGAAGAAGATGAACAACGAATTGTTCGGTTGTTTTATGTTAAGGGGTTAAAACAAAAAGAAATTGCAGAACACATGAAGTACTCAAAGAGTAAGGTCTGTAGAATCCACATGAAAGTATTAGACAAGTTAAAACGACGTCTTAAGCGGCGAGCCGAAGAAGGGGCTTTACAATTATGAAAAATATCGGTGTTTTAATATTATTTATTTGTTTATTTGTTGGGACTACTGGCGCGCAAGAATATAACGCAGAAAGATACGATAGTATGGAGTCTCTTCTTTTTGATGAAACAACAGAAAAAATTAAGCAATCTGTATTTGATGCGAGTAGGAAGCAGGCTATTTACGCGTATAACGTCGCCAACTTTTCGACGCCAGGATTTAATCCCATTATGTTAGAAGAAGATAGGCGTTTTTTTGATGCTGTTGTCCCTCAAGATCGAGATAATTCTGATGTAATGTTGGAACATTTTATGGCTCAAATGACGGTGAATCGCTCAAAGCACAGTGCTCTGACGAAGTTATTCTCTACAAAACTTGGTATAATGAGACAAGTCGCTACGTTAGGTAAAAAGTAAGTAAGCTAGAATCAAGGCTTAGGTATTTATCAAATAAGGAAAAAATTTTGAAAAGATTTATAAAATTTACAATTATTATTAGTTTTGTTTTTTTAAATGGACTTTCTTTTTCACAAGGAATTGAAGACGCTTTTCGAATTTCTCAATCAGGTGTAATTGTTCAAAAATTTAGATTGAGGTTGATTGCCGAAAATATTGCTAACCTTATTACCTTGAAAACGGAAACGGGTCTTCCGTATGCAAAGAAAATTGCTGTTCTAGAGCCATCTCCTTATGGAGTTAGGGTAAAAGAAGTAGCGAGAAGTACAGCTCCCTTTCCTAAATACTTTGATCCGTCGCTTCCTCAATCAGATAATGGTGGTTTCTTTTTCTTCCCTAACGTAAATTTACCGGATGAATATATTGACCTTGGATTTACTGAAAATATGTTCGAGGCGAATGTAATGGCCTTTAAAACTGCTAAAACAATGTATCAGCAGTCATTGGATATGTTGAAATAATATATTCAGCATCTTGAACAAACCCCCTAATAAAAGTTAAAATCAATTTACGTTTATCAGAAAGGTGGCAAATCATATGGCTAATGGCTACGTTCCTTCTATTTCCTCTTCGGGACCGTTAAAAATATTAAATTCGGCAAAGCTATCGTCTGTCGATCCTGATTTAAGCTTTCAGAAAATATTTGATGAAACAATGAATAAGCCAGCGAAAAACGTTTCTACAAAAGCAGATATTGTACCTCAAACAAACTTAATGGCATCAGTTAACGGATTAGTTGGCAAAGTTAGTCATGAGCAAGCTCATCAACTGATTGCGCAAGCATATGCCCAACAAGAAACTGACTCGGTTGACCCAAGTAAACGGCGAGCGAGAAGTAAGGCCGAGAGCTTGACCCCTAAAAACGTGAATATCGAAGGACTTCGAGCAAATAAACTAGAAGTAACTCCCTTTCAAGTATTAATCGACAAATCGGTGGATGCGTTAGAGGGTCTGAGTAATATGGAATACCGAGTTAATGATTTAATAGAACAGTTTATTCAAGGAAAAGCGTCTATTGATGAAGTATCTATGGAAACCGCGAAATTAAACTTAGCAGTTTCATTTGCGACGACTGTAATTACGACTGCAACACAGACATTTAAAGAAATTCAACAGATTCCAATTTAGATTTTAGTAATAGATTAGATAGTATAAGGACATAACATGGGTGAAGAAGAACTAGGTATTGACGCTGAAGAAGAAGAGATAGAAGAAGAAACCGAAGACGAAGAGGAAGAATTAAAACCTGAAAAGGGCGGGTTCTTTTCGAAAAAGCGTATTCTTATTATAGTTGGGATTATCGTAGCTGTCGCTTTGGTTGGAGGCGGTCTTTTCGCGTTTAAAATGGTTTCTACGCCTAAAACAAAAAATGGCGTTATGTCTCCTCAGCAGAAAGCAGAATATGCTAAAAAAGAAGCAAAGAAAAAGAAGAAAAAAATAGAATATGTGCCTTTATATTCTGAAGTTACTCCTGAACAAGCCACTGAAATTATAAAATACTTATCTTACATGGGTATTTCGTATCAATCTTCTGGAACATCAGATGCGATGTCAATTACAGTGGATGAACGTCAACTTGATAGAGCGAAAAGTCAGTTAGCTATTAAAGGAATTCCCGCGGGAGCCCCTATGGGGTATGCCTTGTTAGACAGTGGTCAAACGCTTGGTGTTACTGAATTTGATAAACGTATTCGATTCCTAAGAGCATTGTCAGGTGAATTGGAAAAGGCTGTTATGCAGTTTGAAATGATTGAGACGTGTAAAGTCCAAATCGTTTTGCCAGAGCAACGGTTGTTTGCGGTAACACAACCTCCCGTTACATCGTCCATTTTGATTAGAAAACGACCAGGAGTCGATTTAACTGATGAAGTTGTATTTAGTATTATTCAACTTGTTTCCAATGCAGTAGAAAATTTGCAACCTGAAAATGTTTCAGTGATTACAACAGAAGGAAAAGTCTTATCTACCGGTATTTTTGAAAGAATGGCAGCAAAAGAGGCCGGAATAATCGTAGAAGAACCAGGTGTTGAAGAAACAGATACTCCTTCTGAAGAAAATGTACTGGCGTTTGGGCAAGCGTTTGTTCCAGATTTTACCGATATTAAAAAATGGTATGAAATAAAGAATGCATATGAAACAGGATTGACCGAAAAAGCAAAGCGACAGATTACGGGAATTTTACCTGATGGATCGTTTAAAATTGCAATATCTGCTGACCTAGGGCCAATTGAGAACGGAGAAATAGTTAATATTGAACGGCTGTCAGCAAGTGTTGTTATTAATAGTAGTAATGACGATGTGTATCTTGATGAAGTTTTAAAGAAGCAAATCTTTAGTGCTTTAGCGGGAGCAATAGGATTTGTAAAAGAAAGAGATATTATTACGATTAATACTGCTGATTTTGCTATAAAAACTAAACCTTCTGGACTGAAAGCCTTTTTTGCCAAATGGGGGAAAATGGTCTCTATCGTTTTAGGGATACTGGTAGCTCTATTCTTATTAATTTTGATTAAGAATAAATTCGTATCAAAGAAAGATACGACTGTTCCCGGATTTATGGATGATTCTGCTGATGAAGATGAAGAGTCTGAGGACGTGTTTCAAAACAATTCAACAGATGAGCAAGTAAAAGAAGTTAAAAATATTGTAGTGGAGAACCCGGATATAGTCGCAGGACTTATTGAAGAGTGGTTAGGAAAAGAGAAAGTTGGAGGCGCGTCTTAATGTTATCAGGAAAAGAAAAAGCTCAACTTTTGCTAGCTGCAGTCGGAAGTGAGTCAAAGGTTATTTTGAGTCGATTGAGTGAGGAAAGCGTGGCTTTTCTAACTGGTTCTATCGAAGGTGCTCCGGATGCGTCTGAAGCGGACTATAGAGGCCTCTTGAGCGAAATTAATGAGCGAATAATTGATAAGAGTGAAGAATCAAGTTTTAGTGGTTTGGATTCATTAGATACTGATGAGGATGAGTCTTCTGAAGAGTCCGATGACTTTGCAGAGTTAGATGAAGCTGAAGGTGAATTAGACGATATTGATGATGAACTTGAAGATGACGAAATTCTTGATATAGAAGATGACTTTGACGATGAGACGGATGATATCGTTGATTCTGAACAGCCAGAGGCGGAAATAAGTACTGAAGACGATGATGAACCTGGTCCAAAGATGAGGAATCCAGTGGAAATAGCGGCTCTTCTTGAACAACAGCCTCCTCAACTTGCGGCATTTATTTTTTCAAAACTAAATAGTAATCAGAGAAACAGAGTGTCTGAATTTGCATCAGAGAATTTACGAATGACGCTTGATCTAACCAAGGTAGAAAAAAACCCTATGGATGAAAAAGTGTTTGCGGCTGTTTACGATGAAATATTTATGCCAGAAGAAGATACTGACACGTCGTTTGACAACGATTTAGACGCTTAGTAGAAAACATAAAAGTTATTTTCTCATAAAGAAGCGACCTACTTGATAAACATAGACTCTACATGGAGTCTGGTCTTTTAATTTAAAAATCAGTTACGAAGGTTTTCTGCCAACTAGTTATTTTCTAATTTTATTTCTCAATCCTAATAGAAAAAGTAGTCCCAGTATACATATAGATAAAAGTGGTAAGACCAGGGAATATTTTGTATAAAATGATCGTTTTGAATAAAGAGATACAGAGTTTTGCATAAACCCTTTTGTGGTGGCAGGAATTTTATTTAACACAGTGCCATTTGGAGAAATTATCGCTGAATACCCAGTATTGGCACATTGAATTACAGAACGTTGTTGCTCTACAGCCCTTAATATAGTCATTTGGAGTAATTTTTTGGATGCTGAGGAGTCGAAAAACCAGGCATTGTTGGCAATCGTGACTAACAAATTTGCACCCTTATTAACCGATTGAACGAAATGTTGGGGGTATATGGATTCTAGACAAATGGCCATTCCTATTTTCGCTGCGTTGGCATTTAGAATTGTTGGTGTATTCCCGGGGGTGTAATCTGCGCCAGGAACCAAGTTTTTTAGATTAAGGAGGTTGAATACTCTACGAAATGGCCAATATTCTCCAAAAGGCATGAGCTTTGTTTTTTTATATACAGATTCTTTTGTTGAGTAGTGAGGGAATGCGACAGCGGCATTGAAGTAAGACCCTTTTTCATAAAAGGGCGTACCAAAAATGAGGTGCCTTTTTTTATTTAAGACAAGGATATCTAAGTTTTTTCGGAAGGTTGAATTAGAAATATTTAAAGAAGACGTGATAATTTCAGGCCAAAGAATGAGCTCTGTTTCCCGTATCTCATGAATACGAGTTTGCATGATTAGGTCTAAGCGTATTTGATCGAAGTTGTTGGGATTCATTTTAAATTGTTGTTCATAGTTGGGTTGGATAGATAGGGTCTTTATGGATCCCGTCGAGGTAGGCGGGTCAAAAAAGAAAATGTAATAGCTAAAACTCGTGCATAGGACGGTTGTGAATATGAGAACAGCTGTCCATATAAGGCGGCGTTTACCGATTAGGCATTCAACAATGATACAAGAGAACAACACTAGAATAAAAGATATCCCGAACACACCAACAATCGACGCCCATTGAAGAAGTCCTTGGTTAAGCACCTGAGAATAGCCAAGGCTAGAAACGGTATTTGCGAGAGGGCCATATGCTCGAATCCATTCAATTAAAACCCAAATGAGTGGGAATATTAACCAGCGTAATTTTTTTGTATAAATAACGCTAAATAAATAAAATCCAGCGCCATAAAAGAGACTCAGAAAAAGAGAGTATGCTATCCATAGCAGAGCAATTCCCGTAGTCGGCGCCCAAGGTGTGAGTTCAAATAACCACAGGTGACTTAGACCCAGCAAAATGAACCCAAAAAGAGAACCTTTCTTAAACATCGATCCTCTAGATTCAGCATCTACGCTTACCATTACGTCATAAATTAGTGGCAAAAGAGCAATAGGCATAAGCCAACCATATTCAAAAAAATGAATGCAATAGTAGGTTAAAAAGGAAGATATAATAATTAAAATGTGCTTGCCTCCAGCCCGATTATATCTGCAGCACCTGAAATCTGAAAATAAGGGTTACCAACAATTTTATTTGTGATATTAAAGGCGGACGAAATATCTAAAATAGCAGAATTATCCTTTAATATATCCTGAGAATAGCCGGTTCCTGACGTGTCATTATCAATCTTTAAAGATGTAGCCGCGGCAAAAAATACTCGTGATGCCGTATTTGAAAGTCGATCGGTTGGAAATGTGATTGTTAAATCGTAAGAACCGCTTTCTGACTCTGACGAACTGAATGTAGCAGTTGCTCCACTGTCATAAGAAATATCGTAGATAGCGTTTTGGGTCGTTGTGCTATCAAACACAAGGTCGTTGGATTTATAGATAGTGAGCCCATTTTCGTTGTATATGAAATAGTCTGACCATGTATCAAAATAAGATGTGTAATAAAAATTAATTCCCGATTCGTCGGAGTCTGTTTTGTGGGAATTAATAAACTCGTTATCTTCGTTAAATGGAAATCCTGGAGTAGGCGAGTACTCTGATGGAAGTGTAGGTGTTGATAGAATAGGGTTTGTGCCCGATGTAGCCGTTGTATGGCGTAACAATAAATAGTAATTGTATTTTAGTGTATTAATGGGCTCTCTAAACGATATTGTGATTGAGCCGTATATTATTGGCGTTTTTTCTGTAACGGTTCGAGCGCATCCAGATCCAATGAAAATTAGACATAAAAAAATGAATATCGATAAAATATTACAAACGTTCTTTAGATGATTCATCTAGTATTCCTTCCAATTTATAAAGGTCTCTGGTTTTCTTTATTCCTATAGAGTCTTTAGGGAATGCATTAATTGTTAACGAGAACTTGAATTCTTCTAAAGGTTTATTATAGGAGAAATTGAATGTTCTGCAATGGTCATTTTTTACAATGGAAATGGTTTGCATTTCGTATTTGTTAATATTCAACGTATTGGAAAATGTGGTCGGAACATAAATAAACTGGGTTTGAACAGACCATTGATAGTCAGGGTCGTCGCCGTAAGGGAATTTTAAGGTAAAATAAGAATTCTGTAGTGACCCTTCATTTAAATCTTGTGTGACATGAAATGTATAGGACTGATTTTTTGTAGGAGTGTAGGATAGGTCTGTGTTGAGCGAATTCCAAGTTCCGAGTTCTAGATTCCGACCTGTAGATAAATTGATTTTTGTTGATTTTGTTGGAGCTATTTTTAGCTTTGTTGTGTACCCGTCCGGTTTTTTTCGAATCCAATCATATCCAGCGGTATGAGTCCAAGATGCAATTTTTTCACTAATTATGAAAAATGTAAGACTTTCGGTTAATCGATTGGAAATGGTGCTTTTACTGGTAAATGCATCGAATTTGTTGAATGGAGAATTGGCGTCGTCCGGAATATGATTCCATATAAAATTTGTGGACGTTTTGAGAAATCCAAAAAATTCAGATTTAAGAGAGGGGGTAAACGAGACCTTGTAAAAAGCATCTCCCTCAAACAGGGTTTTCCCAGGGGTTTTAAAAATATATTGTAAATAGTCTGCATTAAGTGAAAAGGTTGATGAAAAAGGAAGTTTTGAAAAGGATTGGTTAACTTTTGAGCTGTAGGCGTAAGTATTTGGCTCCATCCCCATATCAACATTTTCTGGAAACTCTCTAATTTTTCCGAGGGTTCGACGTACTTCTTGGTATCGAGCAGCTGTCATCGTTTGGGTAATATTAAACCCGTTAAGTTTTAGATTTTTAACATTTAAGGTGAATTCTGGAAGCCGATAGAACATATCGTAGTCATTTGAATTCGATGTCGGAGATAAATCTGCTAGTTGGCTTTGAGATTGAATGACAGCTTTAAATTCGATCGTCGAAGAAAATGTTTTTGTGTACGTCGATGTGTATCTAAGTCGTTCGATGGCGTCGGAGGTGTTATTTAAGGATTCTTTTCCATAATAGAAAATATCATTTTTTAGGGAGGATTCTGGGAAAAGTGTTAATAATGATAATTTCCCATTTTGAACGTTCTGATTTCCAATATAATTATTAAAATTTTTCCATTCAAAGTCGATATATTTGCGTTTGTTATGCTCTCTAGAAAAATTAAAATTGAAGTTTTTTTGAGGAGAAAAAAAGTTTTGTTTTTCTTCTATTTTTGCTGAAAACTTGTTGCCGAGTTCATCGTAGTTATAAATTATTTTTTTACTTTCGTTGTCTTCGTATCCTCTGCTATTAATTTTTACCCCGTCTTTTTTTTGATAAGAAGTTGATACTTTTAGAAATGGAGACGGCTCGTAATTATAGTCGAAGGATTGTTTTTGATTTACATTACCGGTGTCTTGTTCGGACAGTTGGTAAAAATAGATAGCTCCTCTATGGTCATTAAATTTATATTGATGGTTAATTCCTAAGCCGAGTCCCTTTGTATTTCCGAAGGAATTTGAACTAAACCAGTCCAGGTAGAGACTGGAATCATTTCCATCTAAACGATCATAATCAAACGTATTTTGAATGAACCATCCCCACCCATCAGTTTCTTTTTTCCCGATTGTTGGAAAATTCCAGATAAATTTCCGAGTGCCTAAGTCATAAGAATAAATTGGGGACCATAAAAACAAAGGAAAACCTAGAATTGGATTATAGTGAGTGACGTTGAAGGCAAAAACTCGTTCGTTCGGGACAAAGTCAAAATGACTTGCTGTAGCGTAGTAGTGAGGAGGATCTAATTCACAACTAGTGATAACGCCGTCAATTCCTTTTTTGAGGTCAGGAAGGTCTGTAAGATTTTTAATTTGCACATAAAGAGGATGTTTACTTTCTGGAAGGTCAATCTTTATGGCGATGTCGGTGATACTTACTTCGTTTTTTTTGAGGTTAAAAGAAAGAGATGTTGGGTTAAATGTATTGTCTCCTCTAGAGATAGATACATTTTTGGTACTGACTACGGTTTTGTCTTTGGTAATGATTAATTGGTCTGCCTTTATTTCCACACCAGAAAAACTTAACGATACGTTTTCCGACGCAGTTAGCTGGTCATTGATCGAATCATAGTGAATGGAATCAGCAACTAGCTTTGCAGGTAATTTATATTGGCTTATATTTGATTTATCGGTAGGTGCGGAATACACAATTGAAGGTAACAAGATTCCCCAAACGAGAATGAATAGTCCAAATGAATACAGATGCCGTATTTTCTTAGCAAAGAGACAGTTAGACATTACCAGCTGAATTTTTTGTTTTGGGAATATATTGGGTGAAAAATGGTAAATTAAATAGTGATTCGATGACTTCCACTTTACTGGAAATAGGTGTGAAATGGTCAGTACGTCGATTAAGCTGGTTAAAGAGGTGACGAGATGAGAATGCACGGTCATAAGATGTAAAAGCATCTCTCAAATTTGTTTCGATACTATAAATATCACCTAAGCTAATATGAGCCATCAAGTTTAGTGGATTAAAATCTATGGCTCGTCTGAAGTGATTTTTAGCTGCTTTTAGTTCATTTTGGGCCATAAGGCAAAGGCCTCTATTTAAATAAACGATATCAAAATCTGCTTGGATTTTTTCAGCTTTAGTTAGCCATTCAAAACAGTCGTCATATTTTTTTTGAGCAAGTGAGCATATCGATAAATTACAAGGAATAGAGACTAATGAGGGGTCCATTTTATACGCAATATTAAATGATTGTTCAGCCGCTTTAATATTTTTTTGTAAGAAATAGTCGACACCTTGGTTATTTTGAGACTGAGCAAAACTGATCGACGTGTCTGTCGGCCCATTGTTAGGCACGTTAACGAAATAAAATGAACTTTGGTCGCCGACAGGTTGAGGGTCAAGACATCCAGATATCGTTTTGGCTTGTGAGCTATATTGAATGACAGATTTAACATAATAGATAAGGGGAGATACAACTTTTGGGTTTGTATGTGTTTCTAATGCTTTGTTTAACAGGCTAAGTGCAATTTCAGGGTATCCTAAATTCAGTTTTGCAATTGCTTGTAAAATTAGAAGAGAAGAGAGCTGTGTATTATTTTTTTCAGTATGATTGGAAATAATTCGTTCTAATTGATCTGATGATAAATCAAATCGACCGAGTTCAAACAGAGCGTAGCTGATCGAGTACTGGCTTTTATAATAATCAGGGCATTCAAGTTCGACTTTTTGAAAGTTGTCGATAGCTTGTAAAAAGCTGTTTTTATTCAAATGAATAAGGCCTTGTTCGTAACTTGATAAAGAAGGGGATGGCTTTTTGAGCCGGCATTTTTTATGCACGCGTCTTAATACATTATTCAAATGTTTGTCATGTGGAAATCTATGAATTTCATTTAAGAGAAAAGCATGAGCCTTTTTATACTTTTTCTGACGAACAAGAGATTTAGACATGAGTATGAGCGCTTTATATGCGAACTCCGTTTTTAAAAGGTCCTGAATTAGTGGATCGAGTTTTGATTCGTTCTGGTTGTTAAAGTGAAATTGAAAAAGTTGGAATGACAAATGGTTTTTGAAATCAGGGAATACCTCTAAGAGTTTAATAATATACGTATCTACACTTGTGTCTTCAAATTTTTTGATAGATTTAAGAATGGCTTGATCGATACAATGTACACATTTTTTATAAACCTTTTTTTGAAAATATAAGTCAAATAGCAGGCTATAGGCAAACCCATAAATGGTTACGTCTTCTACTGTTTGAAGAGTGAGGTACTCTAATAGTTGAATAAGCTCTCTAGTGAATTTTTTTTGACTTGCATGAGATTTTAATATCATCAATCCCTCCACATGCCGTTTTAAAAGAAAGAAAACTTTTGCTTTAAGAAGAAGGAGCTCCGTTTGTTCTGGAAAAATAAGTAAGACTTCATTTATTAATTTTTCTATATCTTCCGAATCAGAGGGATGAATGTTAATGAGTTTTTTTATTTCAAATATCATTTTGTCGATGTCGCAGTTTTTTGAATAAAGTTTAATGAGGATAGATCTCGTAATATAGGAGTCGCTACAACGTACCAGCTCTTCGCATTTAGGAATGATTTCTTGCGTATAGTCTGGTGAGAATGAGCAAAGTTTTTCATAGCATTGAGCTGATTTTTCAAAGTCTTTAATACGATGATAAAGATCGGATAAGGTTTTTAAATAGTGTAGTGATTGAGGTTTGTTTTTCAATAATCGTTCATATAGGAGAATACTTTTTGAATCATTTCGTTCTTCAAAATATATTTTTGCTAAAAGATCCAAAACCGTAAAATCGGTGATTCCAGAGGAAAAAGCCGTTTCAAATATTGACTTAATTTCTTGTTTTTCTTTTGCTTTTACCTTGGAATATATTTTACTAAGCATAAAATAACTTTGAGTATATTCAGGGTCAATTTGAATAATATCCTCTATTTCTAATATTGCATCTTGATATCGTTGGCTGAAAATATAAAGCTCGCAAATGACAATTCTTATTTTAAGGTTTTCAATATCCACATGAAGTTTTTTATAGAGTGCTATTTGGATATTTGCTAATTGATTTGGGGCAAGGTCAACGCAGGTTTTAAACCGTTCAAGGGCTTCCATAAATTTTTGACCTCCCATTAACTGGATGCCAATTTCAAATTCTTTAATATTTTTTTTAATTGAAGATGTATATAACATGATTATTTAAAGTAACAATAGTAATAAGTGGACATGCCACCGATCCCACCATATATCATATTGGGAAGCCAAGCGGCAGTAAATGGGTCAAGAGTTCCTTCTTTACCAAACGCTCGACAGACGGCAACAAGAAAAAAGTATAGGCCCACAGTTAATACAGATGCACAAATGGCTATTATTACTCCCCACCAGTCTTTTCCGGTTTGAACTAAGTTGAGACAAAATGCGATCCCTGTAATTCCAAATATAAAACAAGCAAGAGGGACGCTAAATTTCATGTAATATTCAACTTTAAGAGAACGAGTGCTCAACCCTCCTTTATTTCTAACTCTGATTTTATCCTTTAGTTCTTCAGAATTCATTTCTCTTGCATTTTTTTGATGTGTATAAAGAGATCCCACACTTTGATTAACATGTATCTTCATTTCATAAAAAGTGTCCATGAATTCAAGGTTTCCGTCTTTATTGAGGTCGATAATGCGTCCATCCAAAAGGGTCCACGAATGGTCTTTCCAAACGGCTTCATTTGCGGTGATTATTCTAGGGTATTGAGGCGAATCTTCAAATATAAGAAGTTTTCGAATGATAGATTGTTTTTTGTCGATTTTATTGATGTAGAAAAAACGATTGCCAGAATCTTTAAAAACAACATTTTCTAATATATTCGGAGGAGGTTTTTTCTTTATCTCTTTTTGGATAATCATATCTGATGTCCTATTTGTCCATGGAACGAGGTTTTCATTGATGTAATAGGAAAGGATGGTTGTAATAAAACAAACGGCTATTAGAGGGATGACAATTCGAATAGCATGAACGCCAGATACCCGAAGAACGGTGATTTCATTATCTTTCGCCATTCGGACAAGTAGCAACATAATCGCAAAGAGCACAGCCATAGGAAAAAATAGAACCATTAAAGAAGGAAGTTTATAGATGAGTAATCGAATCATTGTTAGGAAAGGAATTCCAGAAATAACAAGCAATTCAACCAAGTACATTAAAATATCAACGATAGCAATAATTGCAAATCCCCCTATGGCTAGCACAAAGGGACCTGTAAATTCGCGAACTAAATACCGGTCGAGTATATTTGTTTTATTGAAATAAAAAAATTTTAATCTCGACCACATTATTTAAAAATCTAGAAAATGTCGTCAGAATCTTGCTGAGTTTTTGTACGTCTCTCAGCAGCTTTCGCCCGTCGTTTTTTTGCTTCCGAAGGTTTTTCGAAGTATTCTCGCTTTCGTACTTCTTGAAGAGTACCTTCAGTTTTTAATTTTCTCTTGAATTTCCTAAGGACAGAATCAATTGATTCTCCCGGTCTT